>NZ_JARRIR010000049.1:0-3388 GCF_029601685.1 Rhizobium sp. YJ-22 | reverse complement strand
GTGCATAAGACGAGCTGCGCCCGACAGGGTATTGCCACCATGCCGAGCGCGATATCAGATGAAGCGGATCAGACCGTGTCGGTGGGGAATTCCGCTCTGGGGCGCACCCGTTTTGAACACGCCGGTACTTCCAAATCCGAAAGCAACGATGCGATCAGTGCATCTGGAGCCTTGAACCGGCCCCGCCTTAGTTCCGGCGGAACAACCGCCTCGACAGCTTCCAACTTCTCGGACGGGTCCATGCGGAGGTAAATCTCCGTCGTGCGGATATCGGCGTGGCCGAGCCAGAGGGCGACCTTGCGGATGTCGCGGGTCGCCTGCAGCATGACGACTGCGCAACCGTGCCGAAGCTGGTGAGGTGAGACGCGACGGTCGCGAAGCGATGCGCAGCTCTCGGCTGCTATGGCGACATACTTGTCGAGGACATACTCAAAGCCGGCACGGGTCATCGGGTCGCCCTGCGCATTGACGAAGAGCTCCGGCACACGGACCTCGCCCCGGACAGTTAACCAGGCGCGAATGTCGCGCGCAGTGTCTTTCCAGAGTGGCAGGCAGCGTTCCTTGCGGCCCTTTCCCAGAACTGTCACGCTCGCGCCGTGGCGCAGCGACAGATTTGCCGTCAAAACTCCGATCAATTCTGACACTCGCAAGCCTCCGGCGAAGCAGAGATGCATCATCGCCCGATCACGGATGCCAGATCTCGTCGTAAGGTCGGGTCCGTTGAGAATCGCTCGGACCTCTTCCATTGTCAGATGGCGAATGAGCTTCTGATCATGGCGTTTGGTCGGGATCGCATGGACCCGCCCGATCTGCTCCAGTGCGGACGGCACCTTGTGCTCGAGGTAACGCATGAACGCCTTGATGGCAGCGAGCCGCACATTGCGCGTCGACGCGCTGTTGCCGCGATCCTGTTCAATGTGCGCGAGGAAAGCCACGATCATCGGTGCATCGAGGTCTTCAATCCTGAGCAAAGACGGCCGTGTGCCGAGCCGTTTTGCTGCGAAGTTGAATAGCAGCTTGAAGCTGAACGCGTATGTCTCGCAGCTTTGTGGGCTGTAACCTCGCTGTCGAGGCATGTAGTCTCGCAGGAAGCCGGTGATGAGAGGGGCGAGCTCCGTCATGCGGCATTCTCCCCGACCAAAGCTTCTGCCGCCGCGGCGATGTCGGCCATCATCTCCGGCGTCGCCTGAAGATACCAGTATGTATTGTGGATACTGACATGACCCAGGTACGTCGACAGGGCGACGAAGTGCCTGGCAACTGCGCTGCGATCGGCGCCGCATTGTTCCAGCACCCGGGTTGCGAACGTATGACGAAGGTCATGGATGCGTGGCTGTTGACCTCGCTCCGGCGCAATACCCGCTCGTCGCAGCAGGGAGCGGAACGTACAATTGACGGTCGTCGGGTAGAGCTGTCGGTGCTGGACGGATGGGAAGAGCCAATCGCTCTCGCCCGCGCATTGGCGCCGGATATCAAGATAGCCCTGGAGCGCTTCGATGACGGTGGCGTGCAGCGGCACCAGGCGGCTCTTGCGGAACTTTGTTTCCCGAATGTGCAAAACGCCATCGGGCAGGATGTCATCGAGCCTGAGTGCAAGAGCTTCGGAGATGCGAAGTCCAGTGGCCGCGATCAGACCGAAGAGCATGACATAGAGTTCGCGACGCAGCGGATTGGGCTTTTGGAGCCTGAGATTGCCGGCAGCATCGAGGATCCGGGCGATCTCGCCCTTTGTGTAGATGTAGGGCACCGGTCGATTAGTGGTCCGCTTGATATCCGCGGGCGGGATCTCGTGACGAGGATCTTCCGCATGAAGAAAGCGGGCAAACCCGATCAGGTTCGTCAGGCGATGCGCCATGGAGTTCGGCGTTTTAGCAGCCGTCGGCAACCATGTGAGAACCGTTGCAGCCAGAATGTGGCTCTCGCCCCGCTCGGATGCAAAGCGCGAGAACGCCAGAAGATGCCGTTCGGCCTTGATCAGCTTGTAACCGAGGGCTCGGCGTAGACTAAGATAGCGATTGACGTCAGCGCTCAGCATGGCAACCTCCCGCCCCAGGGCTGCGCGATTTCCGACAGCAGGCCGATGTCGACCTTGGCATACAGCGCCGTCGTTGATGGAGAACGGTGACGCAACACCGCCCCGACGCCGGCAAGGCTTGCTCCGCTACGCAGCATCGCCGTCGCTGCCGAGTGACGCAACACATGCGCACCGCGATGGATGCTTTCAATTCCTGCTCTGTCGAGCGCGCGACGCACAATGCACTTCACGGCGATGCGGCTCAGTGGTCTGATTGGTGCGATATCCGTCAGGAACACTCGCGTCGTCGCAATGCGCGGCCTTGCCCGCTCAATGTAGGCAAATATGGCGTCGCCAACCTCCTGGGGCAGCGGCAGCCATTCCTCACGCCGGACCTTACCGATAAGTGCTATTCGGCCATTCCTCCAGTCAATGTCATCGAAGCTGAGAGTGCTGACTTCGCTTGCCCTGAGGCCCAGTCGAGCCAGCAAGAGCATGACGGCGCGATCGCGTAACCGGCTTTCGCCGTCACATGTGGCAAGGAGGCGGTCGATGTCACTTTGCGCAAGAAAGCGCGGCGTCGTCGCCAATTGCCAACTTGCGAAGTTCGAAACCGCGTGCTCCCGACCAGCGGGGCATTTTCCCATTGCGACGAGATATTTGAGGTAGGCGCGCGTAGCAACGGTAATGCTCTGTGCCCAATGGCGTCCGTGCGGCTTGGCGGACTCAAGAACGAACATGCGGATTGCAGAAGCTGTGTAAGCAGCTGGATCAGCACCCAGGGACGTCATAAATTTCACGAGGACGGTTTGATAAGTATCGAGAGTGGTATCTTTGACACCGCGTTGTTCTTGCATCCACCGACGGAAAGCAACCAATTCGGGCCAGGTTTCGTCCAATGAGGGGCGTTGTTCCGGCGGCAGGATGTCCAACTCGCGAAGATATTCGACGAACAGCTTGGCAGCACCCTGTGGTGCACGGGCAGTTCTGTTGCCGTGGAACACCGATGCAGAAGCGCTCAAGCCCACTGTAAGTGTATCGACGTCGTGGCCGGCGGCGCGTACCCAATCGCCCCACAATGCCAGAAGGCGCACCACCTCCGTTACCGTCGCGGCCGAGTAATTCCGCTGGACAAGCCAGTGCTTGAAGCCGCCGACATGTGGTTGCAGCCAATTGATCCGAACATCGACGCTGCGGCGATGTCTGTACTTTCGCTTTGTCACGCAATTTTCCTCGATTTGATCGTTGGTGCCGGTCAAGTCCGACACGTCGAACAAATCGGAGGTTTCAAATCCATTCCAGCGCTAGGCGAGTGACCTACCCGTTCCTAACTCCAGGAGAGCCAGCAAGGCGAAGTTTGGCATGCTGTCGGCT
>NZ_JARRIR010000048.1:0-3611 GCF_029601685.1 Rhizobium sp. YJ-22 | reverse complement strand
TCCGAGCGGCGAAACATGGGCCAAGAGATCGGGCGATAGCAGCTTTCCATCGCGTTTCTGGTTTGCAACGACCTCGCCGAGCTTCATGGTGTTCCAGAAGATGATGATGGCGGCGAGCAGATTCATGCCGGCGATGCGGTAATGCTGGCCTTCGGCGGAACGGTCGCGGATTTCACCGCGGCGGTGGAAGCTGATTGCCCGCTTCAGCGCATGATGAGCTTCGCCTTTGTTGAGCCCGATCTGGGCACGCCGTTGGAGTTCGGCATCCAGAATCCAGTCGATCATGAACAGGGTGCGCTCGACGCGACCGACTTCCCGCAGGGCTGTCGCGAGCTCGTTCTGCCGCGGATAGGAGGCGAGTTTCCGCAGAATCTGGCTTGGCGCGACGGTCCCGGCAGCAATGGTGGCGGCGATGCGCAGGATGTCGGGCCAATTGCGCTCGATCATGGCTTGGTTGACCTTTCCGCCGATCAACGCTCGCAGGTGCGCCGGGGCGGCCGACGGATTGAACGCGTAGAGCCGTTTGGATGGCAGGTCGCGGATGCGCGGAGCGAACCGGTAGCCGAGAATGGCACATGCGGCAAAGACGTGATCGGTGAAGCCGCCCGTGTCGGTGAACTGCTCGCGGATATGGCGTCCAGCATCGTTCATCAGCAGGCCATCGAGGATGTAAGGCGCTTCGCTTGCCGTTGCAGGAATCACCTGGGTTGCGAACGGCGCATATTGGTCGGAGACGTGGCTATAGGCTTTCAGGCCCGGGGTATTGCCATATTTCGCGTTGACCAGGTTCATGGCCTCACCTTGCTCTGTAGCGACGAAGAACTGTCCGTCGCTCGAAGCCGACGTGCCCATGCCCCAGAACCGGGCCATGGGTAACGCTGCCTGTGCCTCGACCACCATGGCCAGCGCCCGGTCATAGGCTTCGCCCTCGACATGCCACCGTCCAATGCGGATCAATTCCCAGAAGGTGTGGGTGTTTGTCGCATCCGCCATTTTGCGCAAGCCGAGGTTGATCCCTTCCGCCAAGATAACGTTCATTAGCCCGATCCGGTCAGCGCAGGGTGCTCCTGTGCGCAGATGGGTGAACGCTTCGGTGAAGCCGGTCGCCGCATCCACCTCCAGCAGGAGATCGGTGATGCGCGTGGGCGGGATCTGCTTGTAGAGATCGAGCACCAGATCTTCGGCGCCTGTCGGCGCGGCGGCTTCGAGTTTCTCGATATGCAGAACGCCGTTTTCAATCGACCCGCCCGGGATCGTGCCTGCGCGAGCGGCACGGCCAAGCTCGCGCAACCGCATGTCGAGGCGAGCTTGCCGGTCTGCCAGCCATTCCTCCGGCCGCAATGGCACAGCGAGACGACCGCCTTCCGCGATGGATTGTGCCGGAACGAGTGCGTGTTTCAGATCGCCATAGCGCCGGGACCTAGTAAGCCAGACATCTCCGGAGCGGAACGCATCGCGCAGATGGAACAGCACCGCGATCTCCCATAGGCGAGCGTCGCCAGCCCTCTGGGCCCGAAGGTGGCGATGCCATTTCGAGCTGGGCCGCAAGAAGCTGGTCATCGCGGCATCGTTCAAACCGGTACGAAGGGCCGTCACCGCTTCCAGAAGCGGCAGTGCAACGGGCGCAGCTCGCAGATCGAGCAGGCGCAACATGCGTGGAGCGTATCGGCGGAAGCGGTGATAACCGTCGAGCACATGATTGAGCGGATCGTCGGCCATGGTGGCGGTCAGCCTGGTTGCCATTGCAACAAGGGTTTTTAAGCCGTCCCACCCTGACCCACTCGCGATGACATCGCCCAGCGGCTGGCCATCATCCTGTGCATCGACCAGGGCGCCCCCGATCTCGGCGAAGGATTTCAGGGTGTCACGCACCACCCCCGCTTCGTCTGCGACCTTTGCATGGCAAATACGCTCCGAAGCACGGTAGAGACGGCCGACGATCCGGTCGTGGGTTTCGACCACTGCGTCGGCCAACATCGCCTGCCATTCCGAGACGCAAACAGCCAAGATCGCAAGCCGCCTGTCCTCCGGGAGATCGCGCATGCCGTCGGCATAATACCGTTCACCCTGCCTGCGCAGACGAGTCACCCGATGGGCAGGAACGCCGGCAAGCAGATCCTCGGGGAGATCGATGCGTTGCAGATATTCGAGCCGGTCGAGCAGCCGGTTGGCCGACGAAGAGTTCGAGCCAGGCTCGAACTGGCGCAGCCACACAAAACGGGTCACCCGATCATCAGCCGTCTCCTCGAGCAATGCCAGCAACTGTTCTCGGATCGACATAGGCAGCCGACTGGCGATCCTCGTCTCGATGCGTCGCTCGGCATCGACGAGAGCCGCGGCACAAAGCCGCTCGATCGTGGATGTCGCGGGAAGGACAGTGCGGGTGCGTCGGCACTCGGCTACGAAGCGACGGGCGATATCCTCGTTCGACACCGCCATCTCGGCTTCTCGGAACAACCATTCCTTCAGCTCGCTCGCACCACGTCCGGAGAAGGTGCGGAAGCCGTAGAGCCCCCGTAACTCGGCAAGATGCTCGTGCCGTGTTTCCTCGCGGGCAGCATAGTCTACGAGATCGTCGGCACCCAGGCCAAGCTGCGCTCCGATAAATTCGATGACCTCTGCAGGGATCAGTTCGCCTGGAGCCAGCACCCGGCCGGGATAGCGCAGGACACACAATTGCAGGGCGAAGCCGAACCTGTTGTGAGCGCGCCGACGCAGCCTGATATGCCCAAGGTCTTCATCACTCAGCGTATAGTGCTTGAGCAAATCCGTCTGTGAAGTCGGCAAGCGCAACAGCGCGTCTTTCTGCCGATCGGTTAGAGTGACGCGACGCGGCATACATGTTCCTTTTTCAAAATCTGATAGCGTTCAAGACGCTTTGTTTATGAAGCTGGTTGAGATACATTTCCAGAGGTCAATGCAATCGTGGCCGAAGCGCCGCCTCAAACCAACGTTTGTGATACATGCTGATCGGATATGCCCGCGTCTCCAAAGCCGATGGCTCGCAGTCTCTCGACCTGCAGCACGACGCCTTGCGCGCCGCAGGTGTCGAACGGGACAATATCTATGATGATCTTGCTTCCGGCGGTCGTGATGATCGCCCTGGCTTGACTGCCTGCCTCAAGTCATTGCGTGACGGCGATGTGCTGGTGGTCTGGAAGCTCGATCGCCTCGGACGATCGCTTGCCCATCTGGTCAACACGGTGAAGGAGCTGTCAGACCGCAAGATCGGCCTGCGGGTTCTGACTGGAAAGGGCGCTCAGATCGACACCACGACTGCGTCCGGTCGCATGGTGTTCGGAATCTTCGCCACCTTGGCCGAGTTCGAGCGGGATCTGATCCGAGAGCGCACCATGGCGGGTCTCGCCTCCGCGAGAGCGCGCGGTCGCAAGGGCGGACGAAAATTCGCGCTCACCAAAGCTCAGGTGCGTCTCGCGCAAGCCGCCATGGCCCAGCGCGATACTTCAGTTTCCGATCTCTGCAAGGAACTCGGCATCGAGCGCGTCACTCTCTACCGATATGTCGGTCCCAAAGGCGAGCTCAGAGACCATGGAAAGCATGTTCTCGGACTTACGTAGCAACTCGTTTCTTTTCGCAGGTTGAGCCACCTC
>NZ_JARRIR010000047.1:0-3824 GCF_029601685.1 Rhizobium sp. YJ-22 | reverse complement strand
GGCGTCACGACACGAAAGTGTTGAATCTGTCCGACTTTTGAGAACGTATGGTGATCACGCTGCGAGGATGGATGTTTCGCGCCGTAGCGGCCTGAGATCGAGGCTTTCCGTCGAGGTCCAGATGTAATCGCCAGTGAGACTGATGTGTTGCCACCCGAGCGGGGTGATGTGTTTGACTAGGTCGGGCGGCGTGGCGATACCCTCCCGGTTGAGTTCGGCGAAGGCCGGTTCGAGATAGAGAGTGTTCCAGTAGACGATGGCATTGATCAGCAGGTTCAGCCCGGACGCCCGGTAGAACTGACTCTCGAAGGTCCTGTCTCGCAGTTCTCCGAGCCGGTTGAAGAACAGCGCACGGGCCAAGGTGTTCTGGGATTCGCTCTTGTTGAGGCCGGCCGTCGCGTTCCTGCGCATTTCGGGGTTCTGCCACCACTGGGGCAGAAAGATGGACCGATTGATGCGACCGAGATCGCGTAGCGCCAACGCCAGTCCGTTCTGGCGTGGGAATGCGGACAGCTTTGCCAACAGGGTCGAAGGCCGAACCTGCCCGGAACGGATCGTCGTGACCAGCCGCAGGATGTCGTTCCAGTTTGCCTTGATCCGCTCGACGTTGATGGGCTCGCCAACGAGCGATGCAAGGTTTTCGGGAGGCGTGTCGCCCGGGAAGAGATAGAGCTTGCGATCCTTGAGACCGCGCAGCCGGGGCACAATCTGGAAACCAACGAGATGGCAAAGGGCGAAGCTCATATCGCTTACCCCGCCGGTATCGACATAGTGGGTTTCGATGGCGAGATCGCTGCCATGATAGAGCAGTCCGTCGAGGACATAGATGGCTTCGCTCGCATTGGCATTCATGGCGATGATGTAGAAAGCGCCGTACTGGTCAGAGGTGAACCGGTAGAACTTGGCGCCGGGGTTGGGACCATAGCGGGCGTTGAGGTCGCCGATCGCCTTGGCGTGTCCGCCCGCCGGAAAATACTGGCCATCGGAGGATGACGTTGTTCCATCGCCCCACAAGCTTGCCAGAGGCAATTGCCTCTGGGCGTTGACGAGAATGGCGTGCGCCGCCGTGTAACCTTCCTCGCGAATATGCCAATCGTGCGCCCAGGCGAGTTGGCGCATCGTAATGCCGGGGGAAACGTCCGCCATTCTCGTGAGACCGAGATTGATGCCGTCCGCCAGGATGGCGGTGAGGAGCGCAAGCTTGTTGTCGGCCGTCCGACCGCTGCGCAGATGGGTAAAGGCGTTCGAAAATTCCGTTCGGTCGTCAACCTCAAGCAAAAGGTCAGTGATGCGGATCGCAGGCAGACGGCTTTCCACCTTTAGCTTCAGCGACTTGGCGATGTCCGGAAACATAGCCTTGTGCGGCGTGACGCTAAACCCCGCCCCGGTCAGTTCTACATCGTCGAGCTCGCCGGCTGCGGCCAGACGGGAGAGGTCAGCCAGTCCATCGTTCAGGAGCTGGCGCTGCTGGCGAAGATACGTCTCGACATCGGTATCAACAGCGATTGGAAGCGGTCCTTCCTCACGCATCAGCTCGAATGTCGGCGTGGGAATGAGAAAGCTTTCGAAAGACTGGAAGCGTTTGGCTCCTTCCACCCAGACATCGCCCGCATCGAGCCGGCGCTTCAATTCGCTGAACAGGCAAAGCTCATAAGCCCTGCGATCAATCTTTCCATCTTGGAGTATGAGAGGCATCCAGCCCTTCGGCGCAAAGGAGATCGGTGCCTTGTCGGGTATGGTCCTTTTGCCCGTACGATATAGACCCGCGACCACGGATAGCGCCCGCAAGAGGTTCGCCGCCACGGCGTGACCGCGGAACACGAGCGTGGAGAGAAACTGTGGCGCCAGTTTCCTGATCGTCGGATAGCGCTGGAGCATTTCGATTTTACCGTCGATAACATCCGGCGCGATCAGCGTATCGACCGCCTGGACACTGGTTGTAAAAGCTGGCCATTGGATGACCCGATCAAGCGCTTTGGCCATGTCCTCACCCTTCTCTCTGGCCTCGATGATCGCATGGCAGACTTTCGAAACGTCCTTCAACGGCTTCTGCACTTCCCGAACGGATCGGGTGACGCGAGCAGCCGCCTGGTTATTGGCTCGCCGCGTCAGGATGCCCATGAGTTTCTTGAACATGTCGATCGCGCAATCGGTGAGATGGCGGGAAAGGTGGAGCACTGTCGCAGCCAGGACAGCATGTCGGCGTTCGGTGTTAAGGTCGCGCAGATGCTGCGCGCTTATTCGCGTCCCCTCTGCAGCAAATTCGTCAAAGACCTTGGCCGGAATGCGATCCATCAACGTCGTCGGCAGGTTCAGAGACCGGAGAAAGCGAATGCGCTCGGCAATTCTGTCGAGGTTGACGGCGGCTGGCGACAATGCCGGTGTTCTCGCCCAGGCAAGGATGGTCACGCTTGTCCCCTCACGCGGATCGAGAAGCTTGTCCAGATCGAGCTTTTGGCCTTCTGAGATCCCGCCGGCCAAGGCCCGATGAGCAATACGAATGCCGCGCCTGATCGCCACATGAATGATGGCTTCGAGCGCCGGCCGCGCTGGCAAGAGGATTCTCCTGCGTCGTAGTTCTTCCACCACCATATCCGCCAATACATCGGCCTGGCGCAGGGTTTGCGCGGCAGGTGTCAGCCAGCCTGTGAGTGCCCGCACGTCCGAAGGCACAAACGGACGCATCTTCATTCTGTCGAAAAGCAGGGCCAGATGCTCGCGCCGCGTCTGCGGGCGCTCGAAATAACGATCGATCTCATGTTGATCGACGCCGATCTGCCGCGCCAGAAATCGTAAGACGCCAGCCGGCAGGACCTCGCCATCCGCAAGCGGTCGGCCCGGATATCGTAGCGTGGCCAGAACACAGGCGAGGCCCAGCCTATTCGAGGTCTTGTTCTGTCGCATGATCAGGTCGAGATCCGATCGATCCAGCGTGTAATGTTTGGCGATCTCCCTTTCGTCATCCGGGATGATCGTCGCCTGTTGCCACCATGCCTCGCTCAGTAGTGCTCTTCGCGCCATTCTCTGATCTTCCCGTTTCGTTGCGGAGAGTGCAGCGAACCGGAAAATGCGTGTCCGACAAACGAACGTTTCGCGGCATCCACAAGTTTTGTCCGCAAACCTTGTCATGAAACGGCAAATCGGACAATGTCCGAATTCAACGGAAAAACGGACAAACCACGTCTCATGACCTCTATCGGCTATGCAAGGGTCTCCACCGGCGAGCAGGACACCGCCCTGCAACTCGACGCTTTGCGCAAAGCAGGTTGTGAAAGGCTGTTCGAGGATAAGGCATCCGGCGTGAAGACTGACCGGCCCGGATTGGCTGAGGCGATCCGCTACGTTCGCGACGGCGATACGCTCACAGTCTGGAAGCTCGACCGCCTCGGCCGGTCGATGAAGCACCTTATCGAGATCATCACCGAACTGGAGGCCAAAGGCGTCGGCTTCCGATCCATCACCGAAAACATCGACACCACGACATCCGGCGGTCGCCTGGTATTCCACCTGTTCGGCGCGCTGGCACAGTTCGAGCGCGATCTGATCCGGGAACGAACACGTGCCGGTCTGCAAGCCGCAGAGGAACGCGGCCGACGCGGTGGCCGACAAGTCGTCGTAACCCCGGAGAAACTTGCCAAAGCCCGCCAGCATCTGGCGGCCGGTTTGAACGTCCGGGAAGCCGCCGCCCGCGTGAAAATCGGGAAAACCGCCCTCTACGAAGCTCTCAGGGCCGAAAAAGCAACGACATCCACGGTTAAACCAACCTGAATTCCGGATACGTTCTTAAAAGTCGGACAGATTCTCCACTTTCGTGTCGTGACGCC
>NZ_JARRIR010000046.1:0-3900 GCF_029601685.1 Rhizobium sp. YJ-22 | reverse complement strand
GACGGTAGAGCGGATCACGGTCTGTCATGCCTCTTCATCGCCTATCAAGCCCCAAGTTCCGTTAACTTTACGATGCCCTCTGCACTGTTCCTGGCGTAGGCCCGGTGACCGCCGGCGCGATCCTTGCCTTCGCACCCGATCTTCGTGCTTTCAAGAGCGGTCGAAACTTTGCCGCCTGGCTCGGCCTCGTTCCAAGACAGCTTATTCGATGGATCATCCGCGAGGGCGTGCTTCCAGGTAATTGGCTCGGCCACATTCTTGGCCGGAAACCGAGAATGGTCGCCGCCGTCGCACTCGCCAACAAGATGGTGCGCATCATATGGGCGATGATGACAAGAGAGCAGAATTACAGGATGGTGTGATCCACTGCCTCCCTTGGGCGGCAATGCGGAAAATGCCTGGGGTGATAAGCCCCAGTGAGAAGATCGACTGACGGAACGATGCGGAAAGGACTTCAATGTTCAGAACGGGGTAAGCCAGTCCCGGGGCTCGAGCCAACCAAGCTCTCTGAACCGATGTGGACCTGTTCTTCGAACTGCATCCCGGCCCGTGGCTTCTTCAGGCCACATTATGAGGCCTGACACACGACCGATAGAATTCCTCGTCCGCAGACAGTCGTTAGAAAATTCTTCTTGCCAAACCGGGGGCATCCACACACGGTTAGGCGCATGATTTCCATTGAGAATTGAGCCATGTGAACCTTCCCCTAACGCGGAGAGCGACGGAGTGATCCACATGGGGATGTTTCTTAAACGTTGGTTTGAGGAGGCACGCTGGCCACGAACGATTTGTTCGCTGGAAAAGTATTTCAACCTGAAATGGCCGATGCCATGGGAAGACGATCACTCAGTTGATGGAGAACTAGGTCCAAAGCGGATCAAAGACGGTGTGATAGCCTAAACGTTCCCAGAACGACTCGAGGCTATATTACCCCCCAGGCCCGAAACCTCCCCCTCCCCGTCATCTCCCTCAACCCAAGTTCCTGCACGATCCGCCGCGCTCCTTGCGGCGTCACCTTAAGCGTCTTCGCCACCATGCCTGCGGAGATCAGCGGCCGCGCCATGACGAGCTCAACAAGCTCCGGCAGCCTGGATGACGTTCGCCGCCCCTCCAGTTTGCGCATCATCATCTGCCGCGCCAGCACCAGCCGGTCATGCTCCTTCAGCCCCGTCTCGGCGGCAACCGTCAGCGCCCTTGCTATGGCCAGCAACCGCGTCTCGCGATCACGATGCCGGCGCCCATCGACGGGAATAGCTTTGAGCCCAAGATTGATCGCGGCGAGATGGGTGCCAGTGGTCACACCGCCTTCGCGCAGGATCGCGGCGGCCAGCATACGACCAAGCCAGGGGGCGTGCTGGAGGACGGCGATCTCGTTCCAGGCATCGAGCGCCACGATGGCCTGCAGGACCGGCGGCAGATCCTGGGCCCGCGCCAGCACAGCCTGCCAATCCGCCAGCCGCTCGTCCTCATCCCAGTCGAGATCGTAGACGAAGGGATCCTTTTCTGGAGCGCTCTTGGCGCGCCCCGGCTTCTTCGCCTCTTCGATCGCCGCCTCGGATCGGGCGAGCACCGCATCGATTGCGGCAAACGCATCACCCAGACCATCATTGTCCGGATCCTCCGCCTCCTCTACCCCAGCCTGAGCGCCGCTCACCTCAACGCTTTTCTCCGGCACGCCCTCTCCGTCGCCACGCCATGATGCTGCAGGCCACGCCTGCCCGCGGAGGGAGGCGAGGCCGAGATCCGAGAGCGCCCAGGCGGGTGGATGGGCGGCGATGCGTCGGCGGGTTTTCAGGATGTCGCGGGCGATGGTGAGTTCGTGGGTGGGTGCGCGGATATCTCGAAGCGCGTCATGCAGGACGAGGTCCTCGAGATGAACGAGTTCACCGTCGACCCAGAGCGAGGCATGCGCGTCGAGGAAATGCGAGCGCTCGAGAAAGCCATCACCGACGGCAGAACGGGCGATGCGCTCATCGAGACGGGCAAGCGCGACGGCGGCCTCGGAGATCGGCCTCAGCAGTACCTGGAGCAAATCCGGTGGCACGAGGGATTCCTGTTTCCGGTAATTCATGATTCACTCCCGTGATGACGAAGCGCCGCCTGCCCATGGCCGAGCATGCCGATACGCTGTCGCTGAAGGCGCTGCGAGAGCTCGTGACCGGTCTCGTGGAGCGGGCTGATCGGGCAGACGCCCGAATTGAGAAGCTCGAAGCTGAAAACCAAAGGCTTCGCGATGAGAACGATCAGCTCAGGCTCGAGAACACCCGGCTGAAGATCGACAATCAGCTTCTGCGTGACGAGATTGCGCGGCTTAAAAACTTGGCCCCCCGCCCACCCTTCAGACCGTCGGGGATGGAAAAGGCAACGGGTGACAAGCCGCTCTCGGCCAAGAATCCGGCGCTCCGGCCGCGAGGGCCGAAGAACGACACGAAGCGGGTGACGCGTGAAGAGGTGCTGCCGGCCAGTGTGCCGGACGGATCGCGCTTTAAGGGCTACAAGGACTGCTTTGTCCGGGATCTGGTGCTCAAGGTCGAGGTGGTTCGTTACCGGCGGGAGTGCTGGGTGACGCCAGAGGGGGAGACCATCACAGCACAGCTGCCTGCGGGGATAAGAGGTGGCTTTGGACCCAATCTGCGGCGGTTTTGTCTGATGCTGCATGCGCATGGCCAGGTCACCACGCAGCGAATGACGACGTTGCTCAACGACGTCGGCGTCGAGATCTCCAAACGCCAGGTGGTGCGGTTCCTCACAGAGAGGCTGGATGGTTTCCATGCGGAGGATGCAGCCGTCCTCCACGCCGGCCGCGTCTCGGCGCCTTACGTGACGGTTGACGATACTGGTGCCCGTCACGCCAACCGCAGTTTCCATACAACGCATATTGGCGGCGAGCATTTCACAGCCTTTCGCACGGCGCCGTCGAAGTCGCGGCTGAACTTCCTCGCCCTGCTGCGCGGCAACTATCAGGACTATGTTCTCAACGACGCCGCTTTTGCGCTGCTGGAGGACCGACAGATCGATCCTGCCCTTGCTGCCCGGTTGAACACCCATGAACCGGTGCGGTTTGCCAATCGCGTGCCTTTCCTCCAGCATCTCGCCGAACATGGCATCGACATCTTCGACACGGAGACGCTTTGGCCGTTCGCAGAGGCCGGCATATGGGGCGCCATCCGCCATCATGGCCTGGTTGGAAACGCGGTGATCGTCTCCGACGATGCCGGGCAGTTTCGGGTTGGTACCCACGCGCTGTGTTGGGTGCACGCCGAACGGCTGCTGCAGAAGCTGATGCCGGCCACGCCCGGCCAGGTGAAGCACGTCGAGACCCTGCGCGAGCTCATCTGGCACTTCTACAAAGCTCTCAAAGCCTATCGACGAAGGCCTGACCCGGCTCTGGCCAAGGGCCTGCAGGCTCGCTTCGACCGGATTTTCTCGATCCGCACCGGCTATAGCGATCTCGACAAGTTGCTGTTTCGCCTCAGGCGCCGCAAGCCGGAGCTGCTCATGGTTCTTGAGCGACCGGAGATCCCGCTCCACACCAATGCGTCGGAGCGCGATCTGCGGGGCTTTGTCATCAAGCGAAAGATTTCCGGGGGCACCGTCAGTCGCAACGGACGCCAGGCGCGCGACAGCATGCTGGGCCTTTCGAAGACCTGCCAGAAGCTCGGCCTGTCGTTCTGGCACTACCTGGGCGATCGGCTGGGGATCAGCGACAAAGATCATCCTATTGCCCCGCTCGCCTCCCTGGTTGCCGCGCGTCTCTGACGAGCACCCTGCCCTCTCTCCAGCCGGTCCTGCCCGCGTGCACAAGTCCCCGAAACTGCAGGTTGGCGTCACGACACGAAAGTGTTGAATCTGTCCGACTTTTGAGAACGTATGGTGATCACGCTGCGAGGATGGATGTTT
>NZ_JARRIR010000045.1:0-4382 GCF_029601685.1 Rhizobium sp. YJ-22 | reverse complement strand
AATAGTGGCCGGCTTCAAATCGGAACGGTGGCCGGTAATTAATCGGAATGCCGGCCGGCTTCAGACCGGAATCCGCAGATTGGGAAACGACATGACAGTGACAGTCCCGTATTCCCCTCAATCCGGGGAGAACGGCTTAGTCGTGATGCGTTGGAACATTTGGTGCGTAAACATTGCCTCAAGGCTTCACGAGCATGTCCGAGCCTCGGAAGCAAACGAGTGACACCGCATACCTTGCGCCACAGCACGGCGATGGAGCTACTGCATCACGGGGTCGATCAATCTGTGATCGCACTTTGGCTTGGGCATGAATCCGTGGAGACGACCCAGATTTATATCCACGCCGACATGCGCTTGAAGGAAAAAGCCCTTTCTCAGATCACCAGCCCGAAAACTCATCCAGGGCGATATCGACCCAACGACGAACTGCTCGCATTCCTTGAGTCACTCTGATTATGCCGAACCGTCGCGTGGCCGATAGGAGAAGTCTCATCCTTGAAAATCGGCCATGCGGCATAATCGGACTTACGGCATAATGCAATTTATGCCGATATCGGCATAAAACTCACTGGACGGCGGCGGAACATCGCGTCGGCCGTGACCTGTCGCGCTATGCAAAGGACAGGACGGAACGAGCCCGTGAAGAGCTCATCGCCGAGCTAGGCAGTTGCTTCCTTTGCGCCGATCTCGGCATTGCGCCGGAGCTTGAGCCACGACCCGATCATGCGTCCTACCTGCAGTCCTGGTTGTCGATCCTTGCCAACGACAAGCGGGCCATCTTCCAGGCGGCGGCGCATGCTCAGCGCGCGGTGAGTTTCCTGCATTCCTTGCAGCCGGAAGCGGGTCTCAAGGCTGCGGCTTAAGGCTCAGGCGCGGTCATCACCGCCGGTGGCGGCCGCTTCTTCCGTATCACGCTGATCTTGGAGACCTTGTGCGATGTCAGTGTCCAGCTTTCCCCAGATCGACGGTTTCAGAACGTCGGGTTTCGGTTTGCGGGACGGTTTGCGTTCGATGATGAACGGCTTGGTCTGCTGACGCATTGATCCTCCAGGCTGCGATTCGCGAGCGCAACGATATCGCACCACGCATGGCAGGCAAGTCGGACCACGGTTGCAGGTGACCCATTCCCCAACCGAAGCAGGCTCCGACGACGGAACAAGCGGAGCATGATCCAGGTTGCCATTCTTCCCACGGGCAAATGCGGTGAGCGCCATTGCCATATCCCTTCACGACAGAGTTTCCGGCAACCCATCTGCGGGCTCGATGGGGCATGTCTGACCGGAGACCGGCTGCGCCTCGATCGTCTTCCCGCAACGACAAGGCTTAAGATTACTTACCCCGGATCCCTCACGGGCTCCTCCTCTCCCACTAAAAAATCTGCGACTTGTCGCCCTCCATTGCATTGCGGCCCAATCGCCACCCCAACGCGCAGGCGCGCTGGGGACCCCGGCTGGGTGCGGTCCGATCGTCCCCAGTCTTTGCGACTGCCATCGAGGCCGCGATGGGCGCGGCCCGAACACGAGAAAAGGAATACGACAATGGCGACTATCGGCACCTTCACTTCCGAAAAGAACGGCTTCACCGGCTCTATTCGCACTCTCGCCTTGAACGTCAAAGCCCGCATCGCGCGGGTTGAAAATCCCTTCGACAAGGGCCCGCAGTTCCGCGTCTATGCCGGAAGCGTTGATTATGCTGAGACGGTGATTATGCAGAGTGCTGGTCGCTGAAGGCCGGATTTGCCGGCGATTTCGGCGGTTTCTGCTCCGCATAATCCCGGAGGCTGATATCGATAGTGCGTCTTAAAATGCAGACGCCTTTGGCCTATGCTGATCCCACGATCATTTTGTCGAAAGCTGCAAAGTTGGCGGAAAAGAATGATGCATGGGAGAACATTGCTCGCATTCGACGGCGGTTAGCTGAACTGAATGACGAGCGCATGGTGCTTGAACGCGAGCTGGAAGCGTTTGAGCAGCAGCTGATTTCCGATAGTCAGGTCCTCGCAGAGAAGCCAGTCTTCGCCAGCGGTCCTGTGACCAACAGCTCACCATCGATGGAAAAAGTGGAGTTGTTTCGCCAGCTGTTTGCCGGGCGTCCCGACGTCTTCCCGGTTCGCTGGAACAACAAGAAGGATGGACGCTCCGGCTATTCACCGGCCTGTTCTAATGAGTGGGCGAAAGGAATCTGCGGCAAGCCGAAGGTGAAATGTGGGGACTGCCCGCATCAGGCGTTCATCCCATATTCCGAGGATGTCATCGAAAAGCACCTTCGTGGCGGGGATGCCCGTTCAAGCGACTTTGTTGCCGGCGTATATCCATTGCTGCAAGACGAAACATGCTGGTTCCTGGCTGCTGACTTCGACAAGGAAAGCTGGGTAGACGATACCAGAGCCCTGCTCGCCACCTGTCGTGCAAAAGGAATTGCCGCAGCCCTCGAACGGTCGAGGTCGGGAAACGGCGGCCATGTCTGGATATTCTTCTCAGAACCCGTTCCCGCGAAGATCGCCCGGCAATTTGGTGCCGCGCTGATCACAGAGACGATGGAGAACCGTCCCGAGATCGGCTTCACGTCTTATGACCGTTTCTTTCCCAACCAGGATACGATGCCACTTGGCGGCTTCGGCAATCTGATCGCGCTTCCCCTACAAAGGAAAGCCCGCGAAAATGGAAACAGCGTTTTTGTCGATGGCGACCTGCAACCCTACGATGACCAGTGGGCATACCTGTCGTCTTTGCCCAGGTTGTCGGCGGACGAAGTCTTCAGGATCGCTGACGAAGCTGAATTGTCGGGGCGGGTCCTGGGCGTCCGGATGCCAGTCGATGACGAGCATGCCGATGAGCCGTGGAAGATGTTGCCGTCACGTCGGAGCGAGCCGCGGCCAATAGAAGCTGTGATCCCGCAAAGCATCAAGGTCGTGATCGCCGATCAGGTCTACATCGATAGGACGGAGCTGCCGCCTGCGCTGATCGCACAGTTCGTGCGTCTGGCAGCGTTCCAAAATCCGGAATTCTATCGCGCACAAGCAATGCGACTGCCGACATTCGGCAAGCCGCGGATCATCTCATGCGCCGAACTTCATCCACGCCATGTCGCTCTACCACGAGGCTGTTTCGACGAAGCAATCGAGCTCATCGAGAGGCATGGTTCGACCGCCGTTTTAGAGGATCATCGCGAAGATGGGGCTGCGCTACCTGTCGGTGTTGCGTTCCAGGGCGAACTGCGGCGGCCCCAGTCGATGGCCTTTAATGCTCTTGTCGCCCACGACACCGGGGTGCTTGCCGCCACGACGGCCTTTGGCAAGACGGTTGTCGCAGCCGCGCTTATCGCACATCGGGCGCGCAACGCGTTGGTTCTTGTCCATCGCCGGGAGCTTCTGATCCAATGGGTGGAGCGCCTGAGTTCCTTCCTGAACATCGACCCAAAGCAGATCGGCATCATCGGTGGCGGGAAAAGGAAGCCAACAGGGATCATCGACGTGGCGCTTATCCAGAGCCTGGTTCGGAATGGCGAGGTCGATGACGTCGTCGGCAATTACGGTCATCTGATTGTCGACGAATGCCACCATCTGTCCGCTGCGAGCTTTGAGCTTGTCGCTCGCAGATCCAAGGCGCGATATGTCGTCGGCCTATCTGCCACCGTTGCCCGAAAGGACGGTCATCATCCGATCATCTTCATGCAATGCGGCCCCGTTCGCCATCGGGTCGATGCGAGGGTGCAGGCCGCTGAACGTGGCATTCGCCATCGTGCGCGTGATAGATCGACGAAATTTGAGTTGCCAGCGTCACTCGCCTCGGCCGAGCGCCCGTCAATGCCAGCGATCTATGCGGCCCTTGCGCAGGACCAAGGCCGGAATGACCTGATATTCGATGACGTGTTGAAATGCCTCGAGGCCAAACGTTCGCCTATCCTGCTGACGGAGCGGAAGGATCACCTCGATTACCTCCAGCAGAAGTTCTCGCCGTTCGTGAAAAATCTGGTGGTGCTGCGCGGTGGCATGTCGGCGAAGGATCGCAAGCAAGCCAACTCGGCGTTGAATGTCGCAGACGATGATGAGCGCCTGATACTGGCGATAGGCCGCTATATCGGTGAGGGCTTCGATGACGCCCGGCTCGACACGCTTTTCCTGACCATGCCGATTGCCTGGAAGGGAACTCTGGCGCAGTATGTCGGCCGTCTGCATCGCCAGCATGATGGGAAGCGGGACGTTTTGGTCGTCGACTATGTCGATAACACCGTTCCCGTTCTGGCCCGGATGGCCGCAAAGCGACGCGTGGGTTATCGCGCGCTGGGATATGTGATCGAATGAGGGCGCCCCGCTGTGTGCGGAGCGCCTTGGTGGTGGTTAGCGGGACCAGATGAGCTTGTGCTCGCCCTTGTCGCCCTGG
>NZ_JARRIR010000044.1:0-5562 GCF_029601685.1 Rhizobium sp. YJ-22 | reverse complement strand
CCTGTTCCCGGCATCTAAGCCGAAGTCAGGCAGAAACTCCACTTATCCCCGCTGTGCAGATTTCCCGAGCCAGCTCTAACAGAAGCGAATTGGCGACAATCACGCAAAATACGGCCAGGGAACCGAGATCCTTGGCATGCCGGCCCGTTTCGGATATCTCTGGCGAAATGCGATCGACGATTTCCTCAACAGCCGTGTTGAGGGCTTCCACGGCAATCAGCAAAAGAAAGAGTATTGTGGCTGCAACAGCAGTCGCGAGATCGACACCCAGCCATCCGTAAACTGCTGCTAATCCGCAACCTGCGGCGACTTCCTGACGAAATGCCGCCTCTTTCCATGCTCGGGAAAGTCCACCGGCCGAATACGTGGCAGCGGCCATAAAATGCGCAACCCCGGTGAGTTTTTTGTATTCCGGTGCCAGGCTCATGACGATCTCCCCCCTTTGCAATCGGCGAAGATATCAAGGCTCGGATCGTAGACACGCGTCGTGACATTCATCATGCTGAGAACGCTGTGAAAAAGATTATCGTGTGATCGCGGCAAACCGGCATCCTTGACAAGGCACGCCTTGTCCACGCCCATTGATTGCTGAAACTCGGAGCCCATCCAAAGAACAAACGGCACTTTTGTTTGGACGTCCGGCGCCAGCATGTAAGGCGCACCGTGAAGATAAAGACCGTTTTCGCCCAGCGACTCCCCATGATCCGACATATAGATCATGGCGCTTTGCAGCCGGGCGGAGTTCGCTTTGAGCTTGTCGATAACGGACGAAAGGATGAAATCGGTATAAAAGATGGTATTGTCGTATGCGTTGACGATTTCGCTGTCTTTGCAACTACCGAGCTCTGCCGTCTTACATTCGGGCTGGAAGCGTCTGAAGGCATAAGGATAGCGCAGATAATAGGCCGGTCCGTGGCTACCCATTTGATGGAGAACAAGCACGCTGTCTTTTGTCACGCTGTTCAACCAGGTATCGAGCTTGTCGAGAAAAACGCCGTCCTGACATTCGTTCATCTTGCAATAGCGCGCATCCGATGACGATGCGAGGCTTACGAACTTCACCCTGTCAGCAACACCCTTACTGCCGGTGCTATTGTCCCACCATTCAACGTCGGCACCTGCCGTCGCAAGCACATCCAGCAGCGTTTCGTTTGCCAAGCCCTTTGCATGCGAATAGTTGGAACGCGTGAACCTGGAAAACATGCACGGCAAAGACGTAGCGGTTGCAGTTCCACAGCTCGATGTGTTGGGGAAATAGATAATGTCTTGTTTCGACAGCGCCGGGTTGGTATCGCGGCCGTAGCCACCGAGCGAAAAGTTCTGCGCGCGCGCCGTTTCGCCCGCAACGATGATGGTGACGCGCGGCTTTGTCGAGCCATCGACGGCGCGCGTGATTTTTGCATCCCGTCCGACAGGCTGGACGACAATTTGTGCTTCTGCCCCCGTATCCATGAGGAACTTAATTGTACCAGCCAGTGGCGTAACGGGATTGAGCGTTTTGACGATGTCCTTATGTTCTCGAATTGCAGCAGTATAAACGGCGGAATAGGAGAACCCGGCAAAGACGAACAGCGCCAGACTTGGAAAAATAACGGCGCTGTTCCAGATGATTTTCTGAAGAAGCGGACGATGAGTGACCCGGACCCAAAGAATGACGGCGATCGGGAGCACCGCGAACAGGATTAGATGAAATGCGAAAGCTGGCGTGATCAAATGCTGGGCTTCCGCAGGGGTTGTCTCGTAGGCATTCCGGATCATGTCGCTATCGACGACCACGCCGAAACGATCCGTGAACCAGGATGCCACAGCCGCAGTCAGGATAAGCAGAATAAAGAACGGCTTCGTGAGGTACTTGACCGAGAAAGCAGTTATGGCTGCGATAAACAGGACGGTCATGGCCACATAAAGGGCTGCGACCGCTCCGGGATTACTCCCCAGATTGGCATGAACCTTGGAC
Organism: Rhizobium sp. YJ-22; assembly: GCF_029601685.1. Taxonomy (NCBI): domain Bacteria; kingdom Pseudomonadati; phylum Pseudomonadota; class Alphaproteobacteria; order Hyphomicrobiales; family Rhizobiaceae; genus Rhizobium; species Rhizobium sp. YJ-22. The sequence continues at coordinate 3,605 of NZ_JARRIR010000044.1, read as the reverse complement.
CAGAAAGTTTGGTTGGTGCCCAATACCAGGAACAGTGCGACCAGGACGCTCAGCGCAATACTGCTGATTTCGGGCCGGTAGAAGGACCGATTTATCTTGTTCTTTTCTCTGAAAGTCACTCGCTGCCCCATCATCCGCTAAAGGTCGCAAGCGTTCACGATCGGGGGATTGGCCTCACGGCGTTGCGCGCAACGCTACTGCATCCTGTTGTCGTCAAACTTGCAGGCAACCCATGGGGCGGATTACTGACAGTAAGCTGAATGCTCGGAACTTTCACGAGGCCGATCATATCCCGTTCACCACCTTCAAACTGCCAAGCAAGATGGCAAAGCGGTGATGCCGCATGTTGACCTTTTCCCTTTCCTTGAGCTGAGCGGAAGTCATAATCTCGGCGGTTTTCTGTATGCACGTTGTGGCACCCGAACTTGATGATTGAAACTTCGAGCTTCTCATCCCGATCACGCCGCGCGCACGAAAAATTGGGTTTCCTCCGATTAAATACACGGCATAACAGAACGGCGTTCAAGGGGCATACCGCCCGACTTGCACTGTCGTCGCTCGACCAGGCGAAGGGATCAACAATGCCGGTATATCGTCCTCCGAAGATTGCCACTTCCGAAATCACCCCTCACGCGGTCTATCTGCAACGCCGCGAATTTCTTGCAGCAGGGGCATTCGGCGCAATGTCGCTGTTGTCTGCGCGAGGATCAAAAGCCTCACCGCTTTCGACGGTACCCAGCATCTACAAGGTCGATCAAAAGCCAACACCGCGTGAGGATGTCACGACCTACAACAACTTCTATGAGTTCGGACTCGACAAGGCGGATCCGGCAGCTCTTTCCGGTGCATTCAAACCGCTCCCATGGGCGATCACGGTCGACGGCATGGCGGGCAAGCCCGGCACATTCGATGTCGAGCAGCTCATTAAAGAATTTCCCATCGAGGAACGAACCTACCGAATGCGCTGCGTCGAGGCATGGTCATCCCCTGGAACGGATTTCCGCTTGCGGCTCTATTAGACAAGGTAGAGCCGCTCGGCAGCGCCAAATACGTCGCCTTCGAGACCGTCGTTCGCCCGGAGGAAATGCCGGGGCAAAAAAGCGTATTCCAGTCTCTGCCATGGCCCTATATGGAGGGACTTCGCCTTGACGAAGCACGGCATCCTCTGGCGCTCCTCGCCGTGGGATTATACGGCGAAACGCTGCCGAACCAGAACGGCGCGCCGATCCGGCTTGTGCTGCCATGGAAATACGGCTTCAAAGGAATCAAGTCGATCGTCCGCATCACATTGACCGACACGCAGCCCGTCAACACCTGGCAGGCGGCCAATCGTAAGCGCACAATTCGGGGCACCTGTTCATTGAAAATCGAATGAAGGATTCTGTGTCCACAACGGAGACTGTGGACATAATGGCATTGGATATCTTGACTGGATCGGGGCCCCTTCGGGCTGTGAAGGTTCTTTCCAACGGGAAGCGACGGTTCGATCCCATCGAGAAAGACCGGCTGATCGACGCTGCAATGAAGCCCGGGGTATCAGTCGCCCGCCTGGCACTGGCGCACGGCGTCAACGCCAATCAGTTACGCAATTGGGTGAAGCTTCGCCGAGATCGGCAGGCAGAGGGTGCTTTGACGGTTGTTGCGGGGGAGGAAACATCGGCTTTTGTTCCGGTGGTTTCAGCGTCGCCGATTGCGCGGCAGCCCGACATGCCGGCTCGTCCATCATCGGCAGGAATGCGACTGACGGCGTCTCTGCCGAACGGTGTGCGGCTTGAGCTTGAAGATGCGGATGAGAAGGCCTTGTCCGCGATGATCGAAGTTCTGGGGCGTTGCAATGTTCCGGCTGGCTGACGATCTTCGCGTCTATCTTCACCGGGACCCGATCGACTTTCGTGCGGGGATCAACAGCTTGGCGATCGTAGTCGAGCAGTCGATGGGCTTGAGCCCGTTCGAGCGTGCTGTGTTCGTCTTTTGCAACCGTCGGCGCACCCGGATGAAGCTCCTGTTCTTCGAGCGGTCAGGGTTTGTGCTCGTTTTGAAAGCCTTGTCCGAAGACCGGTTTCGCTGGCCCCGCCGCGAGGCGCCGGTCGTGACGCTCGATACCGAACAGTTGCGCTGGTTGCTTGACGGCATCGATCTTGACGCGATGGTGCGCCATCCTGTCCGGCAGTATGAGTTTGTCGGCTGAAGGCTGTTGACGGAGCGGGGCGGCTCAGATTCAAAGCTACGATGACACGAGCCGGCACTCCTGATGTTGCGGAACTGATGGCGCTTCTGGCGGCGAATGCTGCGGAGAACGCCGCGCTGCGGGCTGAAAGGGATGCTCTTGCACAGCGTGTCTTCAAGCTCGAGGAAGAACTGGCGCTTGCACAACTTCATCGTTTTGCGCCGCGCAGCGAAAAGCATATGGATCGCGTCTTCAATGAAGCCGAGAACGCCGCTCTGGAGGCCGATGCGGATGAGGGCTTGGCCGATTGTGACGAGACAGACGCCACTGAGCTTCCCGACACGGGATTGCCAGAGGTGGAAAAGCCCGAAGGCGTCAAGCGCGGGCGTAAACCTCTTCCGGCAAACTTGCCCCGCCAACGCGTTGAATATGACCTTGCCGACGATCAGAAGACCTGTCCGTGCTGCCGCCATCCGTTGCATCGCATGGGCGAACTCGTCACCGAGCAGCTGCATATCGAGGTGAAGGCGACCGTGTTGCAGAATGCCCGGGCGAAGTATGCTTGCCGCAACTGCGAGCGCACCGGGATCAGCACGCCTGTCATCATCGCGCCGATGCCTGCACAGCCCTTGCCGGGCAGTATTGCCACGGCCTCGACGCTGGCCTTCGCGCTGGTTCACAAATATGTCGACGGGACACCTCTCTATCGCCTGGCGCAGGCCTTCGAGCGTGCTGGCGTTCCTGTCAGCCGTGGCGCCCTCGGCCATTGGGTGATCGGTTCGAGCGAAAAGCACCTCGTTCGCATCTACGATGCACTGAAACAGCGGCTCTTGTCGCAGAGCGTCATCCATGGTGACGAGACCACGGTGCAGGTGCTGAAGGAAAAGGGCAGGAAAGCAACGGACGAGTCCTACATCTGGGCCTATCGCAGCGGGCAGGACAGCCTCGAGCCGGTTGTGCTGCTCGAATATCAGCCCGGTCGTGGGCAGGTGCATCCGCAGACTTTCCTTGGTGACTATCGCGGCATCCTGATGAGCGACGGCTATCAGGCCTGGCGCACCCTGAAGGGCGCAACGCATGTCGGATGCATGGCGCACGCCAGGCGACGCTTCGTCAACGCCTTTAAGGCCGGGAAGAAACAAAGCGGGCGGCCCGCGCAGGCATTGAAGTTCTTCGACCAGCTCTACCGGATTGAAAGGCAGGTGCGGGACGAAAAGCCCGATGATGGCGAAACGCGGGCCGATTGCATCCGACGCTTGCGCCAGAAACACAGCGTTCCGGTCCTGGATGCCCTGAAGGAGTGGCTCGACAGGATGGTTCCCAAGGTCGTGCCCGACACCAAGCTCGGCGATGCGATCTCCTGTCCGACATCAGCGCCCATGAGACAGAATTGGTTTAATTGAGAAGAGAGGATTTTCGGCTCATCGTAGCTCTATCA
>NZ_JARRIR010000043.1:0-6353 GCF_029601685.1 Rhizobium sp. YJ-22 | reverse complement strand
GATGGTGGCGGCATAATCGAGGCGGAAATCCACTTAGCGAAACGCCCGAAGCTGTTCAGACAAACCGAGCCACCTCTAAATTCGGCTCCAGTTGGAAACGATTTCCGTCGCCGGCGCTCATGCTCGTACCTCGGTTGAAACTGCCAAAAATCGGGTAATTTGCGGCTATAGTGCCGGTCAAAACCTAGCAATGCCAATGCTTTGCGAGAAATCATGGCACCAAGGGGGTCAAAAATGGGGTGCCGCTCGCGCACCACCTAAACAGTGTGCAGACAACAATAATTTCCAGAACATGGGCGACGTAGTGCCATGTTCTTTTATCTTGCCCTCGTAAAATCCCGCCCTTTTCGCCCAAAAGGCCGATTTCCGCTTTTGCGCCGAACGCGCGGATTTCCTGCATGAGAACTGCCGAAAGACTTCTGACCAAGGCGTGCGGCGACGACCGCCGATTTGCAAAATGATGGTGGGAATCACCTTGGCGAAACACACCTCTCGGACAGTTCGGCATGCCAGTAACCATGCCAAAAATCGCAGAGACTTCGACACTGGGAGCGCGGCCAACATGCGATCATGAAGCACCGGAAATGCAATCGACCGCCCATCAAGCTACGGTGAGGTCGCACCGCCGCCGTCGAGCTTGGTCATAGCAAGCAGAACGCGGACTTCCTCCAGAAACGAAATTTATCGCCGCAATGGGGCCGAGTGCGGACAGGCAGCTCTTGGCTGCCGATGCGCCATAGCTGCCATTCTGTACTCAACGCGTTCGTTCATCCAGCAGACCATCGCATCCAGCGTTTCCGTTCAGCACCATCAACTTGTCGAGATACCCCAACCAACTGCGGCGAACGCGAAGATCGACATTTGATAGGTTTGGACTCGACAAGTAGCTTGCGATCATGTGGGACGATTCGACACGTAAATGGAGTTCGCTGAAGTAGAATGGCCAGTTCACAGAAGGCTGACTTTGGTGGTGCTCGCGGCTCGAACACCGGGGACGATTTCCACGAGTTTTGGGCGATGCGGCAGGCATTGCGCCTCATTGAGCGCGACTCCGGGCTCAGTGCAATGGCGTTGGAGGGTTTGTCGGCCGATGCCGGGACTGGAAGCGAATGGGATGGTGTCGACTGCACCCTACTCTATGGAGCCGAGTGGGTGACGACCGCCGATAGGGTTGAACTTCAGCAACTGAAGTACTCAGCAGCAAATGCGAGTGCATCCTGGACAGTTTCACGCATTTCCGCAGCAAAGACAGCGAAGCCGGAGTCCTCGGTTATTGGGAAGATGGCTAGGGCTTACGCTGCTCTGGTGGCTAAAAGGATAGCGCACGACCCCATCACAGTTGCGGTGCAGCTCGTTACCAATCAGCGGATAGATGACGCTCTTATCAAGGCTATCGATGAGGCGAAGGCTATCGGTGTTTCCGGCCAATCAAAGCGCCCTAAAATTTCGAGCGACCTGCAGACTCTGACCAAAGCCAGCGGTTTGGCTCTCTCGGATTTTTGCCAGTTTGCGAGATCGTTCGACCTAGTTGGTGCAACAGGCTCGCGCTTTCTGATCGAAAACGACGTCTTGAAACGAATATCTCAGTGGGAAGACGTAGAGTTTGTTGAAATCGCAAGCGAATTACGACGATATGTCCATGATCTTATGCTCCCTGAGCGCGCAGGCGAATTTGTCACGCCTCACGACATCTTGCTGAAGCTTGGCGCAGGCGATCCGTCTGTTCTTTTCCCCGCGCCCTCGTACATCGATTTTGTCGACCAGCCAGTTAAGCGCACGAGCATTTCAGATGCCGCGAAAGCCTTGGGAGGCGACGGACATCAATATTTCTGCTTGCACGGCAACGGCGGGCTTGGAAAGACGACGGCCCTTCAGCTCATAGCTGCAGAGCTGCCTGAGCAATCGGTGATGGTCGTGTACGATTGCTATGGCGCTGGTTCTTACTTGGACGCCAGCAAATCCAGGCACCGGCAGAGGGACGCCTTCGTTCAGCTAGCGAATGAAGTGGCTGAGAGGCTGAAGCTTCCGACCTACCTCGTCCCCAGAGATCACACCGATTTCCCGCGAGCGCTGCGCCGTCGAATTGATGAAGCCGCAAAGCTCTTGTCCTCGTTGAACGACAAGGCACTTCTCGTAGTCACCGCAGACGCAATTGATAACGCATCAACCGCCGCTCGGTCGAAGCACCCGCCTGAGCCGAGCTTTGCGCAAGATTTGATGTCTCTTGAAGACCTTCCGACCAATGTCCGCATCCTGGTAAGCTGCCGCACGAGCAGGCTTTCCGAATTACCAATCCCGGCCCGTTTCCAGAGGATCGAACTCGAACCGTTCGCCCTGCCGGAGACCGCCGAATATGTCCGGAAATTCTGGAACGCGGATGATGATTGGATCGATGAGTTTCACAAACTTTCGAAAGGCGTTCCGCGCGTTCAGTCCTATGCATTGAAGTCGGCTCCAGGCGACTATGCTCAGGCGATCGATGCGCTGAGGCCAGACGGCAAAGCGCTGGATCAAATTTTTCAAACGCAACTCGTCGAAGCATTTCGAAAACATGGTGACGAGCGAGTGATCCGGCGCTTTTGTGCTGCTGTTACTCACTTGCCACGCCCGGTTCCGATCGACGTGCTTTCAAGTGTTCTGAATGTGTCGAGGTCTGCCCTGATCGACATCGTTGCCGATCTTGTTCCCGGCTTTACGCAGGATGATAAAAAAATAGGCTTCGCTGACGAAGATTTTGAAGCCTATGCGAGAGTTGCCGGTGCTGATCAGTTGTCGGAAATAACACGCGCGGCAGCGGACCATTTCTTAGCAACGGCGTCGACGAGCGCATATGCCGCCCTGGCCGTTGTGCCCATGATGTTTAGCGCGGGTCAATACGAGAACTTGCTCAATTTTGTCGAAAGGGAGCCGGAGCCTCCAACGGGGCTACTACCGGATGTCGCCCAACGGCGCGAGATAGGGACCCAGCGTCTTCGCACGGCTATTCGGGTCTGCCGCACTGCCGGGAACAATAGCCGAGCGCTGCGTTTCATTATGATGGGTGCTGAGGCGGTTCATAGCGACGATAACTTAAGGCAGTTTCTAATAGCGCATCGGTCTCTATCGGTTAGGTTTGCAGAGGACTCCGTCCGTCGATTGGTCCTCCGCGATCCTGACTACGTTGCAAGCCACGGTCCAATCTTGCTTCAGATGATCGGTCATCGGACAGGGCCGGACAACAGGTCGTCAGCCCACGAACTTCGAAAGCGAGTCAACGCCTGGTTCAAACTGAGATGGGACACCTATGAGGAAGACCGTATCGAGAACGAACATGCCCGTGCATGGTCAATTGAGGCTGAGGACTTTGCTCAAACTCTCTATGCTGAACTAAGTACCTCCGGTGTAGCGGCAGCCGTAGGCAGGTATCGAGGGTTACGGCATTGGCGTTTTGCGATGGACGCGGGCCTCGCCGTTGTCGACCGCCTTTTGGCCGAGGGTCAATTCGAGATCGTCAACGAGATCGCCGATTCTCTACCGCTCCATCGCGCTGTGTTTGTACTTGTACCGCTGGCCATGTCTGGTGCGGTGGTAGACCCAGCAAGGCTAGAAGATGGCTTGCGAGCACTCTTTACGCTGGCAAAACCCAGTACCAAGCTGCTTGAAAGATATGGGCCGAATCAAGAGCTTGGCCCACGGATCGTAGACATCATCATTTCTGGCGTTGAACTTCTTGTGATGAGAGGTCGGCATCCAACTGAGTTAAAGAGCTGGCTCTCACCCTTTTTAGACAACGAGACGAGGAGAATTGATCGCCTCTACGGCTCGCATCACGTCCTTCTCGACGCAATCATGCGGTCTTACTTACTTTGTGAAGCCCTCGAAGGTCGCGTCGGAAAGGATGTCGACCCGTTGGCTCCCCGGCCCAAGCCGGAGGGAAAGCCAGAGAGTGGCCGAGGCTATCAGGATACGAGTCAACACGACCGCGAGCTTCGCGAGGTGGTGGGGTCCGTTTCGAGAGCGTATGCGTGGCGTGCCCAGTTCATAGCTTCAGGCGGTACAATAGGAGCCGCTGATGGTCTCGCTCGAGATGCGTTGAGGCATCTGTCGGAGAATGCGTGGAGCATCAACCGCCACTACGAATCCAGTGGGATGCGCGCGAAGGCCGCAGAGAGCATCGCTGTTTTGGCGGGGGAGCCTAGGCTTGCCAGAGAGGTCGTTCAATTTGCGCTTACCATCCGAAATCGCTGGTCGTCCTATGAAGCAAGGAACGCCGAAACGCTGCTCGCTCGACTACGCAATGTGAAGGCTCTTCACGGCGATCTCGTATCGAGCATAGCGAATGAAGCTCATAGCGTCAGACGCGACAAAATCGGTGCCGCAGACAAGTCTTCCATCTTGGCTCGATTTGCGGAGTGGCTGCTTTGGATTAGCCCAGACGATAGCAGGGCACTTTTCGACACCGCTTTGGAAGTGGCCGCAGAACTCGACAGCGAAATCATGGACCAGATTCGGGCCGTGGCCGCACTAGCAGAAAGAGGTCAGTCCGCAACTAAAGCTCCCGAGATGGAACTGGCTCGCGCCTTCTCCGATGTGCTTGAAGATGCAGGTATCCGCTTGGAGAACGTGGAGGGGTTTCCCTGGGACGCTGGAATGCGAACGCTAGTCTTGCTCGACTTGAATACCGCCCTCTCGTGCTCGGCACGCTGGCAAGACACAGATGTAGCCTCCTTACATCAGACTCTTAATCCCCTGATCGATCAAGGGGTTAAGCGACGGCAATTGTCGGCCGGTCAATCGGCGTCGTTGATGCTCTTCGAGACTGCCGACAAGTACATATCGGACGTGTGGGGCGTCATAGACGAGCCCCCATATGGTTCCCGAGAAAAGCGCAAAGGTCGCTTCAACGACCGCAGTTGGCGGCGCTCTTCCCACAGCCACGGCAGCCTTCCGACACTTGAGCGCTATCAGAGCTACCTCGAATGGCATGCGATGTGGTGTGCGGGCGGAGAAATCCTAACGTCGCACCGTTTAGCGCAGCACGACTGGGACTATGGCTCGTTGGACTACGAGATTCGCATCGACAAGCTTACCGTACCTCCTATCTGGTTGTCCGATCTGGTTGGAGGTCGTCCCCTTTTGGAGAGCTTCTGGCGACCTCCGCAGAGGCCGATCGCTGAATGGCGCAAGGATGCAACGGATCCTGAGATTCTTGCCGAGATCATGGTAGCCGATAGGCCCGGATACCTCGTGGTCGATCAATCAGCCACAACCGCCTCGCGAACCTTTCGCCATGAGGTCAGGGTAAGCACTGGCCTCGTGTCTTCAGATACAGCCCCTGCGCTCGTGCGAGCTCTCCAAACGACCTGGGACGATTTTGACTACCGAATTCCGCCAGAGGGCGACGACCTCGAGATCGATGCTGGCGACTACGTGTTGCGGGGGTGGCTTAAGAGCAACGACGGCGATAGTCGATTCGATCGCCCCGACCGCTTTTGCAATGGGACACGTCGCATTGAGTGCGAGCCAGGGCGCGCCATTACAAAAGTGTTGGGTCTGTCTCGTCAAACTGACCGGGGTGCTCGTTGGTTTCGTTCGGATCATTCCGAGCCAACTTTCATCTACGAGGTATGGGGTCATCCAGAAGTCGAAGACGACCGCGAAATTTATTACGACGACGATGTTCGATCTGATGGCTATCGGCTGTTAGTTCGCATCTCGGACTTGGCCGAATTCCTTCATGGCCAGGGAATGGAAATGATTATGGAATCGGGATTGCGCCGTGACGAAAAAGGCAAAAGCAGCTCTTCCTATGACGATAAAGAGTCGACCGAAGTTAGATTCGACCGCCTCTTCCTTTTCCGATTGGACGGTACGATACAAGCTGCCGAACGAGACGTTGGCGCTTGGCGACAAGATAGTTAGCGCGCTCAATCTCCATAAAACCGTCGACACACTAGGCCGGTGGAAAGCCCACCACCTTGCCGAGTTGGTACTTGCAGTCCGGGATGCGAAAGGGCCTGATAAAATAGCAGCAGAGGCGAAACTCGCAAACTTACTGCGGAACTTCAGTCGCCCATCCCGTAGCCACTTTCGTTATTCCGAAGGCTACGACCTGAAGAAGGTCGCGCCAATCCTGGACGAAATCTTAGGCAAGCGTTGATGCTTATCCGGAGTGGCTAAACCACAGATTGGAAGTCCGCTTTTGGCGTGACCGCACTCTTAGATCAATGACTGGGATGGGGGCGCGAAGCTGACTTCAACGCCGAAGTGACATTGGGGAAAGCCAACGCGTAGAGGGTATCCATCCGGCGAAGGCCGCGGGGCTTATGATTTCGGCTCGTCTGCCATGATGCGTTTGATGACTTCCGGGTCAC
>NZ_JARRIR010000042.1:0-3939 GCF_029601685.1 Rhizobium sp. YJ-22 | reverse complement strand
GGTTTTGGCCTTTGTCTGACCGACGGTTTGGTGGATGTTGCCTGACCGCGCATCCTCGGATCGATCTCGAGAAGCTGGTCTAATGATCCGGCTCGAAGATCGCTCGGCGTGATCTTCAGCGAGACCGGATCGACACGTCGATGGCATCTTCAAACGGGGTTGTAAAAGGTAACCCTGTTGTTTGTGTCCCTGTTTTATCGTTAGCGGGGATACGGGTCATACAACAAAGCGGCAAGGGAAACCCTGCCCGTATGGCCAGGTTCAGCACCCCTCCGAGCGTAAGCGAGGAGGAAAGGTTTGCTGAACCAAGCAAAGATGAGCATTGGCAATGAGAACGAAGAAGTGACTTAAGGGCATTTGGTGGATGCCTTGGCATGCACAGGCGAAGAAGGACGTGATACGCTGCGAAAAGCCGTGGGGAGCTGCGAATAAGCTTTGATCCATGGATATCCGAATGGGGAAACCCACCTTAGATGCCTAGAAAATCTGTTCAGTTGAGACCTTGGTCCTTTTTCCTCGACGGGTTCGAGGGAACTGGGCTCGAAGCGCGTTTGCGCTTCGCAAGGCCGGATGGCCGTCGGCGCTGATGCGCCGCCCTGTCCGGAGCGAAGTGGCGCAAGCCACGACAGCGTGAGGACGAAAGTCCTTATTAACGCTGGGAAGGGCTCTCCAACTGCACAGGTTTCTAGGTATCGTTAATAAGGTATCTGCACCTGAATACATAGGGTGTAAGAAGCGAACGCGGGGAACTGAAACATCTAAGTACCCGCAGGAAAGGACATCAACCGAGACTCCGCAAGTAGTGGCGAGCGAACGCGGACCAGGCCAGTGGCATTGCAAGACAAAGCGGAACGAGTTGGGAAACTCGGCCAGAGTGGGTGATAGCCCCGTACGCGTAAATGCTTGTAATGTCCTAGAGTAGGGCGGGACACGTGAAATCCTGTCTGAACATGGGGAGACCACTCTCCAAGCCTAAGTACTCGTGCATGACCGATAGCGAACAAGTACCGTGAGGGAAAGGTGAAAAGCACCCCGACGAGGGGAGTGAAATAGTACCTGAAACCGGATGCCTACAAACAGTGGGAGGCCGCAAGGCTGACCGCGTACCTTTTGTATAATGGGTCAACGACTTAGTGTAACGAGCAAGCTTAAGCCGGTAGGTGTAGGCGTAGCGAAAGCGAGTCTGAAGAGGGCGTTTTAGTTCGTTGCATTAGACCCGAAACCGAGTGATCTAGCCATGAGCAGGCTGAAGGTTGGGTAACACCAACTGGAGGGCCGAACCCGCATCTGTTGCAATAGATTGGGATGACTTGTGGCTAGGGGTGAAAGGCCAATCAAACTCGGAGATAGCTGGTTCTCCGCGAAATCTATTTAGGTAGAGCGTCGAGCGAATACCCACGGGGGTAGAGCACTGGATGGGCTATGGGGACTCACCGTCTTACTGATCCTAACCAAACTCCGAATACCGTGGAGTACTACTCGGCAGACACACGGCGGGTGCTAACGTCCGTCGTGAAGAGGGCAACAACCCTGACCTCCAGCTAAGGTCCCCAAGTCATGGCTAAGTGGGAAAGGATGTGAGGATCCCAAAACAACCAGGATGTTGGCTTAGAAGCAGCCATCATTTAAAGAAAGCGTAACAGCTCACTGGTCTAAATAAGGGTCTTTGCGCCGAAAATGTAACGGGGCTGAAGCCATGCACCGAAGCTGAGGATGCATACGCAAGTATGTGTGGTAGCGGAGCGTTCCGTAAGCCGATGAAGGGGTATCCGTGAGGAGCCCTGGAGGTATCGGAAGTGCGAATGTTGACATGAGTAACGATAAAGAGGGTGAGAGACCCTCTCGCCGAAAGACCAAGGGTTCCTGCTTAAAGTTAATCTGAGCAGGGTTAGCCGGCCCCTAAGCCGAGGCCGAAAGGCGTAGGTGATGGGAACCACGTTAATAATCGTGGGCCTGGTGGTAGTGACGGATTGCGTAACTTGTACGATCTTATTGGATTGATCGTGCGGGGAAGCGGTTCCAGGAAATAGCTCCACCGTTAAAGACCGTACCCGAAACCGACACAGGTGGTCAGGTAGAGTATACCAAGGCGCTTGAGAGAACTCTGCTGAAGGAACTCGGCAAATTGCACGCGTAACTTCGGAAGAAGCGTGACCCTTTTATACGCAAGTATGAGAGGGTGGCACAGACCAGGGGGTAGCGACTGTTTATCAAAAACACAGGGCTCTGCGAAGTCTAAAGACGACGTATAGGGTCTGACGCCTGCCCGGTGCTGGAAGGTTAAGAGGAGAGGTGCAAGCTTTGAATCGAAGCCCCAGTAAACGGCGGCCGTAACTATAACGGTCCTAAGGTAGCGAAATTCCTTGTCGGGTAAGTTCCGACCTGCACGAATGGCGTAACGACTTCCCCGCTGTCTCCAGCAGAGACTCAGTGAAATTGAATTCCCCGTGAAGATGCGGGGTTCCTGCGGTCAGACGGAAAGACCCCGTGCACCTTTACTATAGCTTTACACTGGCATTCGTGTCGGCATGTGTAGGATAGGTGGTAGGCTTTGAAGCTCGGACGCCAGTTCGGGTGGAGCCATCCTTGAAATACCACCCTTATCGTCATGGATGTCTAACCGCGGCCCGTCATCCGGGTCCGGGACAGTGTATGGTGGGTAGTTTGACTGGGGCGGTCGCCTCCGAAAGAGTAACGGAGGCGCGCGATGGTTGGCTCAGACCGGTCGGAAATCGGTCGTCGAGTGCAATGGCATAAGCCAGCCTGACTGCGAGACTGACAAGTCGAGCAGAGACGAAAGTCGGTCATAGTGATCCGGTGGTCCCGTGTGGAAGGGCCATCGCTCAACGGATAAAAGGTACGCCGGGGATAACAGGCTGATGACCCCCAAGAGTCCATATCGACGGGGTTGTTTGGCACCTCGATGTCGGCTCATCGCATCCTGGGGCTGGAGCAGGTCCCAAGGGTTTGGCTGTTCGCCAATTAAAGCGGTACGTGAGCTGGGTTCAGAACGTCGTGAGACAGTTCGGTCCCTATCTGCCGTGGGTGTAGGAATATTGACAGGATCTGTCCCTAGTACGAGAGGACCGGGATGGACATATCTCTGGTGGACCTGTTGTCGTGCCAACGGCATAGCAGGGTAGCTATATATGGACGGGATAACCGCTGAAGGCATCTAAGCGGGAAACCCACCTGAAAACGAGTATTCCCTATCAGAGCCGTGGAAGACGACCACGTTGATAGGCCGGGTGTGGAAGTGCAGCAATGCATGAAGCTTACCGGTACTAATCGCTCGACAGAACTTCTTCGTTCCCATTGCTCATGCTCATCACAGATGAGCAGAGCCATCTTTATGTCCTGACGCTGTCGCGGCTTCGCCGCTACGCTCCGGACGGGCCGCGCTACCAAGCGCGACGGCCTCTGGCCTTGCGGAGCTGAAGCTCCGAAGGTGCCATACGGCCTGCCCAAGACGTGTCACAAAATCCAGCTTCTCGATCAACATGCAAACAGCATGGATGCGTTCGCGCACCCATGCCAAAGCATGAGTTTTGCCTTTAGCTGACCTGGTGGTCATTGCGGGGTTCCCCCACCCGTTCCCTTTCCGAACACGGCCGTGAAAAACCCCTGCGCCAATGGTACTTCGTCTCAAGACGCGGGAGAGTAGGGCGCTGCCAGGTCTGCTAAACGCAAAACAAAACTTCCTTCTCAATCACAAAAAAAGGGCAAAGCCCAAATCGAGGCCGCCCGCAAGCGGCCTTTATCTGTTGGACCAACAGATCAAAACCTCGAAATAGAACGGTATCTTGCCAAAGGCAAAACCGGCCCAAATAAAACGGCGTTTTGCCAAGGCAAAATACCATGGCGCGGGGTGGAGCAGCCCGGTAGCTCGTCAGGCTCATAACCTGAAGGCCGCAGGTTCAAATCCTGCCCCCGCAACCA
>NZ_JARRIR010000041.1:0-7568 GCF_029601685.1 Rhizobium sp. YJ-22 | reverse complement strand
GACTGGTACATGGAGGGCAAGATCCAGATCGATGCGATGATCACCCACACCATGCCGCTCGACGACATCAACAAGGGCTTCGACCTGATGCACAAGGGCGAGAGCATTCGCGGCGTCGTGGTCTATTGATGCCGGTATCGGCGGGGCCGCCCGGGTGACCGGGTGCGCGCGGGGACTTGAGATCGGAAATTCAGCGATCGGGCCGGGGCATGCCGCGCTGGCTCATGAAGGAGGAGAAGTCCATGCCAAGCATATCGATCCATCCCGCCGTCGATGGCGGGTTCAAGGCGACCGACGCATCCTTTTCCGGGGGCACGCTGGTCTGCGCCTGCGCCAGCAATCCGGTCAAGGTGAAGGTGAAGGGCGACATCGCCCATAATCATGCCTGCGGCTGCACCAAATGCTGGAAGCCTGAAGGCGCAGTGTTCTCGGTCGTCGCCGTGGCGCCGACCGAAAGCGTCGAGGTTGTCGAGCATGCCGAAAAACTCGCCGTCGTCGATCCCGCCGCCCTTATCCAGCGCCATGCCTGCAAGGAATGCGGCGTGCATATGTATGGACCGGTCGAGCGCGACCATCCGTTCAAGGGCCTGTCCTTCGTGCATCCGGAACGCTTTGAGGAGAGCGGCTGGGCGGGGCCGGGCTTTGCCGCGTTCGTCTCCTCGATCATCGAGAGTGGCTATGATCCGGCCGGGATGGACGGCGTGCGCGCCCGCCTGCGCGATCTCAATCTCGAACCCTATGACTGCCTCAATCCGCCCCTGATGGACTATATCGCCACCTGGACCGCCAAGAAGAGCGGCGTGCTGGCGGCATAGGACAAACTGGTCGGGGCGCTGCCGATGGCAGCGCGCCGGTCTTTTCGTTCACGACGATTTCAGCGGGCCGGGGAAGGGCTGTCGCTCGCTCGCTACACGGCACTCGCCAGCAGCCTCGCCCCAACGACAAACGCCCCCACACGCCCGCGCTCATCGCCTGATCGAATCGCTTAAAGACCTGCAGGACGATCTTCGCGGTGAACGGGGCGGCAATCGCCTCAGCGGATGAAGATGAACGCCATGCCGACGATCACGAGCGCGGCGCCGGCCCAGGCGCCGCCGGCGGGGCGTTCGCCGGTCCTCAGCCAGAGCATGGGCAGGATGATGGCCGGGGAGGTGGCCGAGAGGGTCGAGACGATGCCGACCTTGCCGCCCGACAACGCAAACAGCAGCAGTGTCATGCCGATAGCCAGAGCAAGCACGCCGGTCAGGGCCGTCATTGCCGCGACCTTCGGCGTCAGCGACCCCTTCGGCTTCACGGAAGGGATCGGCAGCTGGATCAGGATGCTGAGGCAGGTGGCCGCGATGCCGACGCGCAGCAGCGAGGCAAGGAAGGGATCGATGCCGGTTTCCATGGCCGGCCGGGCGATGATCGAACCGATCGCCTGGCCGGTCGCCGCGCCGATCCCCAGCAGCACGCCGACGGCGAGCGATCCCTTGACCGTCTCCCACTGATGCATCTGCGCCCGGCGCTTGCCGAAGAGGATGGCGAGGAACACGCCGGATGCGGTCAGCGCCACGCCTGCCACCGCGAAACCCGAAAGCGTCTCGCCGAGCATCAACCAGCCGAGCAGCGCCGAGATCGGCGCATTCAGCGCAAACAGGATGCCGGAGCGGCGCGGCCCCAGGCGGTTGAGCGTCGCAAACAGCAGCGTGTCGCCGATGAAGATGCCGATCAGGCCGGATAGCAGCAGCGGGCCTGAGGTCGCCAGTGTCAGTTCATGCCACGCGCCTGTAAACAGCACATAGAGCCCCAGCAGTGCGGTGACGAAGATCTGGCGGGCGCGGTTGAAGGCGAGCGCGCCGAGATGGCCGGCAGGGCCTGCCGAGATCAGCCCGGTCATGGCCCAGCAGGTCGCGGCGCCGAGCGCGGCAAGTTCGTGGATTGGCATCGTTTTCCGATCGGTGGAATGAGGGCGGGATGTGCGCCGTTAAAGCGCGATCGGGTGGGCGTCGTCCAGTGCCGTTTCGATCCGTCAACAGCGTGGTTTAAGTCATCGCTTCGACGCGCGGCGCCGGACGGTCGGTTCGGGCAGGCTCCCCTCCGCAGCTTCGTCCGATCCCCGGCCGGTTCGTCACGAAAACGTCATGGCGGGTTTCTATAGGTTTTGACCGAGAACGTTACGGCATCCCGGTATGAGCAGCCTTCGAGGCGGCTCGACCCCTATCGACATGGAGTGGTGCGATGGCAGGCGCTGCCGTCTTGAAAGCTGCCAGATCTCTTTCCATTCCCTTGCATCCGGCATCCCGACAGGTGTCGAATACCGAGAAACACCGGTGGCTGACGAAATGCCGCCGGCCGCAATTTCCTTCAGCGACGGATACCAGTCATGTTCGACGACAATCATTTGAATCGCATCAAGGCGGAGATCGCCGATAGCTTCGACGAGGAGCTGGAATTGCAGATCGAGGAAGAGCGCCTCGACGACCTCATCGCCGAGGGCATGTCGGAACCGCCGGTGCCGACGCTGGAACGCCGCGTCTATTTCCGCGAACTGTTCCGCCTGCAGCATGAACTGGTCAAGCTGCAGGACTGGGTGCAATACAAGAAGCTCAAGGTGGTCGTGCTGTTCGAGGGGCGCGATTCCGCCGGCAAGGGCGGCGCCATCAAGCGCGTGACCCAGCGTCTCAATCCGCGCGTGTGCCGCGTCGTCGCCCTGCCGGCGCCCACCGAGCGCGAGCGCAACCAATGGTATTTCCAGCGCTATGTGCCGCATCTGCCGACCGCGGGCGAAATGGTGCTGTTCGACCGTTCCTGGTACAATCGCGCCGGTGTCGAGCGCGTCATGGGCTTCTGCACGCCAGACGAGCTGGAAGAGTTCTTCCGCTCGGTGCCGGAGTTCGAGCGCATGCTGGTTCGCTCCGGCATCATCCTCATCAAGTACTGGTTCTCGATCACCGACGAGGAGCAGGAATTCCGTTTCCGCATGCGCATCCATGATCCGCTCAAGCAGTGGAAGCTGTCGCCCATGGACCTGGAAAGCCGTGTACACTGGGAAGATTACACCAAGGCCAAGGAAGACATGTTGGCGCGCAGCCACATTCCCGAAGCGCCCTGGTGGATCGTCGAGGCCGTCGACAAGAAGAAGGCGCGCCTCAACTGCATCGCGCATCTTCTCTCGCAGGTGCCTTACGAGGACGTCCCGAAGGCGCCGATCGAATTGCCCAAGCGCGTTCGTCACGACGATTATATCCGCAACGAGCCTCCGGAAGACATGTATGTTCCGGAGGCCTATTGACGCCCGGAACGCTTCCTGTCCCGGTTGCCGGCGGGCGCAAATGCGTTGCGCCGGTTCTCAGCTGGGCTCCGCACCCATCACCAGGCCTTCGATATCGTGCTTCTGGGTGATGGGCACGAGTTCGTCGACGACGCGGCAGATGAGGTGCTTGCGGGCCTTTTCCGGCAGGGCCTCGTGCCAGTCGCGGGTCACCATCATGTCGTGGAGTTCGGCATGGCCGGCGCCGGGCGCGTCGACGCCGAGCACCATGACCGGTCGGGCGATCGGCGAGAGGTGTTCGGTGCCGCGATGCATCGTCAGAGCCGAACGGCAGGAAATGTCGCCCCGGGCGGGATATTTGCGCACCGCCCTTTCCTGGAATCGCGGCCATAGCGCCTTGTCGGGAAACATCTCGTGTTTCCACGCGCGCCCGTCATCCCATTGCGTACCCGGCGCCACTTCGAAAGGCCCCATGTCGGGCGTGACGTCGACGCCGGTCAGGTTGAAAGCGAGCGAAGTGATCCTGTGATCGCGATAGGTATCGGCCGGTGAAGGAAAGTCCCGGTGCCATGGCTGGTATTTCGCCCCCTGGAACGGAACGTCGAGGCCGATTTCGACGATCTGGTAATCCGGTCCGAGCATGCGTTCGCAGATGCCGGTGACCCAGGGGTGGGTGATGAGATCGACGAAGCCGCGGAAATCCTGCGGATGGATTTCGACATACCATCGGCGGGGACCGCGACCGACGGCGCCGCCGGGGCGCTGGATGGCGGACCAGAAGGCTGTCATCATGTCTTCGCGCATCTCGTCCGCCCATTCCGGGGTGAAGGCCGATTTCAGCCCGACGATGCCATCGCTTTGCAGGGTCTGGAGATGGGTGTCGATGTCGTATGCATATTGTCCGTAGGCCGCGTTCATGATCGTTCCTCCCATGATGAAGCAAGGCTACGTCAACTAATAATTATTAGTCAATGGGCTTATGCCTATAAATGATATACAGCCCTGTCATATCTGTTCGGAGACAAGGCATGGCACGGCGCGCTGCGCAAACCCCTACGGCCCGCAAGGCGACGATGACCGATGTCGCGCGCCTTGCCGGCTGCTCGCAGGCGACGGTGTCCTTCGTTCTCAACAATGCCGTCGGCGTGAAGATTTCCGAGGAAACCCGGCAAAAGGTGATTCAGGCTGCCCGCTCGCTCAAATATGGAGAGGCGTCGCCGATCGCGCGGGCGGCGATGGATGGGCCGGAGAGTTTCGGCTTCGTCGTCGACCAGATGGCGACGAGCCCGGAAACCGTCAACGCGCTGGAGGGCGCGCGCCAGGCTTCCTGGGAGGAGGGGACGGTCATCCTCGCGGCCCAGACCATGGGCATCCGTTCCATGGAGGACTCCGTCGTGCGCAGCTTGAGCCGCGGCGGCGTCTCCGGTCTCGTCTATATGTCGATCTTCACCCGGCGCGTCACGCTGCCCGCCATCCTTTATGACTTGGACATTCCCGTCGTCCTGCTGAATTGCTATAGCGACGACAATCAATTTCCCTCGGTCGTGCCGGACGATTTCGAGGGCGGGCGCCGGGCGGCGCAGGCGTTGATCGCCAGGGGCCGGCGCCGTATCGCCACCATCACCGGCGAACCCTTCATGGAGGCGAGCCTCGACCGTCTCAAGGGTTATCGCCGGGCGCTGGACGAGGCTGGCCTGCCGCATGACCCGGAACTGACCCTGGAAGGCAACTGGTCGCCGACCTCGGGCTACGAGGCGACGCGGCGGCTTCTGGCGCATAGGGATCGGCCGGATGCGATCTTCTGCCAGAACGACAAGATGGCGTCGGGTTGCTACGAGGCGGTTCGCGAGGCCGGCCTCGCCATCGGCAGCGACATCTCCATTATCGGGTATGACGACGATGAAATCTGCCGCCACCTGCGCCCGCTGCTCAGCACGATCATATTGCCGCATCGGGAGATGGGCGCCTGGGCGGTGAACGCCCTGCGCCGGGCCAGGCCGGGGAAGGCGGGCGCCTACCGCCCGCACCGGGCTTCGGTGGTCTATGTCGAGCGTAACTCGATTTGACGATGGCCATGTCCCTGGAGCCGGGAGGCCGCTCCGGCCTGAACCGATGCCTGCGGCGACGGGTTACGCTTCCTGCGGCGCATGGTCGCCTGCCCGCAACGCGGGGACCAACAGGCAGGCGGGCACGATAAGCGCGGCGATCATCAGCATGGCGACGAATGTCGCATGCAGCGCGTGCTGCAAGGCAAGCCGGATATCTTCCGTGCCGCCGATGGCGTTCAGCAGCCCGCGGATCTGCTCCGGTGTGATCGGTTGGCCGTTGGTGGCGTGCGCCAGGCCGTAGGTCAACACCGCGCCGAGCACCGCCGCGCCGAGCGTGCTGCCGAGATTGCGCGAAAAGACGTTCGAGGCCGTGGCGCTGCCGCGCTCGGTCCAGCTCACGCTTTCCTGCGTCAGGATCAGGGCGCTGATATTGAGCAGCCCCATGCCGAAACCCATGATCAGCGAACCGGCGCCGGCGAGGATCGCCGAACTCGATGGCGTCAGCAGGATGAACAGGAAGGTGCCGACCGGGATCAGCAGGCTGCCGGCGATCATGATGGGACGAAGGCCGAAGCGCGCGAACTGGCGCGAAGCGATGGTCGCGCCGCAGGGCCAGCCGAGAAGAAGCATGGTCAACGCGAAACCGGCAACCAGCGGCGAGCGGTTGAGCACCGTCTGGACATACATCGGCAGAAAGGTCGTCAGGCCCATGATCGACATGCTGGCGAAAAATACGGCCAGGTTTGCAAAGGCGATCGGCCGCTTCAGCCACAAGCCGGGGGCGATCATCGGCGCTTCCGCGCGGCGTTCCTGCCAGACGAACCCAGCCAGCGCGATCACGAAAACAGCAAGCATGCCGACGGCCTGTCCCGATACCGCGCTTTCCAGTTCGGTCAGCGCGATCATCAGCGCGGAAATCGAGATGGCGAAAAGCGCGGCGCCAAGCACATCGATGGAGACCGATCGCGACCGTTTCTCCTCATGCAGGAAAAGCAGAAACGCCAGGGAGGCGAAAAGCCCCACGGGCACGTTGATCCAGAAAACCCAGGCCCAGGGCAGGTTGTGGATGATCAGGCTGCCGAGCAGGGGGCCGACGACGGCAGACAACGCCCAGACGCTTGCCAGATAACCCTGGACCTTGCCGCGCTGGTTGCCGGGAAACAGATCGGCGACGACCGTCATCGCGACGGGCTGGATGGCGCCCGCACCCACGCCCTGCAGCAGCCGGAAGGCAATCATCGACGGCATCGACCAGGCAAAGCCGGCAAGCACCGAGGCAATCAGGAACAGCGCGATGCCGATGAGAATCATCGGCTTGCGCCCATAGATGTCCGCCAGCTTTCCAAAGACGACGGTCGTTGCCGTCTGGGTCAGGAGAAACGACGAAAACACCCAGGAATAGAGGTTGATCTGACCGAGTTGCGCGGCGATCTGCGGCATCGCCGTCGATACGATCGTCGCCTCGATGGCGATCATCGCCATGCTGGCCATGATCGCGACGACGACGAGTCCGCGATGTGAGGTTTTTTCTGTCATGGGTGACTTTCGGACCAGGCGGTCACACTGCTGGGATGGGCACGATATCTTATGTGTCACTTAGTAGTACGATGCCTCGCGCCGTCAAGGCGGTTCTGGCGGCAAAGGCGCGTTGGGGGCGGGAGATCGCGAAAACGTTGATTTACAAACAAGGCGTTTGTATATAGAAAAATCAGCCGTCGCGTCTCCCGTTTCGACGATCGATCCACTGAATCCGGGAACGGGATGCCGGCGAATATGCGACTGACGCCTGCTTTGCACGCAGCCTCCAGGCGTGTCCACGGGCATTATCGGTCACTCGGAGAGCCCCTGATGAACGGGGTCGTTCGTCAGGGGCACGTCGTTGCTCGGGCCGTCCTTCTCCAGTCCTTCGTTGCGCCGGGAGTGGTTGTTGCCGGAATCCCACACCCGAAATCCCAAGGCGCGGGGACACCGCTTTCGATGTCAGAAAAGATTTACAAACATTTCGATTGTATATATCCCGGAATCGCAGGTCCGGGATATCATCTTGTCGCGACTTACCGTTGGCGGACCATGCTCTCGAACGATTTGATTGACTGGAGTTCAAAAATGAACATCAAGAGCCTTCTTCTCGGCTCCGCTGCAGCCCTCGCTGCAGTTTCCGGCGCCCAGGCTGCCGACGCCATCGTTGCCGCCGAGCCTGAGCCGATGGAATATGTCCGCGTTTGCGACGCTTACGGCACTGGCTATTTCTACATTCCCGGCACCGA
>NZ_JARRIR010000040.1:4728-8002 GCF_029601685.1 Rhizobium sp. YJ-22 | reverse complement strand
ATTGTAGCGCATGACATAAGGCATGGACTTAAAGCCAATCAGCAAATCAGGGCAGACGGCCTTCGGCGGAGGGATACCTTTTTCCTCCGCGCTTGACACGCGGGAAAAGACTGGAGTTCTAATCGCGCCATGGTAGTAGTGGGTTAACTCGACTCGGATTTATTTGCGTTCTTAGCTAAGGCAAAAAGGTTTATGGAAAATCGAAAAGCAAAAAGCGGCTTCCATATCGTAAGATACTCGGTTAACCGCAGTGACGTCCCGCTTTTCATTAACGAGGATATAGAAGAGGGTCCCAAAGCTTCGATTATAATCGGTCCTAACGGTTCCGGAAAAAGCAGAGTGCTGGCGTCAATCGTTGAAGAACTAACCGTGCTTTGGAATATCCGCGAATCTTATCGTTCCTCGGACATAGAAAATCACGATATTGCACCGAGGCTGCCTCTCTTCCCAAGAACCCGGACCGGATCCGAAACGCTCCTCGGACATGACGCCAACCCTAATACAACGCTGAGCTACTGGCTGGATGGAGCCCATTGGGAGACTCAGCGAGAAGAGAACAAGGCTTACGTGTGGAAAAATGGCCTTCAGGTTAACGTAAGCGACCTGCAGCTGCCAGATAAAGTATTAGCGATTGCTCATCTGCCAATCGATAAATTCAAGTACGCACCGCGAAGCGACCGCGCGTTCTACCACTACATGGGCCTGCGCCAAACCGGAAACATGACCTCTACGGGTTCCATCGAAAGCGGAACTTTCTTTGACTTTCTAAATGTCATTAAAAATGGCTCAATTGCAAACCTGGAACGGAATTGGTTTGAAAGTCTGGAATTGCGCCTTCCGGTTTTTGGGCAGGTTTCGATCGAGTCTAAGCGACTTGCGTATGCAGACACACAAGATGTCTTCATCGATCGCGCGCTTGGTTGGATCGCCCGGCGAAGGGGCCCCGCGACCTCTAAGCTGGAGACAAACTTCGACGAGATTACTGAGGAGCTCCGTCGGCTCTGGCCGTTCATCAATGAACTACGAAGTGGCTACACTGGCGCACCATCGAGCGTTCGGGGTGGCGTCAACTTCATGTTCGAGCTGTTCCCGACTCTCGCACGCTCCGAAAGCGCTATCGACAGTATTGTAGAGGTTTTGGAGATTGGCCGCCGTTTCCGAATACTAGGGAATTTTGGCCTTTGCTTTCATAAGCATGGCAGGCTTTTCCCATTCAGCGAACTAAGTTCGGGTGAGCAACATATCCTGAGCACAGTCACCAAGATCGTGGCAAACATTGGTGGGAGTACAGCTGTTTTCATCGATGAGCCAGAGGTAAGTCTCCACCCGGCTTGGCAGGCAAGATACGTGCCCTCGCTTCTAACAACCTTGGAAGACAACCCACACACACATGTCGTGATAGCAACGCACTCGCATTTCCTAGTCTCTGACCTGCATCCGAAGAATGGCTCACTCACGATAGCAAAATCTGGAAAGACACCATCTTTCGCAGCGTATGACGGAGAAGTCTTTGGAAGGTCTCCCGACAATATTCTCTATCGAGTTTTCGGTATGGGTTCTGCGGGAAATCGATACGTCGAACATGACTTGAAGCTAGCGCTTCAGATGATTTCAGGTACCGGAGAGCTAAACGAGCAGGCGCTCAGAGAAATCTACGAGCGGCTGCTACCCCTGGCCGCTCCTGATAATCTGGCACTCGCTGAGATACTTTCCTCAATCGCCACGTACCTGGAAAATCGCGGCAATGCTCAAAATTGACGAGGCCGCAACAATTCCTGCCGACGTACAAGCAGGACTTGATGCAATCCCTGCTGCTGAACGAAAAGACCACTGGCCTCGCGCTACAAATGCCGTAAAGGCCTTCAAAAGGGCTGTTAAGCAACACGGCATGGCTGTGCAAAATGCGAAGTGCGTATGGTGTGAATCCAAAGTCGGTTTCTCAGGAAGGCGATCGGCGCACAGGGACCATATTGCGCCGAAAGATTTGTATTCGGCTTGGACCTTTGAGCCATACAACCTCGCCCTTTCATGCGAGTATTGCAATGGATTCGAGGTCAAAAAAGATTTGGATACAATCGCCGTGCTTGCTCCAGCATATGCCGACAGCCAATTTCATATTGTGCATCCCTACTTCGACAATCCGGAGGAGCATATTAGCTTCGTGCAAGAGGAAGCACGAATTGTCATGAAAAGCCTTTCACCAAAGGGAATTTGGACCATAAGCAAGATGCGTCTGGACAGTCCATCGGCCACCGCGAACAGAGCGCTCGAGGCCGCTTTGAAGGATATCGCTTTACCTGCACATCTTGCCGCTCTTATCGAACAAGCAATGGAAGGCCTTTAGATAATTGCCCAAGCCCGAAACCTCCCCCTCCCGGTCATCTCGCGGAGCCCGAGCTCCATCACAATCCGCCGCGCCGCCTGCGGCGTGACGCCGAGCGTCTTGGTGACCGTCCCGGCATGGACAAGCGGCGTCGCCATGACGAGATCGACGAGCTCCGGCAGTTTTGAAGACGTGCGCCGTCCCAACAATTTGCGCTCCATCATTTTTCGCGCGAGCGCCAAGCGGTCATGCTCCTTGAGCCCGATTTCGGCCGCCGCGATCAGCCCGTCGGCAATGGCCAGCAGCCGGACTTCTCGGCTGCGATGCCGGCGCCGATCGACGGGAATAGTTTTCAGGCCTAGATTTATCGCCACCAGGTGAGCACCGGTGGCAACGCCACCCTGGCGCAGGATGGAGGCTGCGAGGTGCCGACCGAGCCAGAGCGCGTGTTGCAGCACCTCAAGCGTGTTCCAGGCGTCGAGGGCCACGACCGTTTGCAGAACCGGCGGCAAGTGATCCGCCTGTCGCAGTACGGTGCGCCACTCTTCCAGCCGCGCGTCCTCGTCCCAGTCGAGATCATAGACGAGTGGATCGCGATTCCGCGACTGGCTGGTCGGCGCAGCCGCCCGCTGCAACACGGCTTCCGAGCGCGCCAGCACCACATCGATGGCGGCCAGCTCCGCGTCGAGCGCGCCGACTTCGCCACCGTTGTCCTCCCCCTCCCCTTCTCCGACCGCATCGGGCTGCACCGCGGCGACTTCCCTCTCGACGTCGTCGTCACCGAGAGATGGGGAAGGCGCGCTGGCAACAACGTTGTGGCGGCGCAGGCTGCGGAGACCGTCGGGGGTGAGCGCCCAGCCGGGCGGGTGCGCTGCGATGCGCCGGCGGGTGCGCAGGACGTCGCGGGCAATGGTCAGTTCGTGTGTTGGCGTGCGGATGTCATGACTGGCA
>NZ_JARRIR010000040.1:0-4681 GCF_029601685.1 Rhizobium sp. YJ-22 | reverse complement strand
GAGGGAAGCGCAGGCATCGGCGAAATGGCATCGTTCGAGGAAACCGCTGCCGACCTCGGATCGGGCGATGCGCTCGTCGAGACGGGCGAGTGCGGTTCCAGCCTCGGAGATAGGCTTGAGCAGGCTCTGGATGGGAAGTTTCGCGAGATCGTAAGGCATTGAAATCATGGTAAATGATTTGCTAAAGGAACTCTAGCTATAAGTTAAAGTTCCTCACCGGATACGCTTGTTAGTACGATTGTCTACCATCGATAAGTAACCCATATCGTATTGAACAAAGCTCTTTGACAACGAGCTATTCTGGACATGAAAGCCCCGATTTCCAGGCGTTTCAGGCGATCTGGAGGCCGGAGAAATCGCGCTAGAGACGTTTACAAACGATCCATTATCTGTGCGTTCTTTATCTGAACAAACGCGGCGGAATCGAGGAAAAATCTATGGCAAAATCTGCGAAGAAAATCGCCCCTGCTTTGCCCCGTCGGCTTATCGGCTATGCACGCGTTTCTACCGACGACCAGATCCACGATGCGCAGATCGACGAACTCCGGGCCGCCGGCTGTGACCGTATTCACCAGGAGCATGGTTCTGGCGCGTCTCGTGCCCGGCCGGTTCTCGCCAGGGTGCTGAAGGAGCTGTCTGCCGGCGACGTCCTGGTCGTCGTGCGGCTGGACCGGCTGGCACGTTCGGTCAGTCATCTGCTCGATGTTATCGAGAACCTCGAGGAACGAGGCGTCCATTTCCGATCGCTGCGCGATCCGATCGACACTTCGACGCCACAGGGCATGTTCTCACTCCAGGTACTTGGTGCTGTTGCCCAGCTCGAGCGAGCACTGATTGCCGAGCGCACGAAGTCGGGGATGAGGGCGGCCAAGGCACGTGGTCGCCTAGCAGGCAATCCAGGTCTTCGCGAGCGGCGACCAGAAGCGATCCGTGCTGCCGCAGCCGCCAAGAACCGGGTCTACCTCGACGAACTAATTACGTCTGCCCAAACCTGGCTTCCGACGGTAAAGCAGCTTCGGCCGCAGCATAGCTGGGACAACGTTGTGCGGATCCTCAATCGGAAGGGCCACGACTGGACTGTCGAGCGCCTGCGCCGCGCCGTCCATCGCTTGGTGAGAGAGAAGCTCGCGGACTCCGAATTGTTGGCCCGCTCTCCCCGCAGACCAGTAGACGATCGCCATATGAAGCTCGTGGCGGCGATCGCGATCGCAGATCCCTCTTTGACGCTGCGGGATATCGCAGGTCAGTTGGATCAGATGGGAGAGCGTCCGGTTCGCGGCGGCCGGAAATGGCAGCCCTCATCCGTCAAGGCTCTTATGGATGAGGCGTTTCGGTTTGGGCTTCTGAGGAACTGAGCAGCTCGCGTGCTAACCGCGAGATCGCTTTTGAGCGGTTCCGCGGCGCCAGCGTCGAGAGCTTGTTCCACCGCGGATCTTTGATCGCCGTGATAGCCAGTCGTAGATAGTCGGCGTCTGATCGACGTGGCGGTTGCTTTTCCCGCCGTTCCGCCTTTGGACACTCGGGTGGGATCCGATCGGGATCGTTCCTGCCCCCAAATCTCGTGAACGCCCAGATCAGCCATTGGTCAGGAGGACCGAGATCGGATCGCGCATTGCCAATGTCCAGCATCTGCGCGATCGTCAGAAGAGTGGAACACCGCCAAGTCACGGACAAAGCGGTCATTGGCGCATCTTCGGTCACTGGTATGGAAGTTCGACCGAAAGGGCACTCTACACCGAACAAGTCGATTTCAGGCCGCAGGGTGTTCGGAGAGGCAGTCCAAAGAAAGCGGATCGCTTCTTTGAGCTTAGCGAGTGTCGTTTGCCCCCTCCCCTCCTCGGCGTCATTGATCGCCTTCATCGTTGCGATCAGCAATTCGGCATGGCGTCGCTCGGAAGGCGCCGGCGGTGCGCGGGAAACGGCAGCCAAACAGCCGGAGCAGATTAGTTCGGCCAAGCCATCCCGATATTCAAATCGGAAACTGCGACCTGCGAAGCATGCTGGGCAAAAATAACGCAAACGCAGTCGGTGGATGGTGCACGCGACTGTCTCGGCGCGCGACCAAGTTCGGCGGAGATACTGATCACGATCATTTCGCCGATCGTCCTCAAGGCAAGCCGGGCAGATGCCGCACGATTGGGAACGAAGCACGTAGCCTAGGGGTGCAGCATGGCGGCAGAGTGCAAGCTTTTCGACGATGTCGCTGCGGACTCTGCAGGCACGGGCCCATCGTCGTAGATTTTCCAAGGCAGGATTGAAATCGCGGTCCTCGGACACTGAGCCGTCGAGGTGCAGCCAGGTATCGATGTCATCAGTCCCCAGAGAATAGCGAGCTGCGACCCTGCCCTGCCAGGACGAGATCAGCTCATCCTCAAAGGGCCGCGGTGCCAGAGGGAGGAGCTGAATGGGCTTCACCGCGCAATCCGTCTTTGCAGCTGCCGCTCGGAATACCGTGTCATCGAGATCAGCGGCAAAACTAACTCACCGGCATTGAAGCTCTCGAGCGTGATGCGTTCACTGCCGCTTCGGATCGCCTCGACTGCGGCGGTCTCGATCAGACGGAAGATCCGGACGGTCACGCCATCGGTCAGCTCAAGTACACGTTGACGGACCGCGGCCGTCCCGATGTCAGATGGCTCACGGAGCGGCAAAATGCCGGCCAGGCTCGATAGAAGTTGGGCCAGATATTTGTCGTTGGACCAACGTTTCAGGTGTAAGGCCTCGAACCGTTCGGCAAGTTGCTGGTCGGTGAGTAGGGCCTGCCGGGCGAGATCGGTCCCCGCGCAGATCAGCGGCACCTTTAGATCGTTTGCCAGAAACCGGATGACAATGAGGAATATCCGCTGCTGTCGGAAAGTGCCGGTCAGGACAGCATGGATCTCGTCGATGATCAACATGCGTACGCCCATGTCCCTCATCAGGCTCCGGCAGACAGCTTTCAAGCGCCAGGCCGCTTCGTATTGCGGCCCTGGCGCTCCAAGCGCGCTCAGCAACTCACCGTAGACATCGCGCTCGACAGGTTCGGCCGGCATCTGCATGGCAACGACAGGCATGGTCGTAATGCCAGTGCCGCGGTCGAACCGAGGCGGGTGATCCCGCAGGAACTTCCGAATGATCTTTGTCTTACCGATCCCGGTATCGCCGTAAAGGAGAAGGCATGGCATCCGATCACGCGCAGGATAGGACAGAAGATCCTCCAGCCGCCTCATCACCGAGGTTGCCTGCGACGTCTCGAACCATCGATCAGCTCGCAGCCAGGCAATCCGTTCGTCAGTGTCGAGAGCGGCGTACTGGCGATAAGCGGGCTGCAGGTGCTCATAGGCGGTCATGACCATTCCTCCACGGACAATGGCGGCAGATCGTCGAAGACTTCCGGGGTCGGCTCGTACTCGGGGAGCGTGATGCGATCGCGCCCTGCCGACAATGCCCGCTCATTCCGCTCGGCAGTCCGGCGAACGGTTCGGGTTTTCTCCACGGCGTCCGCCAGAAGGCGGCGCTGCTCGGCGATCGTCGAAAAGATGAGATCTTCGTTGACGGCCTGGACGCCCCTCGCCCGCAACGCAGCCATAGCCAGGCGGTGCTCGCCCAGCGTGATGCGAGGGCGCCGAAGATCGGCGAAATGCACAGTCTCGACGAAGTTTTCTGCCCCTTCGACCTGAACACGCGATAGGTCACGGGGATCATATCTAACGCGCACCCTTTGGCCTCTGCCAGCCCATGGGCTCAAAACGTCGTCCCAATACCGAAGCCCAAACAGATGGATGCCGTCTCTGCGGACGAACCGTTCTTCAAACGGCAGGAAGTCCTTCAGAAATTGCTCTGGATCGTGGGGAAGCCTTAGCGGATACGGTCGATCCACGAGGCTGTCATCCCAGGCCAACCTCAGCAGACAGACGGCGGCTACCTTTCTCCTGTCCCGGGATCGCGTCGAGGAGCGAGCTGGCGACCGGCGCGGCGCGATAGAGTGCGATAAGTTCGTACAGACGCGTTCGCTTCAGACCGAGATCCCGACAAACGCCTGCCAAACGACCGGCTGAAATCCGCGTGGCCGAAGCGAGCGGACGGATAAGCGCCTCGCGGGCGATCGCTTTTGTCCAGGCGGCCTCAGTTGCCGCCATCTTGTCGGGTTTCTTTGTCATCGAAGATCTCCTCGTCCCGTCACGGTTCGAGTGAAATTCAGCGCCGATTACCTCAGACGCAACGATGACGCCCGACTGTTACAGATCCAAGACAGTACCCGCGAACCTTCATCCTGAGATCGGTGCAGGACGATATGCGCGCTGCATCGCAACGATCAGCCCGAACGTGACGATCGCGAGCGCCCCAAGCATTACGCCGACCGTGAGCGATAGAAAAATGCCGATGTGTGCCATCGCGAATGCCATGACTAGGGTGCCAGAGCCAAAAGAACCAGCTCGGAGGCCATCCTCCTCCCCTGCAGCTTGCCAGAGCCGTCACTGCCGAACAGATTGAGAGGCAGCGCGTCGGCAACGATGATCAGCAGACCGTTGCCAGCCGGGAGTCGGTGCGAAGGTCCATAGGCCAAGGCCGGACAGCAGCGAAAACGCCGTGACCATCGACGCAAAGCCGAGGCGGCGTTGTTTGGCGTCACGACACGAAAGTGTTGAATCTGTCCGACTTTTGAGAACGTATGGTGATCACGCTGCGAGGATGGATGTTT
>NZ_JARRIR010000004.1:0-520950 GCF_029601685.1 Rhizobium sp. YJ-22 | reverse complement strand
CCGACGGCGACACCACCAACGCCTTCGCACCGGGCGACACCTACGGCCCGTGGGGCGACTGGGCTGTCTGGGGCGGCATCGGCGGCAAGTTCTCCGACACGCTCGGCGCCAACCTGCAGCTCGCTTACACCGACAACGAAACCTTCGCTGCTGCTGCTAACCTGAAGTGGAACCCGGTACCGGGCCTGCTGATCCAGCCGGAAGTCACCTACACCAAGTGGGATTCGATCGACGAAGATCAGTGGAACGGCATGGTTCGCTTCCAGCGCACGTTCTAATCATCAGGCTTCGGCTTGTTGAAGGGAAGCCCGGCCAAAAGCCGGGCTTCTTTCGTTTTGGGTCTCAGGACGCCAGGCTTTGGCATTGGTGCGCTGCAATCGATCAATAAGCTGCGTTCGCCGGAACAAGCATCCGACGGCAGCAATGAATTCGGTTCTGTCGCGGGATAGGAAGCCGCGTCTCCCGGAGATGGGGACGTGGCTAAGATTAGTCGGAGGCGTTCAGGAAGTCGGCGATGACAGAGGCGATTCCGTCGACATGGAGCAGGGGTGCGTGGCCCTGGCCGCCGGCGGACAAAAGCATCGCGTTCGGATGTCGGCGCTGCATTTCGGAAACGGTTTCCAGGGAAAGCAGGGCGGTGTTTTCGCCGCGCACGATCAGCAGCGGCATGGATGTCATCTGCTCGAATTGTGCCCAAAGGTCGGGCAGGGGTTGGTCGAGATCGGCCGCCTGGAGTTGCTCGACGATCGCCCGGTCGAAATCGGCCTCGATCATGCCGTTGCGTTTTGCGTAGATCGCCTGCGCCATGTCGATCCAGTCGCGATCCTCAAGGATCGGAAAGGCGGGGCCGTGAACGGCTTTGAGTGCCAGAGCGGCCAAGGGCCAGTCGGAGGAGAGGTGTGTCCGGCTCAGGTAATTGCGAATCTGTTTCAGGCCCTCGGTTTCGATGCGCGGGCCGATATCGTTGAGCACGATGCGACGCAGCAGGGCCGGCCGCATGGCCGCAAGAAGATGCAGGATCAGCCCGCCGCGTGAGGTGCCGATGAAATCGGCGCGGTCTATGCCAAAAGCCTCACAGGCGGCGATCACATCCTGTGCCTCGACCAGCAGATTGTAATTGGCTTTGTTGTGGTCGCGGTCGGATTCCCCGCGGCCGCGATAATCCAGCGTCAGAACCCGGCGCGGTCTTGCCGCATCGCGCGAAAGGAAAAGCGCAAGCTGGTGAAAATCACGGGAATTGCGCGTCAGGCCGGGCAGGCAGACGATCGGAACCGTGTCGTCGAGTTGCAAACCATAATCGCGGGCATACAGCGTTAGCCCATCCGGACTGGCGAAAGTTCGCGGCGTGAAGCCGTTGTCCATTGTAGTCCCCCAAATAGTTTCCAGTCCGATCGCCTATCCCCTGCCGAAGCGTAGATCGTGTTCGATATCGGCGCTCTGGCCCAGCCGGCTTTTGTAGATCTGGTAATTCTCCATCACTCGCTGGACATAGCCGCGCGTTTCGGAAAAGGGAATGCGCTCGATCCAGTCGACCACCTCGTCGATGGATTTTCCGCGCGGATCGCCATACCGGGCGATCCATTCCGGCACGCGTTTCGGCCCGGCATTGTAGGCGACGAAGGTGAGAATATAGGAGCCGCCGAAGGCGTCGATCTGCTCACCGAGATAATGCGCGCCGAGCGTGGCGTTGTAGCCGGCATCGGAGGTCAGCTTGTCGGCCGAAAAGGACATGGCGTGGCGCACGGCCACGGCCTTGGCGGTCGAGGGCAGGAGCTGCAGCAGGCCACGGGCATTGGCGCGCGAGACGGCGGCAGGATTGAAGGCGCTTTCCTGCCGGGCGATGGCATAAGCCAGCGCCTTGCCGGAGGACGAGATGTTGGCGCTATCGGGAATGGCGCCGATCGGGAAGGCAAGGGCTGCGACATCGATGCCGCGCCCATAGGCGATCTTGCCGATCTGCAGCGACAATTGATGGCCGATGCCGGTTTCGGCCCGCGCCGTCAGAAGCGCCAGTTCGCCGGGGCTGTCGAGCTGTTCGGCCAGCGCCAGATAAAGACTGTTGGCGCGCCAGCCATGGCCGGCGGACTCCAGCCGGTCGATGGCGCGCACCGCCTCGCGGGCGGCAAAACGCTGGCGATCGGTTTCCGTCGGCTGTGGATAGGAGACGCTGACGGCATTGTTCTTCAGCCGTGCGGCGGCAAGCTGGCCGTAAAACGTGCCGGGATAGGCGGCGGCGCGGGAGAAATAACCCTGCGGCGTGCCGGGCCCGCCCACTTCGGCGGCCCGACCGAGCCAGTACCAGCCGCGCGATGCGGAAAGCGGCCGGCTGGAGGTATCGAGAATGCGCTTGAAATGCCGCGCGGCCGTGGCGCCGTCCTTCAACCCGCGCAGCGCATACCAGCCGGCATGGAATTCCGCCTCCACCACGTCGCTGGTATCGGTGGCGACCGAGGCGGCGACGACGTCGTAAGCGGCCTTGAATTGACCGCGGTCGGCGAGACCGCGGCTGACGATGCGCTGCTCCGACCACCACTCCGCAGGATTGACCAGCTTTTCGCGGTCCTTCGGCAATTGACGCAAAAGGGCAGCGGCATCGGTATATTTGCTCTGCCGGCGCAAAAGCTCGATACGCGCGAAGAGATAGCCGGGATCGTTGCGGAAGCGGACATCGACCGCGGAAATCAGCGCCGGAGCCTTGGAGGAATTCTGCATCACCGCCGCCCAGGCCGCATACAGCGATTGGGCCTGGCCGAGCTCGGCAAAGCGTTTGGCCTGCGCGATGCGGCTGCGAAACATCAGGAAATCCATGCGCATGCGATGGTCGTCCACGGACAGGAAGCCGGCATAATCCTTGATGATCCGGTCTTCGGTCGGCTTGTCCATGGCTTCTCTGGCCCAGAGCCGACGCAGGATCGGGCTGGCCTTGGCGGCATCGCCGCTGGCGACATAGGCGCGCACCAGGGCTAGTGATCCCTCGACGGTCTCCGGCGCCGTCTGGCCAAAGGCGGCAAGGACATCGGCCGGTGGCGGATTTTCCTCGAACAACGCCTTTTCGGAATTGCCCCGCAGCCGTGCCAGCCCCGGCCAGCCGGTCAATTCCTTTTGCGCGGCAGCGATCTCATGCGAAGGAACGCCACGCTGGCGCGACATGACGATCGCCCAGGTGAGCAGGTGCCGATCGAGTTCGGCCGCCGGCATGGAATCGCGAATGAGGAGCGCCCGGGCCGGATCCTTGTTAGACAGCGCATCCAGCCCCGCCTTTAGCGCCGGGGCGACGACGGGAACCGGCGGAGCGGGATCGGCGGGCGCCGTCATTGCCTCCAGCGCCGGCCTGGATTTCGGCACCGGCAGGAAGCCGTTCTCCAGAGGGCTTGCCATCAGGCTGCCGGCGCAGAGCGCGGCAAGGCCTGTATACGAAAGCAGGAAAGCGGAGATTTTCATCCGGTGTTGCGCTCCTTGAACGCCGGCGGAAAACGGCATCGGACAGAAGGACAGCTCAGGCTGAGAACGCAATCGTTTCAGGCTGAGTGTGTTTAACCCTAGCATAACGACGATGGCTTGCGCATGAAATTGGCTTGCCTGCGCCAGCCGCAGTCCGGTTTCGGGAAATATCCGGCTTGGCGTCTCTGCCAGCTTGTCGTCACGCAAGCACCTGTTTATGGTGCGCCAGCTTTAATCACGGAATGCGGCCGAAGCATGAGCGGCGGCCTCAAGGAGCGTTGCATGTTCAAGGGATCGATTCCCGCTCTCGTCACACCTTTCACGCAGGCTGGCGCCATCGATGAGGATGCCTTCGTCAAGCATGTCGAATGGCAGATCTCCGAAGGCAGCCACGGCCTCGTACCGGTCGGGACGACGGGCGAATCCCCGACGCTTTCGCATGCCGAGCATAAACGTGTGGTCGAGCTGTGCATTCAGGTCGCGGCAAAACGCGTGCCGGTCATTGCCGGCGCCGGCTCCAACAACACCACTGAAGCGATCGAGCTGGCGAGGCACGCGGAAGCTGCCGGCGCCGATGCCCTTCTGGTTGTCACCCCCTATTATAATCGTCCGACGCAGAAGGGCCTCATCGCGCATTTCGCGGCGGTTGCCGAAGGCACGCGACTGCCGATCATCATCTACAATATTCCCGGTCGCTCGGTTGTCGACATGACGCCGGAAACCATGGGCGCGCTGGCAAAGGCGCATTCGAATATTATCGGTGTCAAGGATGCCACCGGCCGCCTTGAGCGCGTGTCGGAACAGCGCATCACCTGCGGCAAGGATTTCGTCCAGCTTTCCGGCGAGGATGCAACTGCCCTCGGTTTCAACGCCCATGGCGGCGTCGGCTGCATTTCGGTGACGGCCAATGTTGCGCCGCGCCTCTGTGCCGACTTCCAGAAGGCGACGCTGGCAGGCGATTTCGCCGCGGCGCTGGAATTGCAGGATCGGCTGATGCCGCTTCACAAGGCAATCTTCCTGGAGCCCGGCGTCTGCGGCGCCAAATATGCGCTGTCGAAGCTCGGCCGCCTGAACCGCACGGCGCGCTCGCCGCTGCTCTCGACGCTGGAGCCGGTGACGGAAGCGGCCATCGATGCGGCGCTGCGCCATGCGGGCCTGCTGAACTGAAAGCAATTCCTGCAAAGTGTGAAGCGGTTCGGAATTGCGTTGAACAAGGGAAGGCGCCTTTTCGGGCCTCGTCTTCACAATGCGCTCCACTTGCCTTACATAAGGCCTGAACGACCGCCAAACCGGATCCCGTTTGGCGGTCTTGCTATCGATGGATGACGGATATGGCCCCGAAAGGCAGCGAACGCACGGTCAGAAAGATCGTCGCGGAAAACCGCAAGGCGCGGTTCAACTACGAGATCATCGACACCTACGAGGCCGGTCTGGTCCTGACCGGCACCGAGGTCAAGTCGTTGCGCGAGGGCAAGGCCAATATCGCCGAATCCTACGCCTCGGACGAGGGCGACGAGATCTGGCTGATCAATTCGCATCTGCCGGAATATCTGCAGGCCAACCGCTTCAACCACGAGCCGCGCCGCCGCCGCAAGCTGCTGCTCGGCAAGCGCGAGATCAACCGCTTGCGCGCCGCCATCAACCGCGAGGGCATGACGCTGGTGCCGCTGAAGATCTACTTCAACGACAAGGGCCGGGCGAAGCTCGAACTGGCGCTCGCCAAGGGCAAGAAGCTGCACGACAAGCGCGAGACCGAGAAGGAACGCGACTGGAACCGTCAGAAGTCGCGGCTGTTGAAGACGGGCTGAGGCCCTTCTTCCGTCAATGCTCGGACTTGTGCCCCAAGGATCTGCAACGCTTCGATTTGATGAGACGTTTGTAGATCCTAAGCCGAGGGATGACGTAGCGTGTGCGGGCAGGGCGTCCCTCGATCGCGCGCCGGAAACCGGCGCGCCGTTTTTCGTCAGGCATACCGCCGCTGATACTCGACCGTCCGTTCCTGATAAGTCATCGAACTGCCGACCTTGAAGCGGGAGACGAGACGGGCGAGCGTGTCGCTGGCCTGGGTCAGGTTCTGGGTCGAGAGATAGGTTTCCTGAACCATCTGTGCATTCTGTTGCGTCACGCGGTCCATGTTGGAGACGGCGGTGTTGATTTCGGCGACGCCGGTCGATTGCTCCTGTGCCGAGGTGGCGATGGCGCTAATATGTTCGTTGATGCCATGCACCTGCTGGCCGATGCTCGACAGTGCCTCGCCGGTGCGGTTGACCAGCGATACCCCGAGCATGACGTCCTGGAAGGACTTGTCGATCAGCGACTTGATTTCCTTGGCGGCATTGGCCGAACGCTGGGCGAGTTCGCGCACTTCTTGCGCCACGACGGCGAAGCCGCGCCCGGCTTCGCCGGCGCGCGCCGCCTCGACCCCGGCATTCAGCGCGAGCAGATTGGTCTGGAAGGCGATCTCGTCGATCACGCCGATGATCTGCGTGATTTTCTGCGACGAGGTCTCGATGGCGCTCATCGCCTGAACGGCCTGCCCGACCACCTCACCGGAGCGGTTGGCGGCATCGGCGGATTCGGCGACCGCGTTGCGAGCGTCGCGGCTGCGGATCGCCGATTGCTCGGAAATCGTCTTGATCTCCTCCAGGGCGGCCGCCGTCTGCTCCAGCGAGCTTGCCTGCTGCTCGGTACGCCGCGACATGTCGTCGGTCGCGGTCGACAGTTCCTGCGAATTGGTGGCAACGAGTTCCGAGGCCTTGATGATTTCGGCGAAAGTGCGCTCGAGGCCGGCGACGGACTTGTTGAAGTTTTCCTTGAGACGGTCGAATTGCGGCGCCAGTTTGGCCTCGATGGTCGAGGTCAGGTCGCCGTCGGCGAGGTCGTTGAGCGCGTTGTCGAGCGCCTTCAACGCTTCTTCCTGGTCGGCTTCCAGCGCCAGGCGCTGCTGCTCGGCCTTTTGGCGTTCGACCGCCAGCGCCTCCAGATAGGTGGAGATGGCATAGTCCATGTCGAGAAAGGCGCTCTTCATGATCGCCGACAGGCTGGCGGACAGTCTTCTCGCTTTCTTTTCCTGCAAGAAGCCCTTGAGTTCATGGCCAATGACCGCGCGCAGGATCTGTTCGACCATCAGCGCGTAGCCGCCGATATACCAGCGCGGCTCGAGTCCGAGGCGGGCATGGGTGCGGCCGATGGTGGTGACGGCGTTGACGTAATCCTGATCGAAACGCCCGGAGGAAATGCGTGCCCAATGCTTCTTCTGCATGGCCTTGGCCTGCCCGATATGGGCATCGCTGGAGAAGAAGCGTGCCGTTTCCGGCACGGACTTGACGCGGGCGTAGAACGTGTCGAGCGCATGGTCGAGCGAGCAGACGATGACCTCGGAAATTTCCGACATCGCCTGGACACTTTCGGCATTCAGGCTGACGAAATCCAGTCTTTCGCGCAATTGACGGATGTTGGAGTCGGGATTTTTCATGAGATCGTTCGCCAATTGGTGCATCCCGTCGGGACAAGAGTGACAAGCCGGCCCGCCGCGGGACGCCGCAAGTTAGCTTATGTCAATCTTATTGTAGAAGTTACCCTTAAGGAGCCCTTAATGGGCGCGTTCGCGCGAGCACTATTTCTCGTGGGCGAAAAGCTGGGGCGTCAGCTCTCTGTCGCCGTATCGGACGGCTCGACCGGACGATGAGCGCGCTCGGAAGGGTCGCGGCCGATTTCCGCCCGCAGCGTCGAGAGATCGATGAAATGATCGGCCTGGCGGCGCAGGTCGTCGGCGATCATCGGCGGCTGCGTCGCCATGGTGGAGACGACCGAAACCTTGCGTCCCTTGCGCTGTAGAGCCTCGACCAGGGTGGTGAAATCGCCGTCGCCGGAAAAGATCACCAGATGATCGACCGTCTCGGACTGTTCCATCGCGTCGATGGCCAGCTCGATGTCCATGTTGCCCTTGATCTTGCGGCGTCCCATGGAGTCGGTAAATTCCTTGGCCGGCTTGGTCACCACCTTGTAGCCGTTGTAATCCAGCCAGTCGATCAGCGGGCGGATGGAGGAATATTCCTGATCTTCGATCAGCGCCGTATAGTAATAGGCCCTGAGCAAATAGCCCCGTTTCTGGAAAGCCTTCAAGAGCTTGCGGTAGTCGATGTCGAAGCCGAGGCTCTTGGAAGCGGCGTAAAGGTTTGCGCCGTCGATGAAGAGAGCAATTTTCTCGCGAGGGTCAAACATCGCAATTCTTTTCCATGAAGAGAGCGTGAACGAAAGCGACTTCCGCAGAAGCCGCCGGGACATGATTTAGACGCACCGGCTTTGAGATCTCTACTTTATCAACAGGTCATATGTTCGTCATTTAGGGCAGGTGTGGAAACATTCCAAGCAACTGTGGATTGAATAAAAGCGAGGTCCGGAGGCGGCAAACGGCCCGCGACGCCGATTGCAATCGGCTCGCCGGCATGATTAACTTGAATTTCCGGCCTTTTGATTGTATCGGGCATCCCAAGCATAAAAACTCGACGATAAAGGACAGACCATGGCCCGCGTCACGGTAGAAGACTGCATTGATAAGGTGGACAATCGTTTCGAGCTGGTTCTGCTCGCGAGCCATCGCGCCCGCCAGATCTCGCAGGGCGCCTCCATCACCATCGACCGCGACAACGACAAGAACCCCGTCGTCGCGCTTCGCGAAATCGCCGACGAGACGCTGTCGCCCGACGATCTGAAGGAAGACCTGATCCATTCGCTGCAGAAGCATGTCGAGGTCGACGAGCCCGAACACGATCTGGCCTCGGCCATCGGCGTTTCCGGCGCGGCCGCGTCCGAAGCCGGCGAGGAGGAAGAGGATCTGCCCGAGACCATCACCTTCGACCA
The DNA here is from genome assembly GCF_029601685.1 of Rhizobium sp. YJ-22. NCBI lineage: Bacteria > Pseudomonadati > Pseudomonadota > Alphaproteobacteria > Hyphomicrobiales > Rhizobiaceae > Rhizobium > Rhizobium sp. YJ-22. Next base: position 512,646 of record NZ_JARRIR010000004.1, on the reverse strand, counting down.
GATGTCTGAAGAAGAACTGCTGGCCGGCATCGAAGGCCTGGTGCCGCCGGAAAAGAGCGACGATTATTGATCGCCGGCCTCTGGACGAACCGTCCTTCCGCATTGCAATATCGCGCGCCGATCTTTTATGATCGGCGCGTTTTCTGATTGTGGAGTAGCCTTGGATGATGCGGCAATACGAGCTCGTCGAGCGGGTTCAAAAATACAAGCCGGATGCCAATGAAGCGCTGCTCAACAAGGCCTATGTCTATGCCATGCAGAAGCATGGCCAGCAGAAGCGGGCAAGCGGCGATCCTTATATCTCGCATCCGCTCGAAGTCGCCGCCATCCTCACCGAGTTGCATCTCGACGAATCCACTATCGCGGTGGCGCTGCTGCACGACACGATCGAGGACACGACGGCGACCCGCGCCGAGATCGACGAACTGTTCGGCGAGGATATCGGCGCCCTCGTCGAGGGCCTGACCAAGATCAAGAAGCTCGACCTCGTCACCAAGAAGGCCAAGCAGGCGGAAAATCTGCGCAAGCTGCTGCTGGCGATTTCCGACGACGTGCGCGTGCTGCTGGTCAAGCTTGCCGACCGCCTGCACAACATGCGCACGCTGGAGCACATGAACCCGGAAAAGCGCGCCCGCATTTCCGAGGAGACCATGGATATCTATGCGCCGCTCGCCGGCCGCATGGGTATGCAGGACATGCGCGAGGAGCTGGAGCAGCTTTCCTTCCAGTATATCAACCCGGAAGCCTTCGACACGATCACCAAGCGGCTACAAGAACTGTCGGACCGCAACGAGGGCCTGATCAAGAAGATCGAGGACGAGTTGCGCGACCTGCTGATCGCCAACGGCCTCACCAATGCCTTCGTCAAAGGCCGGCAGAAGAAGGCCTATTCGGTCTTCCGCAAGATGCAGTCGAAATCGCTTTCCTTCGAGCAGCTTTCGGATGTCTACGGTTTCCGCATCATCGTCGACGATATCCCCGCCTGTTACCGGGCGCTCGGTATCGTCCACACCCGCTGGCGCGTGGTGCCGGGTCGTTTCAAGGATTATATCTCGACGCCGAAGCAGAACGACTACCGCTCGATCCACACCACCATCGTCGGCCCGTCGAGCCAGCGCATCGAGCTGCAGATCCGCACAAGGCGCATGCATGAGATCGCCGAATTCGGCATCGCCGCCCACACGCTCTACAAGGACGGGGCGACGGGAGGCGACGCGGAACTGCTGTCGCGCGAATCCAACGCCTATTCCTGGCTGCGCCACACCATCGAATCGCTGGCCGAGGGCGACAGCCCGGAAGAGTTCCTCGAACACACCAAGCTGGAGCTGTTCCAGGACCAGGTCTTCTGTTTCACGCCCAAGGGAAAGCTGATCGCCTTGCCGCGCGGGGCGACGCCGATCGATTTCGCCTATGCGGTCCATACCAATATCGGCGACACCACGGTCGGCGCCAAGATCAACGGCCGCATCATGCCGCTGGTCACCCGCCTCAACAATGGCGACGAGGTCGAGATCATCCGCTCCGGCGTGCAGGTGCCGCCGGCCGCCTGGGAAGAGATCGTCGTCACCGGCAAGGCGCGCGCCGCCATCCGCCGCGCCACCCGCATGGCGATCCGCAAGCAATATGCCGGCCTCGGCCAGCGCATCCTGGAGCGCACCTTCGAGCGCGCCGGCAAGATCTTCACCAAGGATGTGATGCGGCCGGCGCTGCACCGCCTCGGCCGCAAGGAGGTCGAGGACGCCATCGCCTCGGTCGGCCGTGGCGAGATGTCGTCGCTCGACGTGCTGCGCGCCGTCTATCCCGACCATCCCGATGAGCGCGCCACCGTCAAGCCGAGCAATGGCGAGGGCTGGTTCAACGTGCGCAGCGCGTCCGGCATGATCTTCCGTATTCCCGGCGCGTCCAAGACCGATGCAGGGCGGCTGGCGGGGGAGGATGCCGACGACGTGCTGCCGATCCGCGGCCTTGCCGGTAATGCCGAGGTGCATTTCGCCCGGGCCGGCGCCGTGCCCGGCGATCGCATCGTTGGCATCGTCGAGGAAGGCAAGGGCATCACCATCTATCCAATCCAGTCGCCGGCGCTGCAACGCTTCGACGACACGCCGGAAAGCTGGATCGACGTGCGTTGGGATCTGGACGAGGCCAACAAGTCGCGCTTCATGGCCCGGCTGCTGATCAATGCGCTCAACGAGCCCGGCACGCTGGCCAAGGTCGCCCAGACGGTCGCAGATCTCGACATCAACATCCGCACGCTCAGCATGATCGGCATCGCCACCGATTTCTCGGAAATGGCCCTCGATGTCGAGGTCTGGGATCTGCGCCAGCTCAACAAGCTGCTCTCCAGCCTCAAGGAACTGGATTGCATCGCCACCGTTCGCCGCGTCTTCGATTGAGATCAGAAGCAATGGATGCGCCCTTATAGGCGCATCTGCCGGCATCATGAGCAAAGCATGGCTAAAATGCAGGCAAGTTGTGGCAAGCAATGCGCACAGTGCATAACTGATTGTGCGATGCAACATTGGTAAAACGACGCATTCCAGCCTATCTTTGTCTCATCGAAACGAAGAAAGAAGTGAGGCAGCCATGTTCGGTTCCCTGAAGAAAATCGCTCGCAGTCTTCGCGTTCCCTCGGTTGAAGAGCGCGAAATGCACTATTTGAACGGTTCCCACGATCGCATCGACCTGGAATACCGCCAGCGTCAGGTAGATCGCGGCCTGTTCCGCACCAACTACTGATTTGACCGGCCGGCGCCTTGCGCCGGTTGCATGACAGGCCGGCAATGCGCCGGCCTTGCCACGCCGGCAGGCGAGCATTAAATCTGGCACGATGTTGTTTCGTCGCCGAAAGCCCGCGCGCTGGCATGAAAGAATGCGGGAGTTCCTCTGGCCCCGCAAAGGCCTGCTGCGGCCGCTTCGCTATTATCGCCTGCGCATTCTGAGACTGGGCGCAACGCCCCATTCCATCGCCATCGGTTTTGCTTCCGGCATTGCCATGGCCTGGACGCCGTTTCTCGGCCTTCATCTCGGCTTGGCGCTCGTCCTTTCCTATTTTCTCTCCGGCAATCTCGTCGCCGCAGCCCTTGGCACGACGCTCAGCAATCCCGCCACCTTCCCGGTGATCTGTGCCGTGACGTGGGAAACCGGCCGCTGGCTGATTGGCGGCGAGGCGCCCACCGGCGCCGGCACCGATCTCGTCGACCTCCTGGAGAAGATGCAGTTTCGGGAATTGTGGGGTCCGGTGCTGAAGCCGATGCTGGTCGGCGCTTTGCCTTTGTCGCTTGGCAGCGCGGTCATTCTGTATACCGTCACCTTTTTCGCCGTCCGCGGCTTTCAGCGCCGTCGTCGCCTGCAACAGACACGCCGGCAGCAGGCGGCGCTGGCCGGCGCGCTCGGCGGCGATTTTCCAAGCGTCTGAGGAGAAGTCCATGATCATCGGCATCGGCAGCGACCTGGTGGATATCCGCCGCATCGCCAAATCGCTGGAACGCTTCGGCGAGCGCTTCACCGCGCGCTGTTTCACCGACATCGAGCAGCGCAAGTCGGACGGGCGCAAGAACCGCGCCGATTCCTACGCCAAGCGATTCGCCGCCAAGGAGGCCTGTTCCAAGGCGCTCGGCACCGGCATTTCCGAAAGCGTGTTCTGGCGCGACATGGGCGTCGTCAACCTGCCCTCCGGCAAACCGACCATGAAGTTGACCAGGGGAGCGGCCGAACGTCTTGCCTCGATGCTGCCGCCCGATCACGAGGCGGTCATCCACCTGTCGATCACCGATGAATATCCGCTTGCGCAAGCTTTCGTGATCATCGAGGCTCGCCCCCGTTCTGCCGCAAGCATGGCGTAGCGACGCTATTTCGCAGACCTTGGCATTGCCGCCGGGGCGCGAAGCCGTTAGAGAAGGCCAAAAGCGGTGATGAAGAAAGAAGCGTTCGTGTCCGAGAAAGTCGAGAAAAAGCAAAACGCCTTGTGGGAAAACATCAAGGTGATCGTGCAGGCGCTGGTGCTGGCCATGATCATCCGCACGGTGCTGTTCCAGCCGTTCACCATCCCGTCCGGCTCGATGATGCCGACGCTGCTGGTCGGCGACTATATCTTCGTCAACAAATTTGCTTACGGCTATTCGAAATATTCGCTGCCGTTCTCGCCGGACCTGTTCTCCGGCCGCATCTTCGGCAGCGAGCCGAAGCGCGGCGACGTCGTCGTCTTCCGTTTCCCGCCGAACCCGGAAGTGGACTACATCAAGCGCGTCGTCGGCCTGCCGGGCGACCGCATCCAGATGATCGACGGCGTGCTCAACATCAACGGCCAGCCGGTGCCGAAGCAGCCCGACGGCAGCTTCAATTCCGACTATCGCCTCGATCCCGGCCAGGACGTGCCGGTCTTCCGCGAAACGCTCGACACTGGCATCACCTACGACACGCTCGACCAGTCGCCGAATTCGCGCGGCGACAACACCCGCGAATTCACCGTGCCCGCCGGCCATTATTTCATGATGGGCGACAACCGCGACAATTCCGCCGACAGCCGTTTCGATGTCGGTTTCGTGCCAGCCGAAAACCTCGTCGGACGCGCCAGCGTCATCTTCTTCTCGCTCGGCAACGACACCACCTTCCGCGAAATCTGGCGCTGGCCGGCCAATATGCGCTGGGATCGGCTGTTCAAGGTCGTCGAATGACGCGCGGGCAGCTTCTGTCGTCGGAGCAGCGAGGCCAGATCGAAGCGGTTATCGGCCATGCTTTCGCGAGCAAGGAGCGGCTTGACCGGGCGCTTACCCATGCCAGCGCCCGCGGCGGCACGGACGCCAATTACGAACGGCTGGAATTCTTGGGCGACCGGGTGCTTGGTCTCTGCGTCGCCGAACTCCTGTTCAACACCTTCGGCAAGGCCGGCGAGGGCGAGTTGTCGGTGCGGCTTAACCAGTTGGTCAGCGCCGAGACCTGCGCCGAGGTCGCCGACGAGATGGAACTGCACCGCTTCATCCGCACCGGCTCCGACGTCAAGAAACTGACCGGCAAGCGCATGATGAACGTGCGCGCCGACGTGGTCGAAAGCCTGATCGCCGCGCTTTATCTCGACGGCGGCCTTGAGGTCGCCCGGGCTTTCGTGCTCAAATACTGGGAAAAGCGCGCGGCCGATGCCCGCAGCGGCCGCCGCGACGCCAAGACCGAATTGCAGGAGTGGGCCCATGCCAAATTCGGCGTGACCCCGCAATACCGCATCGAGGAACGCACCGGGCCGGATCACGATCCGCGCTTCACCGTGCGGGTGGATATTCCCGGCGTCGCGCCGGAAACGGGCAGCGAGCGCTCCAAGCGAGCGGCGGAACAGGTGGCCGCCGCGCGGCTTCTGGAACGCGAAGGCGTATGGCAGGCCGGTACGGCTGGAAATTGACGGACGAATTGACAAACAAGATGAGCGAAGAACACGAAAACCAGGCCGGTGAACACGAACAGGCGGCGGAGGGGGCGGCGACCCGTTCCGGCTTCGTGGCCTTGATCGGCCCGACCAATGCCGGCAAGTCGACGCTGCTCAACCGTCTCGTCGGCGCCAAGGTCTCGATCGTCAGCCACAAGGTGCAGACGACGCGCGCCATCGTGCGCGGCATCGCCATTCACGATCGCACCCAGATCGTGTTCATGGACACGCCCGGCATCTTCAAGCCGCGCCGGCGGCTGGATCGCGCCATGGTCACCTCCGCCTGGGGCGGGGCAAAGGATGCCGATTTCATCATGCTGCTGATCGACAGCGAGCGCGGCCTGCGCGGCGATATCGAACAGATCCTCGAAGGGCTGAAGGACGTGCGCCAGCCCAAGCTGCTGGTGCTTAACAAGATCGATCAGGTTCGCCCCGAGGAGCTTTTGAAGCTTGCCGCCGCCGCCAACGAGAAGATCGCCTTCGAGCGTACCTTCATGGTCTCGGCAACGACCGGCTCGGGCTGCGACGACCTGATGGACTACGTGGCCAACGCCCTGCCGGAAGGCCCCTGGTATTATCCGGAAGACCAGATTTCCGACCTGCCGATGCGCCAGCTCGCCGCCGAAATCACCCGCGAAAAGCTGTTCCTGCGCCTGCATCAGGAATTGCCCTATTCCTCGCATGTCGAGACCGAGAAATGGGAAGAGCGCAAGGACGGTTCGGTGCGCATCGAGCAGGTCATCTATGTCGAGCGCGACAGCCAGAAGAAGATTGCGCTCGGCAAGGACGGCGAGGCGATCAAGGCGATCTCGATGGCCTCGCGAAAGGAGCTGTCGGAAATCCTCGAACAGCCGGTGCATCTCTTCCTGTTCGTCAAGGTGCGCGAGAACTGGGGCGACGACCCCGCGCGCTTCCGCGAGATGGGTCTCGACTTCCCGCATTGAGACAGGGCTTGGTCTTCCGGTGATTTGACCGGTGGCCAAATCAGTGGTCTTGTGCGCCATCGTCAGTTCCAGCCGATACGATTGCGATGCCGCCAAAATCCACCAATTCGCAAAAGACGCCTTGCCAGCAATGCCCCTTGCGCGGGCTTGCACATTTCCGCGAGTTCACACCGGACGAGCTGGATTTCGTGTCGCGTTTCAAGACCGGGGAGCTTTCGGTCGATGCCGGGGCGACCATTCTCGTCGAAGGTTCGCACAGCGCGCATCTTTATACCGTTCTGTCCGGCTGGGCCTTCCGCTACAAGCTGCTTTCGGATGGCCGCCGCCAGATCCTCAATTATGCGGTGCCCGGCGACCTCGTCGGCCTGCAGGGCTCGATCCAGGGCGAGATGCAGCATTCGATCGAAGCGCTGTCGCCGGTGACGCTCTGTGTCTTCGAGCGCGACAAGCTCGACCAGCTTTTTACCCGCTATCCGAGCCTCGCCTACGACCTCACCTGGATCGCGGCGCAGGAGGAGCGCATCCTCGACGAGCATCTGCTGAGCATCGGCCGGCGCACGGCAATCGAGCGCGCCGCTTACCTGCTGGCCTTCATGTTCGAACGCGGCCGCGCGAGCGGCCTGGTCAGCAACCGCGCGGTGTTGCCGATCACCCAGCAACATGTGGCCGATACGCTTGGCCTGTCGATCGTCCATACCAACAAGACGTTGCGCAAGCTGGCCGACCGCAGGTTGATCCGCTGGCAGGACCGCGGCTGTCTGGTGCTGGACGACGAAGGGCTGGCGACTGTTGCCGGCTGGGAGGGCCTGCCGGAAACGCGGCGCCCCTTCATCTGAAGGCGGGCAAAGGTCGTAAGTCTTTGTCAAGCATGTCTTTCTTTAATGCGGGGCACTGCCTTGCCCTGTAGTCTGCACAGGTCGCACCATTTCGCCATGATTGTCTGGCATGACCTCGAGGTGAGAATTGAGACCGAAGCGGTATGTCGTTTGTGAGGCCAGGTCCGAACCGGCTTTCCGACCATCTTGGAAAGATCCTGGCTTCCTGCAATCCAGAATTGCCGAAGTTTACGTTAATATCAATCTATACTTGTGTTTCCGTCTTGGGGACTGTTACACCCATCACCGTCAGCGGCTGTCATACGCTTTACCGCAGACGTTTTGTTCCCTGACGAGGATCGTGCCGTGAAGATACCCCGGGAAATTCTGGTTCTGGAAGACAGTCTCATTATCGCGATGGAGGCCGAGGATATCTTTCGTTCCTTGGGAGCCGACCTCGTCCACATCGCCAGCAATCTCGACCAGGCACGCAATGCAGTCGACGCCCATTCGATCGATTTCGCGCTGCTCGACGTCAATCTCGGGCCGATGATGAGCTTCGATTTCGCCCGCGACCTGCGCGCGCGGGGTATTCCCTTCGGCTTTTCCAGCGGTTATCCCGACAATGAGGATTTTCCCGAGGATCTGCGCCAGATCGCCCTGCTGCGAAAGCCTTTTGGCGACGAGATGATCCGTGATCACTTGAAGCAGGTGTTCGACGGCGTTACACCGTGATCCCGTCCGGGCGTGCTGCCCGGGCCGCGTGTAAGCAAAGCTAGCCTCCGATGCAATGGCAGGACCAGGCCATCCTTCTCGGCGTCAAGCGCCTTGGCGAAAGCAGTGTCGTCGCCGAGATGATGACGCTTGCCCATGGCCGCCATCTCGGCGTCGTCCGCTCCGGCCGCTCGCGCGCCATGCAGCCGGTGCTGCAGCCCGGCAATTCGGTGGAGGTCACCTGGCGAGCGCGGCTGGACGAGCATCTCGGCGAGTTCCGCGTCGAGCCTCTGCAATTGCGCGCCGCCCAACTGATGGAAACGGCGACCGCGCTGCATGGCATCCAGGCCATGGCGGCGCTGCTGCGACTATTGCCGGAGCGCGATCCGCATCCGCATCTGTTCGAGGCGCTGGAGGTTATCCTCGGCCATCTGCACGAACCATCGGAGGCGGGCGAACTGTTCGTGCGCTTCGAACTGGCGCTGCTCAACGATCTCGGCTTCGGGCTCGATCTCGGCGAATGCGCCGCCACCGGCACACGCGACGATCTGGTCTATGTCTCGCCGAAGACAGGCCGCGCCGTCTGTCGCGCCGCCGGGGCGCCTTATGCCGGAAGATTGCTGGCGCTGCCGGATTTTCTGACGCCGGAGCACCGGCGCGCCGCGGATGGGCAGGGGCTGGCAGATGCCTTCCGCCTGACCGCCTATTTCCTGCACCGCCACGTCTACGAGCCGCGCGGCGTCCAGCCCAACATTGCCCGTGATGGTTTCGTTCAGGCGGTGATGAAGGCGATGACGGCGCCGCCGCCCGTCGGAGTTTAGAGCGTTTCGCTTCTCTTCGAGTCGTGAGAACGCTCTAACTCTTTATTTTGTCGCATTTCCGGACGGAAAGCCGTTTCACACGTTTCCTGGAAATGCTCTAGCCGCGCCGCTTCAGCGCCCAGCCTTCCGGCCGCCCATCGAGAACGCGCACCGCATCGCCGACCGCGATGCGGCCGTTGCCGCGTGGCACGGCGTTCCAGCCGAACAGCGGCCCCGGCACGCGCCGGTCCCCCGACATGCGCAGCCGTCCCATGGCCGGCATCGGATTGGCCCCCTCGCGCGAGCCGGTGCGCTGGTCCTGCGTGGTCATGATGCAGCGCGAGCAGGGCTTGACCAGATCGAAGCGGATGCCGCCGATCTCGATCGCCGCCCAGCGATCCTCGCCCCACGCCTCCGCGCCGTCGATGACGATGTTCGGGCGAAAGCGGTCCATGCCGACCGGCGCCTCGTCATTCGCCGCCATGTTCTCATTGAGCGCTGCTAGCGATGCCGTGGTGGTGACGAGGATCTGGTAGCCGTCGGCGAAGCGGACCGGCGTCTCGGAGGCGGCCCAGTCCTCGCTGGCGGTGCGGTGCGACGCTCCGTCGAAAACCGCCAGTTGCACCGGCTGGCCCAGCCAGTCGGAAAGCGCCGCATTGACCGCATCGTCGCAGATCGCGGCATCGACCGGTGTCTTCCACACCTCGACCGTCTGCCGCCGGCCGTTCTCGGGTCTGACGGCATGCACGCTGCCGTCACGGCCGTCATAGCTGAGCACGAGCCCGTCGCCTTCGGGATGCACGTTCAATCGCGCCAACGCCGGCATCTCGCGCTGGGTGATGAACATGCCGTCCGGCTTGACCAGCATCGCCACCCGGTCGCCGGTCAGGCCGAAGGCATCGACGGCGGAGGCGGAAAGCGGAATGCCGCGCGCGCTCTTGACGGGGTAGATGTTCAGTTCGCTGACGCGCATCGCGGTTCCTTCAGGATTTCTCAGGGAAAAGCGGGAAGCGATTTCCCCGAAAAGACAAACAAAAACAAGAGATGACCGGACTCTATCGGATTCAACATCAGCCCGATAGCCCCTGGATTTCGTCAAGAAAGAGATCAAGAAAGGTTTCGAGCCGCCGGTGCCGGTCGGCGGCCAGCGCCTGGCCGGTCGCCGTCTGGAAACCGTCGGCCAGCTTGAACAGTTTTGCCGCGAAATGGTCTATGGCGAAGCGTCGGTCGTCCAGCGCCCGCGCTTCGGCGCGCGGGTCGAAGGGGTCGTAGAGCGCCGAGCGCATCCGCCCCGCGACATAGAAGCAGCGCGCCGCCCCCACCATGCCGATCGCATCCAGCCGGTCGGCATCCTGCAGGATTTTCGCCTCAAGTGAGACCGGCGGCAGGCCGGCGGAAAAGCTGTGGGTCTCGATGGCATGGGCGACCGCCTCGATCTCTGCCGCCATCCAGCCGAGGTCGGCCAGAATGCCGCGCGCCTTGTCCGCCGCCAGTTTCGAGGCCTGCGCCCGCAGCGGCGAATCCTTCTCCACCGCCACGCAATCATGCAGCAGCACAGCGGCGGCCAGCAGCCGCCCGTCGCCACCCTCGGCGGCATGGATGCGCATGGCGTTGCGGAAGACGCGCAGGATATGGGCGATGTCGTGAGAGCCGTCGTCGTTCTCGGTGGCGTGACCGATCAGCGTCGACGCCAGCGTTTCGAAGGGCGCGAACGCCGTGACGATGTCCTCGGGCGGCATGGGGTCTCCGCAAGCATGGTGTTGGAAAACCTGCTTACCCGCCACGACGCTCCGGCGCAATCGCGCGGCCGCGATTGCCGAGAATACGCTGGTAGAACAGGCCGATGCCGATCAGCACGATGCCGAGCCCGATGAAGGACAACGCCCGCAGAACGCCCTCCAGATTGGCCATGTCGACCAGGAATACCTTCAGCACCGCGATCATCACCAGCGCCGCCGAGGCAAGCCGCAGGCTTTTCGCATCGAAGCGTGAGCCGAGCCCGAGAAGGCCGATGCCGATCAGCAGCCATACGACGGAATAGGTATAGGTCTCGCTTTCCAAAAACCCCTTCCAGTCGGCGATATTGGAACCCTGCCAGTAACGCCGCACGCCGAGCGTTGCCCAAACGAAGCCGAGCACGGCGGCGCTGATGGCGGCGAGAACGACATAGCCGCGCGGCCGGCGATTGCGGGCATAGGCCGCCAGCCCGCCATAGGCGATGCCGGGCAGCAGATAGCCAAGCAGCAGCAGGTTGAAGAACGGCCAGCGGCCGGTATCCTCGCCGGTGAGATAGGGGTTCAGCACGATCAGATGCGTGGTCAGCACCGAGACCATCGAGAGCGCGCCGACGATCATCGAGCCGTAGCGGAAAACGGGGCTCGGGCTGCGGAAATCCAGCGACATCAGGACGATCGCCATGCCGATGGTCAGCAGCGTATAGATCGACTGCTCGCCAAGCGTCGGCGTGTCCGAGGCCAGCCGTCCGCCATGCATGGCGTGACGCAACAGGATGGCGACAGTCAGGAACACCATCAGGCTGGCAAGCGCCTGCATCAGGTTGCGGAGGCGAAGGTCCGGCCAGTGGCGCAGGTGATAGGCGGAAAGCGCCGCCAGCAGCGCCGGCAGGCCGTAACCGATGGCAAGCGCATTGAACACCGGGGTGGTGCCGAGGTTTTCAGGCCCGACGATGGTCGGATCGACGGCGATGCGCGCCAGCACGATGAAGCAGGCGACAGCCATCATCCAGGGTAGCGCCGGCCATATCCGCCAGCGGCCGGCAAGCACGAAGGCATAACCGGCGATGGCGACGCCGACGATGGTATAGATTCCGTTGGTCAATGCCTGGAGCGCCAGCAGCAACGCGAAGAAGCCGCCGCCGACCAGCCAGTGCATCGCGCCGCCTCGGGCGTCGGCCCGGCGGCTTTGCAGCTCGGCAATGGCGAGCAGGGCGGCGGCGATCGCCAGTCCATAAAGTCCATGCGGCAGATCTCGATAAAGATTGCCGAAATTGACGAGGCTGATGGCCCCGTTGGCGACCGGCACGATGGCCATCAGCGCTGCCCAGAGCGTCGCCATCTGCGGCTGCGCCGCTCCATGCCGCAGAAGGAAGGCAAGGCCGAGCAGTACGAAGGCGAGGCCGAGCCCGAGGCTGACTGCCACTTCTGTGGCGTAGGACAGGGGAACGCCGGATGTCGCGCCAGGCAAGTCTATCACCAAGGGAACGAGCCCGGAGAGCGCCAGCGCCGCCACGCCACAGATAGAACCCGTTGCCGCCAGCAGCGCCGCCCATTGCGCATTCAGGCGCGAAGCACCCCAAGCGGCGAGCGTGACGATCAGCACCGCGAAGCAGAGGGCCGGATCGAACGTGGCCGCCGCCGGCATCGCCGCCAGCGCCAGGGCGGGAAGCAGCACGGCGAAGGCGCCCGAGATCGTCAGGCCGAGCGGCGGGTGCGTCAGCAGGCTTTCCCATGCGCCGCGCGAACGCGGCGCAGGCGCATCGGCATTGTCCGTCGGGGCGGGCGCAGGTTCCGGCCGGGCGAAATCCGCGTTGCCGGGCCACAGGAAGGTCAGGCCGGCGATCAGGCAGAGCAGCGAGAGCGTCAGCGGCACGGTATCGAGCATGCCGGCATTGACGATATAGGCGAGCGCCCACAGGCAGAGGCCGAGATTGCCGAGCGCCGGCACCAGCGTCCAGCGGCGCAGCCGCGCGGCCAGCGCCGTGGCGACCCAGGAGAAGGTGAGGAAGGAAAACAGCGCCCAGATGCTCGGCGCGGTCGAGGCGATCAGCGCTGGCGTCAGCATCGAGCCGAGCAGGCCGAGGCCAGCCAGCGCCTGCCCATGCAGCAGCGACAGCGCAAGCGTGACCAGCCCCACCACCGCCAGCAGCGTGAAGGCCGTCGCCGGGCCGAAAAAGCCGTAAAAGGCGTAGGCGACATAGACGGTGCCGAACAGCGTCACTGCACCCGCCGCCGTCAGCACACCGGGGATCAGCGCATTGGCAAAGGCGCGAGACTGTTGCGGCAGCGCCCGCCGTCGGACGATTTCTCCGGCTGCAAACAGCACGAGGCCGAAAAGGGCCGCCAGCGACAGCCGCACCGAGGCGCTGAGCAATCCGCTTTCGATGGAATATTTGGCAAGGAAAATGCCGCCCAACGCCAGCGCGATGCCGCCGACCCAGACCGCCCAGCGCGCACCGAGCCAGCTTTCCAGCGTATCGCCCGATGTTTCAGGTGCGGGCTCCGCTTCCGCAACCGGCTCTGCGGTTTCGCTGGCCGCGACCGAGACGGGGGCTTCGGCTTCGGCGACGGGCTCTTCCGCAACAATCTCGACCTCGGCGACGGCTGCCGCCGCCGGCATCGGCTGCGTGCCGGCAAGGGCGGCGCGCAATTCGGCGACCTGCGCTTCCAGCGCGGCAAAACGCCGGTCGTTGGCACGTTGGCGGGCGATGATGAACCAGAGGAGGATGACGGCGAGGATAAGCGTTTCGAGCATGATTCTGTCCGGTTGCGCGTCGTTACTCTATCCGCTTTTACGGTTGCGAAAAAAGGGCAGAGGGAACGGGTTCGCGCCTGACGGGTTCTTTCCTGATTGCAAGGAGCAACGGAAAGGACATCCCATGAAACGCATCCTGATGGCGGCCTTGTGCTTGCCAAGCCTTGCCTTGCCGGCTTTCGCCCAGCAGACGCAGACTGCGGTTGCCGATTTCATCGGTGCCGACGGCAAGGAAACCGGCCGTGCCGCCCTGACTCAGGGCAAGGACGGGGTTCTGATCGAAGTCGAGGTTTCCGGTCTGCCGCCCGGCACATGGGTCGGCTTTCATATTCATGAAAACGGTGTCTGTGATGCCAAGAGCCATCATGAATCCGCCGGCGGACATTTCAATCCGGGCAAGAAGGAGCACGGTTTCCTTGCCGCCAACGGCCCCCATGCCGGCGACATGCCCAATCTCTATGTCGACAAGGACGGCACCGCCCGCGCCCATGTCTATAACGGCCATGTCACCCTCAACGACGACAACGCCATTCGAGGCAAGGCGTTGATGATCCATGCCCGCTCCGACGATTACCGCAGCCAGCCGGCCGGCGATGCCGGTGAAAGGCTTGCCTGCGCCGTGGTCAAGTAAGTTTGCCTCATATGAGAGGATGCCGCCATTCAGGCGGCATCCTTCCGGCTGAAGATATCGTTGCGCACAGCCTCGCGCATGCGGCTGGTCACCCGGTCCCAGTCGGCATTGCGCACCCAGTAGCGCAGCGTGACCGTGGCATTGGCGGCGGTGAGATCGGAAATGAAGGTTTCCGGGGGCGGGCTGTTTTCCGTCGTGCCTTGCGCCCTTGCAAGCGCCAGCAATTGCCGCTCCACACCCTTTACATCGTCACCGGCCGCCACCGGAACGCTGATCTCGTGACGACGCAACGCGCGGCGGGAATAGTTGGTCACCGGCGTGTTCCACAGCGTCGAGTTCGGCGCCAGCCGGTACAGTCCCTCGGGTGTGCGCAATTCGGTGGCGAACAGGCCGATTTCCTCCACCGTGCCGCTGACGCTGGAGGTCTCGATATATTCCCCGACCCTAAAGGGCCTTAGCACCAGCAGCATGATGCCGGCGGCGATGTTCTGCAGCGTGCCCTGCAGCGCCAACCCGACCGCCAGACCGGCGGCGCCGAGGGTAGCGATGATCGAGGCGGTCTGCACGCCGAACTGGCCGAGCACGGTGATGAAGACGAGGATCAGCACCACATAACGCAACAGGTTGGAAAAGAAGCGCGCCAGCGTCTCGTCAATGCCGTGGATGGCTTCCAGGCCGCGATAGGCCCAGCGTTGCAGCACGCCCGCGAACAGCCAGCCGATGACGAGAATGATGACGGCGCCGACGATCGAGAAGGAATAATGCACCGCGAGCGCGCTGGCCTGGGTCAGCGCCGCGCGCGTCGCCACGATGAAATCCGCTGCTTCCTGGTTCATGATCCGGCATGGGCTCCGTTGTTGAACGTTTCAACAAGATGGAGCGCAGGGGCGGCAGGTCAACCGCAGGCGATGTTTCCGGCCGGCGCCAGCGGCAGCACGAAAGGCATGTTGCCATCCGTATCGGCGCCGCGGCCGATGCCGGCGATGGCGGATTTCAGCCGGCCACCGCGCCCGAGAACGGAATCGCCGATCTCGATCAGCCGCGCATTCGGGGTTGCGTAGCGCGAGGCCTGGCGCAGGCGCGCGGCAAGCTCGGCATCGTCCTGGTCCGGCTCGATGGCGAGTGCTGCGATCACCGCCGCCGCCGGCGAGCGCGACACGCCCATCCAGCAATGGATCAGCAGCGGCGCGCTGCGGTCCCAGGCGCGCGCGAAATTCACGATCGCCTCGACATGCGCCTCCTGCGGCGCGACGAGGTCGGCCGTGCCGGCGAAGGTGATGTCGTTGAGGCCGAGAAGCAGGTGGCGCGTCGCGGAAATCACCGCCGGGCGATGGAAGTCCTGGCCCTTGGCCAGCAGGCTGATCATTTCGCGCGACCCATGGCGCACGGCCATTTCGGCGATGCGCGACAGCGGGGAAACGATGATGGCGGTCATGGCTTGGCTCCTGCGGCGGCGTGGCGGGCGGCCTCCAGTTCTTCGAAGCGGGTAAGGAAGCGGCGTTGCGCCTCCAGCGACGGCCAGGGCGACATCGGCAGCATGTCGCCGGTGATGCCGCGCGGCTCACCGAAGAATTTGCGGGCTTCCGTCGCCGAAAAGCCGGCCAGTTTTGTCGCCTCGAAATAGGCGGCGATGCGGTCGGCCTTCTTGATGCGGTCCTTCAATTCGCGCGAGGTATGCGGCGGCAGGCCGAAACGGCGATGCACGGCCTCCTCGAGGCGCAATTCCACGCTTTTGTAATCGCCTCCGACAACGGATTTGAACGGCGAGATCATGTCGCCGATGACATATTCCGGCGCGTCATGCAGCAGCGCCACCAGCAGGTGCTCGGGCGTTTCGCCATGGCAGCGGCGGAAAATTTCCTCGACCACGAGGCAATGCTGGGCGACGGAAAAAGCATGGTCGCCGGCCGTCTGGCCGTTCCAGCGCGCGACGCGCGCCAGCCCATGGGCGATGTCGGTGATTTCGACGTCGAGCGGGGAGGGATCGAGCAGGTCGAGCCGCCGGCCCGAAAGCATTCTCTGCCAGGCGCGCGGCGGTTTCACCCGGCTCACGCCTGCGCCTCGTCGCCACCGGACGGGAAGGTGAGGCCGGTCCATCCGGCGAGCGTCAGGCGCACGGGCACGTCGCCGGCCAGGATCGGCAAGCCATTGGTCATGGCGTCGCCCGCGCGGTCGATGCGCACGATGGCGAGGCCGTGCGCATTGTCAACGGAGCCGAGCGTGCCGAGCGGCTTGCCGCCGGCGGTGAGGTCCGTGCCGGTGGCGGGCAGCGCGGTATCGGCCTCGACGAGCACGACGCGGCGGCGCGCCGTGCCGCGATGCTGCATGCGCGACACCACTTCCTGGCCGACATAGCAGCCCTTGCGGAAGGAGAGCCCCTGCGTCAGGTCGAGCAACACGTCATGGGGAAAGGCATCCTGCAGCGGGTAATCACGACCGGCCTCGACCAGACCGGCGCGGATGCGCAAGCCGTGATAGGCGGATGGATCGCCATCGCCATGCCGGCCGGCGCGGCGGGTGAGCGTGATGCCGGCCTTGGCGAATCGGGCGTCGGCGGCGCCTTCCGCCGGCGGAGCCCAGGAGACGGTGACGCCCTGGCCGGCCGGCGCCAGCGTGACGGCGGCGCGCAAGCGATAGAGCGTCAGGCGCTTGGTCAGCGCGTCCAGTTGCTCCGCATCGGTTTCGATGAGAAAGCCGTCGCCCTCGCGCCAGATCAGGAAGTCGAAGAGGATCTTGCCCTGCGGGGTGAGCAGCGCGCCGGGACGCGCTTCGCCGGCCGACAGGCCGGCCACATCCGTGGTGACGAGGTTGTGCAGGAAGCTTTCGGCGTCCGCCCCGGAAACTCGAAGAAGCGCGCGGTCGGGAAGAAAGGCGTCGGTCATCGCTCGGACTCGGATGGTGGATGCTGTCGTCCCGAGGTAATGCCTTCGCCGATCCGGCGCAAGGGCCGCCGGTCAATCGCCGGCGACGAAGAACTTCCAGTCGCCCTTCGGCGTGATGCCGACGCGATAGAAATTATAGCCGCCGAATTCCAGCATGTCGGAATAATCGCCGGCGGTGACGATGCGCAGCAGCTCCACCTTTTCCGGCGCCGTCAGGTTGGCGAGCGTCTTTTCGGTGAAATAGGGCCAGACATACATCTCATCCGGCGTGCCCTTGCCGACATGGGCAAAGCCGGTCTGCAGCACGTCGAGCAGGATGGCGAGAATCTCGATGCCGTCCGAATCGCCGGAAAGCTCCCTCAGGGAGCGCACCGGATCGTCAGTGGTCTCGCCGATGGTCACCTGGGTCGGCATGGCCCCGGTCAGCAGCGGGCGCAGGCGCTCGATATCGCCGGAGGCCGCCGCCTCGACGATCTTCTCGCGCATCTGGCGCACGGGCTCGGGCACCTTGCTGACGTCGTAGATGATTTCGACGGACTTGCCGTCATCGGTCTTGGCGGCGCCGCCGGCCGCGCCGGAATTGACCAGCGGATCGGGCTGCGGCAGTTCCGCCGGCGCGCCCTGTGCGGCCGGGGCGGGCGCAGTGGGCGGCGTGGTCGCCTGCGAGGTCTGGGTCTGCGCCTGCTGCTGTTGTCCCGGAACCTGCTTGAGTTCGGAGAGCGCCAGCGCCGGAGCGGCCTGCGCCAGAAGAAGGGTGCCGAGCGCCCCCGCCAACAATCCCGTCCAGGGGGTCATTTCGGTATTCCGTCTTGCCGTCATAATGATTCGGGCTGCCTCCGGCCTGATTACTGTACCGTCCGTTTGGGCGAGAATTCGCCCGCGAGGATACGCTCCCGCAGAGATTCGAGCAGGGCTTCCGCCTTGTCCTCGCCATGGATGCGCACGGTTTCGCGCATGGCCAGCACGATCGCCGCGTCCGCGATGATCTCCGGCTCGATGCCGTCGGCCATGCCGTCCGCCCAGGCTTCGTGCTGATACTCCATCGCCGCCTGCATCTTTTCATGGACGATCATGTCGTCGATTTCGTTGAGGCTTGCTTGCATCACTCTTCCTCGGAACGTTCAGATCTTACCGCTACGTTAACACCTTTAGCAGTCTTCTCTCAATTCGGCACTGCCTGCCACGCAAAGAGGTAAATAAAATGCTAATTACCGAAACGGGCGGTAATTTCCCCGGCCAGTGTTGCACCTTCGTTACGGTAACGTTCCTCAGCCGTCACGGCGGCCGGGGTGCATTGGGTATAGACCGAAGCGAAGGCGCGGTAGCCGCGGTTGAAGGCGGCGGTCAGGCGTTCGCGCCGCGCCGGTTCGTCGGCGGTTTCCACGTCGAGCAGCGTCTGCATGCCGCTGCGCCATTCCTCCGCCTTGCCGGGGTCGCACAGGCTGCGCAGGTAATGCACCGAGCCGAGGATCTCGGCGAAGCGCGACAGCCGATCGTCATAAGGCGTAGGTTTTGCCGGCGGCGGGGGAGCGGCCTCCGCCACGGGCGCCTTTGCTTTCGCCGATGCGCCAAGCACGCTGAACGGCGTCAGGACGATCAGGGTAAGGGCGGCCAGCGACCGGCCGATTCGGCGTGAAGGGCAGGTCATGCGGCGGCGCGCTCCAGCCGGTCGATGCAGTCGAGTACGCTGTCGGGCACATTCATCCCGCGGATTTCGGCAAGGCTGTACCAGCCGAGCTCGGCGGCATCGTCGGCGGCGACGGCTTCCGCCGCGTCGCAGGCCTCCACCTGGAAGACGGACAGAAAATAATGGCTCTGCAGCGCCCCGTCCGGACCGCGCGTCTCCAGATCGTAGGTGGCGAACAGGCGGGGCCGGGCGACGTCCAGCCCGGTCTCCTCGCGAAACTCGCGAATCGCCGTCTCCTCGGGCGTCTCGCCCGGCTCGGCGCGCCCGCCCGGAAAGGCGAACATGTCCGCCGCCGGCGGGTTGGCCCGGCGCACCAGCAGGTAACGGCCGTCGCGTTCGAGAATGGCGGAGGAGGCAGGTTTGGCAGTCGCTGTCATGGACGTTCCGGAGCCGGTCAGGTAAATAATGCCTCGACAGGCTACAGGATCGCCGCGCAAATCGGAATCGTTTTTCGCCCGGATAAGACGAAAGCATGCTCCGGCTTTGTGGGTGAAGATGCGTGCGCGGGGTCTACAGGATATAGGGGGACGATGGCGTCGGTTGCGATTTACGGGCTTGCGGCGCTGGCGGAAATCGGCGGCTGCTTTGCCTTCTGGGCATGGCTGCGCATGGGTCGCTCCGTCTGGCTGCTGGCACCGGGCATGGTGTCGCTGGCGTTGTTCGCCTGGCTGCTGACGCTGATACCGAGCGAGGCGGCGGGCCGCGCCTACGCGGCCTATGGCGGGGTTTACATCCTCTCCTCGATCCTGTGGCTGTGGATCGTCGAGAGCCGGGTGCCGGACCGCTGGGATGTCTCGGGCGCCGCCATATGCCTGGCCGGGGCGGCGATCATCCTGTTCGGTCCGCGCGGCTGATGGAAATCGGGAGGTGACGACATGTGCGGACGATTCGCGCTGACCGCCGAAAAGCGGGTGATGGCAGAATTCCTGGCGCTGCTTCTCGAGGAGAACGCGCCAGCGCGCTACAACATCGCCCCGACCCAGCCGATCCTCGTGGTGATCGCGGGGGAAAGCCGGGAGCCGGGCAGCAACATGCCGCAGCGCCGGGCGCTTTTAGCCCGCTGGGGCTTCATTCCGGGCTGGGTGAAGGATCCGCGCGATTTTCCGCTGCTGATCAATGCCCGTGCCGAAACGGCGGCGGAAAAGGCTTCCTTCCGCGCCGCCATGCGCCATCGCCGCATCCTCGTTCCCGCCTCCGGCTTCTATGAATGGCATCGCCCCTCGAAGGAGAGTGGCGAGAAGGCGCAGGCCTACTGGATCCGCCCGCGCAACCAGGAAGTCGTCGCCTTCGCCGGGCTGATGGAAACCTGGTCGTCCGCCGACGGCTCCGAGGTCGATACCGCGGCGATCCTCACCACCTCCGCCAATGCGGTGATGGCGCCGATCCATGAGCGAATGCCGGTGGTCATCCGCCAGGAGGATTTTTCCCGCTGGCTGGACTGCAAGACGCAGGAGCCTCGCGACGTCGCCGATTTGCTGCGCCCCGTGGAAGACGATTTCTTCGAGGCGATACCGGTGTCCGATCTGGTCAACAAGGTCGCCAATATGGGACCGGACGTCCAGGCGCCCACCGGGCCGCCGATGTCGAAGCCCGCCGCGCCGAAACGCAAGCCCCCGTCGGACGATGCGCAGTTGACCCTGTTCTAAGGCAGGCAACCGCCCAAACAAAAACGCCGTGCGGTTGCAACGGCGTTAGAAGGCATTCGATTTTTTCGTTCTAAGGAGCGCGGCGAGGCCGCTGGAAATCAGGCGTGCTTCTTGACGAGCGGAGCCTTTTTCTTCTGCATCATGGAGGCGGCCAGAACAGCCTTCAGGCCCAGCGGGCGGTACAGGGCGGTAAGGTCGGTCTTGGGCGCCTTGGCGGGCTGAGCCTTGGCCGGGGCGTCGTTCTGCGCAGTCATTTCAATCTCCTTGCGTGTTTCCACCGGTTTGTTTTGTTCTGGTTGTAAAGTTGATCACGGATTCGTGACGAAAGCGAGGCCGAGACGATCAACTTTAGACAAAAGGAACCATATTTCGCGAGGAGAGGCTGTAACGATGGTGACAGTTAAGCTTTCGTGAATTCCGCAGCTTTTATCCGGAGATTTCGAACCGAAAACGGTGGCCGTGGCCGGCAGGCAACTGCCACCGGCAAGGCTTCAAAGGCCGCGGTCGAAATCGTCCTCGCGCGGCTGTTCGCCATGGAGATCGGCAGGCACGCTCTCGACGGTCAGTGTGCCGTATTTCTTTTTCCAGCTATGGGCGCCGAAGGGCAGGGTGCAGAGATAGGCGACGACGGTCAGCGCCAGCACTTCCCAGGTAAAGCTCATCAGCAGAGCGACATAGAGCACCACTGCCAGCATCAGCGGCAGGACCAGATCGCGTCGCACCCGGCTGCCGCCGGATTTGCCGGACCAGACCGGCAGGCGGCTGACCAGCAACAGGCCGATGACGACGGTATAGGCGGCTGCCGCATAAGCGAAGCCCTTGGTCGGAGCCATTCCCAGAAAGCCGAGATAGACCGGCAGCAGCACCACCAGTGCCCCGGCCGGCGCCGGCACGCCGACGAAATACTCCGATTGCCAGCTCGCTTTCTGCTGTCGCTCGTCCATGACGTTGAAGCGCGCGAGGCGCAGGCCGGCGGCGATGGCATAGATCAACGCCGCGATCCAGCCGATCGAGCGGGCTTGATCGAGCAGGAAGACATAGAGGACGAGGGCGGGCGCGACGCCGAAATTGACGATATCGGCCAGCGAATCCATCTGCGCCCCGAATTTCGAGGTCGCCTTCATCAGCCGCGCGATGCGCCCGTCGATGCCGTCGAGGAATGCGGCGACCAGCACCATGCCGACCGCCAGCTCGTAACGGTTCTCGAAGGCGAGGCGCACGCCGGTCAACCCGGCGCAGATCGCCAGGATCGTGATGATGTTGGGGATCATCAGCCGTAGCGGAATTTCGCGCAGGCGAGGCCCGCGGGCATCCTCTTCCTTCTCATGGCCATGCGGGTCGAAGGGCGGAAACGGTGTCTCCATCGGCTGGCTCCTTTGCGGCCTCAGCCCCGGCGGCTGATGACCGGCCCCTTGGTGGAGCCGAATTCGGCAAGCACCGTCTCGCCGGCAATCGCCGTCTGGCCCACCGCGACGCGCGGCGCCGCCGAGATTGGCAGGAAGACATCGAGTCGCGAGCCGAAGCGGATGAGGCCGAAACGCTCGCCGGCGGCCAGCGGTTCGTTCTTTGCCGACCAGCAGACGATGCGTCGCGCGACGAGCCCGGCGATCTGCACCACGCCGATTTCGCCGTGCGCGGTCTCGATCACCAGCCCGTTACGCTCGTTGTCATGGCTCGCCTTGTCCAGCTCGGCATTGAGGAAGCTGCCCTCGCGATAGGCGATGTTGACGATGCGGCCGCGCATCGGCGAGCGGTTCACATGGCAGTTGAAGACGTTCATGAACACCGAGATGCGCAGCATCGGCTCGTTGCCGAGATCGAGTTCCGCTGGCGGCGTCATCATCTGGATGGCCGAAACGCGCCCGTCGGCCGGGCTGATGACCAGGTCGTCGTCCTGTGGCGTCACGCGTTCAGGATCGCGAAAGAAATAGGCGCACCACAGTGTCAGCACGAAGCCGATCCAGAACAAAGGTTCCCAGAGCCAGCCTAGGATCAGCGAGACGACGAAGAAACCGGCGACGAAGATATATCCTTCCTTGTGAACAGGAACGATCGTATTGCGCACGGTGTCGATGAGGCTCATTCAGATAGTCTCCGCAAGTTTCTGTCTGCTGGTTACAGGCAAATGCCGGCCGGGTCAAAAGCCTGCCGCCCAAAATCCCCGAAGAAGCCGGGAATTCACTGCGGCCAATTCGACGCAGTCCTGATCGGGAACGCGCCGGTCAGCGCGCCGGTTCCAATCGGTTGACGATGCCAAGCTCGTCGCTCTCGCGCACCTTCTTGAGTTGCTCCTCGGCTTGTGTCGCCTCGCGCTGCCGGTCCCACATGGCGGCATAAAGACCGTTCTGGGCCAGCAGTTCGGCATGGGCGCCGCGTTCGGCGATCTCGCCGCCCTTGAGCACGATGATCTCGTCGGCGCCGATTACCGTCGACAGGCGGTGGGCGATGATCAGCGTCGTACGGTTCTTCGAGACGACGTCGAGCGCCGTCTGGATTTCCCGCTCGGTGGTGGTGTCGAGCGCGGAGGTCGCCTCATCGAGGATGAGGATAGGCGGTGCCTTGAGAATGGTGCGGGCAATCGCCACGCGCTGCTTCTCGCCGCCAGACAGTTTCAGGCCACGCTCGCCGACCTTGGTCGAAAAACCCTCCGGCAGCGCCTCGATGAAGTGGCCGATCTGGGCGATTTCCGCCGCCTTGGTGACCTCCTGGTCGGAGGCGGCGGGGCGGCCGTAGCGGATGTTATAAGCGATGGTGTCGTTGAACAGCACCGTATCCTGCGGCACCATGCCGATCGCCTGGCGCAGGCTCTTTTGCGTGACGGTGCGGATATCCTGTCCGTCGATACGGATCGCGCCCTGCTGCACGTCGTAGAAACGATAGAGCAGCCGCGAAATCGTCGATTTGCCCGCCCCGGAAGGGCCGACGACAGCCACCGTCTTGCCGGCCGGCACCTCGAAGGAGATACCCTTGAGGATCGGCCGGTCGGGATCGTAATAAAAATGCACGTCCTCGAAGACGATGCCGCCGCGCTCGATCTTCAGTTCGGTGGCATCAGGCGCATCCTCGATTTCCGCCTCGACTTCCAGCAGTTCGAACATCTGCTCGATATCGGTCAGCCCCTGGCGGATTTCGCGGTAGACGAAGCCGATAAAGTTCAGGGGCGCAGCAAGCTGCAGCAGCATGGCGTTGACGAAGACGAAGTCGCCGATACTCTGCTCGCCACGCTGCACCGCCAGCCCCGACATCACCAACATCACCGCCGAGCCGATGCCGAAGATGACGCCCTGGCCGAAGTTCAGCCAGCCGAGGGAGGTCCAGACCTCGGTCGCCGATTTCTCGTAGCGCGCCATCGAGGCATCGAAGCGACGGGCTTCCATGTCCTCGTTGCCGAAATATTTGACGGTCTCGAAGTTGAGCAGGGAATCGATCGCCTTGGTGTTGGCGTCGGTGTCGCTGTCGTTCATCGCCCGGCGGATGGAGATGCGCCAGTCGCTGGCCCGCACCGTGAACCAGACATAGGCCCAGACGGTGACGGCGGTGACGAACAGATAGGAAAAGCCGTAGCCCCACCAGAAGATCGCTGCCGTCAGGATGAATTCGACGACGGTCGGCACGGAGTTCAGGATGGTGAAGCGGACGATGGTCTCGATGCCCTTGGTGCCGCGCTCGATGATGCGCGACAACCCGCCCGTCTTGCGCTCCAGATGGAAACGCAAGGAGAGCTGATGCATGTGGACGAAGGTGCGATAGGCGAGCTGGCGCACCGCATATTGGCCGACGCTGGCGAACATCGCATCGCGCAACTGATTGAGGCCGAGCTGGACCAGCCGCATGACGTTATAGGCGATGATCAGCGCCACAGCGCCAGCCAGCAACGCCGGCAGCACACCGGTGACATCAAGCTTGCCGTTCAGCGCATCCGTCGCCCATTTGAAGAAATAGGGCACCGACAGCAGCACGAACTTGGCGACCAGCAGCAGCACGGTCGCCCAGACGACCCGCGCTTTCAGATCCGGCCGCTCCGCCGGCCACATGTAAGGCCAGAGATTGACGAGCGTCCCGAACGGATTGCTGCTATCGGCGGAAATGGTTTTTTTCTGAGACGCCATCGCGTCCTCCGAACTCGTCTGACAAATTCTGTGCAGGAAAAAGCGCGGCCCGGACGGGCGCTGCCGAGACTGCCGCTGAAGCATTCTCGCTTTTCTCTGAATCGCGAAAATGCGTTTCACTCATTTTACGCATTTCCAGACGGAAAACCGCGACGCAACTTTCCTGGAAATGCTCTAGCCAGATAGGCCCTGCAGGTGCTCAAGACAATGGCCGCAAACGAACTTCGCGGCCATTGTGGTCATTCAATTGCGCAAGCGGGTGCTTACAGGCTGTCACCGTGCAGGCGCTTGCGGTGCAATTCTTCCGAATCCGGGCGGGCATCCTTCGGCAGGCCGAAAATCTGCCCGGGGCGGATGCGGTCGGGATTGTTGATCTGCTGGCGGTTGGCGAGATAGATCGTGGTGTAGCGCACGCCGGCGCCATACACGCGGCGCGAGATCTGCCACAACGTGTCGCCACGGCGGATGATCACCGACTCGTTGCTCTGCGTCAGCGGCGCCTGCGAGATGGTCACCGGTGCGCCCGCGGCTTCCGCGCCGGCATCGGCCTGCGCTTGTGCAGTCGGTTGCGGCGCCTGCGCCACGGCGGGCGAAGTCGCCTGCGGTGCCAGACGCAGCGTGTCGTCGATCAGCGCCGTCAGTATCTCCAGCGAGGCGCCGAAGGCCTTGGCGTCGCGCGGCAGGGCCTGCAACGCCGTCAATGCCTTGGCGGCGCTGGCGCTGGTCTTGGCGGCGATCTCCTTGAAGCCGGCGGTGCTGTCGGGGGCGGCCTGGAAATCGGAGAGCGATTTCAGCGCGATCTCCGTCGCTGAGCGGGCGGCGGCCAGCGCATCGCCGGCCGGAAGCTGACCGCCCGCGAAGAGATTGCGCAGCAGGCCGAGCGCCGTCGACAGGTCGCTGTGGAGCTTGCGGAAGGCCGGGTCGAGGCTGGCGGCGTCGATGCCGGCGGCATTGCCCGGCTGGGCAACGACCGAGACCTGGTTGCCGGCCGGACGTGTGAACGGTACCGAGGCGCGCACCGCCACCTTGCCGGCCGCGTCCAGCATGTCGACGCGGATCGTATGGTCGCCGACGTCGAGATCGATCATGCCCTCGATGACGAAATGGCCCTCGGCCGCTGCGGTCGCCTTGCCGATCGGCTTGTCGTCGGCATAGCCGGCGACATTGGCCTTGGAGGCGGCGATACCGGCCACGAAAATCTTGCTGCCCTCGATTTCGACGGCGGTGACGCGAAGCTGGGCATCGGCATTGTCGGCATTCGTCGGCTGCGGCGCGGCGGTGCCATTGGTGGAGACGGCTGGCGCGGTCGAAGCGAGATCGCCGGAAGCGGCGGGCAATTCGGGCGTCGCCGCGCCATTTGCGGGCGCTTGCGGCTTGGCGGCGACCTCGTCCGGTGCGGTGATGATGCGGCTCGCCTCGCCGGGCTTGGTGACCATGGCCAGCAATTCGCCGCTCTTGTCCTGCGGGATGGAAACGGTCGCCACTTCCTGGGAGATCACCGACTTGCCGTCCTTGGCGGTCGCCTTCAACACGAGTTGATGGTCGCCGGCCGGCAGCGGTGCATCGAGGATGGCGGCGAAATCGCCGCTGGCGCCGACATCGACGCTGCTGACGACCTTGTCGCCGCTTATGATCTCGATCTTGGAATTCGGCGCGGCGCGGCCGGCGATGACGGTTGAGCCATCGGGCTCGACGCGCAATACGTCGAAGGCGGGCATGGTCTCGTCCGAGGCTGCAGCGGCGCTCGGCCGGTCGGTCTTGGCCGAGGCGGCCGCATCGGCCGGAGCCGCGACCGGCTTGCCGGTCAGTGCGGATTCGATCTCGGCCAGCACCTTCAGTGCATCGGCCGGCGCGTCCGGCAGGGTCTTGAGCAGGTCGAGGCCCTTGCGGGCGCCGTCGCGGATCAGGTTCAGCGGCGCGGCGGCCGTGGTGTCGAGGCCTTGTGGCAAGGCGAAATCGGCAACCGCTTGCAGCGCGTCCACAGACTTGGCTTTCGCTTCCGAAACCGCCTTGGCATCGGGCGCGGTCGCAGCCGAGAACAGGGTCTTCAGCGTGCCGATCGCGGCAAGCGCGTCCTTCGAAAGACCGTTCAGCGTCCCGGTCAACTTGGCGGCATCGATGGCGGCAGGGGCGGCCGGCTCAGGCGGCTGTTGGGCGGCCGTTTCCGTCTGCGGGGCCGGCTTCGATGCCGTCTCCTTCGCCTTGTCGTCATTGCCGATGCGCGGCAGCACGAAAAACACCATCAGAAGGGTTGCCGCCACGACAACCAAGAGGGCCAGCAAGCCGGCACGCCTGTTTTTCATCTTACGTCTCCGGGCGGATGCTTCCGCCTAAACCCCTTGAAACCCCACCGGCCTGCCTCCTTGACGAAGTCAGTCCGCCTTACTATTCTTCGTCCCGCGCCGGCTGCGATTCCTGTCGTGTTGCGCAGCCGTCATGACGATCCTTGAAAAAGTGCTAACGATTTCCATGGTTGCGCACAAGCTTTCAGGCGTCGGCGGCGATGTTAAGCATCGATTTTTCCGCCATTTTTCTTGACGCAGCAGGTGCAGCATAGTCTTGTTGGGGCCATGAACGAAGAACTTGTCCCGATTCGATCCATCTGCGTCTATTGCGGCTCCCGCCCCGGGCTCGATCCGGCCCATATGGAGGCCGGGCGTGCGCTCGGCAAAGCCATCGCCGAAGCCGGCATGAGCCTGGTCTATGGCGGCGGCACCAAGGGCGTCATGGGTGCGGTCGCCAGCGGCGTGCTTGGCCATGGCGGCACGGTCACCGGCATCATCCCCGAATTTCTTGTCGATATGGAGGCGACGCGCCAGTCGCTCGGCCAGCTCGACGAGTTGATCGTCACCGAAGACATGCACCAGCGCAAGCACAAGATGTTCGAGCGCTCGGATGCCTTCGTGGCGCTGCCCGGCGGCATCGGCACGCTGGAGGAGATCGTCGAGATCATGACCTGGGCGCAGCTCGGCCGGCATCGCAAGCCGATGGTGTTCGCCAACATCAAGGGTTTCTGGAACCCGATGATCGACCTGCTGCAGCACATGCGCGAGCAGGGTTTCATCCACACCTCGCATCTGGTCCAGCCGATGCTGATCGACCGTGTCGAGGACATTATCCCCGCCATCCGCAAGCACGCCGTTGCCGGAGCGCAGCGCGACGGCGAGGATGAGGTGATTGCGAAGATGTAACGAAAGGGCCGGTTCGGCCCTTATTTCCTGCGGCTCGCCGCCAGCATCGACACGGAATAGACCACCAGCGCCAGCCAGATCAGCGGGAAGGCGATCATCTTGGCGGTTCCGAACGGCTCGTCGAAGATGAAGACGGCGATCAGGAAAATCATCGTCGGCGCAATATACTGCATGATGCCGATGGTGGAGAGGCGCAGGAGCTTGGCGCCGTTGGCATAGATGATCAGGGGAACGGCAGTGATGACGCCGGCGCTGAGCAGCAGCACGGCATCCTGCGTCGTGCCATTCAGCAGGTGCCCCTGTCCGGTCGCTTCAAGATAGACAATATAGGCAAGGGCCGGCAGGGCGAGGAGCAGCACTTCGAGGAAGAAGCCCTGGTTGGGGCCGATCGGCAGGGTCTTGCGGAAGAAGGCGTAGAACCCCCAGGTCAGCGTCAGCATCAGCGACACCCAGGGCAGCGAGCCCGACTCGACCGTCAGGACGACAACGCCGAGCGCGGCCAGCCCGATTGCCGCCTTCTGCCCGAGGCTCAGCTTCTCGCGCAGCAGCACCGCGCCGAGCAGGATGGAAAACAGCGGATTGATGAAATAGCCCAGCGCGGTGTCCAGCGTTCGCCCGACGCCGATCGCCCAGACATAGATGCCCCAGTTGACGGTGATCAGCGCCGCAGTCAGCGTCGCCATGGCCATCATGCGCGGTGTGCGCAGCGCCATCTTGACGTCGCCGGTGCGCCCCAGCGCCACCAGCACGGCGCCGGCGACCGGCACCGACCAGACGATGCGATGGGCGATGACTTCGGCCGGCGGGATATGCGCCACCGCCTTCATGTAGAAAGGCAGGAACCCCCACAGGACATAAGCCGCAAGCGCGAAGGCGAAGCCTCTCGCGCTGTCGACGTTTTCGCGCACAGGCGCCGATTCGACTGACATTGATGTTGCGTCCCGGACATCGGAGCCGTCCCTTACGGGGAAGCGGCTCCATTCTCGTTTCGGCGGCCCGGGCGAAAATTTGCGCCGGCTGCTCATTTCATGGCCCCCGGATTACCGCAAGGGCGATGAATGCACCAATTCATTTCGGTGAAGAATAGAGCACAACCCGACCGGCGTGAAACGAGGATCGACAAGGCTATGCTTCAAACAAAAGAGCTTAGAGCGCCGATCTGATTCGATCAGATCGAACGGCGCTCCAAAGCCGGCGGCTATTCGGCGGCGATACGGCCGGCGAGGTGGCGGTTCTTCATCAGCTTGTAGATCACCGAATCCATCAAAGCCTGGAAGGAGGCGTCGATGATGTTTTCCGAGACGCCGACCGT
The DNA here is from genome assembly GCF_029601685.1 of Rhizobium sp. YJ-22. Taxonomy (NCBI): domain Bacteria; kingdom Pseudomonadati; phylum Pseudomonadota; class Alphaproteobacteria; order Hyphomicrobiales; family Rhizobiaceae; genus Rhizobium; species Rhizobium sp. YJ-22. The sequence continues at coordinate 484,011 of NZ_JARRIR010000004.1, read as the reverse complement.
CCACCAGCGCACGCCGTCGCTGTCGGTGGATTCGATCAGCACGCGGGTGATGGCCTCGGTGCCGCCATTGAGGATGCGCACCTTGAAGTCGGCGAGTTCAAGGTCGTCGATCTCATGCTGATACTTGCCGAAATCCTTGCGCAACGCAAGGTCGAGTGCGTTGACCGGACCGTCGCCCTCGGCGACCGACATCAGCATCTCGCCATCGACGGAAATGCGCACCACGGCTTCGGAAACGGTCTTGACCCGCCCATTGCTGTCGAAGCGGCGCTCGACCATGACCCGAAAGCCGTCGACGGTGAAGAATTCCGGGATAGTGCCCAGCGTGCGGCGCGCCAGAAGCTCGAAGCTGGCGTCGGCGCCCTCATAGGCATAGCCGGAGGCTTCGCGCTCCTTGACAATGGAGATCAGCTGGTCAAGGCGCGGATCGTCCTTGGCCACGGTGATGCCGCGCCGTTTCAGCTCGTTGATGAAATTCGCCTTGCCGCCCTGGTCGGAGACCATGACCTTGCGGAAATTGCCGACGCTTTCGGGGGGCACATGCTCGTAGGTGCGCGGATCCTTGAGCAGCGCCGAGGCATGGATGCCGGCTTTGGTGGCGAAGGCGGAGGCGCCGACATAGGGCATCTGGTGGTCCGGCGAGCGGTTCAGCAACTCGTCGAAGGCATGCGAGAGGCGTGTCAGCTCCGTCAGCTTCTCGGGGCCGACGGCGGTCTCGAAACGGCTGTTATAGGTGTCCTTGAGCGCCAGCGTCGGGATCAGCGTGACGAGGTTGGCATTGCCGCAGCGCTCGCCGATACCGTTCAGCGTGCCCTGGATCTGGCGCACGCCGGCCTCGACGGCGGCCAGCGAATTGGCGACCGCCTGTCCCGTGTCGTTATGGGCATGAATGCCGAGGTGACCGCCCGGCACGCCGGCGGCGATGACCGCTGCGACGATGTCGCGTATTTCGGCCGGCTGCGTACCGCCATTGGTGTCGCAAAGCACGATCCAGCGCGCGCCGGCCTCATAGGCTGTTCGGGCGCAGGCGAGCGCGTAATCCGGATTGGCCTTGTAACCGTCGAAAAAATGCTCGCAGTCGATCATCGGCTGTTTGCCTGCCGCGCGCGTGGCGAGCACGCTGTCGCGGATACAGTCGAGGTTCTCCTCGTTCGAACAGCCGAGCGCCACCTTCACATGGTAATCCCAGCTCTTGGCGACGAAACAGATGGCGTCGCTTTTCGCCTGCAAGAGCGCAGCCAGTCCCGGATCGTTGGAGGCGGAGATGCCGGCGCGCTTGGTCATGCCGAAGGCGACGAAGGCCGCCTTCTTCGTGCGCTTGGCGGAGAAGAAGGTCGAATCGGTCGGATTGGCGCCGGGATAGCCGCCCTCGACGTAATCGAGGCCAAACTCGTCCAGCATCGCGGCAATGGCGATCTTGTCCTCGAGCGAAAAGTCGATGCCGGGCGTCTGTTGCCCGTCGCGCAGCGTCGTGTCGAAGAGGTAGATTTTTTCGCGTTTCATTGCCGTGTTCCGTCGCTTTCGTTCGGAAGAGATGCCGTTATGCCTTGCCGGCGAACTTGTCCGTCGCATAGAGCAACCGGTCGAGAATGCCGGGCTCGGAATAGGCGTGCCCTGCGCCTTCGACCAGATAGAATTCCGCCTCCGGCCAGTTCTTGTGCAACTGCCAGGCATATTTCGCCGGGCAAGGCATGTCGTAGCGGCCGTGGACGATGACGCCGGGAATGCCGGTCAGCTTGTGCGCATCACGCAGCAACTGCCCGTCTTCCATCCAGCCGGCATTGACGAAGAAATGGTTCTCGATGCGGGCGAAAGCATGGGCGAACGCATCGCCGCCGAACGGCCCGGACGTGGAGATTTCCGGCAGCAGCGTGATCGTCTCGCCTTCCCAGAGGCTCCAGGCCCTGGCGGCGGTCATCCGCACCTGCTTGTCCTCGTGCGTCAGGCGGCGGTGATAGGCGAGCATCATCTCGTGGCGCTCCTCGGGCGGGATCGGCGCGAGGAAACGCTCCCACTTGTCCGGGAACATTTCCGAGACGCCAAACTGGTAGTACCAGTCGAGCTCCGCTTTGGTCAGCGTGTAGATGCCGCGCACGACCAGTTCGGAGACACGGCCCGGATGGGTCTCGGCATAGGCAAGCGCCAGCGTCGAGCCCCAGGACCCGCCGAAGACCAGCCATTTCTCGACGCCAGCCATCTCGCGAAGCCGTTCTATATCGGCGACGAGGTGCCAGGTTGTATTGGCGTTGAGATCGGCGTTCGGCACGGATTTGCCGCAGCCGCGCTGATCGAACAGCACGACGTCATAGCGCGCCGGATCGAACAGGCGGCGATGGCTGGGGGAAAAGCCGCCGCCCGGCCCGCCATGCAGGAAGACGGCCGGCTTCGCACCCGGCGTACCGACCCGCTCCCAATAGATGCTGTGGCCGTCGCCGACGTCGAGATGGCCGGATGCATAGGGCTCGATTTCGGGATAGAGCGTGCGCAATGTCATGAAGGTTTTTCCAGGGGCGGCCAGACGTCGGTGTCGTGGTCGGGATGTTGATAGGAGACGACATCGTTGAGATAAGGCGCGGCGTCCGCGTCCTCCAGCGTGTCGTGGCCGGGCAGGGTGTATAGCCGGTCGACGAAATCGATCTTGTTTTCGATGCCGAACTGGACATGCGGCGGCAGGCCGGCCGGATCGTCGAAGGCGCCGGCGGCGAGCGCGATGCCATCGGGGGCCTCGAAGGTCAGCGGCGTGCCGCAATCGACGCAGAAGCCGCGCGTGGCGTAGTTGGAGGATCGGAAGGTTTTCGGCCTTCCGCGTGTCCAGCTCAGGTTCGCGCCACGCGTCGAGACCAGCGGCGCATAATAGGCGCCGAAGGCCTTCTGGCACATGCGACAGTGACAGATCGAGCTGTCATGCAGGTCGCCGTCCACCCGGAAGCGGACGGCGCCGCACTGGCACCCTCCGGTGTGGATGGTCATGGATGCGCTCCCCCGGCCTCGCCATGATAGACAGCCTCGATGTTGTTGCCGTCCGGATCGAAGACGAAAGCGCCGTAATAATTCGGATGGTAGTGCGGGCGCAGGCCCGGCTTGCCGTTGTCGCGGCCGCCGGCGGCCATTGCTGCTTCATAGAAGGCGTCGACTTCGGCGCGGCTGCGGGCGGTGAAGGCGACGTGCAGGTGATTTGCCGGCGGCTTGCCTTCCGTGATCCAATAGGAGGGTTTGCCGTCGCGGCCGAAGCCACCGACCTTGACGCCACCAGTATATTCCGACGGCACCATATAGGTGAGCGATGCGCCGATCGGCGCCAGCGCCGCATCGTAGAAGGCCTTGGCGCGGTCGAAATCGGCGACCGTGATGCCCATGTGATCGATCATTGTATCGTCCTTCCCGAGTCTCGTTTAACGCTTGATGTCCCAGCTGGTGATGCGCTCGCCGGTATCCTTGTCCTTACCGTCCTTGAGCTGGATGCCCTGGGCGGCCAGCTCGTCGCGAATGCGGTCGGCCTCGGCGAAATTCTTCGCCTTCAGCAGGTCGAGGCGCACTTTGACCTTGGCGTCGATGTCGGCGGCCACCGCCTCGTCCAGTTCGGCGGCCTGCGGCAGCACGCCGAGCAAGGCGGCGCTGGCGGCAAACGCCGCGCTGGCCTGCGGGTCGCCATGGGCGGCCTGGGCCAGCGCATGCAGCGCCTGTACGGCGGCGACGGTGTTGAGATCGTCGGTGAGCGCTGCGAGGATCGCGGCATCGGGTTCGGCATCGCCGGGCTCCACGACCGGCCACTTGGAAAGCAGCCGCTCAGCCTCTTCCAGTCGCTTGACCGAAAAGTCGATCGGCTCGCGATAATGGGTCATCAGCATGGCAAGCCGCAGCACGTCGCCCGGCCACTGACGGCCACCGAATTTTTCGCTGGCGAGCAATTCGTTGATGGTGACGAAATTGCCTTCCGACTTCGACATCTTGCGGCCTTCGACCTGCACGAAGCCGTTATGCATCCAGACATTGGCCATGACCTTTGTGCCATGGGCGCAGCGCGATTGTGCGATTTCGTTCTCATGATGCGGAAAGATCAGGTCCAGCCCGCCGCCATGGATATCGAAGACCTCGCCGAGATAGCGCCCGCTCATCGCCGAGCATTCGATATGCCAGCCGGGGCGGCCGCGTCCCCAGGGGCTCTCCCAGCCGGGTTCGCTCTCGCTCGAAAGCTTCCATAGCACGAAATCGCCGGAGTTCTTCTTGTGGGCATCGACGGCGATGCGCGCGCCCGCCTGTTGCTCGTCCAGCGGCCGCTTGGAAAGCTGGCCGTAATCGGCCATCGAGCGGGTGTCGAACAGCACTTCGCCTTCGGCCACATAGGCATGGCCGCGCGCAATCAGCGTCTCGATGAGGGTAATCATCTGCGGAATGTTGTCAGTGGCGCGCGGCTCGACGTTCGGCGGCAGGCAGCCGAGAGCCGCGACATCCTCATGGAACTGTCGCTCGGTCTTCTCGGTGACGGCGCGGATGGCGTCGTTCAGCGGCAGATGCGGGAAATCGCGAAGCGCGCGCGCATTGATCTTGTCGTCGACGTCGGTGATGTTGCGCACATACATGACGTGATCGGCGCCGTAGACATGGCGCAGAAGCCGGTAGAGCACGTCGAAGACGATGACCGGGCGCGCATTGCCGATATGGGCGAAATCATAGACCGTCGGGCCGCAGACATACAGGCGGACATTATCCGGGTCGATCGGCCGGAATTCAGCCTTGTCGCGCGTCAGCGTGTTGTAAAGCCTGAGCGTCACGCCCATCGAAGTCTCCCATATGCCAAACCTCCGGCTGGACCGGGTCGTCTGTCTGCTCGGGAAGCTCTTCAAGGAGACGAAAACGGCCAGGCCAGCGAAGACGCTAGCGAATAATAATCCAGCAGATGCGAATTGCCGTTTTCATGGGCCACGTTATGCCGCGTGGCGCGCGAGCGGTCAAGGGCGGTCGTGCCGCCCTCTCTCCTTATTCCGGCATCCGGTAGTCGACGATCTTCTTCTCGCGCACGAGGAAAAGCTTGCCGGTCTCGGTCTGCTCGGGGCCGACGAGCGGCAGAAGCGCCTCGGCGACCTCGGACGGATGCGGCACGGTCATCGGATCTTCGCCGGGAATGGCCTGGGCGCGCATGGCGGTGCGGGTGCCGCCGGGATCGACGGAAAGGATGCGCAACGGCGTGCGCTGCGTCTCGCCGGCCCAGGTGCGGGCCAACGCCTCGACCGCGGCCTTGGAGGCGGAGTAGGGGCCCCAGAAGGGCTTGCATTTGTGAGCAGCGCTGGAGGAGAGGATCAGCGCCCGGCCGGCATCGGATTTCAGCAACAACGGCTCGACCGAACGGATCAGCCGCCAGGTGGCGGTGACGTTGACGGTCATCACCTTCTCGAACACCTTGGCCTCGACATGGCCGATCGGCGAGATGGTGCCGAGTACGCCGGCATTGGCGACGAGTATGTCGAGCTTGCCCCAGCGCTCGAAGATCGAGCCGCCGAGCTTGTCGATGGCGCCCATGTCGGCGAGATCGAAGGGCACCAGCGTGGCGCTGCCGCCGGCTGCCTGGATGGCGTCGTCAAGCTCTTCGAGGCCGCCGACCGTGCGGGCGCAGGCAATCACATGCGCCCCCGCCTTGGCGAGCGCGAGCGCCGTGAAATAGCCGATGCCGCGCGAAGCGCCGGTGACCAGCGCCAGCCGGCCGTTGAGGTTGACAGTCATCGTTCCTCCGGAATGCGTATGTAGGAAACCGCGCGATCAGGCGCTGGTCGAGAGCATGGAGACCTTGCGGCCCGGCATTTCGCCGTTCTTGTCGAGAAGTCGCGTCGGATAGTCGCCGGTGAAATAATGGTCGGTGAACTGTGGCTTGTCGGGATTGCGCATCTCGCCGCCCACGGCCTGATAGAGCCCATCGATGGATAGGAACTGCAGCGAATCGGCGCCGATATATTTCGCCATCGCATCGATATCGGCATATTGGTTGGCGAGCAGCTTGTCGGCGTCCGGCGTGTCGATGCCGTAGAAATCGGGGAAGAAGATCATCGGGCTGGCGACGCGGATATGCACTTCCGTGGCGCCCGCCTCGCGGATCATCTGCACGATCTTCACCGAGGTGGTGCCGCGCACGATGGAATCGTCGACCAGCACCACGCGCTTGCCCTCGATCATCGCCCGGTTGGCCGAATGCTTCAGCTTGACGCCGAAGGCGCGGATCTGCTGCGTCGGCTCGATGAAGGTGCGGCCGACATAATGGTTGCGGATGATGCCGTATTCGAAGGGAATGCCGCTCTGCTGGGCAAAGCCAAGCGCGGCCGGCGTACCGCCATCCGGCACCGGCACCACGACGTCGGCTTCGACCGGGGCTTCCCTGGCGAGGTTCATGCCCATGTTCTTGCGCGCCACATAGACGCTGCGGCCGCCGATGACCGAGTCGGGACGGGCGAAATAGACATATTCGAACAGGCAGAGGCGTTCGGCGGGCGGATTGACGGGCTTGCGCGCATCGATCTTGATGCTGCCGTCCTCCTGGATTTCGCAGATGATGACTTCGCCGTTCTCGACGTCGCGCACGAATTTCGCGCCGATGATGTCGAGCGCGCAGGTCTCGGAGCAGAAGATCGGCTTGCCGTCGAGTTCGCCCATGACCAGCGGGCGGATGCCCGTGGGATCGCGGGCGGCGATCAGCTTGGTGCGGGTCATCGCCACCATGGCATAGCCGCCTTCCATCTGCCGGATGGCATCGATGAAGCGATCGACGGCCGAAGTGTGGCGCGAGCGGGCGATGAGATGCAGCACGACTTCGGTATCCGAGGTCGACTGACAGATGGCGCCGGTGGCGATGATCTGGCGGCGCAGCGTCAAGCCGTTGGTGAAATTGCCGTTATGGGCGATGGCGATGCCGCCGACTTCCAGTTCGGCAAACAGCGGCTGGACGTTGCGCAGCGCGACTTCCCCGGTCGTCGAATAACGCGTATGGCCGATGGAGACGTTGCCCGGCAGCTTGGCGAGGATCGCCGGATCGGTGTAGTGGTCGCCGACCAGGCCCATGCGCTTTTCGGTGTGGAACTGCTTGCCGTCGAAGGAGACGATGCCCGCCGCTTCCTGGCCGCGATGCTGGAGCGCATGCAGGCCGAGCGCCGTCAGCGTCGCCGCATCCGGATGTCCGAGAATGCCGAACACGCCGCATTCCTCATGAAGGGTGTCACCATCGATGACATCGTCGATATGGCTCGAATGCGTCATTGCCGTGGCCTTTGCTCTCTACGGAACGGTTAAGCGGTCGCTCAAATGCCGAACGCCCCGCGGCGCTTTTTCAAGCTGCGGCGGAGCGAGGTTGCGATGCCATAAATGGCCTCGGGCATCAAGTGTTTCAAGGCGAAAACGGTCCGTCAACCGTTCGTCGCCGGGGCCTCTTCTTCGGGGGCAGGTTCGTTGGTATTGGCCGGATCGGCGGCATTGCCGTTGGCCGGGGCTTCCTTGCCGAGGATGCGGGCGCGCATCTGCGGCTCGATGTCGTCGGGCAGTACGGCTTCCAGCTTCAGCACCATGGCGTCGAGGAAGGGCTTGGACTTGGCGTTGTTGATCCAGTCCGGGCGGTGGTTGGCGTCGACCAGCCAGTTCCAGAAGGCGACGGCGACGACCAGCAGCAGCAGTCCGCGCGCGGCGCCGAACAGGAAGCCGAGCGTGCGGTCGAGCGCGCCGACGCGGCTGTCGATGATGAAATCGGCGATCCGCATGGTGATGAAGGAGATGACGATCAGCGCCACGACGAAGATGACGGCGGCGGAGCCGGCGATGGCGATGCGCTTGTCGTCGGTGTATTTCAGCGCATAGGGCACCAGCATGCCATAGAAATAATAGGCCGCAGCGGCTGCGCCGCCCCAGCTTGCGATCGACAGGACCTCGCGCGAGAAACCGCGCACCATGGCCAGCACGGCCGAGAAGAGGGTCACGCCGATGACAACGCCGTCAAAAATCGTAATGGGCATATTTTTTAAACTCCATCGCGGTCCGACGGCCCTGCCGCTTCCCCGCCGGTCTCGTTCGACGCCTGCTATAGAGCATTTTCAGCAAAAGTGCGAAGCGGTTTTCCGTTCGAAAATGCGACAAACGATATCCGGCATTTTTACGAAAAGTGCGAAGCGGTTTCCGTCCTGAATCATTCCGAAAGGATCAGGCATCCTCCTCGACCGGTTTCAGTGCATTTTTCGATCCGGCGATGCGGGCGACAAGATCGGCCAGCGCCTCGACCTCATGCCAGCGCCCGCCCGAAGCCTTTGGCAAATCGGACGAGCCGGAGGGCAGGACGGCCGAGGCGAAGCCCAACTTATCCGCTTCCTTCAGCCGGTGGGCGGTCTGCGAGACGGCGCGCACCGCCCCCGACAGGCTGATTTCGCCGAAATAGACGCAATCGGCCGGCAAAGCGAGGCCGGCAAGCGACGAGACGAGCGCTGCCGCCACCGCCAGGTCGGCGGCCGGCTCGCTGATGCGATAGCCGCCGGCGACGTTGAGATAGACGTCATGCTGGCCGAGCCGCACGCCGCAATGGGCCTCCAGCACCGCGAGAATCATCGACAATCGCGCCGAATCCCAGCCGATCACCGCGCGGCGCGGCGTGCCGAGCGAGGTGGCGGCGACGAGCGCCTGCACCTCGACCAGAACCGGACGCGTGCCCTCCATGCCGGCGAAGACGGCGGCGCCCGGCGCCTTTGCATTGCGCTCGCCGAGGAAGAGTTCGGAGGGATTGGCGACCTCGCGCAGGCCCTTGTCGGACATTTCGAAGACGCCGATTTCGTCCGTAGGGCCGAATCGATTCTTCACCGTGCGCAGGATGCGGTAGTGATGGCCGCGATCGCCCTCGAAGTAGAGCACGGCGTCGACCATGTGCTCGACGACGCGCGGGCCGGCGATCTGGCCTTCCTTGGTGACATGGCCGACCAGCACCATGGCGGCGCCCGTCTGCTTGGCGAAGCGGATCATCGCCTGCACGCCGGTGCGCACCTGCGCCACCGTGCCCGGCGCCGATTCGACGATGTCGCTCCACAGCGTCTGGATCGAATCGATGATGACCAGATCGGGCCGCTTGCCCTCGCTCAGCGTCGCGAGGATATCCTCGACATTGGTCTCGGCCGCCAGCAGCACCTCGGTCTCGGCCGCATCGAGGCGCTGGGCGCGCAGGCGCACCTGCGCCACCGCTTCTTCGCCGGAGACATAGACGATTCGATGCTTGTTGCGCGACAGGGCGGCTGCGGCCTGCATCAACAGCGTCGATTTGCCGATTCCGGGATCACCGCCGATCAGCACCGCCGAGCCGCGCACGAAGCCGCCGCCCAAGGCACGGTCGAGTTCGGCAATGTGGGTGTGGATGCGCGGCGCCTGCTCGCTTTCGCCGGAGAGATTGTAGAGCGCCACCGGCCGACCCTTCTTCGGCGTCTTGCCCGGCCCGCCGCCGATGCCGCCCATCGGGTCTTCTTCGACAATGGTGTTCCATTCGCCGCAGCCTTCGCACTTGCCGGCCCAGCGATTATGGACTGCGCCGCAGTTCTGGCAGATGAACTGGGTCTTGGATTTTGCCATCGGATAGTCTCGTTACTGCTGCGGTTTGATCACTTTTTGTTCTCATCTACCATAACCACCGCAGCGTTCCAAGCCTCAACTGTCGTCGTCGAGATAACGCCGCTCATAGCGCAGGCCGAGGCCGGTCAGCAGTTCGTAACCGATGGTGCCGCCGGCGCGGGCGACGTCGTCGAGCGGGATGTTGTCTCCGAAGAGTTCGACGTAATCTCCGGCGTGGATTTCGTTTTCGGGAATATCGGTGACGTCGAAGATGGTCATGTCCATGGTGATGCGGCCGATGACCGGCACCTTGCGCCCGGCGACATACCCAAAGGCGCCGTCGCGCACCACGTGACGCAGGGGAAGTCCGGAACCGGAGAGCGAGCGCAGGTAGCCGTCGGCATAACCGGCGGAGACGATGGCGAGGCGGCTTTCGCGCGAAAGCTGGTAGGTGCCGCCATAGCTGACGGTTTCGCCCTGGCGGGCATTGCGGATCTGGATGATGCGCGCCTCGGCTTTGACGACGGGGCGCATCGGGTTGGCGACGCCGTTGACCGCTTCGCCGCCATAGAGGGCGACGCCGGGGCGGGTGAGGTCGAAATGATAATCCGGCCCGAGGAAGATGCCGGCCGAGGCGGAGAGGCTTGATTCGATGCCTTCGAAAGCGGCGGCAACCCTGCGGAAAGATTCGAGTTGCTGGCGGTTGAGCAGCGAGGCGGGATTGTCGCCGCTATGCAGATGCGACATCACCAGCACCGGCGAGAAGCTCGCCGGCCGCGAGGTGTCGTCGGCAAGCGCCAGCGCATCCTCCAGCGGCACGCCGAGGCGGTTGAAGCCGGTGTCCACATGCAGTGCGTAGGGATAGTCGCCATGTTCGGCGAGCACACCCATCCAGAAAGCGAGCTGTTCTTCCGAGGCGATGACCGGCACGAGGTCGTTTTCGAAGAAGATCGGCTCGCGCCCGGCCCAGATGCCGGAGAGCACGAAGATGCGGGCCTCCGGCGCAAAGCTGCGCAGCGTCGCGCCTTCTTCGGCGGCGGCGACGAAGAAATCGCGAACGCCCGCCTCATAGAGGGTAATCCCGACATCCTCGATGCCGAGCCCGTAGGCATCGGCCTTGACGACGGCTCCGGCCCGGGCATTGCCGGAGCGTTTGGCCATGGCGCGCCAGTTCTCGGCGATGGCGCCGAGATCGACGGTCAGGCGCAGCGGCGCCACGTCGAAGGGATCGGTTTCATTGAAATCGTGTGTCGTCATGAGCCTGCCTGCCATTCGCCTTTTCGGAGAGGTATCACGTTTTGCGTGGGGATAAACCCGTCACTTTTGTTCAAGACCGTTTGAACACCCATGCTATGGTGCATTCATGAAGAGCATATCGCAGGAACATGCGGCCTCGGAGCAGCCGCTGACGGGGATGGAGGCGGCACGCTTCTGGCGCGCGGGGCGGTTTCGCGGCATGGAATGCCTGAGCGCCACCTTCCACACCCATGAATATGCGCCGCACACCCACGATACCTTCAGCATCGGCGCGATCGAGAAAGGCAGCCAGATCGCCTCGATTCGCGGCGAGCGCGAGGAAACCGGCCCCGGCGGACTCTATCTGATCAATCCCGACGACATTCATGACGGTGCGCCCGGCGAAAGCGGCTATCGCTACCGGATGGTCTATCCGGCTGCGGAGTTGTTCGCCGATATTCTCGAGGATGTTTCCGGCCGCGAACTGAAGGGCACACCCTCCTTTTCCCGCCGGCTGGTCAGCGATCCCGAACTTGCGGCCGCTTTCCATCATGCCCATAGGACGATGGAACAGGAAACCGGACGGCTGGAGACCGACGAATCGATGTTCCGGCTGCTGTCGGCGATCTTCGTGCGCCATGGGGCGGTGCGGGTCAGCCCGCTCGCCAGCCGCGAAAGCAGTGCGGCGCGGCGGGTGCGCGATTACATCGATGCGCATTACGAGAACGATCCGGGGCTGGAGGAACTGGCGGCCGTCGCGGGTTTGAGCCGCGCCCATATGATCCGCTCCTTCCGCCGCGAATTTTTCACGACGCCGCACGCCTTCCTGACCGATATCCGCATCCGCCAGGCGCGAAAACGGCTGCGCGCCGGCCAGACCCCCGCCGAAGTCGCGCTCGCCTGCGGCTTTGCCGACCAGGCGCACCTGACCCGCCACTTCAAGGCGCGCACCGGCGTGACGCCCGGCCAGTTTCGCGGGGCCGGCCGATAACCATTCTCCATGTCACTTTCGTTCAAGACGCCGGCAAGTCTGGCTGGCTAAAGCCGGCCGCATGAACATTCATGGAAGACCAGCAATGCAATCGAAAACCGCCTGGGGCGACTTCGCTGGCGGCGCTCGCGCCATCGCGCCGCTGATCGTCGCCCTCATACCGATCGGCATGGTCTATGGCGCGGTCGCGGCGACCAAGGGCCTGTCGCCGCTGGAAACGACGCTGATGAGCTTGCTGGTCTTTGCCGGCGGGGCGCAGTTCGTGGCCCTCGATCTCTGGACGCATCCGGCGAGCTGGGTCAGCCTCGGGCTCGCGGCGCTGCTGGTCAATATCCGCCACCTGCTGATGAGCGCTTCCATCGGCCTGCACATGCAGCAATTTTCGGGGCCGAAAAGATATGCGGCCATGCTGTTTCTGGCGGACGAGATCTGGGCCGTCTCGGAATTTCGCGCCCGCATCGCGACGCTGACGCCGGTCTGGTATTGCGGCGTGGTCGTGCCGTTCTATGCTGCATGGGTGCTGTCCGGGTTGGCAGGGGCGCTGCTCGGCGCCTTCCTCGGCGATCCCGCCGTGGTCGGGTTGGATTTCGCCTTTCCGGCGGTATTTATCGTGCTGGTCGCCGGCTTCTGGAAGGGACGGGAGACCGGCTTCGTGCTGCTGGCAAGTGCGGCTGCCGCCTATGTCGTCCACTGGCTGCTGCCGGGCGTCTGGTATGTCGCGGCGGGCGCGGTCGCCGGGCTGGTCGTCGCCGGCCTGATGAGTGGGGATGATGAAGACGACGGGGAGGCGGCGCGATGACCCTCGATCTTTCGACCCTGGCCGCCATTCTGGCGATGGCCGCCGCCACGATCCTGACGCGGATCAGCGGCCTTGTGCTCCTGCGCTACGTCACGCTGTCGAAACGCCAGAAGCGGGCGCTCGGCGCCATTCCGCCGGCGGTGCTGATGGCGGTGGTGACGCCGACGGCGCTGGCAACGGGGATCGCCGAAAGCATCGCCTGCGCGGTGACGGCTTTGGCCGCCTTCCGCCTGCCGATGCTGGCCGCCGTCGCGCTCGGTGTCGCGACCGTCGCTGCTCTTCGCTTCATGGGCGTTTGACCGGATATCCGGTCAATGCTCCTCGTATTGGATGAAGGACGAGTCGGCGAGATCGGCGAAGCGGGTGTATTCCGCCTGGAAGGCCAGTTTCACCGTTCCCGTCGGTCCATGGCGCTGCTTGGCGATGATGACGTCGGCCGTGCCCTTGACCTTGTCGAACAGAGTCTCCCATTCGACATATTTCGGGTCGTGCGGATCGCGCGGCTCCTGGTTCTTGACGTAGTATTCCTCGCGGAACACGAACAGCACCACGTCTGCGTCCTGCTCGATGGAGCCGGATTCGCGCAGGTCCGAAAGCTGCGGGCGCTTGTCCTCGCGACTTTCCACCTGACGCGAGAGCTGTGACAGCGCCACGATCGGAACGTTCAGCTCCTTGGCCAGAGCCTTCAGGCCGGTGGTGATCTCGGTGATTTCCTGCACGCGGTTCTCGCCCGCTTTCTTCGAGCCGGTCATCAGCTGCACGTAGTCGACCACGAGAACGTCGAGGCCGCGCTGGCGCTTGAGCCGTCGGGCGCGGGCGGCGAGCTGGGCGATGGAAATGCCGCCGGTCTGGTCGATATAGAGCGGCACCTTCTGCATCATCATCGAGCAGGCGACCAGTTTTTCGAAATCGGTATCGGTAAGGTCGCCGCGGCGGATTTTCGACGAGGAGACCTCCGTCTGCTCGGAGATGATACGGGTTGCGAGCTGTTCGGACGACATTTCCAGCGAGTAGAAACCGACGACGCCGCCATTCTTCGCCTTCATCGAGCCATCCGGCTGCACGTCGCCCTCGTAGGAGGCGGCGATGTTGTAGGCAATGTTGGTGGCCAGCGAGGTCTTGCCCATGCCGGGGCGGCCGGCGAGGATGATCAGGTCCGAACGTTGCAACCCGCCCATCTTCGAATCCAGAGACTGGATACCGGTGGAAATGCCCGACAAGCCGCCGTCGCGTTCCTTCGCCGCCGCCGCCATGTCGATGGCGGTTGCAACCGCATCGTTGAAAGCCTGGAAACCGCCGTCGTAACGGCCATTTTCGGCCAGTTCGAACAGGCGGCGCTCGGTGTCTTCGATCTGCGCCTGCGGCGGCATGTCGACGGGCGCGTCATAGGCGATGTTGACGATGTCCTCGCCGATGGTGATCAGCGCCCGGCGCAGCGCCAGGTCGTAGATAGTGCGTCCGTAGTCCTCGGCATTGATGATTGAGACGGCTTCCGCCGCCAATCGCGCCAGGTAGGTCGCGACGCTCATCTCGCCGACCTTGGCGTCGCCCAGATGCGTCTTGATGGTCACCGGATTGGCGATGCGGCCCATGCGGATGATATCGCCGGCGATCTCGAAGATCTTTCGGTGCAGCGGCTCGTAGAGATGCACCGGCTTCAGGAAATCCGAAACGCGGTAAAAGGCATCGTTGTTGACGAGGATCGCGCCGAGCAGGGCCTGTTCGGCCTCGATGTTGTTCGGGGCTTCGCGATAATGCGGCTCGGTCGGTGCGGGCACGGGCGTCTTTCGGGCTGTCTCGTTCATCCTGTCCTCTGGAAACGGAACCATCCGTCTGAAGGTCGAACCTTTCGTTTGAGCCTGCGGAGGGTTTCAGTCAACCGGAAAAGCAGGCTGGCCGACGATGGCGAGGCTGCGGGCCGCCTCATCCCCCCAATCCACAGGCTCCGATGGTTTCATGCACATATGGGTGGTCAGCCGTGCATTTCCATGCATGCCGAATCGGCCGCGACAGACTTGCGAAAAGCGATTTTCCAGATTAGATAGTGCGAGCATAATAAGCACACTAATTATAAAGGAGCGATAGCGATGTCGCGTTCCGTATCGCACCGGCTGCTGTTCGACGAAGTCGCCTCGTTCACGCGCAAATTGCGCGCACTGTTCGATGCGCGCCTGCGCCAGCGCGGCATGACGCTGCCGCGCACCCGGGCGCTGTTCGCCATCTCCCGCCGCGACGGGCTGAACCAGCGGGAACTGGCCGAAGAACTGGAGCTGGAAACCCCGACCGTGGTGCGCCTGCTCGATTCCATGGAAGCGCAGGACGTCATCGAGCGCCGCGCCGATGAGGCCGACCGCCGCGCCAAGCTCGTCCACCTGACCCCCGGCGGCAGGATGCTGGCCGACGACATCGAAAGCATGGCCGCCGCCCTGCGCCAGCAGGTGCTCGGCAACATTTCCGAGGCCGAACTGGAGGTGACGCTGCGCGTGGTGCGCCAGATGAATGCGCGCCTCAAGGAAATGCGGGCCGTGGAGGACGAGCAATGAGCGACGTCGCCGCCATCGGCGCGCCGACGCCTGCTGCGCCCGCGCCGGCGTCGCCGCAACCCATGCCAGCCTGGAACGCCGCGCTCTACATGCTGAGTTCCGTCGCCCTGTTCGTGACGCAGGGACTGGGGATGAACCTGGCGCTCGCCAACCTCACGCAATTGCAGGGCACGCTCGCCGCCACCTCGGCGGAATCCGCCTGGCTCAGCGCAGCCTATATGGCGCCGAGCGCCAGTCTTGCGGTGCTGCTGGTCAAGATCCGCACCCAATACGGCCTGCGCAATTTCGCCGAGGTCAGCATCATCTTTTTCGCCATCGCCTCGGTGATGAACGTCTTCGTATCCGATCTGCAATCGGCGCTCGTCGTGCGCTTCCTGAGTGGCATTGCGGCGGCCCCCCTGTCAACGCTCGGCTTCCTCTACATGCTGGAAGTCTTCGAGCCGGCGCGCAAGATGACCATCGGCATCAGCCTCGCCCTGATGAACACGACGCTGTCTGCCCCGCTCAGCCGCCTCGTTTCGCCGACATTGCTGGATTTCGGCCAGTGGCACGGGCTCTACATGCTGGAGCTGGCGCTGGCGCTGATGGTGTTTCCGATCATCTACCTCTTGCCGCTGACGCCGGTGCCGCGTGCGAAAGTCATCACCGTCACCGATATCGGTAGTTATATGCTGATCGCGCTCGGTTTCGGGGCGCTGGCGGTGGTGTTGTCCCTCGGCCGCGTCTACTGGTGGTTCGAGGCACCTTGGCTGGGCTGGCTTCTGGCGGTGTCGATCGCCTCGCTCAGCCTTGCCGCCGCCATCGAGCTGCGCCGCGACAATCCGCTGATCGACATCCGCTGGCTGGCAAGCCGTGGGCTCGTTCATTTCACCGGCGTGCTGCTGGTCTTTCGGCTCATCGCCTCGGCGCAATCGAGCGTTCCCTCGCTCTGGCAGCAGACGCTCAACCTGCAATACGACCAGACGATGACGCTCTATGCCATCATCCTCGGCGCCTCGATCTTCGGCGGCGTCACCTGCGCAGCGCTGATGAAGAACGGCTTCGATTCCTCGATCCATGTCGTGGCGCTGGCGATGATGGCGGCGGGCTGCTTCCTCGACAGCAGCATCACCAATCTCACCCGGCCGGAACAGCTCTATCTCGGCCAGGGGCTCATCGCCTTGGGCGCGGCGCTGTTCCTGCCGCCGGCGATGGCCAGCGGCTTCAAGGCAGCTCTCGCCAGGGGGCCGAATTATTTCGTCAGCTTCATCGTCGTCTTTCTCTTCACCCAGAGCATCGGCGGCCTGATGGGCTCTGCCTTTTACGGCTCGCTGGTGACGCTGCGCGAAAAATTCCATTCGAACATGCTGGCCGAGCATGTGGTGATGTCCGATCCGCTTGTCGCCCAGCGCGTCGCCCAGCTCTCCGGTGCCTATGGCAAGGTGATCGGCGATGCCGCGCTGTTGAAAAGCGAAGGCATCTCGCTGCTGGCGCAACAGATCAGCCGCGAATCCTACATGCTGGCCTATGGCGATGCCTTCCTGGCCGGCGGGGTTCTGGCGAGCCTGGCGCTCGCCGCGCTCCTTGTCCATCTTTCCCTTCAGGCCCTGCATCGGCGCTTCGCCGCGCCGCAGGCCGCATCCACCGCTTCGTGAGTTCGCCCATGCCTAAATTCCTTCGCATCCCCATCGAGGTCATCGCCATCCTGATCGGCATCGCCGGTGTCGTGCTGGTGCTTTATGCGTGGCACCTGCCGCCGTTCCGCACCAGCGTCGAATCGACCGAGAACGCCTATGTCAAAGGCTATGTGACGCTGATCAGCCCGCAGCTCAGCGGCTATGTCTCCGAGGTCGCCATCACCGACTACGCCAAGGTCAAGGCCGGCGACGTGCTGGTGCGGCTCGACGACCGCATCTATGCCGAAAAGCTGGCGCAGGCGAAGGCGACGCTCGCCTCGCAGAAGGCGTTGCTCGCCAATTCTACCCAGCAGCAGCTTGCCGCCAAGGCCAGCATCGATGCGGCCGAGGCCCAGCTCGACAGCGCCGAGGCAGCCGCCAAGCGGTCCGAGCTTGCCTGGGAACGTATCGCCTCGCTGGTCCACAAGGGCATTTCCGCCACCAGCGACTACGAGCAGGCACAGGCGACGCTGGAGCAGTCGCGCGCCTCGGTGCACCAGGCGCAGGCGGCGATCGAAACCGCCCGCCAGAACCTCGCCGTCATCGTTGGCAACCGTTCATCGCTGGAAGCCGGCGTCAGCGGCGCCGAAGCCGCCGTGCAGCTCGCCGAAATCGATCTGGGCAACACCGTCATCACCGCCCCGCGCGACGGGCGCATCGGCGAGGTCGGCGTGCGTCTCGGGCAATATGTCACGGCCGGTTCGCAATTGATGGCCGTGGTGCCCGCCGATGTCTGGGTGATCGCCAATTTCAAGGAAACCCAGCTCGACGGCATGAAGGTCGGCCAGCCCGTGACCATCGCCGTCGATGCGCTCGGCCATCGTCATCTCACCGGCCATATCGAAGGCTTCTCGCCGGCGGCGGGATCGGAATTCGCGGTCATCAAGCCTGACAACGCGACGGGCAACTTCACCAAGATCGCCCAGCGTATCGGCACGCGTATTCGTCTCGACGAGGGTCAGGACGCGGCTGCCCTTCTGGCGCCGGGCCTTTCGGTGGTCGTCACCGTCGACAAGGCCTCTTCACCCGATCCGAAATTCACCGCGCATTGATCGCCAAACAGCAAAGGCCCGGATCGTTTTGATCCGGGCCTCTTTCATTTCGCCCTGCAGGCGAAAAGTCTTATTCGTCGTCGCCGTCCTGGTCGGCTTCCGGATCGAAGAAGTCTTCCGGACGAAGGGCGTCTTCGTCAACGCCGTAGATGGCGTCGGCGGAGGTGAGGGTTTCACCCTTGGCCTGGCGCTCGGCTTCGTCGGCGGAGCGGGCAACGTTGACCTTGATGGTGATTTCGACTTCCGAATGCAGGTGCAGCGTGACTTCGTGCAGGCCGATGGCCTTGATCGGATGGTTCAGGTCGACCTGGTTCCGGCCGACGTTGAAGCCTTCGGCGGCCAGCGTCTCGAGGATATCGCGGGCTGCGACCGAGCCGTAGAGCTGGCCGGTTTCGCCGGCGGAGCGAACGATGACGAAGGTCTTGCCGTCGAGGGCTTCGGCAACCTTCTGGGCTTCCGACTTGCGCTCGAGGTTACGGGCTTCGAGCGTCGCGCGCTCGGATTCGAAGCGCTTCTTGTTGGCTTCGTTGGCGCGCAGCGCCTTGCCGAGCGGCAGCAGGTAGTTACGGGCGTAGCCGTCGCGAACCTTGACGGTTTCGCCCATCTGGCCGAGCTTGGCGATGCGTTCGAGGAGAATGACGTCCATTTGTCTTTTCCTTTTGTTGGTGTTTCAGGTTTCGGTGGAATTCGAGGATTGCGGATTGCGGCCGGGCGTCAGCGAGATCGCCCGTCTCGTGTCGGCAAGGCCGAGCACGACGATCAGGAAGGCGGGGAGCAGCATGGTCGACGCCAGATAGGCGAGGATCAGGGCCGGCATCCGCCAGGGTTTTCCGCGCGTGCGAAAATGCAAGACGGCAAACCCGGAAATGAGAAAACCCGCGCCAAAGGTGCCGACGACGGTCGCGCCGATCAGCGCCGGCAGGCCGCCGACGAAGCAGGCGGCAAGGCCGGCGAGAAAGGCGAAGATCGCATAGCGGTTCATGCGCAGCGACGAGGGCATGTCCTCGCGCGGCCGCAGGCCACGGCCAGAAGCCGCGACGATGCGGGTCGCCACATAATAGGCCGAGAACAGAAGCAGCACCCAAAGCCCGCCCTGCGTCATCGGCAGGACGAGAACGACGAGCCGCTTGGTCTGCGCCACGACTTCCGCGCTGCTGGCCAGTTCCGGCTGCTGCGCCTGCATCTGCTCCATCATCAGGTCGACGAGCTGGTCGGTCAGGTGCGGGCCGTAGCCGACCATGAAGCCGACGATGATGACGCCGACGGCGACCAGCGCACAAAGCTGCAGCATGATGTCGGAGAGCGGATACCAGGCCATCAGGTGCGAGGGACCGCCGATTTCCGAGGCCGGGCGCCCCAGATTGGCGAGATGGCTGATCCAGCCGGCCGGCGCCAGCGTCACCGCCGTCATGACGATGGCAAAGCTTGGGCTGACGAAGACCGCGCCGATGGCCGCCGCCGTCGCAATCGCGATGACGACGCAGAGATTGCCCCAGCCGAGGCCGGCAAGCAGGATGGGAAGCGCCGAAGCCGCATAAAGCACCGCCGCGAAAGACGGCTGCGCACCCGCGCCGAACACCAGGAGGGCGGCGGTGATGCCGGCGACAAGGCCGATCAGCAGCATTTTCGGATCGAAGGTCTTCACGTCGCTGTCCTGCGTCACGCAGTTAGAGGAGGCTTGCTCCCCAACATGGGATTTTAAGGGTTCCGATCCGCGCCCACCGCGGAAAGGGAAGAAAGGCGGACGAGCCGCCTTTCCGGAGGTCGATTGCGTTTCGCTAAAGGATTAGGAAACGACGTAGGGCAGCAGGCCGAGGAAGCGGGCGCGCTTGATCGCCTGGGCGAGTTCGCGCTGCTTCTTCTGGGAAACGGCCGTGATGCGGGACGGAACGATCTTGCCGCGCTCGGAAATGTAGCGCTGCAGGAGACGAACGTCTTTGTAGTCGATCCGCGGAGCGTTTGCACCCGAGAAGGGGCAAGTCTTGCGACGACGATGGAACGGGCGGCGTGCCGGAGAGGAAGAGGATTCAGCCATGTTCATATCTCCTTATGCACGGTCTTCGCGCGGACGGCGCGGGCGGTCGTCGTCACGGCGCGGACGGTCGCCGAAGCTGCGCTCCGGGCGGTCGCCATCGCGGCGCGGGCGGTCGTCGCGGTCGCGCTTCTGCATCATGGCGGAGGCGCCTTCTTCGTGCTTCTCGACGGCGATCGTCATGTAGCGAAGAACGTCTTCGTTGATGCGCATCTGGCGCTCGACTTCCTGGATGGCAGCCGCCGGAGCGTCGATGTCCATCAGGGCGTAGTGCGCCTTGCGGTTCTTCTTGATGCGGTAGGTAAGGGACTTGAGGCCCCAGTTCTCGACGCGGCCGACCTTGCCACCGAAGGATTCGATGACAGCCTTGTACTGTTCGACGAGACCGTCGACCTGCTGCGGCGAAACGTCCTGGCGGGCCAGGAATACGTGTTCATAAAGAGCCATTGAGGCTTTGCCTTTCTTGCGTTTCATGGACCCGGACCTCGGCGGCTAAGCCTCAACGACTGCTCCTGAAGGGGAAACCCCCGGCAAGAAAGCGTTTTTCGAGACGGTCGAGAGCGGAGACACGGGAGGCTGGAACCTTGTGGCTCCCAAGCGGCGCGCTGAGACAGCGAGCCGGCCCTCCGTTCAGCCACCAGCCTGAAGACCGGGTTGCGAACAGCGCGCCTTATACGCGGATTTGCTCGGAAAGCAAGGATATTCGATCCGGTGCCGGAAAAACCTCAAAGGCTTCGGGACTTTTTCCATTTGCGCAGCCGCCCGCGCGCATTGGCATAAGGAGACGAGGTGTTGAACTGGATCATTCGTCCGAGCGACCATTTTCCATACCAGCCGGGCTCGTAAAGTCCCTTGCCGGCCTCCTCGTCGACCACCCCCAGGATTTGCGTTTTCACGGTCTCGAGCCGTTCCAGCCGCTCCTGATAGGAAAGCATCGCATAATCGCTGTAGAATTTCTGGGCGAGGGCGCCGAGTGCATTCCATTTATATCCCGTTTCCGGAAAGTCGGGGTCCGCTCCGGCACGGCGAGCCTGCACTCATTTGAGCACGAGCTCGCCCCAGCCGATCAGATAGGCCAGCAGATCGTTGACGCTCATGACCGTTCCGGCCGCATGGCCATCCAGTTCCCGTATCCCCGCCAGGTCGGCTGGAACGGTTTCCAGTTCCCGGACCAGCTTGACGAAGCCGGACTCTATGGCCTTGTGCAGTTGTTCTGCGTTTTCAGGAACGGCCATGATGGTCTCTCGCTTTCTTATATCGGCATCGGATACTGCCGATGCACGCCAGCGATGTCCCTCAGGACTTCCTCGGACAAGGTGATGTCCTTTGCGCCGATCACCGTGGCGAGCTGTTCCATCGTCGTCGCGCCGATAATCACTGAGGCCATGAACGGTCGCGTCAGGCAGAAAGCGATCGCCATTGCCGTCGGATCGAGCCCATGGCGGCGCGCGATCTCGACATAGGCCGCGACCGGCTTTTCCTGCAGCGGCTGCAAGCGGCCGCCGAGATCGGCATTGATCGAGGCGCGCGAGCCGGGCGGAATCGTGCCGCCGAGATATTTGCCCGAGAGCAGCCCGGCCGCCAGCGGCGAATAGGCGAGCAGCCCGACATCCTCGAAATGCGACAGCTCCGCCATGTCGAGATCGTAATGCCGGTAGAGCAGATTGTATTCGTTCTGGACGGTTGCGACGCGCGGCAGGCCCTTGCGCTCCGACAGCGACAGATATTTCTGCGTGCCCCACGTCGTTTCGTTGGAGAGGCCGATGGCGCGAACCTTGCCGGCCTTCACCGCCTCGTCCAGCGTGTCGAGGATCGCCAGGATGTCGGCGGTCGCCTGTTCGCGGTCGATCCTGGCGGTATTGTATTGCCAGGCATGGCGGAAGTGGAAATGCGGACGGTTCGGCCAGTGGACCTGGTAGAGATCGATATGATCGGTTTTCAACCGCATCAGGCTGTTGTCGAGCGCCTCGCGGATGCCGGCGGGATCGATGGGGCGACCGCCGCGGATATAGGGGCGGCCGGGCCCGGCGACCTTGGTGGCGAGGACGACGTCGCCGCGCTTGCCGCTCTTTTGCAGCCATGTGCCGATGAAGGCTTCGGTGTCGCCCCACGTTTCTGCGGAGACCGGTGTCGTCGGGTAGAGTTCGGCGGTATCGAAGAAATTGACGCCCTGCGACAGTGCATAGTCCATCTGGCGATGCGCTTCTGCTTCGCTGTTCTGGCTACCCCAGGTCATCGTGCCAAGGCAGATTTCCGACACCGAGATATCGGTGCGGCCCAGCTTCTTGTACTTCATGAAAAAAAGATCCGTGCTTGGGTAAGACGCCGGCAATGTAGGCCGGTTTTGATTGAACGCAAGTGCGAAATACCACGGGAAAACGCCGGAAAATCTGGCGGTGCAGCAAGCAAGGCAGGCTTGACATGCCGTTGACACTTGGCGAATGGAAAGAAAACAGACCGGAGGATGACATCCCTATGGCAATCGCATTCACGTTTCCGGGCCAGGGCAGCCAGTCCGTCGGCATGGGCAAGGATCTGGCCGAGGCTTTTCCCGAAGCCCGCGCCGTCTTCGAAGAGGTCGACGAGGCGCTCGGCCAGAAACTTTCCGCCGTCATGTGGGAGGGCCCTGAAGACATGCTGACGCTGACGGCCAATGCCCAGCCGGCGTTGATGGCCGTTTCCATCGCGGCGATCCGGGTTCTCGAAAGCCGCGGCCTGTCGCTGAAGGACAAGGTGGCCTATGTCGCCGGCCATTCGCTCGGCGAATATTCGGCGCTCTGTGCCGCCGGCAGCTTTTCGCTGGCCGACACCGCCCGCCTGCTGCGCATTCGCGGCAATGCCATGCAGGCCGCAGTCCCGGTCGGCGCCGGCGCCATGGCGGCGATCATCGGCCTCGAACAGGGCGATGTCGAAGCGGTCTGCGCGGAAGCCTCCGCCATCGGCCCCTGCCAGATCGCCAACGACAATGGCGGCGGCCAGTTGGTCATCTCCGGTGAGAAGGCGGCGGTGGAAAAGGCGGCAGGCCTTGCCACCGACAAGGGCGCCAAGCGCGCCATCCTGTTGCCGGTCTCCGCACCCTTCCATTCCGCCCTGATGGCCCCGGCCGCAGAGGCCATGGGTGAGGCGCTGGCTGGTGTGGCGATCAACGATCCGGTCGTGCCGCTCATCGCCAATGTCCGCGCCGCCCCGGTTTCGGATGCCAAGGAAATCGCCGCCCTTCTCGTCGAGCAGGTGACCGGCCAGGTGCGTTGGCGCGAGACGATCGAATGGTTTGCAAAGAACGGCGTCGCCACGCTTTATGAAGTGGGCTCCGGCAAGGTGCTGACCGGGCTTGCCCGCCGCATCGACAAGTCCGTTACCGGCATCGCCATCAATACGCCCGCCGATGTCGACGCGGCGCTTTCGGCTATCCTTAGCTGACAAACGAAGGAATTTGACCATGTTTGATTTGACCGGACGTAAGGCGCTGGTAACCGGCGCCACCGGCGGCATCGGCGAGGAAATCGCTCGCATGCTGCATGCCCGCGGCGCCATCGTCGGCCTTCACGGCACGCGTGTCGAGAAGCTGGAAGCGCTGGCCGGCGAACTCGGCGAGCGGGTAAAGATCTTCCCTGCCAATCTCTCGGACCGCGACAGCGTCAAGGCGCTCGGCGAAAAGGCCGAGGCAGATCTCGAAGGCGTCGATATCCTCGTCAACAATGCCGGCATCACCAAGGACGGATTGTTCGTGCGCATGAGCGATGCGGACTGGGACAGCGTGCTCGAAGTCAACCTGACGGCCGTCTTCCGCCTGACGCGCGAACTGGCGCATCCGATGATGCGCCGCCGCTTCGGCCGCATCGTCAACATCACCTCGGTCGTCGGCGTCACCGGCAATCCCGGCCAGGCGAACTATTGCGCCTCCAAGGCCGGCATGATCGGCTTTTCCAAGTCGCTGGCCCAGGAAATCGCCACCCGCAACGTGACGGTCAACTGCGTCGCCCCCGGCTTCATCGAAAGCGCCATGACCGGCAAGCTGAACGACAAGCAGAAGGACGCCATCCTGGGCGCCATCCCGATGAAACGGATGGGCACCGGCGCCGAAGTCTCGTCGGCCGTGCTCTACCTGGCCTCGAACGAGGCAAGCTACGTCACCGGCCAGACGATCCATGTCAACGGCGGCATGGCGATGATCTGAGGCGTGCATGGGCGATTTGGTCGAATGCAGCTAAAATGCATGTTGACCAAGCCCATAGCCGACGATTTTCTGGCTTTGCGGCGGCCTTAAACCGTGTTAAGCGGGCCATGACTGTGAACAGTCGCCCCGCGAACAGGCGTGACCGGTTCGACTTTCGCAGCGACCGGACCGCTACGGGACGACGGGGATGAACGGTTTGCCGGGCGCCTTTTCGGCGCCGCAGGCCAAGAGCAGGGTACGGATGCCATAACGGCATTCTGGTGAAGTCAAAGGTCGAGGAAACCGACATGAGCGATATCGCAGAACGCGTTAAGAAAATTGTGGTTGATCATCTGGGCGTTGACGCCGAGAAGGTTGTCGAAGGCGCCAGCTTCATCGACGATCTCGGTGCGGATTCGCTCGACACCGTCGAGTTGGTCATGGCGTTCGAAGAAGAATTCGGCGTCGAAATCCCGGACGACGCCGCAGACTCGATCCTGACCGTCGGCGATGCCGTCAAGTTCATCGAGAAGGCCCAGGCCTGATATCGAATCCTTCTCAGGATTCCGCGGGCGGACCCTTGTCCGGTTCGCCCCGTTTTGCCCGGTCTTCCGGGCATTTCTCTTCATAAGAATACGTTGAATTATAGGGTGGGCTGACGGACGATGAGACGTGTCGTGATCACCGGTACCGGTATGGTATCTCCTTTGGGATGCGGAACGGAGGTGACATGGTCTCGCCTGCTCGCAGGGCAAAACGGCGCCCGACTCGTCACTGAATTCGAAGTCGAGGATCTGCCTGCCAAGATCGCCTGCCGTATTCCTGTGGGCGACGGTTCCGACGGCACCTACAATGCCGATGACTGGATGGAGCCGAAGGAGCAGCGCAAGGTCGATCCCTTCATCATCTACGGCATGGCCGCCGCCGATATGGCGCTCGCCGACGCCAACTGGCATCCTGAGACCGACGAGGACCAGATCGCCACCGGCGTGCTGATCGGCTCTGGCATCGGCGGTCTCGAAGGCATTGTCGAGGCTGGCTATACGCTGCGCGACAAGGGGCCGCGCCGCATTTCGCCTTTCTTCATTCCCGGCCGCCTGATCAATCTCGTCTCGGGCCAGGTTTCGATCCGCCACAAGCTGCGCGGTCCCAATCACGCGGTCGTCACCGCCTGCTCGACCGGCGCGCACGCCATCGGCGACGCCGCCCGGCTGATCGCGTTGGGCGATGCCGACGTCATGGTCGCCGGCGGCGCGGAATCGCCGATCTGCCGCATTTCGCTGGCCGGTTTCGCCGCCTGCAAGGCGCTCTCCACCCAGCACAACGACGACCCGCAAAAGGCCTCGCGCCCCTATGACAAGGACCGTGACGGTTTCGTCATGGGCGAGGGCGCTGGAATCGTCGTCCTCGAGGAGCTGGAGCATGCGCTGGCGCGCGGCGCGAAGATCTACGCCGAAGTGGTCGGCTACGGCCTCTCGGGCGACGCCTTCCACATCACGGCGCCGTCCGAGGACGGCGAGGGCGCCTATCGCTGCATGGCCATGGCGTTGAAGCGCGCCGGCCTGACGCCTGCCGATATCGACTATGTCAACGCCCACGGCACCTCGACCATGGCCGATACCATCGAGCTCGGCGCCGTCGAACGCCTGGTCGGCGAAGCCGCCGCGCGCATCTCCATGTCCTCGACGAAGTCAGCCACCGGCCATCTGCTGGGCGCGGCGGGCGCGATCGAGGCCATTTTCGCGACGCTCGCCATTCGCGACAACATCGTGCCGCCGACCCTCAACCTCGACAATCCCGAGCGCGAGACGGCCATCGATCTGGTGCCGCACAAGGCGCGAGAGCGCGAGGTGAACGTTGCCGTGTCGAATTCCTTCGGCTTCGGCGGCACCAACGCATCGCTGGTGCTCCGCCGCTATCAGAACTGACGGTTGGCCCTGCAAAGATTTTCCGGCAAAAGCGTAGAGCGGTTTTGCCGGAATTGCTTTTCAAAAGAGGGCGGGCCGTTTTGGTCACGATTGCCTGGAGCGGCGCGGTCGCTTCCTGAACCTGTTTTTTGCCGCATTGGTTAGCCAAACACCGCCGATGCGAAATGAAGAGGATTGCCGGTGAGCGATACGAACCAGAATGGCGAAACGGGTTTCGGCCGGGACGGTGCTTCGGGCGCCAAGGGCCCGATCATTCCCAAATCCGCCAACGAGGCGCTGCGGCCGGAGCGGGTTCCCGATCCGCCGCGCCGCTCGCGCAAGGCGCGCAGCCAGCTGGTGATTTTCCTGAATTTCCTGATGACGCTGGTCGTGTTCGTCTCGGCCGCTGCCGTCTTCGCATTCTATTATGCCGTCTCCACCTATCAGGCGCCGGGGCCGCTGGAAACCAACACCAATTTCATCGTGCGCAACGGCGCGGGCTTGGCCGAGATCGCCTCCAGCCTGGAGCGCAACGACATCGTCTCCGACGGGCGCATCTTCCGCTATATGACCGCGACCTATCTCAAGGACAACGAATCGCTGAAGGCCGGCGAATACGAGATCAAGGCCGGCGCCTCCATGAAGGAAATCATGGAGCTGCTGAAATCCGGCAAGTCGATCCTCTATTCCATCTCCTTCCCCGAGGGCTTGACGGTGCGCCAGATGTATCGCCGTCTCGCCGACGATCCCGTGCTCGAAGGCGAGGTGCCGAACGACATGCCCGCCGAAGGCAGCCTGCGTCCCGACACCTATAAATTCTCGCGCGGCACCAAGCGCGGCGAGATCGTCGAGCAGATGCTGGCGGCGCAGGAAAAGCTGATCGACCAGATCTGGGACAAGCGCGATGCCAGCGTTCCGATCAAGTCGAAGGAGGATTTCGTCACGCTCGCCTCCATCGTCGAGAAGGAGACCGGCAAGGCCGACGAGCGCGCCCACGTGGCTTCGGTCTTCATCAACCGGTTGGCGCGCGGCATGCGCCTGCAATCCGACCCAACGGTGATCTACGGCCTGTTCGGCGGTGACGGCAAGCCCGCCGACCGGCCGATCTACCAGTCCGACCTGCAGAAGGACACGCCGTTCAATACCTACAAGATCAAGGGCCTGCCACCGGCGCCGATCGCCAATCCCGGCCGGGCGGCTCTGGAAGCGGTCGCCAATCCCTGGCGCACCGAAGACCTCTATTTTGTGGCGGATGGCACCGGCGGCCATGTGTTCGCGGCGACGCTGGACGAGCACAACGCCAATGTCCGCCGCTGGCGCAAGCTGGAGGCCGACCGTGGCGGCGATCCGAACGTCGCCGTCGACGGCCAGCCCGCCGATCAGGCCGACCCGACCGCCACGCCGGCTTCCGGCAAGAAGAAAACGACGAACTAGCAATTCCAGCAAAAGTGTGCAGCGGTCTTGCGTCCGGAACTGCGACAAAACAAACACCAGGGGTTTCCATGTCTTTGCAGTCCATGACCGGCTTTGCGCGGCGCGAGGGAACGGTCGGCCGTTATCGCTGGGTATGGGAGCTGCGCTCCGTCAACGGCAAGGGGCTGGATTTCCGCCTGCGCCTGCCGCCGGGCTTTGAGCGGCTGGAAGCCGATGTTCGCCGCCTGTTGTCGGAAGCCTTTTCGCGCGGCAACATGCAGGTGTCTCTGAGCGTCTCGGCCAGCGACGCGCCGCTCGCCGCCGTTATCAATCGCGACGCGCTGGCGGCCCTTTTGACCCTGCGCGGCGAACTCGGCGACCTGATCGACCCGGCGCCGCTTCGCCTCGATAGCCTGCTGTCGATCCGCGGCATCGTCGATTTCCGTGAGGTTGAGGAAGATACGGCCGAGACAGAAAGTCGCGATGCCGCCATTCTCGATGGCTTCGCGGCCGCCCTTGCCGATCTCGGCGAGATGCGCCGCCGGGAGGGGGAGACGCTGGCCGGCCTGCTGCAAGGCCAGATCGCGAAAATCGCCGAATTGGCTGCGACCGTCGAACAGGATCCGTCGCGCACGCCGGAAGAGATCGCCCGGCGCCTGACCGCCCAGGTCGCCGCGCTGCTGGAGGCCGCGCCGTCGCTGGATCGCGACCGGTTGCATCAAGAGGCCGCCGTGCTCGCCACCAAGGCCGACCTGCGCGAGGAGATCGACCGGCTGACGTCCCATGTCGCTGCTGCTCGCGAACTGATCGCCAGGGGCGGGCCGGTCGGTCGCAAGCTGGATTTCCTGGCACAGGAATTTAACCGGGAATCGAATACCATCTGTTCGAAATCGAATTCGGCGGCCGTGACGGCGGCCGGCATCGAGCTGAAAGTGGTCATCGATCAGTTCCGCGAACAGGTTCAGAATCTGGAGTAAACCATGAGTGCCGCGACAAGCGCCAACCTAGTCCCGATTGCCCGCCGTGGCCTGATGCTGGTGATTTCATCGCCCTCCGGCGCCGGCAAGTCGACGATCGCGCGCACGCTGCTGGAAACCGACAAGGGCATCGGCCTGTCGGTCAGCGTCACCACCCGCCAGCGCCGCCCCAGCGAAATCGCCGGTGTGCATTATCATTTCGTCTCGGCCCGTGAATTCGAGCGGTTGCGCGATTCCAACTCGCTGCTGGAATGGGCCGAGGTGCACGGCAATTTCTACGGCACGCCGCGCGAGCCGGTCGAGGCCGCCATGGCCGAGGGCCGCGACATGCTGTTCGACATCGACTGGCAGGGCGCCCAGCAGCTTCAGGAAAAGATGGCGAGCGACGTCGTCTCGATCTTCGTGCTGCCGCCGACCATGACCGAGCTGCAATCGCGCCTGCACCGCCGCGCCGAGGACTCGGAAGAGGTTATCCGCACCCGGCTGATCAATTCCCGCGCCGAAATCGGCCATTGGGAAGAATACGATTACGTCATCATCAACGACGACCTGAACTCGGCCTTCGACGCCGTGCAGTCCATCGTCAAGGCCGAGCGCCTGAAACGCACCCGCCGCCTCGGCATGGGCGGTTTCGTGCAGCAGCTTCTGGAAGAAGAACCGGATCTGAAGTAGGGCGCCGGCCCCTCATCCGGCCTAAGGGCCACCTTCTCCCCGACGGGCTCCCCGACGGGACAAAGGGATTTGCGGTGAATGCCGCATTCTATCAGCGTCTGCTATTGGAAAAGAGAAGTATAGCCGTTGCGGCGACTCTTCTCCCCTAGGGAGACGATGCCCGAAGGGCAGATGAGGGGGCGCTTGCCCCCAGCCTGTCTCAAAGACAATTCGCCAGCGTCACGAATTCCTCGACCGACAGCGTCTCGGCCCGCCGCTGCGGATCGATGCCGGCCTTGGTCAGCAGCGCTTCGCCGCCGAGGGATTTGACACTCTGGCGCAGCATCTTGCGGCGCTGGCCGAAGGCGGCCTGGGTCACGCGCTCCAGCTTCGCCACATCGCAGTGCAGCGGCTCGGGGTTCGGAGTCAGATGCACGACGGATGAGGTCACCTTGGGCGGCGGCGTAAACGCCTGCGGCGGCACGTCGAAGGCCATATGCGCCCGTGTGCGCCAGCCGCAGAGTACGCCGAGGCGGCCGTAATGGTCGTCGTCCTCGCGGGCGACGATGCGCTGGCCGACTTCCTTCTGGAACATCAGCGTCAGCGATTGCCAGAATGGCGGCCATTCTTTCGGCAGCAGCCAGTTGACCAGCAACTGCGTGCCGACATTGTAGGGCAGGTTGGCGATGATGCGCACCGGGCCTTCCGGCACCAAAGCCTCGAAATCCGTCTTGAGCGCATCGCCTTCGATGACTTCCAGCCGGCCGGGATAATGGTCGGCGACTTCGGCGAGCGCCGGCAGGCAGCGCGTGTCGCGCTCGACGGCGATCACCTTCTTGGCGCCCAGCGCCAGGATGGCGCGCGTCAGCCCGCCCGGTCCCGGTCCCACCTCGAACACCGTCACGCCCTCCAAAGGGCCGGCGGTGCGGGCGATCTTCTGGGTCAGGTTGAGATCGAGCAGAAAATTCTGGCCGAGCGCCTTGCGCGCGTCGAGCCCGTGCCGCTGGATGACATCCCTCAGCGGCGGTAGTCCGTCCAACGCGGCCATCAGCCTTCCTTCTTCGATGTGGCGGCCAGTTCGCCGGCAAGCCGCAACGCCGCGATCAGGCTGTCGGCCTTGGCCGCGCCGGTGCCGGCCAGCGAGAAGGCGGTGCCATGGTCCGGCGAGGTGCGGATGAAGGGCAGGCCGAGCGTGGCATTGACCGAATCGTCGAAACCCAGCGCCTTGGCGGGAATCAGCGCCTGGTCGTGATACATGCAGATGGCGACGTCATAGGTGGCGCGCGCCGCATCGTGGAACATGGTGTCGGCCGGCAGCGGCCCCCGCGCATCAATGCCCTCGGCCCGCAAGACTTCGACCGCCGGACGGATGACGGCATCATCCTCGCGCCCCATCGTGCCGTTCTCGCCGGCATGGGGATTGAGGCCAGAGACCGCCAGCCGCGGCGCGGCGATGCCGAAGCGGTCGCGCAGGTCGGCATGGGTGATGCGGCAGGTATCGAGGATCAGCTCGGTCGTCAGCGCCGCGGGCACCGCGCTCAGCGCGATGTGGATGGTGACCGGCACGGCCCGCAGTTTTGGGCCGGCGAGCAGCATGACCGGCAACAGCGGCTTGCCGATGGCGCGCGTGGCGAGGTCGGCCAGGAATTCCGTATGGCCGGGAAAAGCGAAACCGGCCTCATACAGCACCGCCTTGGCGATGGGATTGGTGACGACGGCAGCGGCTTGCCCACTGATGGTCAGCGCGACCGCCATCTCGATGGCGGCGATAGTGCCGCGTGCCGTCTTCGAATCCGGCTGGCCGGGCGTAACGGTCGCACCGGCCGCGATCGGCAGGACGGGCAGGGCATTGGCGAAGATGGCCGCAGCGCTTGCCGGGTCGGCCTCGCGCAACGGCACATCGCGCCCGAGCGTTTTCGCACGGGCGGCCAGTACGTCGGGATCGCCGAGATAGAGGAAGGGCGGCAGGTTCAGCACCGCCCGGTTTTCCCAGGCGGCCAGCGTAATGTCGGGGCCGACCCCGGCGGGGTCGCCCTGGGTCAAGGCGAGGGGTGGCATCGTCATCTCGGATCAGTAATAGACGATGCGGGCCTTCTTGCGCAGGTCGTCGAGGTATTTTTCCTCGCGCGGATTCTTGCCGTTCTTTTCCTTGCCGAGATCTTCGGCGCGGAACACGACTTCGGCGGCGTAGTCGTCATTGACCTGACGCTTGTTGCAGATCGCCAGATATTCGACGCCGCGCTCGGTGACGCGGGTGCCGGTGGTCACGCCATTGGCCTTCTCGATCAAAGGCTTCCAGTCGGCGGGCAGTTCGGGCTCGAGGACGCGGCCGAGGCTGCGGATCGAAACGTCCTTCATCGTCGCGGCGAACACCTTCGCCTGCTCGCAGCCGGGGAACTTGGCGCGCGAGGCTTCCGCCTCCGCCTTGCGCTTGCCGGTTATGCCCTTCTTGGAGGCGGGCACGACGAAGATCACCTGCTGCAGCACATATTCGGTGGTAACCGGCTTTTCCTTGCTCTGCAGCATGCGGGTTACGGCTTCCTGGTTCGACATGCCACCGCTGGAGCGGCTGTTGAGCACGCGCGGCCAGCTCATCGACACCGCGATATACGCCTTGAAATGGTCGACGCCGACGCCGGCCTTTTCGATGATCTGCGTCATCTGCGGCACGGACAGCTTATTGCTGGCCGCAAACCGGGCGAAGGCGGCATCGACGTCCTGGGTCGAAACCGACATGCCGGCGCGGGCGATTTCCTGGCGCTTGAGCGATTCCTCGACGAGTTGCTCCTTGGCCAGCTTGTTCAGATCGCCCTTCTGACGCTGCAGACGCAGGAACGCGACGCGCCGGGCGATGTCGCCATTGGTGATGACGGCCTTGTTGACCGTGATGCTGACCTGGCTGGTGGCGGCGAAGGCCGCGCGCGGCGCCGGATCTGCCACCACGGCCAGAGCCAGGGCCGCGGCGCCGAACATCAGGGCGCGCATCGGTTTGCATGCGGATATCATGAATTTTCCTCGCTTCTGCGGGTGGACAGATGCTGTCGCAGCCCCCCGAAATTTTGGCGGGACTTTACAATATACGGGGTCACATGCGCAATCCTCGCGGCAAAACAATGACCGGCGCGGCATTTTCATAGCCGAACGCAAACGGGCCCCGAGCGGGCCCGTCGCGCAATTCAGGTCGGAATGGCGGATCAGTCGCCGATGCGGATGTCGCCGAGCGTGCGGAAGCTGAGCCTTGCCGCGACGGTCCAGTCGTTGGCGGCGGTGTTGGCAACGTCGCTCTTGCCGGTAAAGCCGAGCGAGAAGATCGTGCATTCGTCTTCATAGGTGAAGCCGACGCTGCGGCGGCTGACGACGTCGTTGTTCAGATCCCAGGTCAGGGAGCCGTAAACCGAGACATATTGGGTCAGCTTGACCCTGCCGGATGTCTGCAGTTCCGAGTTGACTTCCGTCGAGCCGTATTTCGGCTGCGGCTCGATATGGGTGTAGGTCAGGCTCGTCTGGAAGCGATCGTTGCCATAGCCGATGGTCGTGCCGGTGCGCATCGGCTCGAAATTGTCCTTGTCGAAGCGGCTGGTGGCGGCAAGCGACAGGCCGAAGGGCGTGGTGGCGCCGATCATGCCGACGAAGTCGGAAACATCGTCTTCCAGGCCGGAATTGGCGCCGGCGTAGACGAGATCGTCGGTGGCGAACGAGTTCTTGCCGCCAAGCTGGTACGACTGGCCGAAAATGCCGTTCAGCGTATAGCCGTTGTCGAAGCTGCCGGTATAGCGCAGGCCGATATTGGCGCGCGTGCCGCCCTCGATGCGATCGAAGCCGGAGAACTTGTCACGCTCGAACAGGTTGGTGGCGTCGAAGACGAAGCTCTGCGCATCCTCGTTCGGCAGCATGCCGGCCAGAGGTTCGTCAGGGCGCATGAAGATCTGGGCGATGGGTTCGATCACATGCGTGCTGTTGCTGGTCGAGATCAGGAAGGGATAGCGCGCTTCCAGGCCCGCCGTGGCCATGCCGCGCGTATTGGCATCGCTGCCCTCGAAACCGCCGGTATAGACATAATTCGCGGGGTCGATCAGGTTCGGCGCGGTCATGTCGACGTTCATGACATCGCCGCGCAGCGCCAGGATCGGCGTCAGCAACAACCCGCCGGGGGTGACGAAG
The DNA here is from genome assembly GCF_029601685.1 of Rhizobium sp. YJ-22. Lineage (NCBI taxonomy): Bacteria > Pseudomonadati > Pseudomonadota > Alphaproteobacteria > Hyphomicrobiales > Rhizobiaceae > Rhizobium > Rhizobium sp. YJ-22. The sequence continues at coordinate 450,886 of NZ_JARRIR010000004.1, read as the reverse complement.
GTGCGTTTCCATTCCGCTTCCGTCGACATGCGCGCCATGCGCCCGTCGAGACCGCGGAAGCGATCGAAGCCGTCGACCGAGTAGACATCGGCGCGATTGCGATAGATGTTGGTGAAGTTCATGTCGATCGACAACTCGCCGCCGAGGACCGGCTGCGGCGCATAATAGCTGTAGTCGATGACCGGCGCGGCGATCGCCTGCTTCTCTTCATCCGCGCTCGTCAGCGACGCATCCTGGATGTCGAAGTAAAAGGCGCGCATGTCGAAACTGTTGCGCTTGCCGAGACCGGTCAGATAGGCGGTGCTGGTGTGAACGTATTCATCGCCGTTCAACTCGTAGGTGCGCGAAAAATTGTTGTCGGTCTGCGCCATGACGTCCCAGCCGAAAGCCCAGCGCGGATTGATCTGAAACGCGCCCTTCGACTGGATCAGGCCGCGGCTGCGCACTTCCGAATCCGAGGTGCCGGGAGAGAAGGTGTCCTCGTTCATCTGGCTGATGCCGGCGGCGCGCACCGAGAAGGTGCCGTTTTCCAGCCGTTGGCGATATTCGGCGTCGAGCAGGAAACCCTGCTTGGTATAGCCGGTGCCGCTGACCGTCAGATCCTGGCTGTTGGAAATGACGTAATAATAGGGGACCGTCAGGCCGAAGCCGAGGTTCTGGGCCTGCGACATGCGCGGGAACAGGAAGCCGGATTTGCGCTTCACTGTCTGGTCCGGCACTTCCAGCACCGGAATCCAGGCGATCGGGTGGCCGAGCAGTTCGAAGCGGGCATGCTCCAGGCGAATCGTATGTTTTTCGCCGTTCTGCACCATGCGCTGGGCCTTCACCTGCCAGAAGGGTGCCCGTTCCGGGTGTTTGGCGCAGGGCAGGCAGGCGGTGTAGACGCCGTTGTTCAGCACCATGTCGCGGCCGTCGATCCGCTCGGCGCTCTCGGCGGCCAGGCGCGTATTGTCGGTCGTCTCGATGCGCAGCGCATTGAGGAAGCCGTTGGCGAAATTGTCGGTGACGTCGAGCGTCTCGGCATAAAGCCGCGTGCCGTTGGGCTCTACCAGCTCGATATTGCCGATGGCGGTCATGCGGCCGGTCTTCTGATTGTACTCGACGCGCTGCGAGACCATCTTGTAGCCGGCATAATTGATCTGCACGCCGCCGACGGCGGAAATCCGCTCCGCATCCTTGTCGTAGACGAGTTCGTTGGCCGAGAGCATCAGCTTGGAGTCGGCCGGGATATTGGGTTCAAGCGATTGAAGACGCGACTGTGCATAGGCTGTGTAAGCCGTGGTGCTCAGATACGCACATACGGACACACCTGTCAGCAGGACAGCCGTGAGCCGCCTGATCGTTTTGCGGTTGCTTACCGCCACTAGCCATCCTCCTGATGCAGCAGAATCGTTGCCCCGAGTGCCAGCGCCACGACAACCGGAATCCAGGCCGCGATGAACGGAGGCACCACCCCGCTGCTTCCGAAAGCTTTCACAAGCACGGTCACAACATAAAGCACGAAGCCTGAAATGATTCCACCCAGAATCACCGAACGCGATTGTGCGAAACGGCTGAACTTGAGCGAAACGGTTGCAGCGATCATTGTCATCGCCACCAGAAGCAGCGGCATCGACAAGAGCGAGTGAAACTGGGTTTCGAGCGCCTTGGTTGAAACGCCGAAGGCGCGCGCAACTGAAATTTTGTTAGAAAGATCATAAAAAGCAACGGTTTCCGGCTGCGTCATCCGTTGCTGAACGAATTCCGGCTTGAGATTGGTTCGAACCTGGGCAGTGCTGTGCCGGGTTGAGATTTCGCCCGGCCGCGTCTCCGTCACGTCCTTAAGCAACCAGTAACCATCTTGCAATTTTGCCGAGCTTGCGTCCTGCCGAGAGACGATCCGGCCATCGGCGCCGAAGTGCAGAACCACGGCATCGACCAGCAGCGTTCCGTCCTCCAGGATGACTCGTCCGCCGATCACGGTATCGTCGCCGTCGCTGATCTGGCGGATCCAGGGCAGGGCTGATGCGGCGGGCGAGCCAGAGCGCGTGCGCCATTCCGCTTCGACCGCCAGCGCTTTCCGCTGGCCCCAGGCCGCAAGCGGGTTCAGCGCGAAGGTGGTGGCAAGGCCGGTGAGCAGCGCCCCGACCACGAAGGGCGACATGAACTGCCAGACGGAGGCGCCGGCGGCGCGCGTCACCACCAGTTCGTAGCGGCGGTTGAGGCTGATCAGCACCGTCATGCCGACGAACAGTGCAATGAACGGGATCGTCTGCTGCAGGATGAGCGGCAGGCGCAGCAGCGTCATCAGGAAGACGCCGAACAGGCTGTAGCCGGTCAGCCCAGACATGCGGCCCGAGGTCTCGGAGAAGTCGATCAGGAAGACGATCGAGGCGACGCCGATCAGGAACCAGAACATGGTCAGCAGATAGCGCTTCAGAAAATAGCGCCCGAGGGTCGAGAGGATCACGACTGGCCTCCCTTGGCGGCATCGTCCTTGCGCAGCTTGAGTGCCTGCTGCCAGGCTTCGGAGCTGAGGCGGGTCACGCTCGCGGGAATCTTCAACTTGCGATGCGCCATCAGGAGATAGATGAGACAACCGCCAGCGATCAGCGGCACCGCATACATGACGAGAATGAAGAACGGCCGGCTTTCCGCCTGGTTGGCGCTGTAGAACGAGGCCCAGCGCAACAGGAAGCTGATGCTGAGCGCCGAGATCAGCGGATGCAGGCGCGCGTCGCGATGCGAGCGTGCATCGCCGGCGATCACCAGCGCCACGAGGCTGAACAGCAGCGGAAAGCTCCATTCCGTCAAGCGTCGATGCAACTCGGCGCGATAGGCGCCGGGATCTTCCCGCACGTTCTTGTCGTCGGGGTCGGGATTGAGCAGATAGGCCAGGCTACGGTCGCCCGGCCTCAGTGTCGTCTGGCCGCGGCTCTGCGTCAGGTCCGAAAGATCGAAGGAATAGGAGTCGAAGCGGATGATCGAGACGTTGCCGCCGGGGATTTTGCGGTGGACCTCGCCGTCATGCATGATCAGCGCCGTGCCCTCGGCATTCACCGCGCCCTCGCGCGCATAATAAATGAGATCGAAGGCCGGATCGCGCGAATCGGCGACCAGCAGGCCCTTCAGGACGCGGCCGGAATGACGCTCGGAAATCTGGATGTAGAGACCGTCCTCGACGCGGCGGAAGGTCTTTTCCTCGATGACGGAAGAAAGCAGATCCGCATAGGTGGCCGCCACCATCTCGCGGGCGGCGACGCGCACCTTCGGCTCGATTAGGTTGTCGATGGTGAAGGAAAAGAGGCTGAGCACGCCGGCCAGGATGATCACCGGCCGGATGATCGTCCAGCGCGAGGCGCCGGCCGCCTCGATGACCGTCAGCTCGGAATCGTTGTTCATCGAAGTCAGCGTCTGGCTGACGCCGATGACGGCCGCGAAGGGCAGCACGATGGGAATGATGGTCGGCAGGATCAGCGTGGCGAGCTTCATGAACGAACCGACCGACTGACCGTTGTCGGTCACCAGGTTGATTCGGTTGAGCACCTGCGTCGTCCAGATGATCGCCAGCACCGGCAGCAACGCTACCAGGAACATCTGGATCACCCGACGCATTATATAGGACTCGAGAAGCTTCATGCCTGTCTTTATATGTTTGTCCAAGCCATCCAAAGGCCGCTGTCGCGACGCCCTCTCTCTACGCGCTTCGAAAGGGAATGGCGACAGGCCCCTGGTCAAATTTCCGTCACGGCCCACGATATTTTGACGGTGTGCCAATTCGGTCATGCTCGTATGAGGCTTGCCTTGTGCCGGCATTGCCCGCAAAGATCGGGCACAATCTTATGGCCCATCCCGGTGGAGAATCGATGTCCGTGACTTTCGACGTGAATTTTGCCCCGTCCGCAGCCCTCAACGGTGAGACGGCGATTGCCCTGAAACTGGCCGACGGCCCGGCGCCGGCCGCCGCGAGCGCCGTCGATCCGGCCGGCGTTTACGCCAAGGCGGCCGAGGTCGCGCGCTTCAAGGCGAAATCCATGGGTGTGCTGGATATCATCGCGCCGCAGGGCTCGCCGGTTGACAGGCTGCTGGTCGTCGGCCTCGGAAAGGGCGCCGATCTGACCGCCCATGACTGGCTGCGCGCCGGCGGCATCGCTGCCTCCAGGCTTGGCAAGGCGACGTCGGCCGCCATCTTCCTTGATGCGCCGGGCTTGACCGTGACCGGCGAACAGGCCGCCGATTTCGCGCTTGGCCTGCATCTGCGCGGCTATGCCTTCGACGCCTACAAGACGAAAAAGAAGGACGAGGACGACAAGCCGGCCGAAAAGACCGTCAAGGTGACCATCGTCACCACTGCCGCAAGCGCCGCGACCGCCGCCTATACGGCGGCGAAGGCGGTGGCCGAGGGCGTTTGCCTGGCGCGCGATCTCGTCAACGAGCCGGCCAACGTGCTTGGCCCTGTCGAATTCGCCGCCCGCGCCAGGGCGCTCGAATCGCTCGGCGTCGAGGTCGAGATTCTCACCGAGAAGGAGATGGGCGAGCTCGGCATGGGCGCGCTGCTCGGCGTTTCGCAAGGCTCGGTGCGGCCGCCGCGTCTCGCCATCATGCGCTGGAACGGCGGCAAGAACGAAAAGCCGCTCGCCTTCATCGGCAAGGGCGTGGTCTTCGATACCGGCGGCATCTCCATCAAGCCAGCCGCCGGAATGGAGGAGATGAAAGGCGACATGGGCGGCGCGGCCGCCGTCACCGGCCTGATGCATGTGCTGGCGGCGCGCAAGGCCAAGGCGAACGTCATCGGCATCATCGGCCTTGTGGAAAACATGCCGGACGGCAATGCCCAGCGCCCCGGCGACATCGTCACGTCCATGTCCGGCCAGACCATCGAGGTGATCAACACCGATGCCGAGGGACGCCTCGTGCTCTGCGATGCGCTCTGGTATTGCAAGGAACGTTTCAAGCCGGAATTCATGGTCAACCTGGCGACGCTCACCGGCGCGATCATGGTGGCGCTCGGCAGCGTCCATGCCGGCCTGTTTTCCAATGACGATGCGCTGTCGGCACGCCTGACCGAGGCCGGGCTCGCCACCGACGAGAAGCTGTGGCGCATGCCGCTCGGAAAAGACTACGACAAGATGATCGACAGCAAGTTTGCCGACATGAAGAACACCGGCGGGCGTTATGCCGGCTCGATCACGGCGGCGCATTTCCTCAAGCGTTTCGTCGGCGATACACCCTGGGCGCATCTCGATATCGCCGGCACGGCCATGTCCTCGCCGTCGAACGAGATCAACCAGTCCTGGGCCTCCGGTTTTGGCGTTCGGCTGCTGGATCAACTTGTGCGGACGAACTACGAAAGCTGATCGTGACCGAGATCCTTTTCTACCACCTGACCGAAAGCCGGCTGGAAGACGCCCTGCCGCCCCTGCTCGAGCGCAGCCTCGACCGGGGATGGCGGGTGGTGGTGCAGATGCGCGAGGCGGCGATGAAGGAGAAGCTGGACCAGCATCTCTGGACGTTTCGCGAGGATAGCTTTTTGCCGCATGGAGCCGATGACGGCCCGATGCCGGAGGAACAACCGGTGCTGCTGACCACCGGCGGCGATAATGCCAACAATGCGACGGTGCGTTTCCTCATCGAAGCCGCCGAGCCGCCGCCGCTCGACGCCTATGAGCGTGTCGTCTTCATGTTCGACGGCTACGACCAGCTGCAGCTCGAGGCGGCGCGTGCCCAATGGAAAAGCCTGAAGGCCGAGGGGCATATGCTGACCTATTGGCAGCAGAACGCCGAGGGGCGCTGGGAGAAGAAGGCGTAGGCCATTTCCAGGAAAACGGAAACGAAAGGTCCGTTATCCGCCGCGCGCGCTGTCGTCCTTGACGTCGCCGCGCGGGAAGGCTGTCCTGAAATGCTGTTTCAGGCCAGCCAGCGCCTCCGGCGTCCAGCCTGTGACGTCGGTCACCGCTACCCAGGCATCGACATAATCCTCCGGCGCATAGACATGGCCGTGGCCCATCGGCGTCGTGGTGGCGACGGCCATGTCGAGGGCGATCTGCAGCATGGTGACGACGGGATACCAGCGCAGATCAGGCGAAACATCCGGCCCGCGAGGCTGCTTCAGCCAATCCGGGCGGCGATAGAGATCGCGGTAATTGAAGAAGACGATAGGGTCGCTGGCATATTGCAGGTAGACGATCCGCATCGGTCCCCATGGCCGGTCCATGGGGACGGGGGAGCCCTGCTGGTTCAAGAAGCGCACGATGCTGCCGTCGCGGAATTGTGGCAGCCATTGCGGCGTGCCGGCATTGCGCCTGTCGGTGACCGAGCGCCAGATACGGCTTTCGAAGGGCGGGCCGCTCCACAGCGCGCCGGCGATGGGGTCGCCGATCAGGGTGAAAATCTCCGCCGAGCGTTCGGAATTCATCGCGCCGAGGCTGAGTCCATGCAGGTAAAGCCTTGGCCGCTGGTCTTTCGGCAGGCTGGTCCAGTAACCGTAGATTTCCGCAAACAGCGCCTGCGCCGCCTCCGCCCCGTATTCCGGCTGGGCCAGCAGCGATAGCGGGCTGCTGAGATAGGAATATTGCAAGGCGACGCTGGCGACGTCGCCGTCGTGCAGCACCTCGACGCTGTCCATGGCGGCGGGATCGACCCAGCCGGTGCCGGTCGGCGTGATGACGATCAGGATCGAGCGCTCGAAACCGCCCTCGCGCTTCAATTCCTCCAGTGCCAGTCTTGCGCGCGCCGGAGCCGTCTCGGCGGCGCGCAGGCCGACATAGACGCGAATCGGCTCCTTCGCCGGTCGCCCGGTCAGCGCGCCGATCTGCCCCGCATCCGGCCCGGTCGCCACGAATTCGCGGCCGGCGCGGCCGAGTTCGTCCCATTTGACCAGCGAGGCGGGGCTGCCGGCCTTGCCCGGCGCCGTCGGCTGCGGCCGTTCCGGCTCGATCAGCGCGTCATAGTCCCGATAGGAGGCGTCGAGCATGGTGAACACGCGGCGCACGACGAGATCGTTGGCCAGCGTCCAGAACACCAGCACGGCCAGCGCCACACCGACCGCATTGGCGACGCGCCGCGGCAGGAAGCGGCGCACGAAAGCCCCGATCCGCCCGGCGATAAAGGCGAAGAACCGCCCGATCAGCAGCAACACGATGAAGGCCGCGAACGCGACGGCGCAAACCTTGAACGGATGCGCCGTCTCCACCTGTGCCATGCCCATCACCGCGCGGATGGAATTCTGCCAGGCCGCCGCATGCCAAAGGAAACCGAGGGCAATCGCCGCTGCCAGCGCCATGATCGCCGCGTTGGTGCGCAGCCGCAGGCGCAGCGGCGGTTCGGGCAATTCGAGATAGCGCCAGACCCAGCGAAACAGCACGCCCGCGCCATAACCGATGGCAAAGCAGGCGCCAGCCAGCGCCCCTTGCGTCAGGGCGGTGCGTGGCACAAGCGTCGGCGTCAGCGCCGCCGCGAAGAACAGGGTTCCGAGCGTGATGCCGATGCCGGAGAGCGAGAAGAAATGCCTGCGGATGCTGGAAATCAGGCCATCGAACGCATACAAGAAACTTCCTCCCGGCCCGGCTGTCCGCATGTCACGCTGCAATCATAGCGATATGCCTGCGGCAGGCCAAGGCCAGAAGGCGGTTGTCAATCGAAGAAGGAATCGACGAATTTGCGCCGGCCGAGCATGAAGGCATCGGCGACATGGGTGAGCGGCGCGAGATCGACATCCAAGGTGCCATTGGCGATGATCGCGGCGAAGCGTTTGTACAGCTCGAAATACTCCTTCTCCGGCTCGGAGAAGGTCAGGGCGCCGTCGACCGAGAGCTTTGCTCCGCCTTCGGAGAGGACCATCTGGCCGGCATCGGTGTCGGCAATGATGTCCCAGCTCTGCTTGCCGGTCTGGCGCCAGTCGAATTCGGCGTGGACCTCGAGGCCGGCCGCATCGCAGAAGCGCAGGTCTGCGGCAATCGGCGCGTCGCGGTTTTCCGGGAATTCCAGGCTCGCCTTGGTCAGGAAAATGGCGTTCGGCAGGATATGGGTGACGATCGACAGCGCATTGATGCCGGGATCGAAGATGCCGAGGCCGCCGGCCTGCCAGATCCAGTCCTGGTTCGGATGCCAGTGGCGCACGTCCTCTTTCCAGATCACCTGCATGTTGCGGATGCGGGTTCCGGCAAGGAAGGTTTTCGCGGCTTCGACGGCTGGCGCATAGCGCGAGTGCCAGCTTGCGAACAGCGACACTTTCTTCCCGGCGGCGAGGCGGACGAGATCCTGCACTTCGCTCAAGGTCGCGCCCGGCGGTTTTTCGAGGAAGACATGCTTGCCGGCATTCAGCGCCGCATGCGCCGCCTCGTAGCGGAACTGCGGCGGCATGCACAGCGACACGGCGGTGATTTCCGGCACGGCTTCCAGCATCGCCTGGATGGTGGTGAAGGCCGGCACGCCCTCGACCGTGCCATGGCGGCTTGCCGTGGCGACCAGCTCGTAATCGGCAATCTTGGCGATGGAGGGAAGATGCTGGTCGCGGACGATCTTGCCGACGCCGACGATTGCGAGCTTGATGGGGGCCATGGTCGATGCTGCTCTGTTGACGAATGGGTCTTGGTGGCGTGAGGTTGTAACAGAATGTCGCCGGCCGACAAGTCCGCCACCGGTCCAAGCGGTTCGCATCGGATCCGGCTTTATTCCGCAGAGGCGATCATCTGCTCCGGCATGCGGCTGCGCTTGTAGCGCAGCGCCACCACCTTGTAGCCCTGTGCCTTCAGTTCGTTCAGCATCGCCGGCAGCATGGTCGCGGTGCGCTTGTGGATGTCGTGCATCAGGATGATACCACGCCCGCGCCTGTTGAGCGCCGCCATGGTGCGCTCGGCGACTTTTGCGGGACCGTCCTTGAAGTAATCCTTCGAATCGACGTCGACATCCATGATCACCTCGCCACGGGCGGTGAGGGCCGAGCGCAGCCGGCGTGTGTCGGAGAGATAGGGGAAGCGGAAGAAGGCGGCATCGGTGGCGGTCGCCTTCTGCACCGCCTTCTCGCCGCGCTGGATTTCCGAGAGTGCGCTGTCGAAGCTCATCGAGGCGAGATTGCGGTGGCGATAGGTGTGGCTTCCGATGGAATGGCCGCGCGCCACGACGCTACGGGCGATGGACGGATAGGTCTCGGCCATCTGGCCGACCATCAGGAAGGTCGCCTTGACGCCGAAGGCATCGAGCGTATCGAGCACTTTTTCCGTTTTGCCGGGCATCGGGCCGTCGTCGAAGGTCAGCACCACCTCGCGCTCGCGCAGGCGGATGTCGTGCAGCGAGCCGACCGCCAGCGTGCGCCCGGCCAGCGCGTTCGGATGCACGGTGCGCATCCAGGCGACGGTGTCTTCCTTCGCCGGTGCGCTGGTCGCCAGCGGCTGCTCGCCCTCCATGCCATAGGCATAGGCGGTCTTGATGGAGCCGGTATGGATGGCTTGACGGTTGGCGCAGCCGGAAAGGGCGGCAAGGCAAAGGCCTGCGGCGAGCAAGGAACGAAACGACATGAAAAATCACTCAACAAATCGATAATGCCGGGTGATTTTTGTCGATTATGGTTAACGAATCCTTTCGTCCGTCCGGCGAAAAGTTAATGTCGTCAAATAGCGGGGATCACCCCGCCATCGCATCCTCGTATTCGGTGGAAAGCTCCAGCCACTGCTCCTCAGCCTCGTTGAGCTTCGCCAGCGCGCCGGCGCGTTCCTTGGCCTTGGTCACGGCCTTGTCAGGCGATTTCTCGTAAAGCGCGGGGTCTTCAAGTTCCTTGTCCAGGGCCTGAATCAGTTTCTGCAGTTTGCCGGTCAAGGATTCGAGATCGTTGATCTTTTTCTTGAGCGGCGCCAGTGCCGAACGCCGCTCGGCGGCGAGCTTGCGCTGGTCGGCCTTGTTCTTGCTGTCCTCGATCGGCGTCTTGGCCGCCTGCTTGCCCTTGGGCGTGGCGACGATCAGGCTGCGATAGTCTTCGAGGTCGCCGTCATAGGCGGTCACCGTGCCGTCGCGCACCAGCCACAGACGGTCGACGGTCGCCTCGATCAGGTGGCGGTCGTGCGAGATGAGGATGACGGCGCCGGGATAATCGTTCAGCGCCTGGATCAGCGCATTGCGGCTGTCGATATCGAGATGGTTGGTCGGCTCGTCGAGAATCAGCAGGTTCGGCGCTTCGAAGGCGGCCATGCCCATCAAAAGGCGTGCTTTCTCGCCGCCGGAGAGATCCTTGGCGGGCGTGTCCATCTTCTCGGTCGCCAGACCCATCTGGGCGACGCGGGCGCGCACCTTGGCCTCCGGCGCTTCCGGCATCAGCCGGCGCACGTGCTCGACGGCACTGTCCTTCGGCACGAGATCGTCGAGCTGATGCTGGGCGAAGAAGCCGATGGAGAGGTTCGGCGCGGTCTTGATCTCGCCGGATTGGGCCTGCAGCCGGCCGGAGATAAATTTCGCGAAGGTCGACTTGCCGTTGCCGTTGGAGCCGAGGAGGGCGATGCGGTCGTCATTGTCGATACGCAGGTTGATGCGCGACAGGATCGGCTTGCCGGGCTCGTAGCCGACCGACCCGCCCTGGATGGCGATAATGGGCGAGGCGGGCTGTTTTTCCGGTTCGGGGAAAGAGAAGCCCTGCACATGATCCTCGATGACCGCCGCGACCGTGCCCATGCGCTCCAGCGCCTTGATGCGGCTCTGGGCCTGGCGGGCCTTGGTCGCCTTGGCGCGGAAGCGGTCGATGAAGCTCTGCAGATGCTTGCGGGCCGCGTCGTTCTTGGCTTTCGCCTTCATCTGCAATTCGTCGGCTTCCGCCTTCTGGCGCTCGAACTGGTCGTAGGAGCCGCGATAGAAGGTCAGCTTCTTCTGGTCGAGATGGACGATGGCGTTGACGGCGGTGTTGAGCAGGTCGCGGTCGTGGCTGATGATGATGACCGTATGCGGATAGCGGCGGATGTAATCCTCCAGCCACAGCGTGCCCTCAAGGTCGAGATAGTTGGTCGGCTCGTCGAGCAGCAGCAGATCCGGCTCGGAAAACAGGACGGCGGCAAGCGCCACGCGCATCCGCCAGCCGCCGGAAAAGCTCGATGCTGGGCGCAGTTGCGCCTCGTGGTCGAAGCCGAGGCCCGAGAGGATGCTGGCGGCGCGGGCTTCGGCAGAATGCGCCTGGATGTCGGCGAGACGCGTCTGTATCTCGGCGATGCGGTGCGGATCGGTGGCGGTCGCGGCTTCCGCCATCAACGCCTCGCGCTCCTTGTCGGCCTTCAGCACGATCTCGATCAGCGGCTCCTCGGTGCCCGGCGCTTCCTGCGCCACCTGGCCGATGCGCGCATTGCGCGGCAGCGAGACGGAACCGCTTTCGCTTTCCATGTCGCCGGTGATGATGCGGAACAGGGTGGATTTGCCGGCACCGTTGCGTCCCACCAGACCCGCCTTCGTGCCTTCCGGCAGGGAGAGGTTGGCGTTTTCGATAAGCAGCCGGCCGGCGATGCGCGCCGAAAGATTGGTGAGCGTGATCATGCCCGGCGTTTTGGCCGAATCCGGCGGCGAAGGCAAGAGAGAGGCGCTCTGGCGTCATTCCGGCGGAAGTCTTAGCCCAGGGAAACCTTGATCGGCTGGCGCGTATCGGCTTTTGCGGCGGCAAGGGCCGCCTGCGCCCTTGCCTGCAACTCGGCCGCGCTTGCGACGTGGCCGGTGAGGACAATGCCGATGGACACGGTGAGGTGATCGCGTTCGCCGGGCTCCGACGTTGCGAAGGCCAGTTGTTCGGCGATGCCGGCGCGCAACCGACCGGCGATGATCACGGCATCCGGCTGGTCGATATCGTCGAACAGGAAGGCGAAATCGTCACCGGCGATACGGGCGACGAAATCGCTCTTCTTGATCGATTTGCGCAGATAGGTCGCGAGACGTTTCAACAACCGGTCGCCGGCGCGCTCGCCGAACGTCTGGTTGATGCGACTGAAATCGTCGATGTCGATCAGCAGCAGCGCGCCGCGCGGCGGTGTCGCTTCCGGCCGGTACATGTCCTCCAGCCTGCGCAGGAAAGCGAGGCGGTTGGGAAGATGGGTCAGCTTGTCCTGAAGCGCTGCGGCATCGAGGGCGTCGAGGCCGCGATCGATCCGCTCCAGGCGGATCACCCCTTGGTTGAGCGCCTGGCCGATGGCGGTTTCGGCCACGATCAGTTCGGCAAGGCCGGCTTGCAACGCATCGACGGCCCGAAGGCTGTCGGCCAGGCTGGTGCCGGGGGCGGCGAGCGCCCGCGTGGTAGCCTCCAGCGAGCGGGAGAAGGCCTGTTTGCCGGTGATGCCGAGCGCAAGCTGTTCCTTCAGCCCGCCCAACAGGCGCGCGGCTTCCGACTGGCAACGGCTGGCGGCAAGGCCGCAATGGCCGGCAAGGCGATAATGCAGGCCGAGATCGTCCAGATCCGCCTGGCGAGGCCGGGGTCCAAGGGCCGCGAAATCGCGTTGCAGATCGGCATTGCCGCCCCTCAGCATCTCGTGCAGCAATTCGTAATTGCGCGGCAGCGGCTCAATCTCGAGCTTCGCCATGGCCTCGGCGATGGTAAGCATCGTTTCCGGCAGGTTGGATTGGCCGTTCGGTTTCGCCACCGCCAGAGCCATCGTCTGAAATTGTCGCACGCGCCCCTCGCTTCCCCGCGCATTCTTGTCCGCGGCTGCGTAAACCCATAGGCGCGCTACCGTTTAACGCGCGTTGAAAACCACGGCTTGTCCGGGCTTTCTTGACGTTTGCGGTTAATGGGCGATTGCCGGCCCCATCCAGCGGCTGCCCTCGGAGCGCAGGAAATAGATGAGGTCGAGCGTGACGCTTGGCCTGCCAAGTCCGGTCAGAATCGTGTGGCACTGGCCGCGATGGTGGGTCTGGTGGTTGAAGAAATGCGCCAGCGCCGGGCCGAGCGGATGGGTGATCGGCTGCGGGTTGGTGAGCGGCGTATAGGAAATGATCCGCCCGAAATCGGCTTCGGCAAGCGTATCGATCCAGGAGGCGATGCGGGCATCCTCCAGCCGCCGCGCTTCGCGCAGGCCGGCGAGATCCTCATGCAGGACCTGGTCGAGGGTCGATACCGGCTCGCCATGGCCGGTGAAGCGCTGCATCCAGACGCGGTCCGCGACAAGAAGATGGTTCAGCGTGCCATGCAACGAGCCGAAGAAGGCGCCCTTGTGCGCCCGGTAATCCGCTTCCGAAAGCTCGGCCGCTGCCGTGTAGATGCGTTCGTTGGCCCAGCGATTGTAGTCCGCAAACATGCGATAGTGGTCGATCATGGCCTTGCCCTCCGATGCGGTCTCCATCTTACGCCGTCGATGCGTCAAACGGCATGATGGAAATCATGAAATTTCCTGATTTGATTCCGCCCGCATTCGCGGCTTTGATGCAACACATTCAAGGAGAACGCCATGACCATCATTCTGCATTCGCTGTGCGGCACGGATACGAAGCGCCCCTTTTCGCCGCATTGCTGGAAGGCGGTGATGGCGCTGTCGCACAAAGGGCTGGATTTCGTCGAGCGACCGGTGCCGTTCACCGAAATTCCGGCGCTGGAAAACGGATTCTCCCGCACCGTGCCGATCCTCAACGACAACGGCCATCTGGTCAGTGACAGCTTTGCCATCGCGCTCTATCTGGAGGACACCTATCCGGATCGTCCCTCGCTGTTCAAGGGTGAGGGCGGCAAGGCGATGGCGCGTTTCGTCGAAGGCTATACCCAGACCGTATTGCAGGCGGCGCTGATGCCGATCATCGTGATGAGCATTCACGATATCCTGCCCGAGAAGGACAAGGCCTATTTCCGGGAAAGCCGCGAGGCGCGGCTGGGCAGACCGCTGGAGGAGGTGGTCGCCACCCGCGCCGAGGCGGAGAAGGCGGCGTTTCCGGGCAAGCTGGAGCCGCTGCGCCATATGCTGAAATTCCAGCCTTATCTCGGTGGCGACAGCCCGCTGTTTGCCGATTACATCCTCTTCGGCGCGCTGCAATGGGCGCGGGTGACGAGCGGCAGCCTGCCGCTCAGTGCCGACGATCCGGCGATGGAGTGGTTCGGTCGCTGCCTCGATCTTTTCGAAGGGCGCGGTCGGCATGTGACAGCGGCGTGAAACTTTAAGCATTTCCAGGAAAAACGCGAAGCGGTTTTCCGTCCGGAAATGCGCAAAAACAAACAACTAGAGCGCTTTTGCGATTTGAAGAAACGCAGAAGCGTTCTGGCTCCCCCTTGTTTTCGGGCGGTGAGGCGGGTAAACACCGCCCACTTTCCCCGATTTTCAAGAGGACATGAACATGGCGATTGAACGCACGTTTTCGATGATCAAGCCGGACGCCACCAAGCGCAACCTGACCGGCGCCATCACCAAGATGCTTGAAGAAGCCGGCCTGTCGGTCGTCGCTTCCAAGCGCGTCTGGATGAGCAAGCGCGAAGCCGAAGGCTTCTACGCCGTTCACAAGGAGCGTCCCTTCTTCGGCGAACTCGTCGAGACCATGACCTCCGGCCCGACCGTCGTCCAGGTTCTCGAAGGCGAAAACGCCATCCTGAAGAACCGCGAAATCATGGGCGCCACCAACCCGGCGCAGGCCGCCGAAGGCACCATCCGCAAGACGCACGCCCTGTCGATCGGCGAAAATTCCGTTCACGGCTCGGACGCCCCGGAGACCGCTGCCCAGGAAATCAAGTACTGGTTCTCCGATACCGAAATCGTCGGCTGATCCAGGCCTTCTCCGTCAGGAGAAAGCCGAATTGAATTGAAAAGCCGGGGCGGTCAACGCCCCGGCTTTTTTCATGCCGGGCAGCCGGTTTCCGGCGAATAATCGGTGGTGCCGTCCGGTTTCTGCAGGTCCGGGTTTTTCGTATAGGCCGGGCCGACGACCAGCGGCTTGGCCGGCAGGATCGTCTGGTCGATATCGGAGACCACGGTGGTTTCCAGCGATTGCAGCAGCTTGTGGTCGGCATCGAGGATGCGGATCTTGACGCCGTAGCGCTTGTCCTTGACCACGCAATGCACCGGCGGGCTTTCCAGCACGATCTTTTCCCAGAAGGGATAGATTTTCGAGACCTCGACGATCGGCGCGCCGCCGGCCGGGTTCTCGTATTCGGTCTCGACGCTGCCGTTTTCCGGCAGCGGCGCCTTGCGCGCCAGCGTCAGCATATAGGTGGCGGTGGCGATGCGATAATTGAAGACGAACATCTTTCCCGAGATTTCGGTGATGCCGTCCTTGGCCTCGCGCTGGCAGGCGCAAAGCATGAGGGCCGACGCCAGAAGGGGGGCGGCAAGCAGAAGGCGTTTCATGCATCGGCTCCTTTCGTCTTGCGCCGGTAATGGCGGCTGGCCTTGACGCGATTGCCGCAGACGGCCATGTCGCACCAGGCGCGGCTTTTATTCTTGCTGCGATCCAGGAACAGCCAGCCGCAATTGCCGCAGATCTTCATGCGCCCGTCATCGGGCAGAGCGACGAGCCGCAGCGCCGAACGCGCCGTCTGTGCCCCGAGGTCGTCCTCCGATGCCGCCCCCCGCAGGCAGGCCGCCGCCGAGGCGAGCAAATCGGCCAGCAAGGCGCGGCTGTCATCTCCCTCGACCCGGGTGCGAAAATAGCGGTCGATGGCATCGCGCAAGGCCAGGAAATCCGCTTCGTTCGCATGGCCCGGCGGCGTCATCGCCGCCGGTAGCCCGGGCTCGCTGCTGAGGCGCGCCGCCGCCTGCGGAAAGGCGTCCAGATGTTCGCGCAGGGCAAAACGGTCGATACGCCGCGCCGGGTCGAAGCGCAGCACGACGCTGTTGGCGACATCCAGCGCCAAAGCGCCACCGGAAAAACGATGCGGGGTCCAGGCAAAACTCATGGACAAATTATAACTGGCAAAAGGAATTTTACCAGTTATTCTTGAGGCGGAAGAAAGGCCGCTTCATGCTCTATCTGTCGCAACAGATCGCCAATGCCCTGCCGCTGGCGGCGCTTTATGCGCTGCTGGCCTTCGGCTATGCGATTGCCTTTGCGGTGACCAAGCGGGCGGACCTGACCTATGGCGCGCTGTTTGCCTTTTCCGGGCAGATGTATGTGCTGTTCGTCGATGTCGGCTGGAACCGGCTGTGGCTGGTACTGCCGGCGGCGCTGGGCTTCGGGATCGTCGCGGCGCTGGCATACAGCGCGCTCGCCGCCGCCGTCATCGGGCGCGGGATCATGGCGCGCTTCGCCTTTTCGGCTCCCAATACGGTAATCGTCGCTGGGCTCGGCTGCCTGATCGTGCTGATGGAAACGGCGCGGCTGGCCTCGGACACCCGCAGCCTGTGGCTGCCGCCTTTCCTCAATCAGACGATGGCGCTCTGGCATGTCGGCGGCATTGCGGTGACGCTGACGGCGATCCAGCTCGTCAATGTCGCGGTCATGATCGGCCTGATCGCGCTCGGCACGCTGGTGCTGGCGCGCACCCGCGCCGGGCGGGTCTGGCGGGCGGTGGCGGACGATGCCCGCGCCGCCGAATTCTGCGGCGTCGATGCAAACAGCGTCTTCCTCGTCGCCTATCTCGCGGCGGCGATGATCGCAGCGGTCGCCGGGCTTATGGCGACGTCCTATTACGGCACCATGGATTTCGGCGCCGGCCTGATCTTCAGCCTCAAGGTGGTGATGATCGCCTCCATCGGCGGCGTCAGTGATCCCCTGCGCTCGGCGCTGGGGGCGGCGCTGCTGGGCTTGACCGAAACCGTCTGGAGCTCCTTCGCGCCTATCGTCTGGCGCGACCTCTTCCTGTTTTCGCTGCTGGTGGTGATCGTGGTCATGACCCGGCGGGAGAAAGTCGTGCCTTAGTCATTTCCACTTGTCGCGTGCCGCATCGTCGGCATCGCGGGCGGCGATCCAGTCGCCGGCCTGGCCGCTGGCCCCGTGTTCCTTCTTCCAGAAGGGGGCGGCGGTCTTCAGAAAATCCATCATGAAATTGGCGCCGTCGAAGGCGGCCTGGCGGTGCGAGGCGGTGGCGATGACCAGCACGATGTTTTCGCCGACGCCGATGCGGCCGTAGCGGTGGATGGCGGTGATGCCTTTCAGGGAGAAACGCTCGACAGCGGCTTGCGCGATGCGGGTCATTTCCGCCTCGGCCATGCCGGGATAATGCTCGAGTTCCAGCGCTTCCAGCCGCCCGCCTTCGTCGCGGCACAGGCCGCTGAAAGTGACGACCGCGCCGATCTCGCCACGCCCTGCGGTCAGCAGGTCGATCTCTCTTTGGAGATCGAAATCCTCCGCCTGAACGCGGATGGTGACCGGGGCGGCGGACACGGTTTCAGCCGCCGGTCATCGGCGGGAACAGGCCGATCTCGCACGCGCCGGCAATCGGCTCGTCATGCTCGACATGTTCCTGGTCGATGGCGACGCGGATGACCTCGGGAAACTGCAGCGCCGCCTCGTATTCCTCGCCGAGCGAGGTCAGGTGGCTGAGCAGATCGGAAACGGTGCGCACGTTGGCAGGCAGGACGATGTCCTCCTCGGCCTTGCCGATCCGCTCCCGCACCCAGGCGAAATAGACGAGCCGCGTCATCTCATTCCTCGTCGATGATGTGCTTGGCGCCGGCGCGGAAATAATCATAGCCGGTATACATGGTCAGCAGCGCCGCGATCCACAAAAGGCCGATGCCCATTTCGGTGGTGTAGGGCAGAACCTTGTCGCCGGCGGGGCCGGCCAGCAGGAAGGCGATGGCGACCATCTGCACCGTCGTCTTCCACTTGGCGATGCGCGTCACCGGCACGCTGACCTTCAGCTCGGCCAGGTATTCGCGCAGGCCCGAAACGAGGATCTCGCGGCACAGGATGATGATCGCCGCCCAGAGCGACCAGCCGGCGATGGTGCCGTCGGCGGCCACCAGCAGCAGGATGGAGGCGATCAGCAGCTTGTCGGCGATCGGATCGAGCATGCGCCCGATATTCGAGGTCTGGTTCCAGATGCGCGCCAGATAGCCGTCGAAGAAATCCGTCACCGAGGCGATGACGAAGATCCAGACAGCGGCCCAACGGGCGAAATCGGAGCTTTGCAGGCGGCCTTCCACAAAGAAGCAGACCACGATGAGCGGCACGCAGAGAATGCGCCCATAGGTGAGAATGTTCGGGATGTTGTACGCACGCGAAGCCATGTCGTCCTGCCTTTGAATTCCTGCCGGTAATTGACGGTCTCGGATCGAGCCCGTCAATTGTCAAACCTCGCAATCCACGCCGTTTGTGCGCATTTTGCGGCAAATCCGATCACTTTCCCGTATCGCGTGAAAAGGTCCGTGCGATACGTTAAGAAGAGGGCGCAATGCCTTCAATCGATTCCCGTTTGCGCCTAAAGCGCGTCGCGATCTTTCAGATGCGCTCCTTGCGCTTTAGGGTCTTTTTTTCGCATGTCGTTCTCGCAAAACCGCTGCACACTTTTGCGCGACATGCGTCAGGCCGTATCATGAAAATGATCGTAGACCAGTTTCGCGACCGCCTCTGAAATGCCTTCCACCGCCATCAGGTCGGAAATCCCGGCGCGCGAGACCGCCTTGGCGGTGCCGAAATGCTGCAGCAGCGCCCGCTTGCGGGTCGGGCCGATGCCGGCGATCTCGTCCAGCGGGTTCTTCACCATTTCCTTCTTGCGCCGCGCCCGGTGCGAGCCGATGGCGAAGCGGTGCGCCTCGTCGCGCATCCGCTGGATGAAATAGAGCACGGGATCGCGCGGCGGCAGGGTGAAGCCATCGCGGCCCGGCGGGAAGAAACGCTCGCGCCCGGCCTCGCGGTCGGCGCCCTTGGCGACGCCGATGGCGACGACGCTATCGGTGATGCCGAGTTCGGATAGGATGGCGCGCACCGCCGTCATCTGGCCCTGGCCGCCGTCGATGAGGATGACGTCGGGCCAGGCGGGGAAGGGCGCATCGGCCAGATCTTCCGGGGCGACCGGCGCCGAGCGATCCGGAATGCCTTCCTCCTTGATCAGCCGGCTGAAGCGGCGGGTCATCACCTCGCGCATCATGCCGAAATCGTCGCCGGGGGTGATGTCGGTCGATTTGATATTGAATTTTCGATACTGGTTCTTCACGAAGCCTTCCGGCCCCGCCACCACCATGCCGCCGACCGCGTTTGTGCCCATGATATGCGAGTTGTCGTAGATCTCGATGCGGCGCGGCGTAAAGGGCAGGGCGAAGGTTTCGGCAAAACCCTGCAGCAGCCGCGCCTGCGACGAGGTTTCGGCCAGCTTGCGACCATGCGCCTCGCGGGCATTGGCGAGCACATGGTCGACCACGTCCTTCTTGTCGCCGCGTTGCGGCACCAGCACCTGAACCTTGTGGCCGGCCTTCTCGGTGAAGGCGGCGGTCAGCAGTTCCAATTCCTCGACCGTCTCGGACAGGAGAATATGGCGCGGCACCGGCTTGTCGTCATAAAACTGCGCCAGGAAGGCGCTCAACACCTCGGCGCTGGAGAGCGACGGATCGGCTCTGGGGAAATAGGCGCGGTTGCCCCAGTTCTGCCCGGTGCGGAAGAAGAACACCTGGATGCAGGAGACACCGCCCTCGTGATGGATGGCGAAGACATCCGCCTCCTCGACGCTGGCCGGATTGATGCCTTGGTGGCTCTGCACATGCGAGAGCGCCGCCAGGCGGTCGCGATAGATGGCAGCGCGTTCGAAATCCAGTTCCTCGGCAGCCTGGCCCATCGCGCTCGCCATGGCCGCCTTGACGTTCTGGCTCTTGCCGGAGAGGAAATCCTTGGCCTCGGTCACCAGTTCGGCATAGGCGGCGTCGCTGACCTCATGGGTGCAGGGCCCGGAACAGCGCTTGATCTGGTAGAGCAGACAGGGGCGGGTGCGGGTCTCGAAGGCGCTGTCGGTACAGGTGCGGATGAGAAAAGCGCGCTGCAGCGAATTGATGGTGCGCCCGACGGCGCTGGCCGAGGCGAAGGGGCCGAAATAATCGCCCTTGCGCGCGCGCGCGCCGCGATGCTTGAAGATGGCGGGCGCCCGGTGGTCGCCGGTGATCAGGATATAGGGAAACGACTTGTCGTCGCGCAGCAGCACATTGAAGCGCGGTCGCAACCGCTTGATGAGGTTGGCCTCGAGCAGCAGCGCCTCGACCTCGGTGCGGGTGGTGACGAATTCCATGTTCGCCGTCTCGCGCACCATACGGGCGATGCGATTGGAATGCACGCGCCCCTGCGCGTAGTTGCCGACGCGCTTCTTCAGGCTGCGGGCCTTGCCGACATAGAGCACGTCACCCGCCTCGTTGAACATGCGGTAGACGCCGGGACTGTTGGGCAGGCGCTTGACGAATTCGCCGATCAGATCCTGGCCCTTGAGGCCGGTCTCGTTCTTCCAGCCTTCGTTCCAGTCGATAGCGGAGGGCAAATCGCGGCCGGCATCGCCGCCGCCCTCTACGATCTCGTCTTCGTCGTCCTCGTTTTCATCGTAAAGGACGCCGCCTTCCGGCAGCTTCTGTCCGTTCATTCGGCTATCTCCGCGACATCGGGCGTTTGCCAGGCGAGATGCTGGCCGCCGTCGAGCGCGATCATCTGCCCTGTAATCGACGGCGTGTCGAACAGAAAGCGGATCGTCCTCCCGAATTCAGCGGGTTGCGGCCCGGCCTTCAGAATCAGCCCGTCAATCTGGGCCTGAAAATCGGCCATTGTTTGCCGCGGGCTCGGCATCGACGGGCCGGGGCCGATGGCATTGACGCGGATGCGCGGGGCAAGGCTTTGCGCCATGGTCTGCGTCGCCGTCCACAATGCCGATTTCGACAATGTATAAGAATAGAACCGCGGATTGAGCGCCATCACCCGCTGGTCGACGATATTGACGATCAGGCCGCCAGCGTCCACAGGCAACTGCCGGGCGAATTCCGCCGCCAGAAGCGAGGATGCGCGCAGATGCAATGAAAAATGTGCATCCCAGATCTCGGCGTCGAAGACGTCGACCGAATCATGGCGAAAGACGGATGCGTTGTTGACGAGAAGGCCCAGTGGTCCGAAGGCGGCATTGACCTCGCCGATCAGGGCGGTTGTTTGCGCCGTTTCGCGAAGATCAGCCTTAAAGGCTTGTGCGACATGACCTTTTTTCCGCAGGGTCGCGGCAAGATCTTCCGCATCGCCAAGTGACGTATTGGCATGGATGGCCACGGCGAAGCCTTGCTCGGCCAGATCCTCGGCAATTGCCCGGCCAATTCTTTTCGCTGCGCCGGTCACGAGCGCCGTCTTTTTCGATTGATACTTCAAGACAGTCCTTATCTGCGATCCGCAATCCGCCGTTACCATATAGGTCCACCGGCGCCGGGGTTAAATAGTCAGGTTTTAGACGATTCCATTTTTTTCTTCTTAAGTATTAGTTGTTTTTTAACCATGTATATTCGAATTTAAGTTCAGTAACCATTCGTTATGGTTAATAAATGTCCTGTTGCCATTAAGCAACGTCAAAAATACGGCGCGGTTTTGCCACAATGATTTCACATTTTGGCTCTTCCAATTCCTCAATTACAGATCAATTTCTCCTCAACCGGGCAGGGAAAACTAGCATTTCCGTTCCGCAACCCCGGTCGAAACCGGCGCGGAACGGCTGAAAGGAGAAAGACATGCGTACCCTCATCAAGACTCTCATCGCCACTTCCATGGCTTCCACCGCGCTGCTTGGCTTCAGCGTCGCCCAGGCTGCCGACGCCGTCGACCAGATCCCGGAAGCGCCTGCTGCCGTCGAAATGGCCCAGCCGGCCGGCGACTGGTCGGGCGCCTACCTCGGTGGCGCCGGCACCTACAATTTCGGCCGTTTCAACAAGGGCGATTATGACGCACGTCAGCTCGGCGGCCAGGTTTACGGCGGCTACAACATGCAGAACGGCCAGATCGTCTACGGTGCCGAAGCCGACATCGGCTACTCCGGCAATGACGACGTCAACAACGGCATCCGCAGCAAGCAGGGCGTCAACGGCTCGATCCGTGGCCGCGTCGGCTACGATCTGAACCCGGTCCTGGTTTACGGCACCGCCGGTGTCGCCGTCCAGCAGAGCAAGGCATCCGACGCCACCTCGTCCGACAAGCGCACCGCTGCCGGCCTGACCGTCGGCGCCGGCGTCGAAACCCTGGTGACCAACAACATCACCGCACGCGCCGAATATCGCTACACCGACTATCAGGACAAGGACTTCTCGCTGAACAGCGGCCTCGCAAACCGCGACTACAACGAGCATTCCGTCAAGGTCGGTCTCGGCGTCAAGTTCTGATCCGCGCCAAGTCTAAGCCTTACGAAAAAGCCGGGGTTCGCGCCCCGGCTTTTTTGCGTTCGGGAAGTCTGAAAAAGCCAATCAGGCGGCGCACGGCGCCAGCTTGCCATAGGCGTTGAAGGCCTTGGCGAAGCGTTTTGGCCAGGCGGCGAGCTTCGGATGATCGGCCTCCCAGAGGCCTTCGAAGCGCAGCGCGAGATAGCCGCTCATCGCCGCCAGTGCGAAAATGCCGCCATGCAGGGATTTTTCCGGGTCGGGGAGGTCGGCTTCGAGATAGGCGAGGCCGCGGGACACCTTGTCCCACTGGCGGTCGATCCAGGGCTGGTAGACCATCTCGGCGGGGCGGAAGCGCCGCTCGTAGACAACCGACAGCAGGCTGTCGGTGATGCCGTCGCACAGGGCTTCCAGCACCTGCGCCTGCGTGCCGGCTTCGCCCTTGGGATAGAGCTTCTTGCCCGATTCGCGGTGCAGGAACAGCATGATCGCCCGGCTGTCGAAAACGGCGCCGCCATCCTTGCGGATCAGCACGGGAATCTTGCCGAGCGGATTGGGGCCGGTCAGTTCCGGCGGCGCGGCATTGGTGTCGACCACCTGTTCCTCCAACGCGATGCCGAGATGGCGCGCGGCCATCCGCACCTTGGCGGAATAGGGCGAGGCTGGGGCGTAGAGCAGTTTCATGGATGTTCCTCCTCGATCAGGGAGCGGCGGGCAGGACGAGGCGATCGCGGCGGCAGACACGGCGGTTATCGCCGCTGCATTCGCGATAGCTCAGATCCTTGTTCAGGCAGATGCGGATTTCATCGAGTTTGGAGCCGTCGCAGGTGACGTCGATGGCGGACGCGATCAGGCCGGGATTGGCAGCGGTCAGTTGCGAGACGATCCGGTCGGTGCTCAGCGTCTTCTGCTGGCCGGCACTGGACAGGTCGGACGGCAGTTTGAGCTGGTTCCAGGCGGCGCGCAGCTTTGCAAAATAGGCGCGCTGCGACAGGTTCGAGCAGGTGCCATGCTTGCGCCATTGATGGCCGACGAGGCCGACGGTCGGCAAGAGATCGAGCTGGCGGCGGGCGAGATCGTCAGGCACTCGCTCCGGCTCGCTGCTGCCGCAGAATTGCGGATAGCCGTCGACGAATTGCGGCCAGAACCCGTGGACGACCAGGGATAGGTCGCGATTGGACCCGCATTGCTGGCGATTACCCGCGCCCTCGTCGCTCTGGCAATAGCTCGGCGACCAGGAGAGCGACAGCACGTAATAATCGAAACCCTGCTCCGTCGCCGGCAGGGATGTCTTCTGCACCGGTTTTTCCGCTGGTCGCGCGGGTTTCGGCTGGGCGGTCGGCGCCGGCTGCTGTTGCGTCGCCGGCGGCGGGGTAAGGCGATTGCCGCCCTTTTCGCCGAGCCCGAACCACAGCGACAGCACCATCATCAGGGCCAGCGCGACGAAACCGGTATAGCGGCGCATCCGGGGCCTGTCCTATTCCTCGCCGCGCAGCCAGAAGGCGCGCTGCGAGGCGTAACGATCCTGCGCCAGCTTTTCCTTCAGGACTGGCAGCAGGGCGTGCAACTCGTCCTTCAGCACATAGGGCGGGTTGACGATAACAAGGCCGGAGCCGTTGAGGCCGGCGGTCTCGCGGTCGCTCCTCACCGTCAGCTCGGCGCAGAGCATCTTCGGGATCTCCAGCGCCTTCAGCGCCTCATAAAAGTTCGCGATCGGCGCGCCCTTCTTCATCGGATACCACAGGCAATAGGTGCCGCCGGAAAAGCGGCGATAGGCGCGGGCGAGGCCGTCGACCATGCGCTCATATTCGTTGGCCGCCTCGAAGGGCGGATCGACCAGCACGATGCCGCGTTTTTCCTTGGGCGGCAGATGCGCGCCGAGCGCCAGCCAGCCGTCGAGATGGGTGACACGCACCTGGTAATCGCCCTCGAACAGCCGTTGCAGCACGCCGCAATCGTCGGGGTGCAGTTCCATGGCCGACAGGCGGTCCTGCGGACGAAACAGCATGCGCGCCAGCTTCGGCGAGCCGGGATAGCGGCGCACGCCGCCCTCCGGGTTCAGTTCCCTCACCGCATTGAGATAGGGCGCGAGCAGCGTGGCGGCCGGCTCCGGCAGATCCGCGTCGATCAGCTTGCCGATGCCCTCCTGCCATTCGCCGGTTTTTTGGGCCTCTTCCGAGCCGAGATCGTAGAGCCCGATGCCCGCATGGGTGTCGAGCAGGCGGAAGGCGGCGTCCTTGTTCTGCGCGTAGCGGATGAGGCGCGCCAGCACCGCATGCTTGAGAACGTCGGCGAAATTGCCCGCGTGGTAGATATGCCGATAGTTCATGGGGGGACCGCGATCACGTTTTGGAGCTTTTGAGATTATGCCGTTTGGCATATAGAAATGCCATGAACATTGCGACCCCCATTTCCGCCAAATCCCGCATCGGCCATTCGGCCTGTCCGCACGACTGTCCCTCGACCTGTGCGCTGGATATCGACATCGACGCCACGGGACGCCTCGGCCGCGTGCGCGGCAGCGATGCCAATTCCTACACGGCCGGCGTCATCTGCGCCAAGGTGGCCCGCTATGCCGAGCGCGTCTACCATCCCGACCGTCTGCTGGCGCCGAAGCGCCGCAAGGGCGTGAAAGGCGGCGGTTCCTGGCAGGAGATCGGCTGGGATGACGCGCTGGACGAGATCGCCGAAGCCTTCCTCAAGGCGGAAGCGGCGCATGGCAGTGAGGCGATCTGGCCCTATTTCTATGCCGGCACGATGGGGCTGGTGCAGCGCGACAGTATCGAGCGGCTGCGGCATGTGAAGAAATATTCCGGCTTCTTCGACACGATCTGCGTCAACATGGCCTGGACCGGCTACATGATGGGCACCGGCGCGCTGCGCGGGCCGGATCCGCGCGAGATGGCGGTGTCGGATTGCGTGGTCATCTGGGGCACCAATGCAGTCGTCACCCAGGTCAATGTCATGACCCATGCGATCAAGGCCCGCAAGGAGCGCGGCGCCAAGATCGTCGTCATCGACGTCTATGACAATGCGACGATGAAGCAGGCCGATCTCGGGCTGGTGGTGCGGCCGGGCACGGATGCCGCGCTCGCCTGCGCCGTCATGCATGTCGCCTTCCGCGACGGTTATGCCGACCACACCTACATGGCCCGCTTCGCCGACGATCCCGAAGGACTTGAGGCGCATCTGCAGACGCGCACGCCGGAATGGGCCGCCGCCATCACCGGCCTGACGGTCGAGGAGATCGAGGCCTTCGCCCGCCTCGTCGGCCAGACGAAAAAGACCTTTTTCCGGCTCGGCTACGGGTTTACCCGCCAGCGCAACGGCTCGGTGGCGATGCATGCTGCCGCCTCCATCGCCACCGTGCTCGGCTCATGGCAATATGAAGGCGGCGGCGCCTTCCATTCCAACAGCGGCGTCTTCGCCATGGACAAGTCCGAGCTGATGGGCACCGCCTTCGTCGACCCGGATATCCGCGTGCTCGACCAGTCGCAGATCGGCCGCATCCTCACCGGCGACCGCGAGGCCCTGCGCGGACGTGGGCCGGTCACGGCGATGCTGATCCAGAACACGAACCCGATGACGGTGATGCCGGAGCAGCGCCGGGTGCGGCAGGGTTTTGCCCGCGACGACCTGTTCGTGGCGGTGCATGAGCATTTCATGACCGACACCGCCGACATGGCCGATATCGTGCTGCCGGCCACCATGTTCGTCGAGCATGACGACATCTATCGCGGCGGCGGCCAGAGCCATATCCTGCTTGGGCCGAAAGTGATCGAGCCGCCGGAAACCGTGCGCACCAATCTCTTCGTCATCGAGGAACTGGCCAAGCGCCTCGGCGTCGCCGACCGCCCCGGCTTCGGCCTCACTGAACGCGAGACGATCGACCGGATGATGGCGAAAAGCGGCCGTCCCGGCTTCGATTACCTGCTGGAACACAAATGGATCGACGCCGCCCCGGCTTTCGAGGAGGCGCATTACCTCAACGGCTTCGGTTTCGCCGACGGAAAATTCCGCTTCAAGCCGGACTGGACCGGCACGCCGGCCCTGACGCGCCCGCCGGAATCGCTGGGCGCGCTCGGGCCGCATCAAGCGCTGCCGGTCTTCCCCGATCACGTCGACCTGATCGAGACGGCGGATGCCGAACATCCCTTCCGCCTCGCCACCTCGCCGGCGCGCAATTTTCTGAATTCGAGCTTTACGGAGACAAAAACCTCGCTTCAGAAGGAAAATCGCCCCGAGGTGATGGTCAATCCGAGGGATGCGGAAGCCGCCGGCATTGCCGGCGGCGAGATCGTCGTGCTCGGCAATTCCCGCGGCAGCGTGCGCCTGCATGCGAAGGTGACGGAAACGGTCAAGCCCGGCGTGCTGGTCGCCGAGGGCATCTGGCCGAACAAAGCGCATCTCGACGGCGAGGGCATCAACGTGCTGACCGGCGCCGACCAGGTCGCGCCCTATGGCGGTGCGGCGGTGCATGACACGAAAGTCTGGCTGCGCAGGGATGTGGCCAAGGAGATGGCATGAGCAAGTTCGACAAGGCCCGCATCGACATCGTCAAGGACGAGACGCTATCGAAGAACTGGTATCACCTGCGTAACGTCACTTTCGATTATACCGGCTCGACCGGCGAGACCGTGCGGCTGAAGCGCGAGGTCTACGATCGCGGCAACGGCGCGACCATCTTGCTGTTCGATCCAAAGCGGCAGACCGTCGTGCTGGTGCGCCAGTTCCGCATGCCGGCGTATCTGAACCACCATAGCGGCTGGATGATCGAGACGCCGGCCGGCCTGCTCGACGGCGACCACCCGACTGAAGCCATCCGCCGCGAGGTGATGGAGGAGACCGGCTATGTCGTCCATGATATCAGGCCGATCTTCCGCAGCTTCATGTCGCCGGGCGCGGTGACGGAAATCATCCATTTCTTCGTGGCGCTGATCGATGCCGGCGAACGCCAGACCGATGGCGGCGGGCTGGACAGCGAGCACGAGGATATCGAGGTGCTGGAAATCGGCCTCGACCGGGCCTCGGCGATGATCGACAGCGGCGAGATCTGCGACGCCAAGACGATCATGCTGATCCAGTGGGCGTTAATCCATCGGTCGGAGCTGACGGCGGTGTGACCCCTCAGAACGAGCCGCGCACGCCCGTGCCGATATACCCGGCGGCAAAGCCGCCGCCGGCGCCATCTTCGTAATAGGTGTTGCCGGTCGTGTCGGCATATTCCGCATCGCCGCGCCGGAATTTCGTCGCCTCGAAGGATCCGTCGAGATAGAGCGCGATGTTCTGCGTCAGCGAATATTCGATGCCTGCCTTGGCGCCGAACATCGGCGACAGCTTGAAACTGTCGTCCACGCGCAGGTTGCGCAGCCAGTGGTCGTCGCCGCTGCGATTGCGGATGACGGCGCCCACTTCCAGCGCGCCGGTCAGGCGGAAGCGGCCCATGGTCTGCTCGCCGTTCAGCGTCGCATAGAGAACCGGGATTTTCTGCTGGTAGCTGATGCCGGCGACACCGCTGGTAAAGGAGCCGATCGTGTCGCGGAAACTGTCGACGCTGTAGACGAAATCGCCGCCGCGCGCGGTCCATTTGACATCGGTGTAGCGACCGCCGATGCCGACGGAGAGATTTTGCAGGCTGTCGCCGAACAGCAATCGGTTCACCTCGACGCTGCCATTGTAATAGTGGTCGAGGCCGGTGTCGTCATGCTCGGAGCGATGGGTCCAGTCGGCGCCCGGCACGAGCCAGTCGTAATCGACCATGTGGCCGTTGCCGTTGATGCCGGTCTTGCCTTCCAGCTTTACCGACCAGCCGGAGCCGACATCGATATCGAGGCTGCCGCGCAGCACCTGAACCGCCTTCGATTGCCATTCGAGCTGGCTGAGCTTGTGATCTCCGGAAAACACCGTCTCATGTGCACGAATATTGGCGAGCCCGACGCCGATCGAAGCCCCCACCCGCTCGTCATTGGCTAGTGCCATGCCGCAGGAAAAGGCGAGAAGCCCGGCCGTCAGCGGCAGGAAAGCATGTCTCGTGGCGGTCATGGACGAACTCCGGATGTTTGCGAGCGGCCGTCAAGGGCCGATCTTCACAATCGCGAAGTTTGGTAAATTATTGGTTGAGATCGCTCAGGCGGCCGTTCGCGGCGCGTGCGGCGGCCTCGTCGGCAAAACGCGTGCGGCCCTCGACCATGGCAACCCGGCCCTCGGCGAGCAGCTTCAGCGCCAGCGGATAGGCCCGGTGCTCGACGGTCAGCACGCGTGCGGCGAGCGTCTCGGCGGTGTCGCCGGCCTCGACCGGCACCGTCATCTGCACGATGACCGGGCCTTCGTCCATGCCTTCGGTGACGAAATGCACGGTGCAGCCGGCTTGCGCATGGCCGGCCTCCAGCGCCCGCTGGTGGGTATGCAGGCCGGGAAAATTCGGCAGCAGCGAGGGATGGATATTGATCATCCGGCCCTCATAGGGGCGAATGAAATCGGCGCTGACGAGGCGCATATAGCCGGCAAGACAGATGATATCCGGCTTGATCTCGGCAAGGGCGGCGAGGATCGCCGCCTCGTGCTCGGCCTTCGAGCCATAGGCGCGGCGCTCGAAGGCGAGCGCCGGAATGCCGAGCGCTTTCGCCTTGGCAAGCCCGCCGGCTTCCGGTTTGTCGGAGAGCACGGCGACGATTTCGGCCGGAAAATCCGCCGCCTCGCAGGCTTTCGCCAGCGCCAGCATGTTCGAACCGCCGCCGGAAATGAAGACCGCGACGCGTTTGCGCGGGGCAGATGTCATAGGGCGAGCGTGCCAGTATAGACGGTGCCGGCGGCGCCTTCGGCGCGGGCCACCATGCGGCCGAGTGTGACGACCTGTTCTCCCTCGGCGGCGAGCGCGGCGCGCACGGTTTCCGCGTCACCGGCCGAAACGACGGCGATCATGCCGATGCCGCAATTGAAGGTGCGCAGCATTTCCTTCGCTTCCACGCCGCCGGTCTCAGCCAGCCACGAGAAGACGGCCGGGACGGCGAAGGCGGAGAGGTCGATCTCGGCGGCAAGGTGCTTGGGCAGCACGCGCGGAATGTTTTCCGGGAAACCGCCGCCGGTGATATGCGCCAGCGCCTTGATCGCGCCGGTCTTGCGGATGGCGGAGAGCAGCGGCTTCACATAGATGCGGGTCGGCTCCAGCAGCGCTTCGCCGAGCGTCTTGCCGTCTGCAAAGGGGGCCGGAGCATCCCAGGCGAGGCCGGAAATGCCGACGATCTTGCGCACCAGCGAATAGCCGTTCGAATGCACGCCGGAGGAGGCGAGGCCGAGAATGACGTCGCCTTCGGCAACGTCGCCGGAGGGCAGCAGCTTGCCGCGTTCGGCCGCACCCACCGCAAAGCCGGCGAGGTCGTAATCGCCGCCAGCATACATGCCGGGCATTTCGGCGGTCTCTCCGCCGATCAGCGCGCAGCCGGCCTGGCGGCAGCCATCGGCGATACCGCCGACGATGGCGGCGCCCTGGTCGGGATCGAGCTTGCCGGTGGCGAAATAATCGAGGAACAGCAAGGGCTCGGCGCCCTGCACGACGAGATCGTTGACGCACATGGCGACGAGGTCGATGCCAACAGTGTCGTGCTTGCCGGCGTCGATGGCGATCTTCAGCTTGGTGCCGACGCCGTCGTTTGCGGCGACCAGGATCGGATCGGTAAAGCCGGCGGCCTTCAGGTCGAAGAGACCGCCGAAGCCGCCGATCTCGCCATCCGCGCCCGGGCGGCGTGTGGAGCGCACCGCCGGCTTGATCTTCTCGACCAGAAGATTGCCGGCATCGATGTCGACGCCGGCATCGCTATAGGTCAGACCGTTCTTGCCCGTTTCGCTCATGCCAGTTTCGCTCATGGGTGTCTCCGCTCGCCCTTGATCCTGTGGTCGCACATCGTCATTCGCTGGTCGCAATTGCATGACAATCCCCATTATGCAAGGGATTGCGTGGGTGAATGCCCGAAATTCACGGAAGCCTGCGCGCCTTTCGCCGGCAGGCTTGACCGCCTTTCGGCATCACCATTATGGACATCGCAACGCGCGGGGCCCATCTGATGTCTTGCGAACAGCGATCCCGGCAGCGAGAAACCCATGCGACATCATATCAGCGGCAGCCTTCTCAAGCGTCAGATATTTTTCTGGCTGGCCTTCCTCGTCGGGTTCATCGTCTTTCTGTATGTGTTCAGTTCGATCCTGCTGCCTTTCCTGGCCGGCATGGCGATCGCCTATTTCCTCGATCCGGTGGCTGACAGGCTGGAGCGCCTTGGGCTGAGCCGCACCATGGCGACGCTGGTCATCCTCATCGGTTTCATCGTCATCATCGCCTTGTCGCTGATGGTGGTCATCCCGGTCCTCGTCGGCCAGCTCAACGATTTCGCCCAGCGCCTGCCGGAATATATCGAAAAGCTGCGCGCCTTCGTCGTCGATGCCCAGAATTCCATGCTGCCCGGCTGGGTGAAGGGCCAGATCGGCAATATCAAGAACAATTTCTCCGGCATCATGTCGGAAGGCGTCGCCTTCCTGACCGGGCTGTTCAGCCAGATCTGGAATTCCGGCAAGGCGATCGTCGACGTCATCTCGCTGTTGATCGTCACCCCGGTCGTCGCCTTCTACATCCTGCTCGACTGGGACCACATGATCGCCAAGGTCGACCGCTGGATCCCGCGCGATTATGTCGGCAGCGTGCGCCAGATCGCCCGCGAGATCGACCAGGCTGTCGCGGGCTTCATACGTGGCCAGGGCTCGCTCTGCCTCATCCTCGGCATCTACTACGCGGCCGGCCTGTCGCTGGTCGGGCTGAATTTCGGGCTGCTGATCGGCCTGTTCTCCGGCATGATCAGCTTCATCCCCTATGTCGGCTCCATGATCGGCCTCGTGCTGTCGGTCGGCGTGGCGCTGGTGCAGTTCGGCGCCGATCCGGTGTGGATCGGCCTGGTGCTGGCCGTCTTCTTCAGCGGCCAGTTCATCGAGGGCAATATCCTGCAACCGAAGCTGGTCGGCCAGAGTGTGGGCCTGCATCCGGTATGGCTGATGTTCGCGCTGTTCGCCTTCGGCGCACTGTTCGGCTTCGTCGGCCTGCTGGTGGCGGTGCCGGCGGCGGCCGCCATCGGCGTGCTGGTCCGCTTTGCGCTCAACCGCTATCTGGAAAGCGACCTCTATTTCGGCAGCGCCGTCGAGGCGCCGTTCATCGAGCAGGACGAAAAGGTTTCCCCCCGGGCAATCGACAATGACTGAGCAGAAGACCAATCCGACACGCAAGGGCGCCGAGCAACTGCCCTTGCGGTTTGCCCATGATACATCCAGCAGCCGCGACGATCTGCTGGTCGCCGATCCCTTGGCGGCGGCCGTCTCGTTGATAGACGACTGGCCGCGCTGGCCGTCGCCGGTCGTCATCCTCGCCGGTCCGGCCGGTTCGGGAAAATCGCATCTGGCCAGCATCTGGCGGGAGTTGAGCGGCGCTGCCGATATCCTGCCGCGGCAGGGGGAGGAGGCGCCGCGCCTGGCGGCGCAAGGCCCTGTCATTTTCGAGGACGCCGACCGCATCGCTTTCGACGAGACGGAGCTGTTCCACGTCATCAACAGCGTGCGTCAGCATGGCCATCACCTGCTGATGACCTCGCGGCTGTGGCCGATGTCCTGGCCGGTGACGCTGCCCGATCTGAAATCGCGCCTCAAGGCGGCGACCACGGTGGAGATTGGCGAGCCCGACGAGGAATTGCTGAGCCAGGTGATCGTCAAGCTGTTCGCCGACCGCCAGCTTTACATAGATGACAAACTCGTCGCCTATATCGTTCAGCGGATGGAGCGTTCCATGGAGGCGGCGCAAACGATCGTTGAGCGCCTCGATCGGCTAGCGCTAGCGCGCGGCACCCGCATCACCCGGCCGCTGGCCGCGGAAGTGCTTCATAGTCTTGGAAATGACGCGACGAACGATTGACTGTCACAGAACCGTCGTCAAACTGTTATACGGCGGATGCGAAGTTAAAGGAAAGGCGAAGACTATGGATTCCGGGCTCACCACGGCAAAAGTCGGGACTGCGGGAACGGTTTCTCCGCCGACTGCGCCCGAAAACGATATCCTCTCCAGCCCGGCGCGTTTCATCAACCGTGAGTTTTCCTGGCTTCAGTTCAATCGCCGTGTGCTCGAGGAAACGCTGAACACCGCGCATCCGCTTCTGGAGCGCGTCCGCTTCCTGTCGATCTCGGCAGCCAATCTCGACGAATTCTTCATGGTCCGCGTCGCCGGTCTCGAAGGCCAGGTGCGCCAGGGCATCGCCATGCGTTCCCCCGACGGCAAGACGCCGGCCGAGCAGATGGAGGATATCCTCAAGGAGATCGACAATCTGCAGATGGAGCAGCAGGCTTCGCTCGCCGTGCTGCAGCAATATCTGGCCAAGGAAGACATCCTCATCGTCCGCCCGGCGGCGCTGTCGGAAGACGATCGCACCTGGCTGGCAACAGAATTCGAGCAGTCGATCTTCCCGGTGCTGACGCCGCTGTCGATCGATCCGGCGCATCCATTCCCCTTCATCCCCAATCTCGGCTTCTCCATGGGTTTGCAGCTGGTCAGCCGCAACGATCGCGAGCCGATGACGGCGCTTCTGCGCCTGCCGACCGCACTCGATCGCTTCGTGCGTCTGCCCGATCTCGGCAACGTCATCCGCTACATCACGCTGGAAGACGTGGTCGGCATGTTCATCCACCGCCTTTACCCCGGCTATGAGGTGAAGGGCTACGGCACTTTCCGCCTCATCCGCGACAGCGATATCGAGGTCGAGGAAGAAGCCGAAGATCTGGTGCGCTACTTCGAGACCGCGCTGAAGCGGCGCCGTCGCGGCTCAGTCATCCGCATCGAGACCGATTCGGAAATGCCGGTGTCGCTGCGCCAGTTCGTGGTGCAGGAACTCGGCGTGCCGGAAAACCGCGTCGCCGTTCTGCCCGGCCTTCTCGCGCTCAACACGCTCTCGGAAATCACCAAGGCGCCGCGTGAAGACTTGCGATTTCAACCCTACAACGCCCGCTTTCCCGAACGCGTCCGCGACCATGCCGGCGACTGCCTTGCCGCCATCCGCGAAAAGGACATGGTCGTCCACCACCCTTATGAGTCCTTCGACGTGGTGGTCCAGTTTCTGCTCCAGGCTGCGCGCGATCCTGACGTTCTGGCGATAAAGCAGACGCTGTACCGCACCTCCAACGACAGCCCGATCGTGCGCGCCCTGATCGATGCGGCCGAAGCCGGCAAGTCGGTGACCGCGCTGGTGGAGCTCAAGGCCCGCTTCGACGAGGAAGCCAATATCCGCTGGGCGCGCGACCTGGAGCGCGCCGGCGTGCAGGTGGTCTTCGGCTTCATCGAGCTGAAGACCCATGCCAAGATGTCGATGGTCGTGCGCCGCGAGGATGGCAAGCTGCGCACCTATTGCCACCTCGGTACCGGCAACTATCACCCGATCACCGCCAAGATCTACACCGACCTGTCCTTCTTCACCTGCAACCCGAAGATCGCCCATGACATGGCGAACATCTTCAACTTCATCACCGGATATGGCGAGCCGGAAGCCAGCATGAAGCTGGCTGTCTCGCCCTATACGCTGCGCACCCGCATTCTCACCCATATCGCCGAAGAAACCGAGCATGCCCGCAACGGCCGGCCGGCGGCGATCTGGATGAAGATGAATTCGCTGGTCGATCCCGAGATCATCGATGCGCTCTATGCCGCCAGCAATGCCGGCGTCGAGATCGACCTGGTGGTGCGCGGCATCTGCTGCCTGCGCCCGCAGGTGCCTGGGCTTTCGGAAAACATCCGCGTCAAATCCATCGTCGGGCGCTTCCTGGAGCACAGCCGCATCTTCTGCTTCGGCAACGGCCACGGCCTGCCCTCGGAGAAATCGCTCGTCTATATCGGCTCGGCCGACATGATGCCGCGCAACCTCGACCGCCGCGTCGAGACGCTGGTGCCGCTCACCAACCCGACCGTGCACGCGCAGGTTCTTTCGCAGATCATGCTGGGCAATCTCATTGACAACCAGCAGAGCTACGAGATACTCCCCGATGGAACCTCCAGGCGCATGGACGTCCGCGAAGGGGAAGAACCCTTCAATGCGCAGCACTATTTCATGACCAACCCGAGCCTTTCCGGCCGCGGTGAAGCATTGAACTCCAGCGCGCCCAAGCTGATTGCGGGCTGGGTCTCCGGCAAGAAGAGATAAACTGGAATTGCATGGTTGAATCGGAAGCTCAGGGGCGTTTGCCTGGCATAGCGCCCGTCTCCGTCGTGGATATCGGATCGAACTCCATTCGTCTGGTTGTATACGAAGGCTTGTCGCGGTCGCCCGCAATTCTCTTCAACGAAAAAGTGCTTTGCGGCCTCGGCAGGGGCATCGCGCTCACCGGCCGCATGGACGAACAGGCAGTCGAGCGGGCTTTGGCCGCGCTTCACCGTTTCCGAGCGCTTTCCGTGCAGGCGCGCGCCCGCACCATGTATGTGCTGGCGACGGCTGCGGCGCGCGAATCGCAGAACGGGCCGGATTTCATCTGCCAGGCGGAGGAAATCCTCGGCCAGCCCGTGCGCGTGCTGACCGGCGAGGAAGAGGCGAAGTTTTCGGCGCTCGGCATCATCAGCGGCTTTTTCCACGCCGATGGCATCGCCGGCGATCTCGGTGGCGGCTCGCTGGAACTGATCGATATCGAGGGCAAGGCCTTCGGCAAGGGCGTTACGCTGCCGCTCGGTGGCCTGCGTCTTTCCGAATATTCCGGCAATTCCATCGACAAGGCGCGCGTCTTCGCGCGCAAGCAGGTGCGCCGCGCTGCCGAGTTGTTGAAGGCGGGGGCGGGGCGGACCTTCTATGCGGTCGGCGGCACCTGGCGCAACATCGCCAAGCTGCACATGGAAATGCGCCAATATCCGCTGCACATGATGCAGGGCTACGAGGTGCCGCTCGACGAGGCGCTTCGCTTCCTCGAAGAGGTGATCCAGTCGCGCGATTCGAAGAACCCCGCCTTTGCCGCCGTTTCCAAGAGCCGCCGGGCGCTGCTGCCCTTCGGTGCGGTCGCCATGAAGGAAGTGCTGGAAGTCATGAGGCCCGCCCGTGTCTGCTTCTCGGCGCAGGGCGTGCGCGAAGGCTATCTCTATTCGCTGCTGTCGTCACAGGAGCAGGCGAACGATCCGCTGCTGACGGCCGCGGACGAACTGGCGATCCTGCGCGCGCGCTCACCCGAACACGCGCGCGAACTGGCTGAATGGACCGGCCGGATGATGCCGTTCTTCGGCATCGAGGAAACCGAGGAAGAAAGCCGCTACCGGCAGGCCGCCTGCCTGCTGGCAGACATAAGCTGGCGCGCGCATCCCGATTATCGCGGGCTGCAGGCGTTGAACATCATCGCTCACTCCTCGTTCATCGGCATCACTCATCCCGGCCGCGCCTACATCGCGCTGACCAATTACTACCGCTTCGAAGGACTGCGCGACGACGGAGCGACCGGACCGCTGGCGACTATCGCCACCCCGCATTTCCTTGACCGGGCCAAGCTGCTCGGGGGGCTGTTGCGCGTCGTCTACCTGTTCTCGGCCTCGATGCCGGGCGTGGTCGGTAACCTGGCCTTCCGCACGTCGGACAAGCCCGATCTCGATCTCGAATTCGTCGTGCCGCATCCCTATCACGACTTTGCCGGCGAGCGGCTGGAAGGCCGCCTGCAACAACTGGCCAAGCTGACCGGCAAGCGGCTGACCTTCGTTTTCGAATAAAAACGCCCTCTCCGCGAAGGAGAGGGCGCTTTCGTTTCCAGGCTTTACTTCGCGTTGAGGAAATCGCCGACTTCGAGCAAGCTGAACTCGTTGTCGTCAGCCTTGTCCAGCGCGCGACCGGCCGAGAAGGGCAGGTTGTTGTCGTTGCCGACGATGATATGCGTGGCATCGACGCGGTCGACATTCTCGATCGTCACGAAGGGCATGTCGTAGATGCCGGCGATCGAGCCCGCCTTCTTTTTATTGTCGGGATCCTCGATCTTCAGCAGGTCGATATAGCCGATCTTGCGGGCGGCCTGGCCGACATTGGCGTCGTTGAACTCGATCTTGTAGATGCGCTTGAGCACGGCTGGCGGGGCGAAGCAATCCGGCTTCGGCTGCTTGACGTCGGCGCAGGCCTTGTCGGCGGTGCCGGCGCCGTTATCACGCTCGATGACCAGCGCGGTGGTCTCGTCCAGCATGTTGAAATCGCCGATGGCGGCGCCCTGCGGATCGAGCGGATAGAGCCAGCTGCGGCCGGTCCACGCCTTCGAGGCGACGTCGAACTCGATGATGCGGGTGGCGGTGCGGTCGCCGGCTTTTTCGGTCGAGCCGTCTTCGAGGTAGAGCGGGCCTTCGAGCAGGCCGTAGAGTTTCGCGCCGTCCTTGCTCATCGCCAGGCCTTCGAAGCCGCCGGAGCGCTTCAGGTTGAAGGCGGGAAGCTTTTGCGTCGGGTTGCCGGGAACGGTGATCGTCGGATTGTCCGGCGAGGTCACCGGTTTGCCGTCGACCAGCGTCGGGATCACGTCGGTGAGGCGGCCCTCGGTGTCGACCTTCAGCAGGTAGGGACCGAATTCCTCGCCGATCCAGAAGCCGTCGGCGACTGGCTGGATCGATTCGATGTCGAAATCGGCGCCGGTGAGATAACGTTTCTCCGCACCTTCCAGAACGATCGGGAAGGGAGCCTTCTTGTCGGGATCGGAGAGGAAGATGTGCTTGACGACCTCGGTCTTGCCGTTCTCCCAGTCGAATTTGACATTGTGCAGCATCAAGGCCGCATCCGGCGAATTCAGCTTCGTGCCGAAGCCGTTGTCGGAGAGCGTCCAGAAGCTGCCGTCATCCATGGTCTTGATGCCGGAGAAGCCCTGCATCGCCTGGCCGTCGAAGGGCAGGTTGATGTCAGTGACGCGCACGCCGTCCTTGCCCTCGACCGTGCCCAGCGCTTCAGTGCGTTTGCGGTCGGGCGTGGTGAACTTGCCGGCATGCTTGAGGAAATCGGGCGCATCGGCCGGTGCGGCGATGATGGAATTGGCCGGGATGATCACCTGGCCGACGAGTTTCGCCTTGAATTCGGTTTCGTCCGCGAAAGCCTGGCCTGCCAGCAGGCCGAGGGCGACGGATGTCAAAAGAAGGTTTTTCATCGTTTCACCTGTGCGATGGGGGATAACGACAAAAGCGGTTAAGCGGCGAAGATGTCTGGAGAATTACGCGGTGGTGAAGCTTTCGTGACGCGCGCTCACTCGGCCGGCCGGGCGAGAGGCAAGATATTGGAAGGTTGCGTCTGGCGCATGCTCGTCAGCGCCATGACGCCGAGCGGCTGGCCGCGGCCGCGCACCGCGTGGTCGCCGAGATATTCGGCCCTGATATCGTCGGGCAGGGTCATCCGTGTCGCCAGTTCCTGCGAGATCAGCACCGGATGTCCCAAGGTGCGGCACAGGCTTTCCAGTCGCGCCGTTGTGTTCACCGTATCGCCGAAATAGGCGATCTTATGGTGATCGACGCCGATCTCGGCGGTAATGATCTCGCCGCCATGCAGGGCGGCGCGCAAGCGCGGCATCTGCCCGAAAGTGCCGAGCCACAGGGCGGAGCGCTTCTCGATCTCGGCTATGATGTCGAAGACACAGCGCACGCAGCGGGCGTCGCGCAGGCCTCGCTTCAGCGGCCAGGTGATGATCACGGCGTCGCCGATATAATCGTCGATTGCGCCGTCATGGCGCCGCACCGGCTCGGCCAGCACGTTGAACAGCGTGCCGAGATATTGCTGGGTGCGCAGGTCGCCGTATTTTTCCGCAAACGAGGTTGAGCCGACGAGATCGATGAACAGGAAGACGCGCTCCTCGCGCACCGGCTTGCGGTAACGGCCGGTGAGCAGGCTCACGAAGATATCCCGGCCGAGAAGCTCTCGCACCCGCAGCACGAAGTTGATGCCGCTGCCGACCGCGAAACTGTAGACCACCACCTCCCACGGCAGAATCAGCGTCTTGATCCAAGGCTCGCGAATGATGCCTGCACTCTTCAGAAATGCGCCGGCTGCTGCGAAACCGATGAAGATCGTGACGTAATAGACGAGCAGCGACATGGCCAGATAGGCGGGCGTCGACAGGCCATGCAGCCAGTTGTAGAAGCGCGGAAAGATCATCCGCCGTTCCAGCGCGACCAGCGGCATGCAGATCGACAGGGAGAATATGGCGCCGATCAGCGGTCTTTCGCCATAGACGACGAGGCTGTAAAGCACCCCGCTCAGCGCCACGACCGTGAGCAGGACGAGCCACTGAACGATCGTCCCCCGTTTCAACATTCTGCAATCCCGTCCCGGTCAACTCTGGCGGCGCCCGTCACGCGCCATCGCGACGCATGTCTCACCCAATCCCGGCCAAGTTGCGGCATGCGGCCCAACGGCGGCGGAATGAATCAGAGCGTGACCGCTTCGACACGCTTTCCGACGAAGCGCAGGGCGACATTGCCGCGGATCAGTTCAAGCGCCGTTTCGCCGAACAGGTCGCGCCGCCAGCCGGAAAGCGCTGCGACATCGGCCTCCTCGCCGGCCATGGCGATCTTTTCCAGGTCGTCGGTGTTGGCGAGCACCTTGGCGGCGACGCCATGCTTCTCGGCGGTGAGTTTCAGAAGCACCTTCAGCAGTTCGGTGGCGGCAGCGGCCCCTTCCGGCACTGGAGCGTGGCGCGGCACCGCCGGCATGTCCGATTTCGGCAAGGCGAGCGCCGCGTTCACCGCTTCCAGCAGGGCGGCGCCGTTGGCCGAACGCTCCCAGCCCTTGGGCACGGTGCGCAAGCGCGACAGCGCCTCGCTATCCTTCGGTTGCTGCTGGGCGATCTCGTAGATCGTGTCGTCCTTGATGATTCGGGAGCGCGGCACGTTGCGGGCGCGCGCCTCGCGCTCGCGCCAGGCGGCGACGAATTTCAGCACGGCCAGTTCCTGCGGCTTCTTCAGCCGCATCTTCAGCCGCTGCCAGGCATCGTCCGGATGCAAGTCGTAGGTATGGGGCGCTTCGAGAATATCCATCTCCTCGCGCAGCCAGGAGGCGCGGCCCTCGCGTTCGAGCTGCGCCTTCAGCGCCAGGTAGACGTCACGCAGATGGGTGACGTCGGCCAGCGCATATTCCAGCTGCTTGTCGGAGAGCGGCCGGCGGCTCCAGTCGGTGAAGCGTGACGACTTGTCGATCTGCACGCCCTTCACCCGCTGCACGAGCTGGTCGTAGGAGACCGAATCGCCGAAGCCGCAAACCATGGCGGCCACCTGGGTATCGAAGATCGGATGCGGGATCAGCCCGCCGAGATGGTGGATGATTTCGATATCCTGCCGCGCGGCGTGGAATACCTTCAACACGGCCGGATTGGCCATCAGTTCGAAGAAGGGAGCGAGGTCGAGCCCCTTTGCCAGCGGATCGACCAAGACCTCGACCGTAGGACTCGCCATCTGGATAAGGCACAGCTCCGGCCAGAACGTCGTCTCGCGCAGGAATTCGGTATCGATGGTGATGAATTCGGATTTGGCGAGTTCGGCGCAGGCGGCGCGAAGGTCCGTTGTGTTGACGATCATCTCTATTCGTTCGTTGGGCAGGGAAAAGGTTAATCACCCTTCCTTCTCCTTTCGTGGCCGGATGTCAACGCAAAATCGGAGCCTCTTTCTGCGCTATGTTACCCGGAAATAGCCGGCCATGCCCGTCTTCTGGTGTTCGATGACATGGCAATGGAACACCCAGTCGCCGGGATTGTCGGCGACGAGAGCCAGTTTCACCTTCTCGTCGGGACGGATCAGATAGGTGTCGGTGACGAAGGGCTGCACCGGTCCAATGGAGGAGGAGACGACCGTGAAACTCATGCCGTGCAGATGGATGGGATGCAGGTGCGGCGTCGGATTGGCGAGGTTGAGGACATAGCTTTTGCCGAGCTTCATCTCCGCCAGCGGCGCGGTCGGATCGGGCGAGTCGCCCGACCACGGCGTCCTGTTGATCGCCCAGAACGTATAGCCGATATCGCCGCAGAAGCCGCTCGGCTTGCGGTTTTCGGCCGTGGCGCTGAGCGCCAGCGGTATTTCCTCCGCCGCCGAGAGGTCGGCTGCGGCCACTGGATTGGCGGCGAGCGGCCCGAGATCGCCGAACGCCCGCTTCAGCGACGCGCCGGTGGCGCGCAGGGTCAGGACGGTCTTCGGTGTCGAGCCACGAACGTCGATGAGCGTCGCGGCGGCCCCTTCCGTATCCGGCATGCGGACCGCCAGATCGAGCCGCTGGCCAGGGCCGATCATCAGCGTATCGAGCGCGAAACGCTGCGGCACCGGATTGCCGTCGATGGCGATCACCTGTGCCTCGGCCCCCTCCAGCTTGAATGTGAAAATGCGGGTGACATCGGTGACGACCAGGCGCAGGCGTGCGAGGCCGCCGGCCGGCGCATCGTATTGCGGCTCCCGTTGCCAGTTGACGGTGCGAAGCGTGCCGTAGGTGCCGCTCTTGGCGGCGTCGCGCGGCTTGAACTGCTCGATGAATTGGCCGTCGCCGCCCAGCCGCCAGTCGCGCAGGTTGACGGCGATCTCGGCATCAAAGGCGGGATCGTCGGGGTCCTCGACGATCAGCAGGCCGGTCATGCCGCGCCCCATCTGCTCCAGCGTATTGCAATGCGGGTGATACCAGAAGGTGCCGGCGTCCGGTGGCGCGAAGCGATAATCGAAGCTGTCGCCGGTATAGATATAGGGCTGGGTGAGAAAGGGTACGCCATCCATGGCATTGGGCACGCGCACCCCATGCCAGTGGATGGTGGTCGGCTCGTCCAGCGCATTCTTCAGTTGGGCGAAGAACGGCTGGCCCTTTTTCGCCCGCAGGATCGGCGGCATCCCGTCGCGCCCATAGGTCATGATGCCCTTGGTCGGAGCGGCTTCGGCCAGTTGCGCATCGGTGCGCAGCGCTTCGAGCATGATCGGCTGCGGGCTGGCGAAGGCCGGGAACCGCGAGGCGGCTGCAAGGCCGACGCTGTAAGCCCCGGCAAACAGGGCGGATGCCTTCAGAAGCGTGCGGCG
This sequence comes from Rhizobium sp. YJ-22, assembly GCF_029601685.1. Classification (NCBI taxonomy): domain Bacteria; kingdom Pseudomonadati; phylum Pseudomonadota; class Alphaproteobacteria; order Hyphomicrobiales; family Rhizobiaceae; genus Rhizobium; species Rhizobium sp. YJ-22. The sequence goes on along the minus strand of NZ_JARRIR010000004.1, from coordinate 409,690 downwards.
GTCGATGGATGGCATGAGGGCGGGCTCCGGTGATCTCGCCTTCGGTTTTAAAGTTGAATATGGCGATCATCAATCCAGCGGCGGATGTCATCTTGCCGCATCTTACTTGCGGCGGTCGTCTTCCTCGGTCGGTGCCGCCAGCTTGTTGAAGAAGGTGGACGTGCGCAGCAGGTTGCGGAAACCCATGCGCCGCCGCTCGGTCGGCACGCCCTCGCGCACCGTCATGCGCTGCAGCGTATAGAGCACGAAGACGCTGAGCACGCAGGCCATGTAGATGAACAACGCATGCGGCCCGAAGATATCCAGCATGAAGGAGGCGAACAGCGGCCCGATGACCGCCCCGCACGACCAGAAGAACAATGTGCCGGCCGAGACCAGCGCATGCTGCCCCTCGGCGGCATGGTCGTTGGCATGGGCCGAACAGAGCGAATAGAGCGGCATGGCGAAGGCGCCGAACAGGAAGATGCCGATGAAATTCAGCCATTCGTTGGTGCCGGCGACCAGCACGATGAACAGGCCGGCGACCAGCGCGCCGCCGGTGGCGATCAGGATAATGAAGCGGCGGTCGAGCTTGTCGGAATAATGGCCGAGCGGATATTGCAGGACGACGCCGGCGAAGATGCCGACGCTCATGAAGGTGGCGATGGCGGTGATCGACATGCCGATGCCCTCGGCATAGATCGGCCCAAGCGAGCGGAACACGGAATTGGTCAGCCCCACCACCACGCAGCCGATGGTCGCCAGCGGCGAGATCTGCCACAGCGTGCGCACGTCGAAACGCACCGCTTCCGGCGCGCTCGGGCTGGAGCGGTCGGCGAACGAGATCGGCACCAGCGACAGCGTCAGCGCCATTGAAATGATGGCGAAGAGCTGGAAGCCGTCGATGCCGACGGTCGGGATCAGGTATTGCGTCAGCGTCACCGAGCCGAGATCGACGAAACGATAGACGGAGAGGGTGCGGGCGCGGGTGGCATTGGTGACGCGGGCGTTCAACCAGCTTTCCACCACCGCGAACAGGCCGGCGAAACAGATGCCCTGGATGAGACGCATGGCGAACCAGAAGGCCGGATGAATGAGCAGGACCATGGCGAGCGACGCCGCCGAGGCAATGGCCGCCAAGGCGGAAAAGGCGCGGATATGCCCGATCGACCGGATGATGCGGGTGATGTAGACGCAGCCGATGGCGAAGCCGAGATTGTAGCCGGTGCCGACGATGCCGATGACCGAGGGCGAAAACCCTTCGCTGAGCGCCCGCAGCGAGATGAAAGTGCCCTGCAGCCCGTTGCCGCCGATCAGGATGCCTGCGGTGACGAGGAGCGGAATCAGCGGTCGGATCTGGCTCATGGGGAAGTGCCTGTCTGGTGGGCACGCGACTCGAAAGGTAAGCCGCGCGAAGCACATGTTTTAGCCAAGCGTTGCTTGCATTGACAGCGTTAAACGTGCCGTCCGGCCGTCGAGTCTTGACAAAACCGGCAGGGCATGCGCTTTTCCGCCCGATTTTCATCGGCAGCTTGAAAGCCGCGTTTAGCCGTGTCTTCGCTGCCGCCTCACGAAGCCCAGGATATTGACCATGCATCGTTACCGCAGCCACACCTGTGCCGCTCTGACCAAGTCGGATGTCGGCTCGACCGTCCGCCTGTCCGGCTGGGTCCACCGTGTCCGCGACCACGGCGGCGTCCTCTTCGTCGACCTTCGCGACCATTACGGCATGACCCAGGTGGTCTGCGATCCCGACAGCCCGGCCTTCAAGACCGCCGAGACCGTGCGCGGCGAGTGGGTGATCCGCATCGACGGCGTGGTCAAGGCCCGCACCGAGGACACCGTCAACAAAACCATGCCGACCGGCGAGATCGAGCTGTATGCGCAGGAGATCGAGGTACTCTCGGCCGCCAGGGAATTGCCGCTGCCGGTGTTCGGCGAGCCGGAATATCCCGAAGACGTGCGCCTGAAGTACCGCTTCATCGACCTGCGCCGCGAGACGCTGCACAGGAACATCGTCAAGCGCACCCAGATCATCTCGGCCATGCGCCAGGGAATGGGCGCGGCCGGTTTTGCCGAATACACGACGCCGATCCTGACCGCCTCGTCGCCGGAAGGCGCGCGTGACTTCCTCGTGCCGTCCCGTATCCATCAGGGCAAGTTTTTCGCCCTGCCGCAGGCGCCGCAGCAGTATAAGCAGCTGCTGATGGTCGCCGGCTTCGACCGCTATTTCCAGATCGCGCCGTGCTTCCGTGACGAAGACCCGCGCGCCGACCGCCTGCCGGGCGAATTCTACCAGCTCGATGTCGAGATGAGCTTCGTCACCCAGGAAGACGTCTGGCAGACGATGGAACCGATGATGACGTCAGTCTTCGAGCAGTTTGCCGAAGGCAAGCCGGTCACCAAGGAATGGCCGCGCATCCCCTATGACGTCGCCATCCGCAAATACGGCTCCGACAAGCCGGACCTGCGCAACCCGATCGTCATGGAAGCTGTGACCGAGCATTTCGCCGGCTCCGGCTTCAAGGTGTTCGCCAACATGATCGCCTCGAACCCCAAGGTCGAAGTCTGGGCGATCCCGGCCAAGACCGGCGGCAGCCGCGCCTTCTGCGACCGCATGAACGCCTGGGCGCAGTCGCAAGGCCAGCCGGGCCTCGGCTATATCTTCTGGCGCAAGGAAGGCGAGAAGCTGGAGGGCGCAGGTCCCCTCGCCAAGAATATCGGCGAGGAGCGCACCGATGCGATCCGCACCCAGCTCGGCCTCGAAGACGGCGACGCCTGCTTCTTCGTCGCCGGCGATCCCGCCAAGTTCTACAAGTTCGCCGGCGAAGCCCGCACCCGCGCCGCCGAGGAACTGAACCTCGTGGACCGCGACCGCTTCGAAATGTGCTGGATCGTCGACTTCCCCTTCTACGAGTGGAACGAGGACGAGAAGAAGGTCGATTTCGCCCACAACCCCTTCTCGATGCCGCAGGGCGGCCTCGACGCGCTGAACGGTTCCGATCCGCTGTCGATCAAGGCCTATCAGTATGACGCGGTCTGCAACGGCTTCGAAATCGCCTCCGGCTCGATCCGTAACCAGTCGCCCGAGCTGATGGTCAAGGCCTTCGAACTGGTTGGCCTCAGCCAGGCAGACGTCGAGGAACGTTTCGGCGGCATGTACCGCGCCTTCCAGTACGGTGCTCCTCCGCATGGCGGCTGTGCGTTTGGCATCGACCGCGTGGTCATGCTCCTGGTCGGCGCCAAGAACCTGCGCGAGATCTCGCTGTTCCCGATGAACCAGCAGGCCCAGGATCTGCTGATGAACGCGCCTTCGGAAGCGACCCCGACGCAGCTTCGCGAACTGGCGCTGCGGGTGGTTCCGCAGAAGAAGGATTGATCGCGAGATCATCTTGGTGAGCATGAACGGCGGCCTCGGCCGCCGTTTTTCGTTCCGGGGATCGTTGATCGCAGCAAAAAGCCCGGCGGAACTGGTCCGCCGGGCTCGCATTTTGAAAGGTCTTGCCGGGCTCAGTCGGCGTCGTTGGCCGTGACGGTGACGCCCAGAACCTTCGGCAGGGTCTGCGGCGCGCCCATGGCGGCGCCGATGATCTGCGGGAAGGGCACGCCCTTTTCCGGCTCTGCCGAGATCGTCAGGTTCTTCGGATCGTCGAGATAGGTGTTGACGGCCTCGGTAATGGCGTTCTGCAGGTCGGGAATGTTGAGCTGCGCCACCATGATCGGCACCATGCCCTTCAGCGACTGGGCGAACTGGCGGCCCGACATGCCCTGCTCGGAGCCGACGTAATCCAGCACGCGCGAGGTGATCGAGGCGTCGTCGAAGCTGATCGAGGCGCTGTTGAAGGTGAGCTGCTGGGCAAGGCCCATCATGGCGAGGCCGGCAGCCTGCTGGGCGGCTTCCTTGTTCGGATTGGACTCCAGCGCCTTCATCTGCTCTTGCAGCGACTTCACCAGCTCCAGCGTATAGCCGGAGAGATTGAAGGCCAGCGACAGCGCGCCGACATCCTTGAAGTCGACGTTGATCGAATCGAGGTCGATGGTGCCGCTGGCGGTTTCCCAGCTGCCGGCCATGTGGATTTCGCCGTCGAGCGAGGTCAGCTTGATCTTTTCAAGCGTCTCCTTGGCCTTGGGATCCTCGACCTTGGAGAGATCGGCCTTAAGCCCGGTGGCGCCGAATTCGAATTCGAGGCCGGCATTGTCGTCCATCTTGCTCATCGAGAAGTCGGTCGAAGCCAGGGTCAGCACTTCCGCGCCGCCCTTGACGATCTTGGCCGGGCCGACATGGCCGGTCTCGTAGAAGATCATCGAATCGAGCGAAGGCTTGCTGACGTCGCCGGGAATGGAGATGTTGTTCAGCGCGATATCCGAGGCGGTGAGGGTGACCCCGTCATTGGTCATGTCGACATTGTTGAAGGCGGCCTTCTCGATCGTGTAACCGCCGCTGCCGTCTTCCTCCACGTTGTTCAGCACCACGTCGCCAATGGCGCCGCCTTCCGACGCGCCTTCCAATGGCTGGACCTTCACGCCCTTCAGCGTCACGGTCGAGCCGCTGACCTCGACCGAGGCGGGGGTCAGCTTGGCGCTTTGCAGGCCGGCATTGATCTTGGCGACGAGATCGTTGCCGTCGAGCGCGAAAGCATTGCCGCCGAAACCGAGCACAGTGGCTGCGGCCAGGGCATAGCGGAGGGAGCGGATATTCTTCATGACGGTTCCTTTTTTGTGAATCACTCGCCTCGGCGGGGCTGAGCGACGCGAAAATAGACGTGCTGCATTACTGTTTTATTCATCGGCTTCAGAAATATTTCAATATTTGCGACGAAACACCAAACGAATCGGTGTCAGGACGCATGTGCCACCGGCTTGCGGCTTAGTCGCGGCAAATCGCAACCGGCCGTGGAAAAATTGCCGAAAAGCCAAGGCTAAAGGCGCTATCCACAGGCGCTTCGCCGGGATTCCTTGCCGGGAATCGCGGTGTGGTCTAGTCAAGCCCTATGGGACAGGATATTTCGCCGCCGTCTGGCGGAGACGACAACATCGTACCGGTCGACCTCAAGGCGGCGCTGGAAGAGCGCTACCTTGCCTATGCGCTATCGACCATCATGCATCGCGCGCTGCCGGATGTGCGCGATGGGCTGAAGCCGGTGCATCGCCGCATCGTCTACGCCATGAGCGAGATGGGTCTGCGCCCCAACGCCGCTTTCCGCAAATGCGCCAAGATCGTCGGCGAGGTCATGGGTAACTACCATCCCCATGGCGACCAGGCGATCTATGACGCGCTGGCGCGCCTGGCGCAGGATTTCTCGCTGCGCTATCCGCTGGTCAACGGCCAGGGCAATTTCGGCAATATCGACGGCGACAGCCCCGCCGCCATGCGTTACACCGAATCGAAGATGACGGCGGTGGCCGAGCTTCTGCTCGAAGGCATCGGCGAGGATGCGGTCGATTTCCGCGAGACCTACGACGAATCCAATTCCGAGCCGGTCGTGCTGCCCGGCGCCTTCCCGAACCTGCTGGCCAACGGCGCCTCCGGCATCGCCGTCGGCATGGCAACGTCGATCCCGCCGCACAATGCCCATGAGCTATGCGATGCGGCGCTCAATCTCATCAAGCATCCGCAGGCGACGGTCGAGAAGCTGGTCGAGTTCATTCCCGGCCCCGACCTTCCGACCGGTGGCATCATCATCGACGACCACGCCACCATCGTCGAGGCCTACAAGACCGGCCGCGGCGGTTTTCGCGTGCGCGCCAAGTGGGAGATCGAGGATCTCGGCCGTGGCGGCTATCAGATCGTCATCACCGAAATTCCCTTCCAGGTGCAGAAATCGCGGCTGATCGAGAAGATCGCCGAACTGCTGATCGCCCGCAGGCTGCCGCTGCTCGAAGATATCCGCGACGAATCTGCCGAGGATATCCGCGTCGTGGTGGTGCCGAAGAACCGCACCGTCGATGCGACGCTGCTGATGGAATCGCTGTTCAAGCTGACCGAGCTGGAAAGCCGGCTGGCGCTCAACATGAACGTCCTGTCCATGGGCAAGGTGCCCAAGGTCATGGCGCTGAACGAGGTGCTGCTGGAATGGCTGGCGCATCGCAAGGACGTGCTGGTACGCCGCTCGCGCCATCGCCTGGCGGCCATAGACCGGCGGCTGGAAATCCTCGGCGGCCTGCTGATCGCCTATCTCAACCTCGACGAGGTGATCCGCATCATCCGCGAGGAGGACGAGCCGAAGCAGGTGATGATCGCCCGCTTCACGCTGACCGACGTGCAGGCAGAAGCCATCCTCAACATGCGGCTGCGCAATTTGCGCAAGCTCGAAGAATTCGAGATCCGTAAAGAACACGAGGATCTCACCAAGGAGAAGGCCGATATCGAGGCGCTGCTCGCCTCCGATGAGCGCCAGTGGCAGACCGTCGCGCGCGAAATCGGCGAGGTGAAGAAAAAATACGCCAAGGCGACCGAACTCGGCCGCCGCCGCACCCAGTTCTCGGAAGCGCCGGAGGCCGACGATGCGGCCATCCAGCAGGCGATGATCGAGAAGGAACCGGTCACCATCGTCATTTCCGAAAAGGGCTGGATCCGAGCGCTCAAGGGCCATATCGCCGACACCTCGGCGCTGAACTTCAAGGAAGGCGACGCCCTGCGGCTGGCCTTCCCGGCCCAGACCACCGACCGCCTGCTGCTGGTCACCACCGGCGGCAAGGCCTATACGCTCGGCGCCGACAAGCTGCCGGGCGGGCGCGGCCATGGCGAGCCGCTGCGCATCATGGTCGACATGGAAAACGACCAGGACGTGCTGACCGCCTTCGTCCACGACCCCGCCCGCAAGCTGCTGATCGCCTCGACTGCCGGCAACGGCTTCGTGGTGCCCGAGAGCGAAATGATCGCCAATACCCGCAAGGGCAAGCAGATCATGAACGTCACCATGCCGGATGAGGCCAAGCTCGTGGTGCCCGTCTCCGGCGATCATGTCGCCGTCGTCGGCGAAAATCGCAAGATGGTGGTCTTCCCGCTGGCGCAGGTGCCGGAAATGAGCCGTGGCAAGGGCGTACGCCTGCAAAAATTCAAGGATGGCGGCATTTCCGACATCCGCTGCTTCGCCATCGCCGACGGCCTGACCTGGGTCGACACCGCCGGCCGCAGCTTCATGAAGTCGAAGGACGAACTGATCGAATGGCTCGGCAACCGTGCGGATGCCGGACATACGCTGCCCAAGGGTTTTCCGCGTAGCGGCAAGTTCAGCGGATAACGAAAAGAGGGGCGGCCGGATCGGACGCCCCTTCTTCCTTCAGTATGCCGACTAGGAGCAGCCGGCGATCGCCTCGCGCGATTTCGCCCGCATCTGCCACAGCGAAAAGCCGATCAGCGCTCCGATCAGGATGGCGCCGCCGGTCAGCGTCTGCGCCGAGGGCACTTCGGAAAACACGAACCACACCCAGATCGGCGCCAGAATCGTTTCCAGCAGATAGAACATGCCGACTTCCGAAGCCGGCAGATAGCGCGGGCCTGTGGCCAGGCACCAAAAGGCCAGCGGCAGAACGATGGCGCCATCGAGGAAGATCCAGAACGGATTTTCGATGGCGATGCCCTGCGGATACAGCGCGATGAAGGCGCAGGCCGCCGGAATGATCGCGCCGATCAGCGGCACGAAGCCGATGTCGCGGCGCGCCGAACGGCCGATGGTGATCGCCGCGCCGATGCAGAAGGAGGCAGCCGCCGCCATCAGGTCGCCGGAAAGATGGCCGCTGGTCAACCCGCCCTGCACGATCAGGCCGACGCCGAAGATCATGATCGACATGGTGACCAGGGTCGCGATGCCCGGTCGTTCGCCGAGGAAAATCCAGGAGAGCAGGGCGGCGAACATCGGCGTGAAGGCGATGATGAACACCACGTTGGCAGTTGCGGTATGGAAGACGGCGGCGACGAACAGGCTGGAGGAAACGCCGTAGAACAGCCCGGCGGCAGCCGCGCGCCAGCCCGGCACCAGCGGAATCGATTTGCCCGAGGCGAGGCGCACCAATACCCAGATCAGCAGCGCGGTCAGCACCGTCAGCAGGCCGCGTAGCGCCAGCACCGACCAGGCATCGCCATTGCCGAGTCGCATCAGCGGCGCATCGACCGAGAGAACGATGCCGCCAAGAGCCGTCAGGGCCACGCCTTTGGCATGGCTGGAGGAAGATGCGTTTGTCATGGTCAGTCGCCCATCCGGCTGGTTTCCGGCCGTCTGTCGTCTGGCCTGTTGTCTTCGGGGATATAGCGTTCCCAGCCGCGTGACAACAGATGCTCCTGCGGCAGGAAACGGGTCTTGTAATCCATCTTGTGCGACCCCTTGACCCAGTAGCCGAGATAAACATGCGGCAGGCCGAGCTGGCGGGTGCGGCGGATATGATCGAGGATCATCAGCGTGCCGAGCGATCGGTGGCCGAGCGTCGGATTGAAATAGGAATAGACCATCGACAGTCCGTCGCTCATCATGTCGGTCAGCGCCGCCGCGACCAGTTCGCCGCGCGCCAGCGGATTGACGCCGGCGCCTTCGGCGCGCACGCGATATTCGATGATGCGGGTGTTGACATGGGTGTCCTCGACCATGATCGCATAATCGAGCGCCGACATGTCCGACATGCCGCCGCGCTGGTGGCGGCTGTCGAGATAGCGGCGGAACAGCGCATATTGTTCGGTCGACGGCTGGGCTGGGTAATCGGTGGCGACCAGATCCTCGTTCAGCGTCAGCACCCTCCGCATGGAGCGAGTCGGCGAAAATTCGTCGGCGAGGATGCGCACGGAGATGCAGGCGCGACAGGCCTCGCAGGCAGGGCGATAGGCGATGTTCTGGGAACGGCGGAAACCGCCCTGCGTCAGCAGGTCGTTCATCTCGGCCGCGCGTGGGCCGACGAGATGGGTAAAGACCTTGCGCTCCATTTCGTGCGGCAAATAGGGACAGGCAGCCGGCGCCGTCAGGTAGAACTGCGGAGAAGGGGCGGCCTGGGTATTCATTGCAGCAGAAAAGGCTCCTGGAATTGTCTGATCTCTAATACCATGGCCTAAGATTAAAAAACGTCAACCATGCGCCATGAAAGATTGCGAAGCGAGGCATTCCGCTCCCGCCCTCGTGCCAGAAAGCAACAGTTTCGCGCTGAAATTATGACTGAGGCCGCCTGCCGGCACGGAATGAACCGCGCCGGCCGTTCCGACGGTCCTCAATAGGACCGGCGGATGACGGCTGTGCCGATCAGCAGGTCATGGACAAGGCGCGAACGCTCGGTAAACAGGCCGGCCAGCAGGATGAGCGGCGTCAACACTGAATTGAGGATCCAGAACAGCACCAGATGCACCAGCGCGGTCAGGAAATCGATGCGCTGGCCGTCGAGTCGGATCATCGCCAGTCCCATGAAGCGCATGCCGGGCGAAGCCTGCGCCTCCCCGCCGACGGTCAGGCCGAAATAGAGGGCCGCGACGACGAAGAACAGAATGGGATAGAGATAGAAGCCGAGCCCCAGCGTCACCAGGCCGAGGAAGAACACGACGACAGCAGCGGGAATGCACAGCAGCGCAACCGCGATGTAATCGAGAACGAAGGCGAAGACGCGCCGGCTCAGCACGCCACTATAGGCGCGCCAGTCTTCCGGTGCGGCAAGAGGCGGGTTGGGATTGACGCTCATTCCTGGTCTCCTGTGGAAAGCCGCTGGCGGCGGCTTCGCCGAAAAGTGTGTCTTTCCCTGATATGGTGTGGCGGCGCGAAAATGCAAAGGGGCCGGAAGGCCTTAACCTTGCCGCGCCAGTTTTTTCGCCACCTCGACGGCGAAATAGGTGAGCACGCCGTCACAGCCGGCGCGCTTGAAACAGAGCAGGGTTTCCATCATCACCCGCTCGCCGTCGATCCAGCCGTTCAGGGCGGCGGCCTTGATCTGGGTGTATTCACCCGAGACCTGATAGGCGAAGGTCGGCAGGCCGAAGGCCTCCTTGATGCGCCAGCAGATGTCGAGATAGGCAAGGCCGGGCTTGACCATCATCATGTCGGCACCTTCCTCGACGTCGAGGGCGGCGTCGCGCAGCGCTTCGGTTCCGTTGGCGGGGTTGATGTAATAGCTGTTCTTGTCGCCCTTCAGCAGGCCGCCGGTACAGATCGCCTCGCGATACGGACCGTAGAAGCCGGAGGAGAACTTCGTCGCATAGGACATGATTCCGACCGATTGGTGACCGGCGGCGTCCAGTCCGCGGCGAATGGCGCCGATGCGCCCGTCCATCATTTCCGAGGGCGCGATGATGTCGGCGCCGGCATCGGCCTGCATGACGGCGGCGCGCACCACCTGCTCGACCGTTTCGTCGTTGACGATTTCTTCGCCGCGCAGGATGCCGTCATGGCCATGGCTGGTGAAAGGGTCGAGCGCCACATCGGTGATGATGCCGATGTTGGGCACCGCCTTCTTGATGGCGGCGGTCGCCTGGTTGATGAGATTGTTGGCGGCGAGGCTGTTGGAGCCGGTCTCGTCGCGCAGGTCCATCTCGATATTGGGGAAGGTGGCGATTGCGGGGATGCCGAGATCGGCGGCTTCCTTCACCGCCTCGACCGCCTTGTCGATGCTCATGCGGTTGACGCCGGGCATCGCGGGGATGGGATCGACGATGCCGTTGCCCGGAACGAGGAAGATCGGCCAGATCAGGTCGTCGGCGGTCAGCCGGTTTTCCTGCACCATGCGCCGCGTCCAGTCGGCCTTGCGGTTGCGCCGCATCCGCCGATGCCCCGTGATCTGGTCCACCAGATGAGTCTTGTCCTGCATGATCGCCTCTGTTCGCATTCCGTTCGTCGCACCGTCACTGACGGCTGTCTCGATGCCTTGTATACCGGCTAACCCCTGCTTGCCCAACACGGAAGAGGTGACAAATCGTCCCGGAGCCGTATTCTCGCGGCCATGAATCGTGATTCCACCTCCGTGCCGCACCGCACGCTGGCGCAGTTGCTGTTCGTGATCTTCCTGCGGCTGATCGCGATCTCCTGCTTCTGGTTCGGGCTGCAATACTGGGCGATGCTGACGGGCTATTCGCTCGCCGGCCATGGCCGCTTCGACCTGTTGACTCTGCCCTGGAGGGCGGCCGCGACCGGCCTCGCCATCGCTTTTCCGGTCGCCGCACTTGGCTTGTGGCTGACGGTCTCCTGGGGACCGGTGATCTGGGCGAGTGCGGCAGGCGGCCAGATCCTGATGTATTCGGTCTGGCCGGACATCTTCGGGAAGAACCTCGTCGTGGTCGTCCTGCACCTGCTGGTGGCGCTTCTCTATACGGTTTTCCGCATCGTCTTGTGGCGCGAAAAACGCCGCGGACGCCAGAGGCTGGTAGGAGTTGATTTACCCTGAGACAAGGGTGGCAAACGGTAAGGCGCTGTTAAGGCTGCGGTTTAAGTAGAATTTTATGGGTATTCGATAGGGTGACCTCACAAGGCGGGAAGACATCGAACAAACACCGCCAAACAAAACAGTGAGGCAGTCATGAACACCAAAGTGAAACCGCAGGCCGTTGCCGTCGAAGCGCATGAAGACCCCATCCGCTCGCTCTATCTCGAATCCCTGCACCTCGTCGAACGCCTGCATCGCCGTCTGCTCGACGTCATCAAGGACGAATTCGACCGCCAGGGCCGCGACGACGTCAATGCCGTGCAGGCGCTCCTGCTCTTCAACATCGGGAATTCCGAACTGACCGCCGGCGAGCTGCGTTCGCGCGGATATTATCTCGGCTCCAACGTATCCTACAATGTGAAAAAACTGGTTGATCTCGGCTTCATCAACCACCAGCGCTCGCGCATTGATCGCCGCTCGGTCCGCATCAGCCTGACCGATGCCGGCCAGGAGATCGCCGAGACCGTCGCAAAACTCTACGATCGCCACATCGGCTCCATCGAAAAGGTCGGCGGCATCGGCAATGACGAGTTCGCCCAGATGAACAAGCTCCTCCAGCGTCTCGACCGCTTCTGGAACGACACGATCATGTATCGTCTGTAAGCGAAAGAGCCATTCCCGATCTGCGGCCGGGCGCGTCAGGCGTTTCCGGCCGCAGCGCGTTTCACGGCTTTGTCAGCGCAATGTGACCCCGCGCCTGAGCCATCTCCCGTTAAGCCGGTTGATCGGCAAAAGGTCAATAATCCTGCATAGTTACGCCTTTTTGGGCATGCCGCTGCGGCGGCTCGGCACGTGCTGATCGACACAAATGAGCCATATTGCTATGTCAGCGGCGGGACAGCAGGGCCAGGGGCGCGTGAGGCGCTTTGTTAACCATGGGATGGTATGGCCTGTTCTTCCGGTGCCTGTACGTAAACGATGGTAGGGATAATGTCGAAGAAAACCGAAATTGCAGCTTATTCGCGCCGCGCTTTCCTGCGCTCGGCGGCAACCGTCGGCGCCGCCGCCATGGCGGCTCCGGCATTCGCGCAATCGGCTCTCGATGATTTGATCAATGCGCCGCGCCGCGGCAACTGGGACGACCAGTTCGACGCCGCGGCGTCGGGCACGGCCAACGCGGCCGTGTCCAATAATCCCATCCTCGGAAACGGCGCCGTGCCGAACATCCAGCAGGCGATTTCCCGATACCAGCAGATCGTGTCCGGCGGCGGCTGGCCGACCGTGCAGTCGGCGCAGAAGCTGCAGATCGGTGTTTCCGATCCCGCCGTTCAGGCGTTGCGCCAGCGCCTGATGGTGGCAGGCGACTTGCCGCGCTCTGCCGGCATGTCGAATTCCTTCGATTCCTATGTCGATAGTGCCGTCAAGCGCTTTCAGGCGCGCCATGGCCTGCCGGCGGACGGCGTCCTCGGCGACTATTCGCTGAAGGCGATGAACGTGCCGGCCACCACCCGGCTCGGCCAGCTCAATACCAATCTGATCCGCCTGCAGACCATGTCGGGCGATCTCGGTCGCCGTTATGTGATGGTGAACATCCCGGCCGCCTATATCGAGGCCGTCGAGGATGGACGTGTTGCATTGCGCCACACGGCGGTCGTCGGCCGCGCCAGCCGCCCGACCCATATCCTCAATTCGAAGATCTATGAGGTCATTCTCAATCCCTACTGGACCGCGCCGCGCTCGATCGTCGAAAAGGACATCGTGCCGCTGATGCAGAAGGATCCGACCTATCTGTCGCGCAACAATATCCGCCTGTTCGACGCGCAGGGCCAGGAAGTTTCGCCCGAGACGGTGGACTGGCATGCGCCCAAGGCCCCGAACCTGATGTTCCGTCAGGATCCCGGCAAGATCAACGCCATGGCGTCGACCAAGATCAACTTCCACAATCCCAACAACGAATACATGCACGACACGCCGCAGCAGGGCCTGTTCAACAAGCTGATGCGTTTCGAATCGTCCGGCTGTGTGCGTGTGCAGAACGTGCGCGATCTGACGACCTGGATTCTCAAGGACACCCCCGGCTGGTCTCGCCAGCAGATCGAGAAGGTGATCAACGCCCGCGTCAACACGCCGATCAAGTTGGCGGTCGAACTGCCGGTCTATTTCGTCTACATCACCGCCTGGTCGGCCGACGACGGCGTCGTGCAGTTCCGCGACGACATCTACAACATGGATGGCGCATCCGAACTGGCCTTGCAGACGACCGCGGGCCAGGAACAGCCGGCCGGCTCCTTCTCCACCGAGGAGGATGCCCTGCCGCAATAAGCCGCAGGCCGCCAGCATGGCGTTTCGACAGGCCGGGTGTCCATCGCCCGGCCTTTTTGCATCCGGCGATGACCACGATCGTTGTTTGCGCTACAAATGTCGCTGGTCGTATTGCCCTCGCATCGCCGGCCCGCTAAGACGCCAAGCGCGCCATTCCAGTTCAGGGAGCCTTCCGCAATGTCGAACACCGATGCTTTCTTCACCCGCCCGCTGGCCGAAACAGATCCGGATATCTTCGGTGCCATCGAGAAGGAACTCGGCCGTCAGCGTCACGAAATCGAGCTGATCGCCTCCGAAAACATCGTCTCCCGCGCCGTGCTGGAGGCGCAAGGGTCGATCATGACCAACAAATACGCGGAAGGCTATCCGGGCAAGCGCTATTACGGCGGCTGCCAGTTCGTGGATATCGCCGAAGAGCTGGCGATCGAACGCGCCAAGAAGCTGTTTGGCGTCAATTTCGCCAACGTCCAGCCGAATTCCGGTTCGCAGATGAACCAGGCCGTCTTCCTGGCGCTGCTGCAGCCGGGCGACACCTTCATGGGCCTCGACCTGAATTCCGGGGGCCATCTGACCCATGGTTCGCCGGTCAACATGTCGGGCAAATGGTTCAATGTCGTTTCCTACGGCGTGCGCGAAAGCGATCACCTCTTGGATATGGACGACGTCGCCGAAAAGGCCCGCACCCACAAGCCGAAGCTGATCATCGCCGGCGGCACCGCTTACTCCCGCATCTGGGACTGGAAGCGCTTCCGCGAGATCGCCGATGAAGTCGGCGCCTATCTGATGGTCGACATGGCCCACATCGCCGGGCTTGTCGCCGGTGGCCAGCATCCGTCGCCGTTCCCGCATTGCCACGTCGCCACCACCACGACCCATAAGTCGCTGCGCGGCCCGCGCGGTGGCGTCGTGCTGACCAATGACGAGGATATTGCCAAGAAGATCAACTCGGCCGTCTTCCCCGGCCTGCAGGGCGGCCCGCTGATGCATATCATCGCCGCCAAGGCCGTCGCCTTCGGCGAGGCGCTGCAGCCCGACTTCAAGGATTATGCCGCGCAGATCGTCAAGAATGCCCGCACGCTGGCCGAAACCCTGAAGGCCAACGGTCTCGATATCGTCTCCGGCGGCACCGACAACCACCTCATGCTGGTCGATCTTCGCAAGAAGAACGCCACCGGCAAGCGCGCCGAGGCCGCTCTCGGCCGCGCCTACATCACCTGCAACAAGAACGGCATTCCCTTCGACCCGGAAAAGCCCTTCGTCACCTCGGGCGTCCGTCTCGGCGCCCCGGCCGGCACGACCCGCGGCTTCAAGGAAGCCGAGTTCAAGGAAATCGGCGAGCTGATCGTCGAAGTCCTCGACGGCCTGAAGGTGGCGAATTCGGACGAGGGCAATGCCGGTGTCGAAGCGGGCGTGCGCGAAAAGGTGCTGAAGCTCACAGGCCGCTTCCCGATGTACGGCTACATGGCCTGATCCATGCGCTGCCCGTTCTGCGGTTCGGAAGACACGCAAGTCAAGGATTCCCGGCCGGCGGAGGATGGCACGTCCATCCGCCGCCGCCGGATCTGTCCGGATTGCGGCGGGCGGTTCACCACTTTCGAGCGCGTGCAGTTGCGCGAGCTGATGGTGGCCAAGAAGACCGGGCGCAAGCAGCCCTTCGACCGCAACAAGCTGGTGCGGTCGTTCGAGATCGCGCTGCGCAAGCGCCCCGTGGACCGCGATCGCATCGAGCGCGCGGTCTCCGGTATCGTCCGCAGGCTGGAAAGTTCGGGCGAGACGGATATTCCTGCGGAAGAAATCGGCCTGCAGGTGCTGGAAGCGTTGAAGACACTGGATGACGTCGCCTTCGTGCGTTATGCCTCGGTCTATCGCGACTTCTCCCACGCCGAGGACTTCGAACAGGTGATCAAGGAAATCAACGCCAAGATCGGCCGGGACACCGGCTCGGACGCCTGACCGTCATGGATGGTGCAGGTCAGGACCGCCGCTTCATGGCGGCAGCGGTGCGTCTGTCGCGCTGGAATGCCGGGAATACGGCCACCAACCCTTCCGTCGGCTGCCTTGTGGTCAAGGATGGCGCCATCGTCGGCTCGGGCGTGACCGCGCCCGGCGGACGTCCCCATGCCGAGCCGCAGGCGCTGGCCATGGCCGGCGACAAGACGCATGGCGCGACCGTCTATGTCACGCTCGAACCCTGTTCCCATCACGGCAGGACGCCGCCCTGCGCCGATGCGCTGATTGCGGCCGGCGTCGCCCGCGTGGTGATCGGCGTTGCCGATCCCGATCACCGTGTCTGCGGGCGCGGCATCGCCATGCTTGAAGAGGCGGGCATTGCGGTCGAGACCGGCGTGCTGGAGGCCGAATGCCGCCATGCCTTGGCCGCCTACCTGATGCGCCAGACGAACAAGCGGCCCTATGTGACTCTGAAGCTTGCCGTTTCCGCCGATGGAATGATCGGCCGCGCCGGCTCGGGGCAGGTGGCGATCACGGGCCCGGTGTCCCGGGCGCAGGTGCATGCGCTGCGCGCCGAGACGGATGCGATTCTGGTCGGCATCGGCACGGCGCTGGCCGACGATCCCGAACTGACCTGCCGCCTGCCGGGCCTCGAAGCCCGGTCGCCGGTGCGCATCGTCGTCGATGCCAGGCTTGAGCTGCCGGCCGGGGGCAAGATGGCGCGCTCGGCGGGCCATGTGCCGGTCATCGCCGTTGCCGCCCCTGCCGTCGGCGAAAACGGCGGCGGTCGCCGCGCCGCGCTGGAGGCCGAGGGCGTCGAGGTGCTGGAAACCACCGATGTCGAAAGCCTGCTGTTCGGGCTGGCGACGCGCGGCATTTCTTCGCTGATGGTCGAGGGCGGCGCACGCGTCGCCCGCGCCTTCCTGGAGGCCGGGCTGGTCGATCGCATCCTCCTGTTTCGCGGCGCAGTCGAAATCGGCGCCGGCGGGGTTGAATCGCCTGTCGTGGCAAACGATATGCCAGCCGGCTTCACCCTGATCCGCTCCTATGCCTTCGGCAGCGATCGCTGCGACGATTATGAAAGGGCTTCATGAATGTTCACCGGCATTGTCACCGATATCGGCACGGTCGAGGCCGTCACGCCGCTGAGGCAGGGCATCAGGCTCAAGGTCGCGACGGCGTATGATCCCGCCGGCATCGACATGGGCGCCTCGATTGCCCATTCCGGCGTCTGCCTCACCGTTACAGGCCTGCCGGCGGAAGGCGACAACGCCCGCTGGTTCGAGGTCGAGGCCTGGGAAGAAGCGCTGCGCCTGACGACCATCGCGAACTGGCTGCCGGGCACCCGCATCAACCTGGAACGCTCGCTGAAGATCGGCGACGAACTCGGCGGCCATATCGTCTCCGGCCATGTCGACGGCAAGGCCGAGATCCTCTCGGTGACGGCGGAGGGCGACGCGACCCGGTTCCGCCTGCGCGCGCCGGAGCATCTGGCGAAATTCGTGGCGCCCAAGGGCTCGATCGCACTCGACGGCACGTCGCTGACCGTCAATGCGGTGGAAGACGTCGAATTCGACGTATTGCTGATCCGCCACACGCTGGAGGTGACGACCTGGGGAGAGCGCAAGGCCGGCGATTTCGTCAATTTCGAAGTCGACACCATGGCGCGTTACGCGGCGCGCCTCGCCCAGTTTCCGGCGACCCAGCCTTGAGCCACGAGGCCAGCGAAGCGTCGAAATGGGTCGTTTGGCCTGAAAAAGCTTGCAAAGCGCCAAGCGCCGTGTTTTCTCCGGCGCTTGGATCCTTGCGCATTTGCGCCGTTACATCATTGGATAATCTCACATGAGCTCGAAGCCCCACCTTCTCATCGTCGAGGCCCGCTTTTACGACGACATGGCCGATGCTCTGCTCGATGGCGCCAAGACGGCCCTCGAAGACGCCGGCGCCACCTATGACATCGTCACGGTTCCGGGCGCGCTCGAAATCCCGCCGACCATCGCCATGGCGCTCGACGGCGCCGACAATGGCGGCACGGAATATGACGGCTATGTCGTGCTCGGCATGGTCATCCGTGGCGAAACCTACCACTTCGATATCGTTTCCAACGAGTCGAGCCGCGCCCTGATGGATCTGGCCGTCAGCGAGTCGCTGGCCATCGGCAACGGCATCATGACCGTGGAGAACGAGGCGCAGGGCTGGGCGCGCGCCCGCCGCTCCGACAAGGACAAGGGCGGTTTCGCCGCCCGCGCGGCCCTACGCATGATCGAGATCAAGCAGCGTCTGGGTGGTTGAGGCCATGAGCAATCAGGAAAACGACAAGCCGGTCGTCAAGCAGGCCAACCAACGCGGCGCGGCGCGTCTTGCCGCCGTGCAGGCGCTCTATCAGATGGATGTCGGCGGCGCCGGCGTTCTCGAAGTCGTCGCCGAATACGAGGCGCATCGTCTCGGTCAGGAAGTCGATGGCGATACCTATCTCAAGGCGGATGCCGGCTGGTTCCGCTCTATCGTCTCGGGCGTTGTCCGTGACCAGAAGAACCTCGATCCGCTGATCGCCACGGCGCTGCAGGACGACTGGGCGCTGTCGCGCATCGACAGTACTGTGCGCGCCATCCTGCGTGCCGGCGTCTTCGAATTGCGCGAGCGAAAGGACGTGCCGGTCGCCGTCATCGTCACCGAATATGTCGAAATCGCCCACGCTTTCTTCTCCGAGGACGAGCCGAAGCTGGTGAACGCCGTGCTCGACCGCATCGCCCGCCAGGTGCGCGGCGATACGCGCAAATAAGGCAATTCCTCCCGCGCCCTGATCCTCTTGCCGCAAGACGGGGAGAGGGGACTTGCCCCAACGAGCCACGTTGTGTGAGAAGACCGGTGCGGCATATATCCTCGCCCCGTCTGCGGCGAGATGGCCGGCAGGCCGGATGAGGGGCAAAACGGCCGTGCATAAGCGATAGACGAGGGAGCGAGACTGCCGATGCTGAACAAAGCCGAAGCCATGGGCAGTACCGGTCTCGACGCGCAGCTGCGCATCGCCAAGCGGAATGTTCTCATTCTCACCGTGGCGCAGGCGATTCTCGGCGCCGCCCCGCCGCTCAGCTTTGCCGTCGGCGGGCTCGTCGGCTACCAGTTGCTCGGCGCCGACAAGTCGTTGGCCACCGCGCCGCTGACCGGCTTCAACATCGGCGTCGCCTGCGGCGCCATGCTGATCGCCTTTCTCTCCCAACGGATCGGGCGTCGCGCCAGCTTCATGCTGGGGGCGGCGCTAGCCGCCATCGGCAGCGCGCTGGCGGCGATTGCGCTGTTCCGGCAGGATTTCTGGATGTTCGGCGCCGCCCTGTTGGTCATCGGCGTCTCCTCCGGCTTTTCGCAGAAAATTCGTTTTGCGGCGGCGGATTCCTCGCCCTCCTTCTTCAAGCCGCGCGCCATTTCCTGGATTCTCGCCGGCGGCATCGTCTCGGCGGTGTTGGGATCGCAACTCGCCATCTGGACGCGGGAATTGCTGTCGCCTGTGCTGTTTGCCGGCTCTTTCGTGGCGCTGGTGCCCATCTGCCTGGTGGCGCTCGCCGTCTTTTCCCTGCTCGACCTGCCGGAAGTGGAAAGTCGCAAGCATGCCGTCGCATCGCGCCGGCCATTGCGCGAAATCATCCTGACCCAGCGTTTCCTGACCGGCATGGTTTGCGGCATTTCCACCTATGCGCTGATGACATTCATGATGACCGGCGCGCCGCTCGCCATGGTCATCGGCTGCGGCTTCTCCTCTGATCTGGCAACACTCGGCATTCAGTGGCATGTGCTGGCGATGTTCGCGCCGAGCTTCTTCACCGGCATGCTGATCAGCCGCTTCGGCACCGAGCGAATCGTCGCCATCGGCCTGGTCATTCTCATGGCTTGCGCGGTCGTGGCCCATGCCGGCATCGCTCTGTGGAATTTCTGGGGTGCGCTCATCCTGCTCGGCATCGGCTGGAATTTCGGCTTCATCGGCGCCACCTCCATCGTCGCGTCGAGCTATGCGCCGGAAGAGGCCGATCGTGTCCAGGGGTTCCACGATATCGTGCTGTTCGGATCGGTGGCGCTTGCCTCCTTCGCCTCCGGCAAGGTCTTCAACGCGTTCGGCTGGGAAGCGATGAACCTGATCATCTGGCCGATCACGGGCCTTTGCCTCTTTCTCGTGCTTCTCCTTTGGCGTTCCAAGGCCAAGGCCGGCGCGTAAGACGCGACTGACTATGTCATTTTTAAATAAGGCATATCGGCATTCGCAGGGCGCATAGCGCTTGAATGGTCGGGGCTTGACGCCGCAAGTTCCTGCACGCAATCTCGCCGCACACGGGAGTCCCGCCGGAGAGGAGCCGGCATGTCTGCCTGTGGGTGACGCCGGGAGAAGATCGCCCGGCCTTTAGGAGAGGACTAAGCGGAATGACCATTTTGTTTGGCGTTATCGCGTGCGGATTGCTCTCGGTAATCTACGCTATTTGGGCGACACAGTCTGTTCTTGCCGCTGACCAGGGCAATGCACGGATGCAGGAGATTGCCGGCTATATCCGGGAAGGGGCCCAGGCCTATCTCACGCGCCAGTATAAAACGATTGCGATTGTCGGTATTTTGGTTTTCATCGCCACCTGGTACCTGTTGTCGGGCGAGGCGGCCATCGGTTTTCTGATCGGTGCGGTTCTGTCCGGGGCGGCCGGTTTCATCGGCATGCATGTCTCGGTGCGCGCCAACGTCCGCACGGCACAGGCCTCGTCACATAGCCTGTCGGCCGGCCTCGATATCGCCTTCAAGTCCGGCGCGATCACCGGCATGCTGGTCGCGGGTCTCGCCCTTCTCGGCGTCTCGATCTATTTCTATGTTCTCACCGGCCCGCTCGGCCATGAAAGCGGCTCGCGCGAGGTGATCGACGCGCTGGTGGCGCTCGGCTTCGGCGCGTCGCTGATCTCGATCTTCGCCCGTCTCGGCGGCGGCATCTTCACCAAGGGCGCCGATGTCGGCGGCGATCTCGTCGGCAAGGTGGAAGCCGGCATTCCCGAAGACGATCCGCGCAACCCCGCCACCATCGCCGATAACGTCGGCGACAATGTCGGCGATTGCGCCGGCATGGCGGCCGACCTGTTCGAAACCTATGCCGTTTCCGTGGTCGCGACCATGGTTCTCGCCGCGATCTTCTTCGCCGGCGCCCCGATCCTGCAATCGGCGATGATCTACCCGCTGGCGATTTGCGGCGCCTGCATCATCACCTCCATCGTCGGCACCTTCTTCGTCAAGCTCGGTATCAACGGCTCGATCATGGGCGCGCTGTACAAGGGGCTGATCGTCACCGGCGTCCTGTCGATCCTCGGGCTCGGCGTCGCCACGTCGCTGACCGTCGGCTGGGGCTCGCTCGGCATCGTCGCCGGCCGTGACATCACCGGCACCAACCTGTTCGTCTGCGGCCTTGTCGGCCTCGTGGTCACGGCGCTGATCGTCGTCATCACCGAATATTACACCGGCACCAACAAGCGGCCGGTCAATTCCATCGCCCAGGCCTCGGTCACCGGCCACGGCACCAATGTCATCCAGGGCCTGGCCGTATCGCTGGAATCGACGGCGCTGCCGGCTCTCGTCATCGTCGGCGGCATCATCGCCACCTACCAGTTGGGTGGCCTGTTCGGCACCGGCATCGCCGTCACCGCCATGCTTGGCCTTGCCGGCATGATCGTGGCGCTCGACGCTTTCGGCCCGGTCACCGACAATGCCGGCGGCATCGCCGAAATGTCGCATCTGCCGCCGGAAGTGCGTCGCTCCACAGATGCGCTCGATGCCGTCGGCAACACCACCAAGGCCGTCACCAAGGGGTATGCCATCGGTTCGGCCGGCCTCGGTGCGCTCGTGCTGTTCGCGGCCTATGCCAACGACCTGCAATATTTCGCCTCGAACGGCGACAAATATCCATATTTCGCCGATGTCGGCACCATCTCCTTCGACCTGTCTAACCCTTACGTCGTCGCCGGCCTGCTGTTCGGCGGTCTGGTACCCTATCTTTTCGGCGGCATCGCCATGACGGCCGTGGGCCGTGCGGCGGGCGCCATCGTCGAAGAGGTGCGTCGCCAGTTTCGCGAGAAGCCGGGCATCATGCAGGGCACGGAACGGCCGGATTACGGCCGCGCCGTCGACCTGCTGACCAAGGCGGCGATTCGCGAGATGATCATTCCCTCGCTGCTGCCGGTGCTTGCGCCCATCGTGGTCTATTTCGGCGTGCTGTTGCTCTCCGGCTCCAAGGCCTCGGCCTTTGCCGCGCTCGGCGCCTCGCTGCTCGGCGTCATCATCAACGGGTTGTTCGTGGCGATCTCCATGACATCCGGCGGCGGCGCCTGGGATAACGCGAAGAAGAGCTTCGAGGACGGTTTTGTCGACAAGGATGGCGTGCGCCATGTCAAGGGTTCGGAAGCCCACAAGGCCTCCGTCACCGGCGACACGGTCGGCGATCCCTATAAGGACACGGCCGGCCCCGCCGTCAACCCGGCGATCAAGATCACCAACATCGTCGCGCTGCTGCTTCTGGCCGTTCTGGCCTGAAGCCAGGCCTTCAAGCAAAAGCCCCGCCGGAGCGATCCGGCGGGGTTTTGCTGGGAATGGAAAAGGCTTACTGGCCCTGCTGCGTCGGCCCGCCGAGAATGCTCTTGGCCATGCTGGCCGCGTTGCTGCCGCCGGAGAGCAACTGCTGCAGGAAGGTGAGATCCTTGCCGCCGGTCGGCGTGGTGCGCGAGATGTTGTCGAACACCTTGCCGTCCTTGAGCGTATAGTTGGCGCGCTGCGAGACGACGCCGTCCTTGTCGAAATAGATGGCGAGGACGCTCTGGTCGACCAGCTGCGGCTTCAGGAAGGCGGCCTGGCGCACGCGCTTCTGCGAGATGTAGTAGAAAACTTCGCCATCGAAGGTGCCGATGGTCGAGGGTGAGCCGAGCGACAGCAGCACCTGCTCGCGGCTGGCCCCGACGGGCGCCAGCGCCAGCGACTGTTCGTCGACGACATAGCCGTTGTTCATGACTTCGGTGGTGGAGGCGCAGCCGGTCACGCCGGCGCTAAGGAGCGCAACGGCGACAGCGGCGCTTTTTACAAATTTCGCGTTCGATTTCAAAGACCGCTTGTACGACGCCATGTTCCTAACCGTATCCCCTCGCTATGCCCGATCTGCCTCGGACCTGCTGCACAACCATTATGGCCATTCCAAGGACGGAGCAGCCGAGGCAAGGCTTTGCGATGCCGGTAACAACGGCATTGCAATTCGCGACTGCTTCGGTAAACCAGCTTTTGCAATCATGCAACAAGCGGCAGCATTGATCCCGGCGGTCGAGCCGATCAATTCTGGGAAATTTGATGATTTTCGGGCTTTTTCGAAAAAGAAACAACAATCGTTCGATCGTCGATCGGCAGTATGCGATCCTGACGGCGGCGGGCCGCGCGCCGGCTTTCTACACCGATATGGGCGTGCCCGACACGGTGATGGGCCGTTTCGAGATGCTGTCGCTGGTCTTTATCCTGTATTTCCGGCGCACCCGGGCCTCCGCGACCAGCGGCCAGGAGATCGCCCAGGAGATCGTCGATGCCTTTTTTCTGGATATCGACTACTCGATCCGCGAACTCGGGGTCGGCGACACCGGCGTGCCCAAGCGCATGAAGAAGCTGGCCGGCATGTTCTACGGCCGCCTCGAATCCTATGCCAAGGCACTGGACACGGGCGACCGCGAGGCGCTGGCTGCGGCATTGGCGCGCAACATTCATCCGCAGGACGGCGAAATGGCGCAACCGATGCGGCGGCTTGCCGATTGGGCCTTTGCCGCCGAGGCGGCGCTGGCGGTCGTCGACGAGGCCGACATCGCCGTCGGCTCGCTGCAAGTGCCATCGCCTGCCGAAGAGGAGAGCTGAGATGAACCAGATCAACGATACCCCCTTTTCCTATCTGGTGAAGGTCGGCCATATCTCCGCCAATCCGGTCTCCGTGCGGCTGGAGGCGAATGCGCAGGAGCGGGCGGGGCTCGCTCGCCTGTGGAACATCCTCTCCGTCGACAGCCTGAAGGCCGAGCTGCAGATTGCCAAGTGGAAGAAGGATGGCGTGCGCATCAAGGGCAGCGTGCAGGCGCGAATCGCACAAGCCTGCGTGGTGACGCTGGAGCCGGTGCCGGCCGAGATCGACGAGGCCATCGACCAGATTTTCGTGCCCGAAAATTCGCGACTTGCCCGCCGCATCAGCGAGGAAAGCAGCGAACTTCTGCTGGATCCGGATGGTGAAGACATGCCCGAACCGTTCGTCGGCGACACGATCGATGCCGGCGTTGTCGTGGCGGAAGCGGTCGCTCTTGCCATCGACCCCTATCCGCGCAAGGAAGGCATTGTTTTCGGCGATCATATCGAGGATGACGGCAAGAACGACAAGAAACCCAATCCTTTCGCCGTGTTGAAAGACTGGAAGAAAGACGAATAAGGCGTTCCAACGACAGCACGACGCTCTCCAGGCACTGGTCTTTCGTCACAATAGAGTTGTAAGCAGCGTCAAAACCGTTATTTTGGCCGAAAATTCGCCCGCCCGGGTGGAAAGAAAAAGGAATCAGGAACGCGTGGTCAGAATTTCCCTTGATGTCATGGGTGGCGATTTCGGTCCGGAAGTCGTCATCCCCGGCGCAGCCAAGGCGCTGGAGCGGCATCCTGATATCACCTTTCTGCTCTACGGAATCGAGGCGGATTGCCTGCCTCTTCTGGCCCAATATCCCAAGCTGCGCGATCGCTCGCGGTTTCACGCCAGCGAAGTTGCTGTCGGCATGGACGAAAAGCCGAGCCAGGCATTGCGCCGCGGCCGTTATGTCTCGTCCATGTGGCAGGCGATCGAAGCGGTGAAGAGCGGGGAGGCGGATGTCGCGGTCTCCGCCGGCAATACCGGCGCGCTGATGGCGATGGCGAAATTCTGCCTGCGCACCATGGCCAATATCGAACGACCTGCCATCGCCGGCATCTGGCCGACTCTCAAGGGTGAAAGCGTGGTGCTGGATATCGGCGCCAATATCGGCGCGGATTCGCAGCAGCTTCTCGATTACGCGTTGATGGGCGGCGCCATGGCGCGCGCCCTGTTCGAGATCGAGCGCCCGACCGTCGGCCTGCTCAATGTCGGCGTCGAGGAGGTGAAGGGCCTGGAAGAGGTGAAAGAGGCGGCGCGCATGTTGCGCGAGGCCAATCTCGGCACCATCGACTATGCGGGCTTCGTCGAAGGCGACGATATCGGCAAGGGCACCGTCGATGTCGTCGTCACCGAAGGCTTTACCGGCAATATCGCGCTGAAGGCGGCCGAGGGCACCGCCCGCCAGATCACCGAGCTGCTGCGCTCAGCGCTGCGCCGCACCTGGCTGTCGCGCCTCGGTTATCTGCTGGCTCGCAGCGCCTTCAACGTGTTGCGCGAGAAGCTCGATCCACGCAAGGTCAATGGCGGCGTATTTCTCGGCCTCAATGGCATCGTCATCAAGAGCCATGGCGGCGCGGATGCGGAAGGCTTCGCCGCCGCCATCGCCGTCGGCTACGACATGGTGCGCAACGGGCTGAACGACAAGATTCAGGAAGACCTCAGGAAATATCATGCAAAGCGTGTTCCGCCCGCCGGGCCGGAAGCGGCATGAGCGCGGAGTAGCACGAGAATGATCCGTTCAGTGGTTCGTGGTTTCGGGGCAGCGCTGCCGAAACGGGTAGTGACCAATCGCGAGCTGGAGGAGACGGTCGATACGTCGGACGAGTGGATCGTCCAGCGCACCGGCATCAAACAGCGCTACATCGCCGGCGAAGGCGAAACCACCGCCTCGCTCGGCGAAGCGGCGGCGCGCGCAGCTCTCGACAATGCCGGCCTGACGCCGGCCGACATCGACCTCATTATCGTGGCCACTTCGACGCCGGACAACACCTTCCCGGCGACCGCCGTGAACATCCAGAATCGCCTGGGCATGACCCATGGCTTCGCCTTCGACGTACAGGCGGTCTGTACCGGCTTCGTCTATGCGGTTGCTACCGCCGACGTCTATATTCGCGGCGGGCTGGCGAAGCGTGTACTGGTGATCGGCGCGGAAACCTTTTCGCGCATCCTCGACTGGACGGACCGCACCACCTGCGTGCTGTTCGGCGATGGCGCCGGCGCGCTGATTCTCGAAGCGGCGGAAGGTGAGGGCACGACCGACGATCGCGGCGTGCTGACCGCCAGCCTGCGCTCGGACGGTTCGCACAAGGACAAGCTCTATGTCGACGGCGGGCCTTCTACGACGGGCACGGTCGGCCAGTTGCGCATGGAGGGCCGCGAGGTCTTCAAGCATGCCGTCGGCATGATCACCGACGTCATCGACGCCGCCTTCGCGGCGACCGGAACCACCGCCGAGCAACTCGACTGGCTGGTGCCGCACCAGGCCAACCGTCGCATCATCGAGGGCTCCGCCAAGAAGCTTTCGATCCCGATGGACAAGGTGGTGATGACCGTCGACCAGCACGGCAACACCTCGGCCGCCTCCATTCCGTTGGCGCTGGCGGTAGCGGCCGGCGATGGCCGCATCAAGAAGGGCGACCTCGTGATGCTCGAAGCGATGGGCGGCGGCTTCACTTGGGGCGCCGTTCTGCTGCGCTGGTAAAGCAATCGCCAATATGTGGCGCGAAACAAGAGCTTGACCGTTTCCGACAAGGGAAATACTCTCAGCCCGATTTCACGATCATCACAAGAATGGGCGGAGAGCAATGGCCGGGAAAACAGTGACGCGCGCGGATTTGGCGGAATCGGTTTTCCGGAAGGTCGGGCTCTCGCGGACGGAATCGGCGGAACTGGTCGAGACGGTCATCGACGAGATCTGCAACGCCATCGTGCGCGGCGAAACGGTCAAGTTGTCCTCCTTCGCCACCTTCCAGGTGCGTGACAAGAACGAACGTATCGGCCGCAACCCGAAGACCGGCGAGGAAGTGCCGATCTCGCCGCGCCGGGTGATGACCTTCAAGGCTTCCAACGTGCTGAAACAGCGCGTTCTCAAGGCGCACAATGCCCGCAAGGCCAAGCAGAAGCCGCCGGTGCAGAACCCGGCCTCCTGAGCGCCTTACGATATTTCTGAGGACAAGCGGCGTAAACTGCTTGAATTTTCGCGTGTAAATCGTTGAAATGTGGACGATTGGTCGAGCGTGGTGTATAGCCATGAACGATGACGTGAGGGCAGTTCGCTTGGGACTGCAGGACAGAGGAATGGGCATTCCCTGCCGGAATGCCGGGGGTTTGTGAACGTTGGACAAGAGCCCGGACGCTTTTCGTACGATCAGCGAAGTCGCTGACGATCTGGATTTGCCACAGCATGTCCTGCGTTTCTGGGAAACCCGTTTTCCCCAGATCAAGCCGATGAAGCGCGGCGGCGGCCGGCGTTATTATCGGCCGGAAGATGTCGATCTCCTCAAGGGCATCCGCCATCTGCTCTACGATCACGGTTATACGATCAAGGGCGTGCAGAAACTCCTGAAGACCAACGGCAACAAATTCGTCGCCGCCATTGCCCAGGGCGATCTCGCAACGGTGGAGGCCCTGGCCGCCGCGGGTGATGACAATACGGCGCATCAGGAGCCGCGCGTCGCATCTCCGGAAGACGATCAGATCGTCGGCCGCGCCAAGCCGCCGATCAGCCGCCGTTTCTTCAGTTTTGTCGGTGGCGACGACGATACGCCGGAAATCTCGGTCGGCAAGGGCGCGATCGGTAAGGAAGACCGGGCCTTGCTGCAGGAAGCGCTCTACGATCTCCTGGAATGCAAGCGCCTCCTGGATCAGGTGCGCTGATCAGGCCGCCGGTGAAATCCCGTCACAGTCCGGGTTTTACAACAGGGGCGTCAGCGGCTTGGGGGCATCGCCAGGCTTGCCTTTCGGCGGCGGCTTGTCCGGAGGTGGCGGTTGACCGAGCGGCGGTTGGGGAGCGACGGGGCCGGTTGTGCCGGGACCGGAGCCGGGGATTGGGATGATTGGGTCGGGCATGCGACGCTCCTCGAATAATGGAGTATTACCCTCCCAACCACGCCCGCGCGCTTATGTTCCCGGGATGCGGACATGAAGGAGGGCCGGCAATCGCTGCCAGCCCTTTCGAAGCGTTTCTTGTGTAATCAGAATTTGACGCCGATGCCGAACATCACCTGATGCTGGCGTGCATCGACATCGAAACCGGAAATATTTTCGCTGCCATAATTGTTGAAGCGATATTCGGCGCGGCCGAAAACATTGTTCTGGAAGGCATATTCGACACCCGCGCCAACGGTGTAGCCGTCGAAGGTCGACTTGTCCTTGCCGACGCCCGGCACATCGACATAGCCGCGTGCCACCGTCCAGCCAGCGGTACCGTAGAACAGCAGGTTGTCCATGGCATAGCCGATGCGACCGCGAACCGAGCCGCTGAGTTCCGTGCCGGCGGTAACGCCGCCAATCAGATCCTCTTTGTTCCAGTTGTAGTTCAGATCGCCTTCGACACCGAGGACGATGTTATTGTCCATCTGGTAGTTATACCCGACGAAACCGCCGAGAATACCGCCGTTGAAACTTTGCGAATCGGAGAAACCGATGGTGTCGAAATCCGCCTTCAGCCAGCCGGCGCCACCCTGAAGACCGACGTAAGGGCCACTCCAGGTAAAGGGAGCGATAACAGGCGTTTCGGCAACCGGCTCCGGCGGCTGCTCGATGACGGCATCTGCGGCGAAAGCCGGGGACGAAAAGGCCAGCAGGCCCAGTATGGCGGCGATTTGCTTCATGGATTTGTCCCTCCAGGATGAGCAGGCCTCTTTCGAGAGGCCCCAATGCCAGCGACATGCGAAACCTAAACGGCGAATGTGGCCAAAAAGTTCCCCGCTCGGCGAGTGAATGCGGCAATGCCGCGACATTTTCGGGAAATGAACGCGGCCGCCGATCAAAAAGGCGGCCGCAGGGCGGGCTCAGGCGGCTGAAGGCAGTTCTTACCGGAACCGCGGCCGGCGTTCGACATTCATCAGCAGTTCGACGGCGGTCGCATACTCCCCGAACAGCGTGCGCAGGCGCCGCTCATTGTCGAGGTCGAGATTGTATTGCATGCAGAAGTCTCGAATCGGCCAGATCTGCCGCAGGGTTTCCTGTTCGAAGGCACTGGGATCGATATTGAACGACATGGTCACTTCCTCCCTGCACGCCTCAACTGGCGAAATGGGGATTTGTTCCCTGCGAAATCCAAGTCTCGTGTATTTTTCTCTGCAGGGGCAATTTGGCCCTTGCGCTTTCAGGCCGAAAGCCATAAACAACCCAAGCCTTTACGGCGGGTCGGGGTGTAGCGCAGCCCGGTAGCGCACTTGACTGGGGGTCAAGGGGTCGTCGGTTCAAATCCGGCCACCCCGACCATTTAAATCCTTGATTTCCCCATCAGTTTCCAGATGAAGCAATCGCTGCCCAAGGTTCCGGCGGAACCTTGACGGAGAAGCGCGTTACGCCTCAGCCGTCATTGGCGGCGTTAAGGTTTTCCGGGCGAATGCCGTCTTGAGAGGCCTGGTCCGTATGGCGTAAGCGCACGCCGATTCCGCCTTCCATGCCGCTATTATCGGCCAGAAAAGCAATGCCTTTTTCTTCCAGCGCATTGCGCAGCAGGCGCAGGATGTCGAAATCATGTTCCTGACCGGCTTCCGCCTGTTCGACGATCTCAGACGAAAGCCCGGCTGCGCTGGCGATGTCGTCGATCGTCAGTCCGAGAAGGGCGCGGGCGGCGCGGAGGTGGGCGGCCGTGATCATGCCTTTTCAACTAGCGCGGTATCGGCCGGCGTCAATGCCCTGATATCGCTGCGTTGCGGGACAAGCGTGCGATAGATCGACTCGATGCCATCGACCATTACCCCCAGCGCATAACGATGTTTGCGTCGACCGGCCTCGCGCGTGAAGGCGTGCAGGCTGTCCGGTGCGGCAAAAACCGCCATCGCGGCAGCCAGCGCCTCGGGGGCGTCGGTGTTCGGCACCAGCAGGCCGTTGAGACCGTCGTCCAGCACGCAGGCCGCCCCGCCGACATCGGTGAGGATCATCGGCTTCCCGGCGGCGGCGGCTTCCAGCATCACATAGGACATCGCCTCGTAACGGCTGGGCATGACCAGCGCATCGAAGGCATCCATGGCCTCGGTGCCGGGAATGCCGGGTTCGAGGTGGATGCGCGTGTCAAAGGGGGAGGCGGCGATTCGGGTGCGGACCTCGCTTTCCAACTCGCCGGCGCCGATCATCAGCAGATGGGCACAAGGGTGCGCGCCGGCGATGCGGTCGAAGGCATCGAGCAAGCGATTGGGCGCTTTTTGGTGTGACAGGCGGCCGACGAAGCCGTAAAGCAGCGAATCATGGGGAATGCCGAGCCGTTCGCGCAGGGCCGAGCCATGCCCGGTCGGTGGCGGGGTGACGCCGTTGACGACGGTTGCCAGCCGGCGTGCCGGGATCCCCAGGCTTTTCGCATGGGCCTGCTCGTCCTGCGAAACGCAGACGATACGGTCGGAGAGAAAGCGTCCGAGAAGACTTTCGATCGTGCCGAAGATCAGTCGCCCGGCGCGGCCGAGCGTCGGGTCCATGGTTCGGAAGGCATGCGGCGTATAGACGCGCGGGATATGGGAGCCCGGCAGGCGCAGGCGGGTGAGCGCACCAGCCTTGGAGCTATGGGCATGGATGGCGTCGAACGGGCCGTCGTCGCGGATGACGGCATTCAGCATCCGCCAGGCCTTGAAATCGGAAGGACCGGGGGCGCGGGTCATCGGCACGGCGTGCACGCCCGCAAGGTCGAGCGCCGAGAGTTCGCGCACGAAACGTTCCTCGGCGCGCAGCGGCGAATAGACGGCGACGACGCGGTGACCGCGTTCCTTCAATCCCCGGCAAAGATCGAGGAAATGCCGGCCGGAGCCGCCGCCGCTCGGTTCCAGAACCTGCAGAATCGACAGGGATTGCCTGGCCTTGTGTCGGGTCATGGAATTGCCGCGCTCCGGGAAAGGTTTCTCTGATGGCGCATTTCCAGCGCCCTGCAGCCCCAGACGATACCGAGCAGCAGGTAGAAATGCCGCCAGTGATCGGTGTCGATGACATTGCCGATCAGCACATGGCCGAGGATGACGATCCAGGAAATCATCAGATAAGGCTGCCAGTCGCGATGGCGCAGCAGGTATTTGAAGCCCGTCGATAGCGTCCAGATCATCATGGTGATGTAGGAAATAAAGCCGATCCAGCCGTAGGTGGTCAGCGATTTCAGCCAGATATTGTGTTCGTCCTCGGGGAAAATCTTGCTGAAGGTCATCGGACCGATGCCGAGCGGATGCTCCATCGACATCAGGAAGCCGATGCGGTGGCGCTCGAAACGGCCGAGATGGCCGGCGTCGTAATCCTGCTCCAGTTGGGCGCGGCTCGAAAACAGGTTCGAGACCTTTTGCGATTGCATCGCCCCGACGATGGCGCCGAACAAAACGATCACCGCCAACAGCGACAGCACGAGGATTTTTAAGCGGAAGGCGCCGGTGCGTTCCTTCAGCAGCATGATGAACACCATCAGGCAGGCGCAGAACAGGAACAGCGCCCAGGCGGCGCGCGAGAACGACAGGAAGATGCCAAGCACGATGACCAGCAGCCCGCCGATGCGCCACAGCGATTCGAGCGGCCGGCCGGTCAGCAGACCATAGACCAGATAGAGCGCCGGCGCGATCAGGAAGGGGCCGAAGACGTTTGGATCCTGGAAGGCGCCCATGGCGCGGTCGTAGCGCGTAAAGATTTCCGAGCCGGGAAAGGCATGGAAATAGCCGAGAATGCCGAGCAGCGAGGTGATGACAGCAGCCAGCACCCAGGCATTGAAGATGACCTTCAGCCGCGAGGCATCCCCCTCGATCACGGCGGCATAAAAGACCGAGGTCAGCGCCAGGAAGGTGGAGACGGCGAGATACATCGGCCCGACATCGAGATCGGCCATCACCGTCAGCGACAGGATGCCGCCGACATTGAACACCAGCAGCAAAGCGAGCAGCGGCGCGACATTGCGCGAGATACGCAAACCGCCAAGAAAGCCGACCCCGATCAGCGCCACATGGATCAGTTCATAGGGCGCCGGCTCCGAGATGACGAAGCCGGAGAGGAAAACGCCGCAGCCGACCATGAACGAGCCGATCAGCCGCAACGCGGCGCGCTGCGGCAGAAAAGGCAGGGCAGCGTGGTCGGCGAGCGCGCTCAATAGGCGTTTTCCGTGTTCAGCAGGCGGAAGGGGGTCAGGAACAGGATCTTCAGGTCGAGCAGCAAAGACCAGTTCTCGATGTAATACAGATCGTAGGCGGTGCGGAATTTGATCTTGTCGTCATTATCGACCTCGCCACGCCAGCCGTTGATCTGCGCCCAGCCGGTGACGCCGGGCTTGACGCGGTGACGGGCGAAATAACCCTCGACGACATCGACATAGAGCCGGTCGTGGGTCTGGGCGAGCACGGCATGCGGACGCGGGCCGACGAGCGACAGGTCGCCGCGCAGCACGTTGAAGATTTGCGGCAACTCGTCGATGGAGGTCTTGCGGATGAAACGGCCGACCGGGGTGACGCGCGGATCGTTCTTGGTGACGGCGTTGCGGGCCGTCGGGTCGCTCATCTCGGTATACATCGAGCGGAACTTGAAGACGTTGATGATCTCGTTGTTGAAGCCATGGCGCTTCTGCATGAAGATGATCGGCCCCTTGGAGGTCAGCTTCACGGCCAGTGCGGCGCCGAGCATGATCGGCCACAGCAGGGCAAGCGCGATCAGCGAGAAAGTGACGTCGAAGATGCGCTTGGCGACCGAATCCCAATCGCGAATCGGCCGGTCGAAGATATCGAGCATCGGCACCGCGCCGACCTTGGAATAGGCGCGCGGGCGGAAACGCAGCTTGTTGGCATGGGCGGCGAGGCGGATGTCGAGCGGTAACACCCAGAGTTTCTTCAGGAGTTGCAGGATGCGCGCTTCGGCGCTGAGCGGCAGCGAGATGATCAGCATGTCGATGCGGGCGAGGCGGGCGAACTCCACAAGTTCGGCGACGGTGCCGAGCTTGGGATAGCCGGCCACCATGGAAGGCGAACGGGTTTCGTTGCGGTCGTCGAAGATGCCGCAGATGCGGATGTCGTTTTCCGGCTGCTGCTCCAGCGCGCGGATCAGATCCTTGGCCGGCTGGCCCCCGCCGACGATGACGGCGCGGCGCTCCATGGTTCCGTTGCGGGCCCAGTGGCGAACGCCATAGGACACGAGGCTGCGCTCGACCGTCAGGTAGACCGCGCCGGTCACGAACCAGGCGACAAACCACAGGCGGGAATGATCGCCGCCGGATTTCAGCAGAAACAGCGCCAGCGCTATCAACCCGAAGGCGATGCCCCAGGCGCTCATCACCTTCGGCAGTGTCTTGAAGGAGGCGCGCAGAGCCTGCACCTGATAGGTATCCATGACATGCAGGAACAGCACGGCCGCACCCGCGCCGATCAGCATGAAAAGCAGGGTGAGCGGCGAAAACGGCGACTGCCAGGGATTGTACCAGGCATGGATGCCCATGCCGATCGCCAGCAGCGCGAGGAATTCCAGCAGCCGCAGTTGCCCGATGAGCAGGTTGGGCGTGTAGCTGGTCTGGCGAAACTGCTCGGCGATCTGGCGTGCAAAGGCATTGAGGGGAACGCTTTCGCTGGCCGGCGGCGCCTCGCTGTCGCGCACGGCGGCGGATTCCTGCCAAATCTTCTGGCGGATGGCCTCGAGATCGAATTCGTCAGACTTCTGGATTTGGTTCATCGCGTCCACCCGGTCCCTGCGGCATTGCCGGACTGCCTGAAGCCCGAAGGCGCGGCATTGCGCTTCCGAGCAGCATCTTGGGTTCGATCGATAGCAAAAAGGCCCTAAGAAACGCTTACGGCAGGTTGTCCCGCTTCAGGACAGGCCGGGAGAATCGAGGATATCGCGGTAGAGATCGAGCATGTCCCGCGCCATGATACTAGCGGAAAACCGGCTGCGGAAATCATCCGCCCGCGGCATGACCCGCGCCTGCCATCCGGGATCGCCAAGTGAAGCGGCCATGATGCGTGAAAGATCGGCAGCGTCGCCGGGAATTGCAAGGGCTTCACTATCCGTACCCAGCACTTCGGGAATGCCGCCGACGCGCGAGGCGATCACCGCGCGCCCGGCGGCCAGCGCTTCCAGCACGGTATAGGGCATGGCCTCGGCCCGCGAGGGCACGACGACGCGCGGCGACAGCGCAAAACCCTGCCTGCTCGGCATGGCCGGCATCAGGGCGATGCGTTCCGAAAGGCCGAGATCGGCGATCATCCGTGCATAGCGGTCGCGATCCGGCCCGTCGCCGATGATTTTCGCACGCAGGGGATGTCCGACCAAAGCCTCTGTGCGGGCGAAGGCGTCGATGAAGACATCCGGCCCCTTCAGGTCGCGCAACATGCCGATATAGAGATAGTCCGCCGCATCCGGCGCCAGCGGCACCGGTTCGAATTCGTCGTCGCCAATGCCGTTATAGATGCGCCGCGTCAGCCGGATGGGTTTTCCGACCTTGCGTTCATAGGTCCACCGCTCGTCATCGCAGACGAAGACGAGCGCATCGCCGAAACGTTCCTGCAGCCGTTCGAGCCGCAGCACGGCTTGGCCGGTCAGCGAGCGCGGCTCGAAATGCATGCTGCCGCCATGCGGCGAGTAGAGGCGGGCTACGCAATACTTGTTCACCCGCAGGGCTGAGCCGATGATGCGGGCCAGAACGCCACCCTTGGCGCCATGACCGTGCAGGACATCAGGCTGCAATGCCTTGATCTGTTTGTAGCTCGTCCACAGCGCCCCAAGATCCGTCGGAGAGACGGATCGCCGGATCGGAAGGCGGATGAGGCCGAGGGCGAGATGCGGTCTTATCTGCTCGAACAGCCGCTCCTCATGCTCCCCGCCCGTCGAACTGTCGCAGAGAATGCCGACCTGATGACCGGCGCCCGCATGCTGTTCGGCGAGATCGCGCACATGCCTGAAAATGCCGCCGACCGGCGAGCGAAAGCAGTGGATGATGCGCAGTGGGCGTTGGGGAGGAGGCATGGACCGTCAGAAGAACCGCTCTCTGACATAGATGGTGTCGCCAGCCATGACGGGATCGGAAATCGATACCCGGCCGGTCAGAATCTCCCCGTTGATGCGCCGCGTGATATCGGCATTGCCCTGATAGGCGCGCGGGCTGTAGCCGCCGGCGACCGCGATGGCGTTCTGCACCGTCATGCCCGGCACATAGGAATATTGTCCGGCCTGCCCGACTTCGCCCATGACGAAGACCGAGCGATAGCGATCGACCTCGACGCTGACATCGGGATCGCGCAGGTAGCCGCCGCGCAATTTTTGCGCGATCAGGGCTTCGAGCTGCTGCAGCGTGCGGCCGCGCGCAGGCACCTGGCCGATCAGCGGAAAGGCGATGTAGCCGGCCTGATCGACCGTATAGGAATTCGTCAGTCCCTCCTGCTCGAAGACGGTGATGCGCAGGCGGTCGCCGGCATCGAGCGTATAGGGCTGGATGGTCGCCTCGTGGAAGGCCTTGGGCGCCGGCTTGTAGGTCGAGCAGCCGGGCAGGATCGCCGTCGCCGCGGCAAAGGCCAACGCCAGGACATGTCTTGATGTCGCCAAGGACATTCGTTTGGTGCTCCAAACCGTGTGTTCGTTGCCTCCGTTATCGATCCATTAAGGTTAATGTCCGGTAAATGATGACGAAATTTTCAGGCTTGAAAGTGCGTGTAATGCGCGGTTTCCGTCTTAACGGTTGAGTTACCATGTCCGTTTACGATCCCGGCATCTCATAGTTTGGAGTACGCCATGTCGGGCGCAAATCATCAGCAGGATGTCGATATCGATCTCGGCCAGCTTTTCCGGGCGATCTGGAAAAGGAAGGGCAGGGTTCTCGCCATCACCGTCGCCGCCGCAATCCTGGCCTATGGCGGCGCGCGGCTGATTTCGCCGACCTATCGCAGCGAAAGCCGCATCCTCATCGAACAGCGCACGCCGACCTATAACAGCGGCAAGGGCGACCAGGGCGCGCCCGGCGAAAGCCAGCCGCTGCTCGACGACCTCAACATTGCCAGCCAGGTGCAGGTGCTGCAATCCGTCGACCTGATCAAGCAGGTGGCCCGCGACCTGAAGCTCTACGAGCGCGAGGAATTCGACCCGACCGTCAAGCCGTCCGCTATCTCCGACGTCATGGTGCTGCTCGGCCTCAAGAGCAATCCGCTGGATCTCGCTCCCGAGGAGCGGGTCATCAAGGAATTCACCGACCGGCTGACCGTCTACCAGGCGGAGAAGTCGCGCGTCATCGGCATCCAGTTCTCGTCGAAGGATCCGAAGCTCGCCGCCGCCGTGCCGAACGAAATGGTGCGCGTTTATCTATCGTTGCAGAGCGGTGCCAAGCTCGACACCAATTCCGAGGCCGCCCGCTGGCTGGAGCCGGAAATCGCCAACCTGCGCGAAAAGGTGCGCGAGGCGGAAAAGAAGGTCGCCGATTACCGCGCCTCGGCCGATCTGCTTCAGACCGGCGATGCGGCCACCGGCGGCACCTTCGTCAGCCGCCAGCTCGCCGATATCTCCACCGAGCTGACCCGCGTACGCGGCGAGAAGGCGACGGCGGAGGCACGCGCTGAAAACGTTCGCGCCGCCTTGCAGGACGGCCGTTCGCTCGACACGCTGACCGATGTCGCCGGCGCGCAAATCATCCAGCGCCTCAAGGAAACGCAGTCGCAGCTTCAGGCGCAGATTTCCGACCTCTCGACTTCGCTGCTCGACGGCCATCCGCGCATCAAGGGCCTGCGCGCACAGCTGGCGGATGTGCGCGCCCAGATCGAGCGCGAGGGCCAGAAGGTCATTTCCGGCTTCACCAACGATGCCAAGGTCGCGCAGATGCGTGAGCGCCAGCTTCTCGGCCAGCTCAATGCCCTGAAGGCCGATTCGGCCCGTGCCGGCAACGATACGGTGGAGCTGAACGCCTTGGAGCGCGAAGCGGCCGCCCAGCGGCAATTGCTCGAAACCTATCTCGCCCGCTACCGCGAGGCCTCCTCGCGCATCGACAAGAATGCGACGCCGGCCGATGCCCGCATCATCTCTCGCGCCGTCGATCCGCAGGAGCCCTATTTCCCGAAGGTGCTGCCGATCGTCATCGTCGCAGCGCTCGCTGGTTTCGTGCTCTCCTCCGTTGTCATCATGCTGATGGAACTGTTCAGCGGTCGCGCCCTGAAGCCGGTCGGCCCGGCTGTGCCGGCGGTTGTCGCAGCACCCATCGTCGCGAAGCGCCCTGACGAGGAGGTGAAGGATGCGCCCGTCAGCCTTCTTGCCGACCAGCCGGAGGAACTTCCGGCGGCTGTCGCCCAACCGGTGGATGCGCAGCCGGAAGAGGACGAGTTTTCCGTCGCCTCGGTCGCCGCCCTCTTGGCGGCGCGCCCAGGCAAGATCGTCATCAGCCTGTCGCCGGATGGCGACGCCGGCTCGGCGATGACGGTGGCGCTCGCCCGGCAGCTCGGTGAAAACGGCCTGCACACCGTGCTGCTCGATCTCACCGGCTCCGGTTGCCCGAGCCGCTTGATGGCATCAGGCCCGAAACTGCCGGGCATCACCGACCTGCTGCAAGGCAAGGCCGCCTTCGCCCAGACCATCCATTCCGACCGGGATTCGACGGCGCATGTCATCCCGCAGGGCAATGCCGATTTCATCGGCGCCATGCGCGCTTCAGAACGCCTTTCGATGATCGTCGATGCCCTGGCCGAGGTTTACGATCGTGTCGTCGTCGAATGCGGACCGGCGCCCGCCCATGCCATCGAGCGGGTATCGCGCAATCGCGAGGCGCATATCGTCCTGTCGATGCCGAAGCCGGAGGAGCGCAAGCTGGCCAAGGCGCTTGGCGAACTCTCCAAGGCCGGTTACGCGAATCCGATCCTGCTCTCGGACCCCGATCATCCTTCGCTCGCGGCGTCGCGCGCCGCCTGATCCTTATCGCCACCGTTTGAAACACGAGCGCGCAAGCGCTGGACGAGACCGTAGAACTGGGCATTGCCCTTGATCGCCGCCTTGGTGCGCGTCACCCCGCGCTGCGCGAGGGCGGCGAGGCGGCCGAGCGCGGTGACCGGCAGCAGCACGTCGTAATGCACGGTTTCCTGCGTACACCAGCAGCGCTTGTAGGCCTGGTCGCCGATGCCGAAATCGAACAGTTCGGCCCCCTCGGCGCAGGCGCGCTCGATCATGTGCCAGAACAGCAGTTCGCCGGGGCTGGCATCCGCCATCACCGATTCGTCGATCGAGCCGAACTGGCAGATCACATGTCGTCCCTTGCGCGACAGTCCGGCGATCGCCGCGATATGTCCCTCATGCTCGCCCTTCAGCCGCAGGGCATGCAGTTCGAGCGGCACATTTTGTCCATCGCTGCCCGAATCGAGCAGCCTGTGGAAAAAGCTCTGGGTCTCCGACGCATGAAAGACATTCGGCAGGCCGAGCGCCTTGAAGCGAATTGCCTTCTGCTCGAAGAATTTTTCCATGAGCGCGTGTTTTTCGGCCGTCTCGCGGGCGATGACATGCTGATAGCCGCCGGTCGCCTCCAGCCGCCGCGTCTGCTGGCGGAATTTCTTGCGCCTCCGCTTTGCGTTGAGCTGCTGCAGCGTCTCCTCGAAGCTGGGCGACAAGGGAAGCTGGAAGGCATGGTTCTGGTTTTCGACCGCGGGCAGGGCGGCGAGCGCGGTGTCCGCGCCACGCCACTGCGCGGGAATGTTGCGCAGCGCGATGAGATCGGCACGGTCCCTGAGCGCTTCGGCGATGCGCCTCGCGAGCGCCTGCGCATCGTGCGGGGTCAGGCTGTCGCGGAAGGCGGGAGCAAACAGTCCTGTGTTGAGATTACTGAACCGCCCGGCGATGAACTGCGCCACGCGCGCCATATTGTGGCGGACGATTTCCAGCGGCAGGATGAAGACCGTCTGCCCGCCCTGCCGGCCGCGCAGGATGGCGAGCGGCACATCATGGGTTTTCACCCAGGCGCGGCACCACGCGTAACCTTGATGCAGAGAGTTCAATTCCTCGCGCTCCAACGCCGCCCAGTCGGCCTTGAGCGGCTCCATGCCGTCAAAGACCTCGATGACCAGATCGGCCTGCGCCGCTGGCGAAAACAGCGAAGAAACGGGTTCGGCCTGCACGGTGACATTCCCTGACGTGACGAGCGGGGTTCGGCCGGCAGTTTAGGATGTAGCCACGCAGATTGGGTTACACGCGCCGTGGCGGGGCCAAAATTCCGTCTGCTTGGGTTAGCGGCCGGTTAAGATTTCTTTTTCGGCCCGGCCATCCACTTGATCAGCACCATCGCCGGCAGGATCCACAACAGGCCGGTAAAGGTGAAGTAGAGCAGGTGCACCCACCAGGGCGACGCGCCGAGCGTCAGCGTCGCGATGGTGGTCGCCAGGAAGGCGTAGACCAGAACGATGATGATCAGCAGAACAGTGCCGATGAAGCTGCGCAGGCGAGCGGGCATGGTCGATCCCTTGTCTCTTTGGGGGCAGGGCAGGCAGCCCTTTTCAGGCCGCGACCGCATGCCGCAAACGTTTGGGCCTTGTTTTGCATGGGCGGGTGAGGCAAATCAACCGCCAGAAACGAGGAAGATCATGGCAGCGTATCAGACCTTGCGGGAAAGCCCCGTTCTCGACGCCCGAACCCGGCAGGATCGCGACCGGCTCGCCGTTCGTATCTGGCTGGGCGTGGTGCTCGTCGTTCTCTTCTGTCTCGTCATCGTCGGCGGCGCCACGCGGTTGACCGATTCCGGCCTGTCGATCACCGAGTGGAAGCCGATCCACGGCGTCATCCCGCCGCTGACGGCCACGGAATGGGAGGAGGAATTCCAGCTCTACCAGCGTATTCCGCAATACGAGCAACTCAACAAGGGCATGACCGTCGACGAATTCAAGACGATCTTCTGGTGGGAGTGGTCGCACCGGCTGCTGGCGCGCAGCGTCGGCGTCATCTTCGGCCTGCCGCTGCTGTTCTTCTGGGTGACCGGCCGCATCGAGCGCCGCCTGCGTTGGCCGCTGCTCGGCATTCTGGCGCTCGGCGGTTTCCAGGGTTTCATCGGCTGGTGGATGGTGTCCTCAGGCCTCGCCGTGCGCACCGATGTCAGCCAGTATCGGCTGGCGGCGCACCTGATCACCGCCTGTCTGATCTTTGCGAGTTGCATGTGGATCCTGCGCGGCCTGTCGCCGCATTCCCATGACCGGGCGCCGACTGACCGCTCGAAGAAAATGGCCATCATCATCGCCTGCTTCGCGCTGTTCCAGATTTATCTGGGCGCGCTGGTCGCCGGCCTCGATGCCGGCTTTGCCTACAACACCTGGCCGCTGATGGATGGTTCGTGGATTCCCGGCGACCTGTTGATCCAGAAGCCTGTGATCGTCAACTTCTTCGAAAACCCGAAGACGGTGCAATATATCCACCGCCTCGGCGCCTATGTGCTGTTTGCGCTGGTGCTGATGCATATGATCGCCTCGCTGCGCGCCGCACCGAACACCACCCATGCCCGCCGTTCGGTCGTGCTCTTTGCGCTGGTCACCTTGCAGGCCGCCATCGGCATCACCACGCTGGTGCTGCAGGTGCCGCTGCACTGGGCGCTGCTGCATCAGGGCGGCGCGCTGGTCGTGCTCGGCTTCGCCGTCGCCCATTGGCGCGGCTTCGTCGGGGAATATCCGCGCGGGTAAGGAACGGGGGGCGCGGGCATCACGCCTGCGCCAGCACCGCCTTGACGGCGGTTACGACGGCTAGTTCATTGTCTCGCTCCTGCGGATTGCCATCCTCCTCATGCCATGCGGTCGACAGGCAGCCATAGGCGAAGGCGTAGCGGAGGATGGTCCTGACGTCACGCTTCAACGCTTCGGAAAAGACGGCGGCCATGGCAGCGATGCGTTCTTCGCTGCGGGTCAGGTCGAAGCGATCCAACGGATTGGAAAACATGTTGGCGACATCCAGCGCCGCATCGCCGATCAGCCCGATGGGGTCGATGATCAGCCAGCCGCGTGGGCCATGCATGATGTTTTCGTGATGCAGATCTCCATGCAGCGGCTTGATGTCACGCTGGTCGGCAATCAGCCTGCCCGCCAGTTCCGCAGCCTCGGTGAACGGGCTTTCGATACCATCGCGGCGATCCTGCCCCGCCTTGGCGAATAGACTGGCGAAATAGCGGTCTAGGGGCTGCAGGCTGGCCGGCGAATCGGTGTCCGAGGCGCTGTGATAGGCAAGCAACACCTCGGCGGCGATGCCGGTGGCATCCGCATCGCCATGGGTTTTCAGCCGGTCGCGGAGCGTCACCGCGCCGGCGTGTTCCATCAGCAGCATGGTTTCGGATCGCGCGATCAGCCGCACGCAACCGATGCCGTCGCGCCACGCCATGAAATCGGCGCCGCGCAGACTGTCGATCAGCGCTTTCGGTTTGAGAAGCTTGACGACAGCGGGCTCGCTGCCGGCCCGGATTACCTCGAAAACTGTGCCGGCGGGGGTATCGGCAATCTCCACGGCGCTTTCGATGCGCCATCCGGCCGGGAATGAGACCTTCATCAAGCCGACAGCATCAGATCCATGTTCTGCACCGCCGCCCCCGAAGCGCCCTTGCCGAGATTGTCGAGCAGGGCGACAAGGTTGACCTGCGCGCCGCCCGGCGTGCCGAAGACGAAAAGCTTCATCGTGTCCTGGCCCGCCAGTTCCGTGGCGTCGATGCGCGGCAGGGCAGCGCTTTCGGCCAATGGCACGACGGTGACGATGTCCTGGCCGGCATAATGCGCCGTCAGCGCCGCATGGATCGATTCGAGCGAGGCGTCGCCGGAGAGGTCTTCGAGGAACAGCGGCACCTGCACGATCATGCCTTGGGCGAAATTGCCGACCGAGGGCGAGAAGATCGGCGCGCGGCTGAGCAGGCCATGCGTCGTCATCTCGAGCACATGCTTGTGCTTGAGCGTCAGACCGTAGAGGAAATGCGGGGCGGTGATCGCTTCCGGGTGGTTGGGGTCTTCCATCTGCGCGATCATCTGCTTGCCGCCGCCGGTATAGCCGGAGACCGCATTGACGCTGACCGGATAAGTGTCCGGCAGGATGCCGGCGGCGCGCAGCGGCCGCAGGAGGCCGATGGCGCCGGTCGGGTAGCAGCCGGG
This sequence comes from Rhizobium sp. YJ-22, assembly GCF_029601685.1. Lineage (NCBI taxonomy): Bacteria > Pseudomonadati > Pseudomonadota > Alphaproteobacteria > Hyphomicrobiales > Rhizobiaceae > Rhizobium > Rhizobium sp. YJ-22. Next base: position 367,966 of record NZ_JARRIR010000004.1, on the reverse strand, counting down.
ATTGGCGACATGCCGCGCGCCGCGAATTTTGTCCGCCTGCGCCTTGTCCATTTCGGCAAAGCCGTAGACCCAGTCCGGCGCGACGCGGAAGGCGGTGGAGGTGTCGATCACTCGCACCTTGTTGTTGCCGGAGAGCATCTCGACGGCCTGTTTCGACGCATCGTCGGGCAGGCAGAGGATGGCGATATCGGCGCCGTTGAGCAGGTCCTCGCGCATGGCGGCGTTGCGCCGTTCGGCTTCCGGAATGGACAGAAGCTCGACGTCGCGGCGGCCGGCCATGCGGGTGCGGATTTGCAGGCCGGTGGTTCCGTGTTCGCCGTCGATGAAGATCCTGGGGGCCATGTCGTTCTGCCTTTTCAATGCCTTGGGATGGTTGTCCGACTCAGTTTAGCATGAAGATGATTCAGTTTCTCAACGGCGTTTCGCGAGCGCCTCGGCGCGCAGGCCGAGCATGTACATCGCAACCGTCGCGCCGGCGATGGCGGTGATGTCGGCATGGTCGTAGGCCGGGGCCACTTCGACCACATCGGCGCCACGAATATCGAGCGCCTGCAGCCGCTGCAATACAGAGAGAATTTTCGAGCTCGACGGCCCGCCGGCGACCGGCGTGCCGGTGCCGGGCGCAAAGGCCGGGTCCAGGCAATCGATGTCGAAGGTGAGATAGGCGGGCGCGCCCTGTGTATGCGTAAGAATCGTCTCGGCAATCGCCGCCGCCGACATGTCCTCGACCTCATGGCCATAGACGATGCGCACGCCGCAATCGTCCGGCGCATGGGTGCGGATGCCGACCTGAATCGATTTCGCAGGGTCGATGATGCCGTCGCGCACGGCGCGGCCGACGAAGGAGCCATGGTCGATGCGCTTGCCGTCGTCGAACCAGGTGTCCTGATGGGCGTCGAACTGCACCATGGCCAGCGGCCCGTGCTTGGCGGCATGGGCTTTCAGGAGCGGCCAGGTGATGAAATGGTCGCCGCCAAGCGTCAGCAGGAAATCGGTCGCCGACAGCAGCTTGGTGGCTTCCTTCTCGATGGCCGAAGGCGTCTTCCAGTGATTGCCGTAATCGAGCAGGCAATCGCCGTAATCGACCACCGCCATCTCGGCGAAGAGATCGCGGCCGAAGGGATATTGCGGATCGTTGTCGAAGATGGCGGAGGCGCGGCGGATGGCCTGCGGTCCGAAACGGGCGCCGGGGCGATTGGAGGTGGCGGCATCGAAGGGAATGCCCCAGACGACCGCATCCGTGCCCTTCACCTGCTTGGTGTATTTGCGGCGCATGAAGGACAGCGTGCCGGCATAGGTCGGGTCGGTCGCCGCCGAGGTCAGGGTTTTCGCGGTGAATGCATGGTCGATCGTCTTGGCCATTTTGCTTCTCGTTGTGCTCCGCAAGGGGTCGGGCACTGTGTTATGCGAGCGCCGGACGGCTTTCAAGACACGGGCGCAAAAGAAAAAGGCGGAGCCGAAGCCCCGCCTTTTCCATGAACCAAATCGGAAGACGCGATCAGCGCTTCGAGAACTGGAACGAACGACGGGCCTTGGCCTTGCCGTACTTCTTGCGTTCGACGACGCGGCTATCGCGGGTCAGGAAGCCGCCCTTCTTCAGGACCGAGCGCAGGCCCGGTTCGAAGTAGGTCAGCGCCTTGGAGATGCCGTGACGAACGGCACCGGCCTGACCGGAAAGACCGCCACCGGCAACGGTGGCGACGATGTCGAACTGGCCGTCACGGGCAGCGGCGACGACCGGCTGGCGCAGGATCATCTGCAGAACCGGACGGGCGAAGTAGTGACCGAATTCCTTGCCGTTGATCGTGATCTTGCCGGAGCCCGGCTTGACCCAGACGCGGGCAACGGCGTTCTTGCGCTTGCCGGTTGCGTAGGAACGGCCCTGGGCGTCGACCTTGCGGACATGCGTCGGGGCAGCGTCCTGAGCCGGAGCGAGGTCCTTCAGGGAAGAAAGATCGGCCATGATCAGGCGCTCCTTACATTCTTGCTGTTCAGCTTGGCGACGTCGAGGACGGTCGGCTGCTGCGCTTCATGGGGATGGTTCGAGCCGGCGTAGACGCGCAGGTTCTTCATCTGGCGACGGCCCAGCGGACCACGCGGGATCATGCGCTCGACGGCCTTCTCGAGGACGCGCTCCGGGAAGCGGCCTTCGATGATCTGGCGAGCCGTGCGCTCCTTGATGCCACCCGGATAGCCGGTGTGCCAGTAGTAGGTCTTGTCGCTGTACTTTTTGCCGGTGAGGGCGACCTTCTCCGCGTTGATGACGATGACGTTGTCGCCGTCGTCGACGTGGGGGGTGTAGGTTGCCTTATGCTTGCCGCGCAGGCGCATGGCGATGAGGGAGGCGAGACGGCCAACGACGAGCCCTTCGGCGTCGATGATGACCCACTTCTTCTCCACCTCTGCGGGCTTCTGAACGAAAGTTGCCATTTTCGGTTACTCTCTTGTTGGACCCCGGCGCTGGTGGCGCGGAGCGTTTCTTGTTGCTTGATTTTTTGGATGGAAGAACCGGTCCAAAGCGCATGCCGCGTGGCCACGAAGGCCGATGTTTCATGCTGGCGTGGCTTATACGGGAGCGGTCGGATGCGGTCAAGGTGACGGCTTTTCATCGCCGTAAAAAGAAACCTTTGAAATCAAAGGCTTAATAATGTGGTATCATATTACCACATCCTGATGCTCGCATTCGGTGGCGTCAGGGATCGAAAAACATCAGGAAAAGGCGTTTTCGGCGGCAGGCCGGCTTGCCGGGTTTTCCCATGGGTTTAAATTCTCCTGCACGGATCAGCAGGAGGATGCCATGGCGGAAGTTGTCTCATTCAGGAAAGACGGCGTGGAAGATGCGCCGGCGCTGGTGACCGCCGATCGCACCGAGGGCATCCTGCGGCTGACCCTGACCAATCCGCCGGCCAATGCGCTGTCAATCGCCATGATGGATGCGCTCGCGGCGGAACTCGACAAAGCGAGAAAAGACCGCGCGGTCAAGGTGGTGGTCATCGCCGCCGCCGGAAAGGTGTTTTCCGCCGGCCACGATCTCAAGGAACTGACGGCGCACCGCCAGGACGAGGATCGCGGCCGCGCCTTCTTCGAAAAGACCATGCGCCAATGCGCCGACCTGATGCTGCAGATCATGAAGCTGCCGCAGCCGGTGATCGCGGAGATCGATGGGCTGGCGACGGCGGCGGGCTGCCAGCTCGTCGCCTCCTGTGATCTGGCGATCTGCACCGATACCGCGACCTTCTGCACGCCGGGCGTCAATATCGGCCTGTTCTGCTCGACGCCGATGGTCGCCGTCTCGCGCGCCGCCCACCGCAAGCAGGCGATGGAAATGCTGCTGACCGGTGAAACCATCGACGCCTCCACCGCCAAGGATTTCGGTCTCGTCAACCGCATCGTACCCAAGCAATATCTGGCGCAGGTGGTGAGCAAATATGCTTCCGTCATCGCCTCGAAATCGCCGCAGGCGCTGAAGATCGGCAAGGAGGCGTTTTATCGCCAACTCGATATGCCGGTGGAGGAAGCCTACGACTTCGCCTCCGCGACCATGGTCGAGAACATGCTGGCCCGCGATGCCGAGGAGGGCATCGGCGCTTTCCTAGGCAAGCGCCATCCGCAATGGGAAGAATGATCAGGCGAGCCGGAGTACCAGCACGCCGAGGGCGATGATCGCGCCGCCGGCGTAGCGCCAGAGGCTCGCCTTCTCCTTCAGGAAGACCACGGAGATGACGATGGCGAAGAGGATCGCGGTTTCGCGCAGCGCCGCGACGGTGGCGACCGGCGCTTTCGTCATGGCCCAGAGCGCCAGCCCGTAGGAGGTGGTCGAGCCTGCACCGCCGAGCAGGCCGCGCGGCCAGTGGCGGCGGACATAGGAGGCCACTTGCGCCTTGCCGCGCTTATAGATCGCGAAGGCGAACAGCAGCACCGGCGGCGGCAGCGACATCCACAGCGTATAGGAAATGGCATTGCCCGAGAGCCGCGCCCCGACCCCGTCGACGAAGGTATAAGCAGCGATGACCCCGGCATTGGCGAGCGCCGCGAGAACGGCGTTGCGGTTTCCATGCCGCGCCTCGAAGGCCAGCGTCATGATGCCGGCCGAGATGGTGGTGACGCCGAGCATCGCCGTGCGGCTCAGATGCTCGCCGAGGACGAAGCCGCTGGTCATGGCGACGATCAAGGGCGCCACACCGCGCATCAACGGATAGACCAGCCCGATATCGCCGATGCGATAGGCAATGGCGACGAGCTGGAAATAGGCGAATTGCAGAACGGTCGAGGCCAGTAGATAGGGCAGCGACTCGACATGCGGAAACGGCACGAAGGGCAGGAAGGGTATGCAGCACAACCCGCCGCCGGCCGAGATCATCGCCGCGCCGATCAGCTTGTCGTCGCCGGCCTTGACGATGGCATTCCAGGTGGCGTGCAGCAGGGCGCCAAGCAGGACGAGGAGGATGATTTCGGGGGACACGGGAGATATTATCCGAAGGAAGCGGAAGACCGCCCAACTTCTGGGCCAGCGCGCAGGCGAAAACAAGATGCTTTGTGGCATCCGTCCGCAAAATCGGCAGTGTCATCCCTCGGGATCGGTCGACCTTTTTCCTTGCCCCTCGATCAGGGCCGCAGCCACCAGTCGTCGTCCGTGGCGGGCGCGCAGGCGAGGATCGGGCAACGAGCGGCGTCGGAGGTGGTTATGAAGCGTGTCTCGGCATATTCATGATTGCCGCATTCGGCGCTGCTGCGCACCGCCCGCTCGAAAAGCGTCATGCCGCGCACTTTCTGCGAGGGATAACGCAGGATGACCGCACCTTCGGCGCGTGCCGCGGCATTGGCGGCGGCGCAGGTCATCGACGGCGCATTGTACCGGGAGATGGCCTGGGCTTCACCGGCGCCAGCGAAGAGGAGAAGGCCGAGCATGGCAGCCTGAACTGATCGTTGCATGATTGCGTTCCTTTCTTGCGCCCCTGCGCCCGCCTGCTAACGTGTGGCGAGGAGAGGCGCTTGCTTGACGCATTGTGCGAGGAAAGGTTTCATGAGTCACGATCACTATGACGCGAGTTTCATTCGCGATATCCTGGGCACGGTGAAGACCATCGCTCTTCTTGGCGCCTCCCCGAAGCCGGAGCGGCCGAGCCATGGCGTCATGGGCTTCCTGCTGCGCAAGGGCTACCGCGTGATCCCGGTCAATCCCGGCCTGGCCGGCAAGCAGATTCACGGTCAGACGGTGGTGGCGACGCTCGCCGATATCGCCGAGCCCGTCGATATGATCGACGTCTTCCGCGCCCCCGAATATCTGGGGCAGGTGGTGGATGAGGCGCTGGCGCTCGACCCGTTGCCGAAGGTCATCTGGGGCCAACTCGGCGTGCGCGACGATCACGCGGCGGAACGGGCGGAAGCCGCCGGCATCCGCGTCGTCATGGACCGCTGCCCGGCAATCGAATATCCGCGCGTGATGGCGTGATGGTTGCTCCGGCAGGAGGGCCGTAAAGCAAGCAGATAGGGCGTTTTCGTGAGTCAGGGAAAAGCGGAAACTCTCGTCGGTTTGCCAAACTTCGCGGGTTAACATCGCCTTCGAAATGAGTATGATCCGCCCGACATTTCAAACGGGAGGGATCTTCATGCCCAAGGACAATCCGGGTTTCGACACGCTGGCCATTCATGCCGGAGCGCAGCCGGACCCAACGACCGGCGCGCGCGCAACGCCGATCTACCAGACGACATCCTTCGTCTTCAACGATGCCGATCATGCGGCCGCCCTGTTCGGTCTGCAGCAGTTCGGCAATATCTACACGCGCATCATGAACCCGACGCAAGCGGTTCTGGAAGAGCGTGTGGCGGCGCTCGAAGGCGGCACGGCGGCGCTTGCCGTCTCCTCCGGCCATGCCGCGCAGCTTCTCGTCTTCCACACCATCATGCAGCCGGGTGACAATTTCGTCGCCGCGCGTCGTCTTTACGGCGGCTCGATCAACCAGTTCGGCCATGCCTTCAAGAATTTCGGCTGGCAGGTGCGCTGGGCTGATCCGGCCGATCCGCAGAGCTTCGAAAGCCAGATCGACGACCGCACCCGTGGCATCTTCATCGAGAGCCTCGCCAATCCCGGCGGCACCTTCGTCGATATCGCCGCGATTGCCGCGGTCGCGCACAAGCATGGCCTGCCGCTGATCGTCGACAACACCATGGCGACGCCCTATCTGGTGCGTCCGCTGGAGCATGGCGCCGACATCGTCGTGCATTCGCTGACCAAGTTCATGGGCGGCCACGGCAATTCCATGGGCGGCGTCATCGTCGACGGCGGCACCTTCGACTGGTCGAAATCCGGCAATTATCCGATGCTGTCGCAGCCGCGCCCGGAATATGCCGGCATGGTGCTGCATTCCACCTTCGGCAATTTTGCCTTCGCCATCGCCTGCCGCGTGCTGGGCCTGCGTGATTTCGGCCCGGCGATCTCGCCGTTCAATGCCTTCATGCTGCTGACCGGCATCGAGACGCTGCCGCTTCGCATGCAGCGTCACTGCGACAATGCGCTGGCCGTAGCCAAGTGGCTGAAGGGCCATGACAAGGTGTCCTGGGTCAATTACGCCGGCCTTGAAAGCGATCCGAACCACGCCCTGCAGCAGCGTTATTCGCCGAAGGGCGCCGGCGCGGTCTTCACCTTCGGCCTCAAGGGCGGCTACGATTCGGGCAAGGCCTTCGTCGAAGGCCTCGAACTTTTCTCGCATCTCGCCAATATCGGCGACACGCGTTCTCTGGTCATCCATCCGGCCTCCACCACTCACCGCCAGTTGACCGAGGACCAGCAGGTCGCGGCCGGCGCCGGACCCGACGTCGTGCGGCTCTCGGTCGGTATCGAGGATGTCGCCGACATCATCGCCGATCTCGAACAGGCGCTGGCGAAAGCCTGACGCATTTTTCCACGGGCGGCCCAAGGGGTCGCCCGTTTTCCTTCGGAGCAGACCATGTCCACATTCCTGACCTTCGACACCGCCGGCATCGAGCCGGAGGCCGGCGAACCGGCGGCCGACCGGCTGATTTCCGGGAGCCCGAAATTCCGCACCTGGAACCTCGATGAGGCCGAAGGCGGCGTTTATGCCGGCATCTGGGAAGCGACCCCCGGCAAGTGGCGCGTTTCCTATGACGAGTGGGAATATTTCCACATCCTCGAGGGCCACTCCATCCTCACGGAAGAGGGCGGCGAGCCGATTCACCTAAGGGCAGGCGACCGGCTGGTCGTGAAGCCCGGCTTCAACGGAAGCTGGGAAGTCGTTGAAACGACTCGCAAGGATTATGTGATCCGGCTCTGAAGCATGACGCGCAAAACTGTGCAGCGTTTTGCGCGTCATACAAAAAACCAAAGATCACCAGCTCAGATCCAGCCGGTCCAATCCGTGGAAGTGATAGACGTCCTTCACGACCGGCTGTCCTGCAAGTTTCAGGCCCGGCAGGCGTTCGAACAGGATTGGCAGGGCGATGTTGAGCTCCAGCCGCGCCAGCGGCGCGCCGATGCAGAAATGGATGCCGGCGCCGAAGGACAGGTTCGGTCCCTCGTTGCGCTCCGGTTTGAATGCCAGAGGATCGGAGAATTTTTTCGGATCGAGATTGGCGGCGGCGAGAATGAGTCCCACCTTGTCACCCCGCTGGAACGGAATGCCGTCGACCTCGACACTTTCAAGCGCATAGCGCTCGAAGATATGCACGGGCGCGCCGATGCGCAGACATTCCTCCACCGTGCGCTCGGTCGCCGTCGCATCGCCGAACAATGTCTTTGGCGATAGTCCGCTGTCGAGGATGGTCTTTACCGAATTGCCGATCTGATGCACCGTCGCCTCGTGGCCGGCGTTGAGCAGCACGATGGCCGTGGAGATCAGTTCCTCCTCGGTGAGGTACTGGCCCTTGTGTTCGGTGTGGATCATGTGGCTGAGCAGGTCGTCGCGCGGGCTTGCGCGCCGTTCGGCGATCATGCCGCGCAGATAATAGGAAAATTCCTCCGCCGCCTGGTCCGCGGCATGTTCGTCGGCTTCCGTACGGGCGAACATATACATGCGCACATAGGCATGCGACCATTTCAGGAGTTGCGGGCCCATCTCCTCGGGAATGCCGATCATCCGCGCGATCATGGTGACCGGGATGACGTCGGCATAGCTGGACAACAGCTCGGTCTCGCCATCCCTTTCGAAACGGTCGATCAACTGGTGGGAGAGGGCGGCGATTTCCGGCTTCATCTTCTCGACATGGCGCGAGACGAAGGCGCGATTGACCATCGTGCGCAGCCGCGTGTGCTCCGGCGGCTCCAGTTCCAGCAGCGACCAGGCCTCGGCCGCGTCGAAATGCCGGGTATGCGGCAGCGGCGCCGGAATCCCCAGTTCCTCGCGCGTGGCGATATGCAGGATCTGCCGGCCGAATCGCCGGTCGCGCAACAGGGCGTTCACATGGTCGTAACCGGTGAAATACCACTGCCGCTGCTCTTTCCAATAGAAGGTCGGCGCCATGGCGTGCAGCGCCGCATAGACCTGGTTCGGGTCGCGGTAGAAGGCGGGGTCGCGCACATCGAGGGAAACGTGACGGGCGTCGTGATCGACGGTAAGGAGCGAGGATGCAGTCATGATGATCGGCTTATCCTGTTTCAGCCGCGCTTGAAAGTCCTGTCGGCGGGGCAATTCCCCGACATATGCAGGCTGCGCAGCTGCTGGACGCAGGCATCGATATCGGCAGGCCCTTCCTCATCGTCTTGAGGCTCGGCCTCCTCGCCGGCGACGACCATGCGGTTGCGGCCGGCATGTTTGGCGGCATAGAGCGCCTTGTCGGCCATAGACAGCATCAGGTCTGCGCTGGCGGTCTCGGCTGCCATCACCTTGACGCCGGCGCTGACGGTGGCGCCGATTGTGTAAGGCGCGGCGAAGATGCGCTTCAGCGCCAGTTCCTGGCGCGCGCCCTCGGCGAAAGCGCGGGCGACGGCTGTGTTTTCCACCGGCAGGATGGCGGCGAATTCCTCCCCGCCGAGGCGGGCGAACGCCCCTTGCGACGCCATGCGCCGCGCGACGATGCGCGAGAACACCATAAGCGTCTGGTCGCCGGCTGCATGGCCGTAGCGGTCGTTGATCTGCTTGAAGTGGTCGAGGTCGAACAGCACGATGCCGATCGATCGTCCCTCGCGCAGGGCTTGCGCGCGGATCGATTCGAATCGCTCGAAGAAGCCGCGCCGGTTGAGCACGCCGGTCAGCGAGTCGATCAGCGCCAGATCCTTCAGCCGTTTTTCCGATTCGTCCATCACCATCTTGCTGACGAACAGCACTTCCAGCACCAGGAAGGTTGCGGAGGTCGCCGCCGTCAGCGGCGTGCTGGCGATCTGCTGCAGCGTGTCGGCGGGAAAGATCGCCATCACCACCGCGCCGATGCAGGATGAAATCGCCTGCAGCAGAAAGATGACCGCCAGTTGGCGCCGCGTCGCAAGGCGCGCGAAGCCGGGCGACCAGAGGCAATGGGCGACGACCAGCGCGCCGATGCACGACCCGAAGTTGAAAGTCATCGCCCGGTAGCCCAGGTTTTCCCGCACGCCCGGAATGAACATGCAGCCGACCCAGAGCGTCGCCGGAAGCAGTCCCGCAGCCCGCAACGGCTTGCCGTCACGATGACAGAGGCCGGAGACGGCGAAGGCGTAAGCGCTCAAAGCCACGCCGTTTGCGATCTCGATCGAGAGGAAATTCGGGATATGGCCGCGCAGCGAAACGAGCGCGACGCCGGCGCCATGGGCAAAGAGCCCCAGGCTCCAGAACAGGTAGGAACGGACCGCACGCTTGTGGACCCAGGCGACCATCAGGATCGCGGCCAGCGTCAACGCCTCCGCCGACCAGAGAAGCAGGCCGGTCTTCACATCGATCAAGGCTTACCCCTTCTGGTTGAATATCCGGCGTTCAGCTAAGCAAGTACACCTTAAATTCCGGTTTCCACGACAGGCCGAAATTGTGGACGGGTGTTTCACACAGGGACAGATGCCAACAGGATCGGCACTTTCACACATCCTTCACCTTACGCGCGCGAAAAGCGGTGGGCGCGGGCGCCCATAACGTCGAATTAAGGGCCATCCTGTCACAAGAGGCCGATAGCAGGCATGGAGGACGGCCAGAGGCCCCGGGACGGCTGCGACGATAACGCCCATCGCGTCTTGAAGTCCGGGCCTGTGACACTCTATGTAAGGGTTGACACGAATTCAAAATGATTCCCTCAAGCCCACCGAGGCGGTCGGAATGAGCATGATGAAGGACAGAGATGACTAATCCAGTTGATACCGCCATGGCGTTGGTTCCGATGGTCGTTGAGCAGACCAATCGTGGCGAGCGGTCCTACGACATCTATTCGCGCCTGCTGAAGGAGCGTATCATTTTCCTCACCGGACCGGTGGAGGACCACATGGCGACGCTGGTCTGCGCCCAGCTCCTGTTCCTGGAAGCGGAAAATCCGAAGAAGGAAATCGCCCTCTACATCAATTCGCCGGGCGGTATCGTTACCGCCGGAATGGCGATCTACGACACGATGCAGTTCATCCGGCCTGCCGTCTCGACACTGTGCATCGGCCAGGCCGCGTCGATGGGCTCGCTGCTGCTCGCCGCCGGCCACAAGGACATGCGTTTCGCGACCCCGAACGCCCGCATCATGGTTCACCAGCCCTCCGGCGGCTTCCAGGGCCAGGCATCGGACATCGAGCGCCACGCCCGCGACATCCTCAAGATGAAGCGCCGCCTGAACGAAGTCTACGTCAAGCATACTGGCCGCACCCTCGAGGAAGTCGAGAAGACGCTGGACCGCGACCACTTCATGGACGCCGACGAGGCGCAGTCCTGGGGCGTGATCGACCGCGTCATGACCTCGCGCGTCGAGGTTGAAGGCGAAACGGCCTGATAATTGCAAGGCATGTCGTCTCTCCGCCACAGTTCTATCCCATTTGTGAACGATGGGTGGGTTTCCAAGGGCGGAGAGGGCTGTCAAAATAGCCATTAATGCTATGTTGAATTTTTATGACATAGCATCAGTCTCGGTGGGATTCGTGTTGTCGGGCCCTGGAACCGCTGGAAACGCGGACAAACTCCGGTAAAACGGCTTCCCTGTTGGCGTCGCCCAGTGGGCATGTTCCCGTGGGGCCCAAGCGAAAAGAGTGGACCGCTTATCCGCAGGCTGGCGGATCGGCGGCGTGCTGGAAGGAAAGTGATATGAGCAAAGTCAGCGGCAACAACGGGGGGGATTCCAAGAACACCCTCTATTGTTCTTTCTGCGGCAAGAGCCAGCACGAAGTCCGGAAGTTGATCGCCGGGCCGACCGTTTTCATCTGCGATGAATGCGTCGAATTGTGCATGGACATCATCCGCGAGGAAAACAAGTCCTCGATGGTCAAGTCCCGCGACGGCGTTCCGACGCCCCAGGACATCATCAAGGTTCTCGACGAATACGTCATCGGCCAGCAGCAGGCCAAGCGCATTCTCTCCGTGGCCGTGCATAACCATTACAAGCGCCTGGCGCACGCCTCCAAGGGCGGCGACGTCGAGCTGGCGAAGTCGAACATCATGCTGGTCGGCCCGACCGGCTGCGGCAAGACCTATCTTGCCCAGACGTTGGCCCGCATCATCGACGTTCCCTTCACCATGGCCGACGCCACGACGCTGACCGAAGCCGGCTATGTCGGCGAGGACGTGGAAAACATCATCCTCAAGCTGCTCCAGGCCGCCGACTACAATGTCGAGCGCGCCCAGCGCGGCATCGTCTATATCGATGAAGTGGACAAGATTTCCCGCAAGTCGGACAACCCGTCGATCACCCGCGACGTCTCGGGCGAGGGCGTGCAGCAGGCCCTGCTGAAGATCATGGAAGGCACCGTCGCTTCCGTTCCGCCGCAGGGTGGCCGCAAGCATCCGCAGCAGGAATTCCTGCAGGTGGATACGACGAACATCCTGTTCATCTGCGGCGGCGCCTTTGCCGGCCTCGACAAGATCATCTCGGCGCGCGGCGAGAAGACCTCCATCGGTTTCGCCGCCACCGTCAAGGCCCCCGATGATCGCCGCGTCGGCGAAGTCCTGCGCGAGCTGGAGCCGGAAGATCTGGTGAAGTTCGGCCTCATCCCCGAATTCATCGGCCGTCTGCCGGTGCTGGCGACGCTGGAAGACCTCGACGAGGATGCGCTGATCCAGATCCTGTCCGAGCCGAAGAACGCGCTGGTCAAGCAGTATCAGCGCCTGTTCGAGATGGAAGACGTCGAGCTGACCTTCCACGAGGATGCGCTACGCGAGATCGCCCGCCGCGCCATCGTGCGCAAGACCGGCGCGCGCGGCCTGCGCTCGATCATGGAAAAGATCCTGCTCGACACCATGTTCGAACTGCCGGAACTGGAAGGCGTGCGCGAAGTGGTCATCTCGGACGATGTGGTGCGCGGCAATGCCCGTCCACTCTACATCTATGCCGACCGCGAGGAAAAGGCCAACGCTTCCGCCTGACCGTCGCCGGATGGCGACGACCAAGCAGTGATGAAGGGCCCCAGCAGGGGCCCTTTTTGTTTTCACGGGGGTTTGCGGGGCTGAAGGAAAAGCTTCTGGTTCCCGGGCGATTGGCGTACCATCGTTGAATGCCTGATTCCGCGCCGCCAAAGGGCGCAAGCCACGCATCAGCTTGCACCGGTTAGTGTAGCATATACGTGGCTGTCACAATCGCGGTGGCGGCGGGGACCGAACCTTGAAAAATGGGGCGGGGGCCTCCACTTGTAGGCGGACAGAATTTTGCCGGATCGCATAAAAGCAGGCTCGGCAAACACCCCGGCGACGGGGCTATGGAAAGGAAATGAGAATGACGAAAAAAACGTCTGCCCCGACTGAGAGCGTTGCCTATCCGGTATTGCCGTTGCGCGACATCGTGGTCTTCCCGCACATGATCGTGCCGCTCTTCGTCGGACGCGAAAAATCCATTCGCGCGCTGGAAGAAGTCATGGGGTCTGACAAGCAGATCATGCTCGTGACACAGCTCAATGCCAGCGACGACGATCCGTCGCCGTCGCAGATCTACGAGATCGGCACGGTTGCCAATGTCCTGCAGTTGCTGAAGCTGCCCGATGGCACCGTCAAGGTGCTGGTGGAGGGCCGTGCCCGCGCCCATATCGACGGCTACAGCGATCGCGAGGAATTCTACGAAGCCAATGCCCATGTGCTCGAGGAGCCGCAGGACGATGCCGTCGAGGTGGAAGCCCTGGCGCGCTCGGTGGTCTCGGAATTCGAGAACTACGTCAAGCTGAACAAGAAGATCTCGCCGGAAGTGGTCGGCGCCGCAAGCCAGATCGAGGATTACTCGAAGCTGGCCGATACGGTCGCCTCGCATCTGTCGATCAAGATCACCGAAAAGCAGGAAATGCTGGAAACCACCAGCGTGAAGACCCGCCTCGAAAAGGCGCTCGGCTTCATGGAAGGTGAAATCTCCGTTCTGCAGGTGGAAAAGCGCATCCGCTCGCGTGTAAAACGCCAGATGGAGAAGACCCAGCGCGAATATTACCTCAACGAGCAGATGAAGGCGATCCAGAAGGAACTGGGCGACGGGGAGGACGGCCGTGACGAAATGGCCGAGCTCGAAGAGCGCATTTCCAAGACCAAGCTTTCCAAGGAAGCCCGTGAAAAGGCCGATGCGGAGCTGAAGAAGCTGCGCTCGATGAGCCCGATGTCGGCAGAGGCGACGGTGGTGCGCAACTACCTCGACTGGCTCCTTGGCATTCCGTGGGGCAAGAAGTCGAAGATCAAGACCAACCTCAACAATGCCGAGAAGATTCTCGACGAGGATCATTTCGGTCTCGACAAGGTCAAGGAACGCATCGTCGAATATCTGGCGGTTCAGGCGCGCGCCACGAAGATCAAAGGCCCGATCCTGTGCCTCGTTGGTCCTCCGGGCGTCGGCAAGACCTCGCTCGCCAAGTCGATCGCCAAGGCGACCGGCCGCGAATATGTGCGCATGGCGCTCGGCGGCGTCCGCGACGAAGCGGAAATCCGCGGCCATCGCCGTACCTATATCGGCTCCATGCCGGGCAAGGTCGTGCAGTCGATGAAGAAGGCGAAGCGCTCCAACCCGCTCTTCCTGCTCGACGAAATCGACAAGATGGGCATGGACTTCCGTGGCGATCCGTCCTCGGCCCTGCTCGAAGTGCTCGACCCGGAACAGAACGCCACCTTCATGGACCACTATCTGGAGGTCGAATACGACCTTTCGGACGTGATGTTCGTGACGACGGCGAACACGCTGAACATCCCCGCGCCGCTGATGGACCGTATGGAAGTCATCCGCATCGCCGGTTATACGGAAGACGAGAAGCGTGAAATCGCCAAGCGGCACCTGCTGCCCAAGGCCATCAAGGAACATGCGCTGCAACCGCACGAATTCTCGGTCAGCGACGATGCGCTCCTGGCGGTCATCCAGCAGTATACCCGCGAAGCGGGTGTGCGTAACTTCGAGCGCGAGCTGATGAAGCTGGCCCGCAAGGCGGTGACGGAAATCATCAAGGGCAAGGCGATCTCGGTCGAGGTGACCGCCGCCAACATCCATGACTACCTGGGTGTGCCGCGCTTCCGCCACGGCGAAGCCGAGCGTGAGGATCAGGTCGGCGTGGTCACGGGTCTTGCCTGGACTGAAGTCGGCGGCGAATTGCTGACGATCGAAGGCGTCATGATGCCCGGCAAGGGCCGCATGACGGTGACCGGCAACCTGAAGGACGTGATGAAGGAATCGATCTCGGCGGCCGCGTCCTACGTCCGCTCGCGCGCGGTGGATTTCGGCATCGAGCCGCCGCGTTTCGACAAGAGCGACATCCACGTTCACGTTCCCGAAGGCGCGACCCCGAAGGACGGCCCGTCCGCCGGTGTCGCCATGGCCACCGCCATCGTCTCGATCATGACCGGCATCCCGATTTCCAAGGATGTGGCGATGACCGGTGAGATCACGTTGCGCGGTCGTGTTCTGCCGATCGGCGGCCTGAAGGAAAAGCTGCTCGCGGCCCTGCGCGGCGGCATCAAGAAGGTGCTGATTCCGGAAGAGAACGCCAAGGATTTGGCCGACATTCCGGACAATGTGAAGAACAGCCTGGAAATCGTGCCCGTGTCACGCATGGGCGAGGTGCTGCGTCATGCGCTGCTTCGCATGCCCGAGCCGATCGAATGGGATGGCGTGGTCGAGACGTCGGTCGTGACGTCGGTCGAAGGTGTCGACGACGGTCAGCTTATCGCCCATTGATCCCTGCCTCGCGCAGAGGTTTCAGGACAGGAAATCACGAAAGGCCGGCAATTGCCGGCCTTTCGCATGTTGAAAACCCGGATCAATGCGCCACTTTATCCACCTGAGATGCCCGGATGACGAGAATTCCGCGGCTTTTGCTTGTTTTTGACATTTTTGCCGGGCTTGTGCTTGGCCGTGTGGCGGGACTCCGAATCGTGCCGTCAAGGAAAGAGTTTGCAAAGGCGAGGTCTGGTGCATGGCGCCGGCCAAGCCGGATCGTTTCAAATCATGGAAAGGGTGGAAACATGAACAAGAGTGAACTGGTCGCTGCCGTTGCCGAAAAGTCCGGCCTGACGAAAACCGATGCTGCGTCCGCCATCGATGCCGTCTTCGAAGCGGTGGAAGCGGAGCTGAAGAAGGGCGGCGACGTGCGCCTGGCCGGCTTCGGCAATTTCTCGGTCAGCCACCGCGAGGCGTCGAAGGGCCGCAATCCCTCGACCGGCGCCGAGGTCGACATCCCCGCGCGCAACGTGCCCAAGTTCACCCCTGGCAAGGGCCTGAAGGATGCCGTCAATAGCTGACATGCGAAAATCAAAGACCTGAAGCGCAGGAGCGAATCTGAAAGATCGTGACGCGCTTTGGCACTCTCATAAGCCCGGCCCTGCCGGGCTTTTTGATGGGCGAGACCGTTCGGCCGTCATGCCGCTGTCATGTCGATGCCGCAAAAGCCCTCTCGTATCTTTTGACCGGAAACAGGGGGTTTCCTCATGACGATCCGATTTTCCCGCGTGGCCCTGACGACCGCTCTTTTGGCCTCGGCGGCAATTCCCGCGCAGGCCGAACAGGTTTTCAATCGTATTGCTGCCTTTGCCGTTGCAGACAACCTGCCCAAGGACGCCGACAAGGCGACCAGGACCTCGGCCGAAATCATCACTGCGACCGAAGACGGCATGGAACTCATCTATTCCGACAGCCCCTATGGCGCCATCGGTTTCGTCGACATCACCGATCCACATGCGCCTAAGCCGCTCGGCGCCCTGAAGATGGGTGGCGAGCCGACGTCGGTCGCCGTTGCCGGCGCCAAGGCGCTGGTCGCCGTCAACACCTCGGAAAGCAAGCAGAAGCCCTCCGGCAAGCTGTCGGTGGTCGACATCGCAACGAAGAAGGAAGAGGCGAGCTGTGACCTCGGCGGCCAGCCGGATTCGATCGCGCTCTCCCATGACAAGACCTTTGCCGCCATCGCCATCGAAAACGAGCGCGACGAAGAGCTGAACGACGGCAAGCTGCCGCAGATGCCGGCCGGCGATCTCGTCATCGTCGACCTCAAGGACGGCGTTGCCGATTGCGGCTCGATCCGGCATGTGGCCGTGACCGGCCTGGCAGAGATCGCGCCTGAGGATCCCGAGCCCGAATTCGTCGCCATCAACGACAAGGGCGAGATCGCGCTCACCCTTCAGGAAAACAATCATATCGTCATCATCGACGGCAAGACCGGCACGGTGAGAAGCCATTTCTCCGCTGGCACCGTCGACCTCCAGGGCATCGACAGCAAGTCGAACGGCGCGCTGAAGTTTACCGACAAGCAGGACGCCCGCAAGCGCGAACCCGATGCCGTCAAGTGGCTCGGCAATGACCGCCTCGTCGTCGCCAATGAAGGCGACTACGAGGGCGGCTCGCGCGGCTTCACCATTTTCGATACCACCGGCAAGATCCTCTACGAAGCCGGCAGCAGCTTCGAGCACGAAGTCGCCCGTCTCGGCCACTATCCGGAAAAGCGCTCCAAGGCCAAGGGCATCGAGCCGGAGGGTCTGGAAGCCGCGACCTTCGGCGGGCAGCCCTACTTTTTCGTTCTGGCCGAGCGCGCCTCGGTCGTCGGCGTCTTCAAGGATACGGGTGGCGCGCCGGAACTGATGCAGATCCTGCCGTCCGGCATTTCGCCGGAAGGCGCGGTCGCCATTCCCGGCCGCAGCCTGCTGGTCACTGCCAATGAGGCCGACCTGCGCGAAGACGGCGGCGCCGGCGCCCATGTGATGCTCTACGAATATGCCGAGGGCGAAAAAGCCTATCCGACGCTGCAATCGGCCATGGTCGACGATGCGCCGATCGGCTGGGGCGCCCTGTCCGGCCTCGTGGGCGATGCGGAGAAGGACGGCACGTTCTATGCCGTCTCCGATTCCTTCTATTCGATGCAGCCGACCATCTACACCATCGACGCCACGAAGAAGCCGGCGGAAATCACCAGGGCGCTGGTCGTCAAGCGCGAAGGACAGCCGGCCCAGAAGCTCGACCTCGAAGGCATCACGCTTGACGGCAAGGGCGGCTTCTGGCTGGCCTCCGAGGGCGATAGCGCCAAGCTGGTGCCGCATGCGCTCTACAATGTGAACGAAAAGGGCGAGATCAAGAAGGAGATCGCGCTGCCGGCAGAACTGCTGCAGGGCGAGACGCGCTTCGGCTTCGAAGGCATCACCAGCATCGGTTCGGGCGCAGAGCAGACACTGTGGATGGCGGTGCAGCGCGAATGGGGCACGGACGAGAAGGGTTTCGTCAAGCTCGTTTCCTACAAGCCGGAGAGCAAGGAATGGGGTGCCGTGCGCTACCCGCTCGACAAGGCGGACAAGGGCTGGGTCGGCCTTTCCGAAATCACCGCCCATGGCGATTACGTCTACATCATCGAGCGCGACAACCAGATCGGCGATGCCGCCAGGATCAAGAAACTCTACCGCGTCGCCATCGCCAACCTAAAGCCGGGCAAGATCGGCGGCGAACTGCCGGTCGTGAACAAGGAAGAAGTCCACGACTTCATCCCCGACCTGAAGGCCGCCACCAACGGCTATGTCCTCGACAAGCTTGAAGGCTTCGCCTTCGACAAGGCCGGCAAGGCTTACGCCGTGACCGACAATGACGGCGTCGACGATTCCTCCGGCGAGACCCTGTTCTTCGCGGTCGACCTCGAAGGTATCAACTGATCGGGGATTGCGGTTGGCGGACATCAAAAAAGGCCGGGTTGTCGCCCGGCCTTTCCATTTTCAGTCCATGCCGGCTTTACCATCGCTGATGAACATGCGGCGCGATCAGGCGGTCGTAAATGTCGCGCGTTGCCGCCATGACGTCGGCCGACAATGGCGCGAGATCGCTGGCCGCCGCGTTCGCCTTCGCCTGTTCGGCATTGCGAGCACCGGGAATGACGACGGTGACCGCCTCGTTCATCAGAATCCAGCGCAGCGCGAAGGCCGCCATGCCGGCACCTGCCGGCACCAGCTTGCGCACCTCTTCGACGGCCAGCAGCCCGACCTCGAATGGCACGCCTGCGAAGGTCTCGCCGACATCGAAGGCTTCGCCGTTGCGGTTGAAGTTGCGATGGTCGTCGGCGGCGAAGGCGGTTTCGCCGGTGATCTTGCCGGAGAGCAGCCCGCTGGCCAGCGGCACGCGAGCGATGACGGCGATGTTCCTGCGTTTCGCTTCGTGGAAGAACAGGTCGGCCGGGCGCTGGCGGAAGATGTTGTAGATGATCTGGATGCTGGCGACGCCGGGGAATTCGATCGCCTTGAGCGCTTCCTCGACCTTCTCGACGCTGACGCCGTAGCCCCTGATCTTGCCCGTTTTCTGGAAGTCGTCGAGAGCGGAAAACACCTCCTGCCGGTAAAGCACCTCGGTCGGTGGGCAATGAAGCTGCACGAGGTCGAGGCTGTCGACCCTGAGATTGGCAAGGCTGCGATCGATGAAGGCTTCGAGATTGGCCCTGGTGTAGCCGTCGGCGACATGCGGGTTCAGACGCCGCCCGGCTTTGGTCGCCACCATCGGGCGGTCGCCGCCGCGCGCGGCCAGCACGTCGGCGATGATCCTTTCCGAGCGGCCGTCGCCATAGACGTCGGCGGTGTCGACGAAGGTGATGCCGGCGTCGAGCGCGGCGTTGAGGGCGGCGCGGCCATCCGCCTCGCTGACATCGCCCCAGGAGCCGCCGATCTGCCAGGCGCCGAAGCCGATGTCGCTGACGGTGAAGGGCAGGCGGCCGAATGCGTGCTGTCTCATGGAAATCTCCATCCGTTGCTTGGGGTAATGAACCGCTATGCCATGCGCAGAGGCAAAATCCCATAGGACAGAAGCCGAAGGCGGTATCAATCGCGGCGGATATTTCCTAAATGAAGGATCTATCTTGTGTCAGGAAGCCGATGACTTCATTTCGATTCGTCCATGCCGCCGACCTGCATCTGGGAAGCCCGTTCCAGGGCCTGACGCTGAAGGATGCCGGCATCGCCGCTTTGTTCGTCGAGGCCAGCCGCAAGGCCTTCAGCAATCTGGTGACCCAGGCGATCGCAGCCCGCGTCGATTTCTTCCTGATCGCCGGCGACGTCTATGACGGCGACTGGAAGGACAACAAGATCGGCCTGTTCTTCAATCGCGAAATGGCGCGGCTGGAGCGGGAAAACATTCCCGTCTACCTGTTGCGCGGCAATCACGACGCCGAAAGCGTGATCACCCGCACCATCACCCTGCCGGGAAATGTCCACGAATTTTCCACACAACGCCCGCAGACCTTTTTGCTGGAAGCGCTGAAGGTGGCGCTGCACGGCCAGGGTTTCGCCCAGCGCTCTGCCAATGACAATCTGGCGCTGACCTATCCGAAGCCGGTCGCCGGCTGGTTCAATATCGGCGTGTTGCACACCTCGCTCACCGGCCGCGAGCCGCACGCACCCTACGCCCCGTGCTCCGTCGATGATTTGCGCTCGCGCGGCTACGATTATTGGGCACTCGGCCATGTCCATGATTACGAAGTGGTGGCCACGGATCCGCTGATTATATTCCCCGGCAACCTGCAGGGCCGCAGCATCCGCGAGCGCGGCTCCAAGGGCGCGGTCCTGGTGACGGTAGATGAGGGACGTATCCGCTATGAACGGATGATCGTCGACGAGGCGCGTTTTGCTGAACTCACAGTCACGCTCGACGGCGACGACGATATGTCCGCGGTCGTTCGGCGTATCGAGGCGGAGGCCGCCGGCCTTGCCGATGGGATGGAGGATCGCCCGCTGGCGCTCCGGCTGCGCCTGACAGGCAAAAGCCGCCACCACGCCCATCTCGTTTCGCGCCGGCAGGATCTGCGCGACGAGGCGCAGGCCGCCGCCCATCGCTGCCATCAGGATATCTGGCTGGAAAAGCTCGACCTGCGCATCGAGCCGCTGACGCTGCCGCAAGCCGGCGCGGGCGATGCGCTCGACCTGTCGGCGCTGCTGGTCGAAAGCGGCGCGGGCGAACTGGCCGAGGATATCGCCGCCTTCATCCGCGATATCGCGCAAAAAATGCCGGGCGGCGCGGGCGCGGGCGACAATCCGCTCGAAACCGAACTTGCGGACCTGCTGAGCGAGGCCCGCGCGCTGCTGCAGGCGCGTGCGAATGGGGAGGGCGCCTGATATGCGTTTCGACTGTCTCGACCTCCTGCGCTACGGCGCACTGACCGACAGGATGCTGCAGTTTAATCCGGCGGCCAGCCTGCATATCGTCTATGGCCCCAACGAGGCCGGCAAATCCTCGGCATTGTCGGCTATCGGCGACCTGCTGTTCGGCTATCCGCGCGCCACGGCGCACTACAGCTTCCTGCACGATCCGGCGCAATTGCGCATCGGCGCGGCGATTGCCGCGCGCAACGGCGAGACGCTGCGGTTCCGCCGCCGCCGCGGCACCAAAAACACGCTGCTCGCCGATGACGACAAGGAAACGGCGCTGCGCGAGGATGCGCTGGTGCCCTTCCTCGGCTCGCTCAACCGCGAGATTTTCAAGCGTGCCTTCGGCCTCGATTCCCATGATCTGCGCGAAGGCGGCCGCGCCATGCTCGAAAGCGGCGGCGAGATCGGCACGCTGCTGTTTTCCGCTGCTTCCGGCCTGATGGGCCTGCGAAAGCTGCGGCAATCGCTGGACGACGAGGCGGCGACGATTTTCGGCCCGCGCAAGAAGCAGGAGCACAGCTTCTTCCAGGCGGTGGAGCGTTACGACAACGCTCGCCACAGCGAAAGCCAGCTCGAACTGCGCTCTTCGGACTGGAAGAAGCTGGTCGGCGAAGCCGGTGAGCTGGAAGCTCAACTCGCTAGCCTTCAGGAAGAACGCCGCAAGAGCCGAGCCAGGCTGGAGCAGCTTCGCGGCCTGAAGAAACTGCAGCCGCTGGTGCAGGAAATCGACCGCGAGACGGCGGCGCTTGCCGCCTTCTCCGATCTCGACGGCCTGCCCGCCGGTTTTGCCGAAGCGCTGACCCAGGCGCTGGATCAGCGCCGCACCGCGACCGACAGCTTGCGCCGCGAGGCTGAGACCGTAGAACGCCTCTCGACGGAGAGCGGCGGCATCGAAGTCGATGCCGGGCTTCTCGCCGTTGCCGCCGAGATCACCACCCTGTTTGCCGATACGGGCGGGTATACCAAGGCCCGGCGCGACCTGCCGGCCATAGAGCGCGAGGTCGCGACCTATGACGCCAACCTGTCGCATCTCGCCCGCCGGCTCGGGCTCGGCGATGCCGAGGAACTGGAATCGCGCCAGCCCTCCGATGCCGATCTCGCCCGCCTGAAGCGCCTTGCCGATAGCGGCCAGTCGCTCGCCCGCGCCACCGCCGATCTCGCCCGGCAACAGGCCGCCGAGCAGGAACGGCTGGCGGCGCTTGACGAGGCCGGCGATCTCGGCCGGCTGATCGACCCGAAACCCTATGCCGAACGTTTGGCCGCGCTCTCCGACGAACTGGCGGCGCTGGCCCGTCTCGATGGCCTCTATGTGCAGGTGGAGCGGGCGCGCGAGGCGCTGGCCCTGTCCGGCCGCCGCCTGAAACCCGCTGTCGATGATGTCGAGCGCCTGCTTGCCCGCCCGCTGCCGGAACTTGCGTTCATCTCCCGTTTCGGTCAGCGGCAGGAGAAAATCGAGGCCGAGCGCCGCGCCGCCGCCACGCGCCTGACAACGCTGGCCACGGAAGCGGCTGAGATCGAGGAGACGCTGGACGACGCGGAAGGCGCGGTCGTCACCCGCGACGACATCCTGGCGCTGCGTGTCCGCCGCGACCGGCAATTCGCCGCTCTCGGCCCAAAATCCACCGACGAGGACCGCGCCGTCGTCGCCGACCTGATCGCCTATGCGGATCGTCTGGCCGACACCGCCGAGGCCAATGCTGACCGTCTCTCGCGCCATGCGGAGGCGCGGCTGCGCCTGTCGCGCATCGAGCGCCAGAGTGAGGAAGCCCGTGCCGCTCTTGATGCGGCGGAAGCGCAGGCCGGACAATGCCGCGCGGATTTCGAGGCCCAGTTCGCCGATGCAGGCATCGTGCCGCTGACGGTCGAAGCCATGCTCGACTGGCGCCGTGGCGTCGATGAGCTTTTCCGCCAACAGGCGGCGATATCGGTGATGGAAGACCAGATCGCCATCGTTGCCCGTGGGGCGGAGCGTATTGCACCCGTCCTGCAGGGCATTGCCGATGCGATCGGCGTCGAGGGGCAGGGGCTGCCGGTCACGGCGCTGGCACAGGCGATCCAGCGCCAGATAACCGCCCTTGGCGAACGTTGGGCGGAAAGCCGCAGCCGCGATGGCGAACGCCGGGCGGCGCAGCGCCGCGTATCCGATCTCGAAATGCGGCAATCGGAACTGTTCGCGCAGAGCGAGGATTGGCGCGAGCATTTTTCCGCTGCCTGCTCGGTTGTCGGCCTGCGGTTGGAATGGCAGGGCGAATCGCCGCAAGCGGAAATCGATATGGCGCTCGCTGCGCTGGAGGCCTGGCGCGCCGTGCCCGAACTGCTGCTGGAGCGCGAAAACCGCCGCCGCCGCGTCGCCGGCATGCAGCGGGACAATGGCTCTTATGAAAAGCGTGTCGCGGCCGTCATCGGCACGGTCGATCCGTCGCTCGCGACGCTCGCCGCCGATGCCGCGATCAGCCTGGTCCATGAAAAGGCAATTGCCGCCCGCACGGCTCATCAGAAAAAGCAGGCACTGGACGAAAATCTGAGCGAGGCCCGCGCCCGGCATCAGCGGGCCGAGACGGCGATGCACGAGGCCGAGAGCCGCATCGAGGAACTGGCCAAAGCTTTGCCGTCAGGCGATCTCGACGCCGCGCTGCCGCGTCTCTCCGAACGCGCCCGCCATCTGGAGCGCCTTCAGGAACGCCGCTTGCGCCTCGATGCACAGGCGGAAGGCCGGGGCGAAGCCGAATTGCGCGCCCTGCTTTCCGGTTTCGATCCCGTCGCCGCCGGGCTGGAGATCGAGGCTCTGGAGGAAGAGGAAAATCGCCAGTTCGAAAAGCATGGCGAACTCGTCGCCCGCCGCAGCCAGAACGAGCGCGAGCGCGAAGCGCTGGAAACCGGCGCCAGCGCCGAGCATGCGGTCTTCGAAAAGCAGGCGGCCCAGGAAGAGGCCCGCGACCTCGCGCGGCAATGGGTGGTGCTGAAGCTCGCCTCGTCGATGCTGGCGAAATCGATGGAAGCCTATCGCGAGCGCCATGCCGATCCGGTGATGCAGCGCGCCGGCGAGCATTTTTCGGCGCTGACCGGCGGGCGTTTCGCCCGGCTTTTGCAGGAATATGACGAGCGCGACGAATTGCGGCTGATGGTCGAGCGTCAGGGTGGCGAGCGTGTGCCGCTGGAGGGTTTGAGCGAAGGCACGGGCGACCAGCTTTTCCTGGCGCTGCGCCTCGCCTTCCTGGAGGATTACGCCACCCGCAACGAACCGGCGCCGCTCATCGTCGACGACATCTTCCAGACCTTTGATGACGAGCGTGTCGCACTCGGTCTGAAGACGCTTGCGGCCACCGGCGAACGCTTCCAGACCATCGTCTTCACCCATCAGGCCAGCGTCGTCGATCTCGCCCGTCGGGAACTGGGCGCGGCGGCGGATATCGTCCCTCTTCAGTGAGGTAAGCAACGGCTTCCCCAAGCCTTTCATGCTTGACTTATAGGACTTGAGTCCTAAACTTAGTCGCACGGCTTGGTTTAACGGAGACCGTCAATGAACGTGGATCTCTCCCGGCGCAGCTTTCTGAAGCTGGCGGGAGCAGGGGTCGCGGCAACGTCGCTCGGTGCGATGGGGTTTGGAGAAGCGGAGGCTGCGGAAGCGGCGCATGTCCGGCCTTTCAAGCTCACCACCACGACCGAAACCCGCAACACCTGCCCCTATTGTTCCGTCGCCTGCGGAATCATCATCTATTCGAAGGGCGACCTTCGCAAAGGCGAGACGGCCGATATCGTCCATATCGAGGGCGATGTCGATCACCCCACCAATCGTGGGACGCTCTGTCCCAAGGGGGCGGCGCTCAAGGATTTCGTCAAATCGCCGACCCGCCTGAAATATCCCATGCATCGCAAGCCCGGGGCCGATAAATTCGAGCGCATCTCCTGGGACGAGGCCCTCGATAGCATCGCGCGGCGGATGAAGGACGACCGCGACGCCAATTTCGTCGCCGCCAATGCCAAGGGCATTGCGGTAAACCGCTGGTCGACGGTCGGCATGCTCGCCGCCTCCGCCACCACCAACGAAACGGCCTGGGCGACCTTCAAATTCGCCAAGAGCCTGGGAATAGTCGGTTTCGATAATCAGGCACGCGTCTGACACGGCCCTACGGTGTCCAGTTTGGGCCCAACATTTGGCCGTGGCGCGATGACCAACGCCTGGACCGATATCAAGAACACCGACCTCGTCGTCGTCATGGGCGGCAATGCGGCGGAAGCGCACCCCTGCGGCTTCAAATGGGTGACGGAAGCCAAGGCCCATCGCGGCGCCAAGCTGATCGTCGTCGATCCGCGCTATACCCGCACGGCCTCGGTTTCGGATTATTACGCGCCGATCCGCCAAGGAACGGACATCGCCTTCCTCAACGGGGTGATGAAATATTGCATCGACAACGGCAAGGTGCAGTGGGAGTACATGAAGGCGTTCACCAACGCCTCCTACATCGTCAAGGACGGTTTTGCCTACAAGGACGGGCTGTTCACCGGCTACGACCCCGAAAAGCGCGACTATGACAAATCGAGCTGGGATTATGTGCTGGGCGAGGACGGGTTCGTCACCACCGATCCGACGCTTGCTCATCCGCGCTGCGTCTGGAACTTGCTGAAGGAGCATCTGGCGCCTTATACGCCCGAGATGGTCGAGCGCATCTGCGGCACGCCGAAGGAGAAATTCCTGAAGGTGGCCGAGATGATCTCGGAATGCTCGACGCCGACGAAAACCATGACCTCGATGTATGCGCTCGGCTGGACCCAGCATTCCAGCGGCTCGCAGAACATCCGCGCCATGGCGATGCTGCAGCTCATCCTCGGCAATATCGGCGTGCGCGGCGGCGGCATGAATGCGTTGCGCGGCCATTCCAACATTCAGGGGCTGACCGATCTCGGGCTGATGTCGCACCTGCTCACCGGCTATCTGACCATGCCGAGCGAGAAGGACGAGACGTTCGAGACCTATATGTCGACGCGGCTGTTCAAGCCGCTGCGGCCGGGCCAGACCAGCTACTGGCAAAACTACAAGAAGTTCATGGTCTCCTTCCAGAAGGCCATGTGGGGCGATTTCGCCCGCGCCGACAACGACTGGGCCTTCAACTACCTCTCCAAGCTCGATGTGCCCTCCTATGACGTCCTGCGTATGTTCGAGCTGATGTATGACGGCAAGGTCAACGGCTATATCTGCCAGGGTTTCAACCCGATCCTGGCCTTCCCGAACAGGGACAAGAACACCAAGGCCCTGTCGAATCTCAAATGGCTGGTCACCATGGACCCGCTGGAGACGGAAACCGCGCGCTTCTGGGAAAATCACGGCGATTTCAACCCGGTGGATACGGCCGCGATCCAGACGGAAGTGTTCCAGCTTCCCACCACCTGCTTCGCGGAGGAGGAGGGCTCGCTCACCAATTCCGGCCGCTGGCTGCAATGGCACTGGGCCGGCGGCACGCCGCCGGGCGAGGCCAAGCACGACACCTGGATCATCGCCCAGATCTTCCTGCGGCTGCGCGATCTCTATCGCAAGGAAGGCGGCGCCTTCCCCGATCCGGTGGTCAACCTTTCCTGGGATTACGCCGATCCCAACGAGCCGACGCCGGAGGAACTGGCCAAGGAAATCAACGGCCGGGCGCTGACCGACCTCATGGATCCCGCCGATCCGACCAAGATGCTGGTGCCGGCCGGCAAGCAGGTGCTGAACTTCTCGCAACTGCGCGACGACGGCTCGACCATGTCGGGCTGCTGGATCTATTCCGGCTGCTTCAATGAGCAGGGCAACAACATGGCCCGCCGCGACAACCACGATCCCGACGAGACCGGCGCCTATCTCGGCTGGACCTTCGCCTGGCCGCTGAACCGGCGCACACTCTACAACCGCGCCTCCTGCGACCTGCAGGGCAAGGCCTGGGATCCCACGCGAAAAATCATCGAATGGGACGGCACGAAATGGTCGGGCTACGACGTACCGGATATCGCGCCGAACGCCAAGCCGGAGGACGTCGGCCCGTTCATCATGAACCAGGAGGGCACAGCGCGGCTATTTACGCGCGGGCTGATGCGCGACGGGCCGTTCCCGGCGCATATGGAGCCATTCGAATCGCCGGTCGCCAATGTCTTCAATCCGAAGATGCGCGGCAATCCGGTGGCGCGCGTCTTCCAGACGGATGCCGCGCAGCTCGGCCAGTCGGACGAGTTCCCCTATGCGGCGACGTCCTATCGCCTCACCGAGCATTTCCACTTCTGGACCAAGCACAACCGCGTGAATGCGGCGCTGCAACCGGAATTCTTCGTTGAAATCTCCGAGGAACTGGCCAAGGAAAAGGGCATCGAAAAGGGCGGCTGGGTCCGCGTCTGGTCGAAACGCGGTTCGGTGAAGGCCAAGGCGCTGGTTACCAAGCGCATCCGGCCGCTGATCTGCGACGGCAAGACCGTGCATGTCGTCGGCATTCCCCTGCATTGGGGTTTCACCGGCGCGGCGAAGAAGGGCTTCGGGCCGAATTCGCTGGTGCCCTTCGTCGGTGACGCCAATATCGAGACGCCGGAATCCAAGGCATTTCTGGTCAATATCGAGCCCACGACGCCGCCGCAGGAGGGTATCGCATGATGGACAGTCCGCGCACCGCCGTCAGCAATCCCCCCGTGCAGCCGATGGAAACCAACCTGACGCCGCGCGATCTGGTGCGGCGTTCGGCGACCGCGGACCTGCCGCCGCCGGAGCGGCAGCTCACCCCGGTCGCCAAGTTGATCGACGTCTCCAAATGCATCGGCTGCAAGGCCTGCCAGTCGGCCTGCGTCGAATGGAACGATACCCATCCTGAGATCGAGGAAAATGTCGGGGTTTATGACAACCCGCATGACCTCACCGAAAACATGTTCACGCTGATGCGCTTTACCGAGTGGATCAACCCCGAGAACGACAATCTCGAATGGCTGATCCGCAAGGACGGCTGCATGCATTGCGCCGATCCCGGCTGCCTCAAGGCCTGCCCGGCGCCCGGCGCCATTGTGCAATATTCGAACGGCATCGTCGATTTCATCCATGAGAACTGCATAGGCTGCGGCTATTGCGTGAAGGGCTGTCCGTTCAACATTCCGCGCATCTCCAAGGTCGATCACCGCGCCTATAAATGCACGCTCTGTTCGGATCGCGTCGCCGTCGGCCAGGGGCCGGCCTGCGCCAAGGCCTGCCCGACGCAGGCTATCGTCTTCGGTACCAAGGAGGACATGAAGAGCCATGCCGAGGAGCGCATCACCGACCTGAAATCGCGCGGCTATGAGAATGCCGGGCTTTACGATCCGCCGGGCGTCGGCGGCACGCATGTCATGTATGTGCTGCACCACGCCGACAAGCCGCATATCTACGCCAACCTGCCGGACGATCCGAAGATTTCCGGCATCGTCCAGGCCTGGAAGGGCGTCACCAAATATGTCGGCCTCGCCGCCATGGGCGTTGCCGCCGCCGGCGCGGTTCTGCACGGCATCTTCGGCAAGGCCAACAGGGTGCAGCCGGAAGACGAGGAAAACGCCGAAAAGCTGGTCGATGCGGCGAAAGGCCGGAAGGAGGACGCCTGATGTCCATCTCCAAGGATGTGCTGCCCGGCGATGCGATCCACCGCGGCCCGCCGGTGACGGTGAACCGCTACGGCCCGGCCAAGCGGATCAACCACTGGATCACGGCCACTTGCCTGATCCTGTTGCTCCTGTCGGGGCTCGCTTTGTTCCATCCCTCGCTGTTCTTCCTGACGGGTCTGTTCGGCGGCGGGCAGAATACGCGCATGCTGCATCCCTGGATCGGCGTCGTGCTGTTCGTCAGCTTCTTCATCCTGTTCGCGCAGCTCTGGCGGGCGAACCTGCCCAATCGCGTCGATGTGCAATGGGTGTCGCAGATAAACGACGTCGTCGCCGGGCATGAGGAAAAGCTGCCGGAGATCGGCAAATACAATGCCGGCCAGAAATTCATCTTCTGGGGCATGGCCTTCTTCATCATCGTGCTGATCGGCAGCGGATTGATGATCTGGGACCAGTATTTCGGCGAATCGACGCCGATCCTGCTTCGCCGCATCGCCGTTCTCGTGCATTCTGTTTCGGCTGTGCTGATCATCATGCTGTTCATCCTGCATGTCTACGCAGCGATCTGGACGCGCGGCACGCTGAGCGCCATGACGCGCGGCACGGTGACCGGCGGCTGGGCCTGGCGGCATCATCGCAAATGGCTGAAAGAGCTGGCTGGACGCGGCCGGATCGATCCGGCAGAATAAATTCCTTGAAACCCGTGGCCGGTCGGCCCGGAGGTGAAATGAACACGTCCTCCACGCTTCAGCCCGATCCTTCCGTGATCGGCGGTATCTCCAAGGCGCCGTTTGCGGTGCTCCCCCGCCTGCCGCAGCTTTTCGAGGATCGCGCCAGACGGTTCGAGGGGCTTGCGGAAACCAGCCGGCTGGCGTCCTACCTGCATTTTCTCGCCGATCTTTCCCGCCTGCAGGCCACTCTTTCGAACAGTCTTCCTCCGGTGCCGCCGCTCGATGCCGAACAGGTGGAACGGGCGCGCGCCGCCGCCATGCCGCCCATCGACCGGCTGATGCTGGCTGGGCAGGCCGCCTGCCGCGAGACGCTGGAGGCTTTCCTGACATCGGCAAGAACCGTCGACATGCCGCAACAGGCCCGCGAGGCGCTGGAGGCGGTCATCGGCACGGATACCGACACGCGCGGGTGGATGCTGGAAAACGTGCTCTCCGACACCATCCCGCCTGATAGCGTTGCCCATCATCTGTTCGTGGCGGCGGCGGTGCAGGTCCATGCCGCACGCCTTGCTGCGATGCTGGAGGCATCCCGCCTCGTGCCGGTCGGCGTCGGCGTCTGCCCCGCCTGCGGCGGCCGGCCGGTCGGCTCGCTGGTCGTTGGCGTGCATGGGGCGGAAGGGGCGCGTTACGCCGTCTGTTCCTGCTGCGCCACACGCTGGAACGAGGTGCGGGTTAAATGCCTCGCCTGCGGCTCGACCAAGGGTATCGGCTATCGCGCCGTCGAGGCGGAGGAGGCGTCGATCAAGGCGGAAATCTGCGACGGCTGCCAAAGCTGGACGAAAATCCTCTACCAGAACCGCAATCCTTCGCTCGATATCGTCGCCGACGACGTCGCCAGCCTCGGCCTCGATCTGCTGATGCGCGAGACGGAGTATCGGCGGGCTGGCTTCGATCCATTCCTGATCGGATATTGAGCCCATGGATGCCCCCGCCGATTTTCGCGCACTGCCTTCCATCGACCGCCTGTTGAAATCGCAGCTGCTGGCGCCGCTTCTCGACCGTTACGGCCGCACACTGGTGACCGAGGAATTGCGCGCCACGCTTCAAGATATCCGCGAGGCGATGCGGACCGGCGGGACGCCGCCGGACGAGGCGGGCATTTTCGCCGCGCTTCTGGCGCGGCTGGAACATCGCGACCGCTCCAATCTTCGGCCGTTGTTCAATCTCACGGGCACGGTGCTGCACACCAATCTCGGCCGCGCTGCTGGCGGAGGAGGCGATTGCCGCCGCCGTCGATGCCATGCGGGAGGCGGCGGCGCTGGAATTCGATCTCGACAGCGGCCGGCGCGGCGAGCGCGACAGCCATCTGCGCGGCCTGCTCTGCGAACTGACCGGCGCTGAAGACGCGACGATCGTCAACAACAATGCCGCTGCCGTGCTGATCGCCCTGAATGCGGTCGGCGCCGGCCGCGAGGCCATCGTCTCGCGCGGCGAGCTGATCGAGATCGGCGGCGCCTTCCGCATGCCGGATATCATGGAGCGCGCCGGCGTGCGCCTCGTCGAAGTCGGCACCACCAACCGCACCCATCCGAAAGATTATCGCGGTGCGCTGCGTCCGGAAACGGCGCTGATCCTCAAGGTTCATACGTCGAACTACCGCATCGAAGGCTTTACTGCCGACGTGCCGGGCGCGGAACTGGCCGATATTGCGAAAGAGGCCGGCGTGGCGCTGGTCAACGATCTTGGCTCGGGCACGCTGATCGATCTCTCCCGCTTCGGCCTGAAACGCGAGCCGACGGTGCGCGAGGCGGTGGCGGAGGGCGCCGGTCTCGTCACCTTTTCCGGCGACAAGCTGCTCGGTGGGCCGCAGGCCGGCTTCATCGTCGGCCGCAAGGATTTAATTGCTGAAATCAACCGCAACCCGCTGAAACGGGCGCTGCGCGTCGACAAGATCCGCATCGCCGCACTGGAGGCGACGCTGAAACTTTATCGCGATCCCGACCGGCTGGCCGAGCGCCTGCCGACATTCCGCCTGCTATCCCGCAAGGAGGCGGATATCCGCCAGCAGGCCGAGCGGCTGGCGCCTGCGCTTGCCGCGCTGCTCGCGCCGCTGGGTTATGCGGTCGATACCTGCGCCTGCGCCAGCCAGATCGGCTCCGGCGCGCTTCCGGTCGATACGATCCCGAGCGCCGGCCTGAGAATCACCGGCGCGAGCGGCGGTGCGCTGGAGACGCTGGCGGCTAGGCTGCGCCTCCTGCCGCGCCCCATCCTCGGACGCATCGGCGATGGCGCTTTTATCCTCGACCTGCGCTGCCTGTCGGACGAAGCGGGCTTCCTTGACAGTCTTTCCAGCGGCTTCGCCCCATCATGATCGTCGGAACCGCCGGCCATATCGACCATGGCAAGACGACGCTGGTGAAGGCCTTGACCGGCGTCGACACCGACCGCCTGAAGGAGGAAAAGGCGCGCGGCATCACCATCGATCTCGGCTTCGCCTATGTGCGTCTCGCCGAAACGGTGACCGGCTTTATCGACGTGCCCGGCCACGAACGTTTCATTCATACGATGGTGGTCGGTGCCGGCGGCATCGATTTCGCGCTGCTGGTGGTCGCCGCAGATGACGGCATCATGCCGCAGACCCGCGAGCATCTGGCCATCCTCGACCTGCTCGGCCTCCGCCGCGGCCTTGTCGCCATCACCAAATCCGATCTGGCCGATGCCGCCCGGCTGGAAGCCTTGCGCCTCGAAATCCACGCCCTTCTGGCCCCGACCGGCCTTGCCGCTGCCGATATTCTCACCGTCTCGGCCGCGACGGGCGCAGGAATGGATGATCTCAAGGCGCGACTCGCCGCGGCCGAGCGCGAGATCGGGGCGGCGCGCGCGAGCGGCCGCTTCCGGTTGGCGGTTGATCGCTGCTTTACGCTTTCCGGCGCCGGCACGGTGGTGACCGGCACGGTGCTGTCCGGTTCGGTCGCGGTCGGCGATCAGGTGGCGATCAGCCCTTCCGGTCTGCCGGCGCGGGTGCGTTCCATTCATGCCCAGAACGAAAAGGCGGAGCGCGGCATCGCCGGCCAGCGCTGCGCCCTCAATCTCGTTGGCGACGGCATTTCCAAGGAGGCGATTGCCCGTGGCGACATGGTGATCGACCCGGCCTTGCATGCGCCGGCGGCGCGCATCGATGCCGAACTTTCCGTTCTCGCTTCCGAATCGAAGTCGGTCGGCGAATGGTTTTCCGCCCGCCTGCATCACGGCGGCGCGGAAACGGATGTCCGCATCGTACCGCTGGAACATCCCGTGCCCCCAGGCGGCCGGGCCAAGGTGCAACTGGTGCTCGACCGGCCAATCGCCGCCGCCGCCCTCGACCGTTTCATCCTGCGCGACGTCTCCGCCCAACGCACCATCGGCGGCGGCCGCTTCCTCGACCTGCGCGCGCCGCTGCGAAAACGCCGCACGACGGAACGGCTTGCTCTGCTCGACGCCATGGCCCGGCCGGAGGCCGCCGATGCCTTGCGCGCAATGCTCGATGTCCCGCCGTTCGTCGTCGATCTCATTGTCTTCGGCCGCGACCGTGCGCTTTCCGAGGAGGAACTGGCAAACGCGATTTCTGCCAGCAATGCCGAGAGCATCCGCGCCGGCGGCGAGCGGCTGGCCCTGTCGCGCCGACAGCGCGCGGCACTGTGCGAAACATTTCATGAAATGCTGAGCGCTTTCCATGCGGAAAATCCCGATCTGCAGGGCATGGGCCGCGAGCGGCTGCGGCTCCAGGTGACGCCGCGCCTGCCGGCGGCCGCCTTTCTGGCCGCGTTGAAGGCGGAGCAGGTTGTGGGGCATCTGGCGCTGGAAGGCGCCTTCGTGCGCCTGCCTGGGCATGTGGTGAAGCTCAGCTCGCAAGAGGAGGCGTTGTTTGCCCGGCTGCTGCCGCATCTGGAAGGCGAGGGTCGCTTTCGCCCGCCGCGCGTGCGCGATTTCGCGGACATGCTGGGCCAGGACGAGCGCGCCATCCGCCGCGTGCTGAAACTCTGCGCCCGGCTCGGCCGGGTGGACGAGCTCCGCCACGATCATTTTTTCATGCGCGAGACGACCGCCGAGATGGTGGAGATCATCCGTGATGTCGCGGCCGGCACGGAAAAGGGAGAATTTGCCGCCGGTCTCTTTCGGGACCGGGTCAACAACGGTAGAAAGGTGGCGATCGAAATTCTCGAGTTCTTCGATCGGCAGGGTGTGACCCTGCGGCGCGGCGATGTCCGCCGCCTCAATCCGCATCGGCTGGACTTGTTTGACGAAGACATTTCCAGAAAAAGTGTTTAGAGCATTTCCAGCAAGAGTGTGACGCGGTTTTGCGTCCGGAAACGCGTGAAAACAAATAGATGGAGCGTTTCGGAGAAAGCGGAACGCTTCAGGCAGAGGAAGAGCGTCGTCCCCGGTGGGGCGTCCGGACTTCAAATCCGGGTGGGGCAGCGAGGCTGTCTCGGGTGGGTTCGACTCCCATTCTCTTCCGCCAGCCGGCGTCTATTCCTTGAAAGCTATATCAGCAGGCCTTGTTGTCGGCGGGCTTTTCCGGCGGCGTCATGGTCAGGTCGAGGCCGCGGGCTGTCGGCGGTTGCCATGTCTGCGAATGTTCGGTCGCGCCTTGCGGATTGGTGCCGATTTGCACGCCGCCGGTGCCGCCCGTCCAGCCGGTGGAGCCGGCATTGCCGGGAGCGGTGCCATCGGAGCTCGTCCTGTCCGGCGGCGTCGCCGGCTCGGCCTTGCCGGACGGGGTGGCGCAGGTGGTGATCGGGTCGACGCTCTTCGTCTGCGCCAGTGTCATGGGCGCCATGGCAAAAAGGGATATCGCGCCGGCGGCAAGGGCGGTCTTCAACCTCGGCATGGCCTTCTCCTTCGCTGTTTGTTCAAAACGAAACCTAGCCCGTCCGGTTCCACGTTCAGGCCTGTACGACGATCCGCGCCGGTCCTTCCGACGCTTTTCCGACGATTGAAGCCAGCGGATAACCGGCGCCGCGAATCGTCTCGCAAATCGAATCGGCCTTGTCAGCCGAACAGGCAACCAGAAGCCCACCGGAGGTCTGCGGATCGGCCAGAAGCAGCCTCTGCCAGTCCGGCAAGGCCTCCGGCAGGTCGACATCGGCGCCATAGCTCGCCCAGTTGCGCTGCGAGGCGCCGGTTATGAAGCCTTCGCGCGCCAGCGATTGCGCCTGGGAAAGGAAGGGCAGGGCGGCAAGGTCGACTTCGAGCCGCAGACCCGAGGCGCGCGCCATCTCCAGCCCGTGACCGAGAATGCCGAAGCCGGTGACATCGGTCAGTGCATGCACATGCGGATCGTCGGCAAGATCGGCGCCGATGCGGTTGAGCAGCGTGGTCGAGGCCAGCATTTCGGCATAACAGCCTTCCGGCAAGGCATTCTTCTTGATCGCCGCCGAATAGATGCCGACGCCGAGCCCCTTGGTCAGGATCAGCGCGTCGCCCGGCCGCGCCCCGCCATTGCGCCGCAATTTTTCCGGTGAGCACAGGCCGATGACAGCCAGACCGTAGATCGGTTCGACCGAATCGATCGAATGGCCGCCGGCGACGGGAATGCCGGCCTCGGCGCAGATGCTCGCCCCGCCTTCGAGGATGCGGGCGATGGTTTCGTGCGCCAGCTTGCCGATCGGCATGCCGAGGATGGCGAGCGCCATGATCGGCCGCCCGCCCATGGCATAGATGTCGGAAATGGCATTGGTCGCCGCGATGCGCCCGAAATCATGGGGATCGTCGACCACCGGCATGAAAAAATCGGTGGTGGCGATGACGCAGGTCTTGTCGTCCACCTGCCAGACGGCCGCATCGTCGGCAGCTTCGCTGCCGACCAGTAGCGGTGCAAAGGCTTGCATTGCCGGCTGCCGCGCCAGCAGGGATTGCAGCACGGAGGGCGCCAGCTTGCAGCCACAGCCGCCGCCATGGGCAAGTTCGGTGAGGCGAGGGGCAGAGTGCATGGGATCTCCTGACATCGCGTTTCATCAGATATGGCTGCTTGCCGGTTTTGCAAGCCGGCGCTTGCAAGCCGATGGAGCCGCCATATTCTTCTGGTGTCAACCAAGGAGAACATCATGACCAGTTCATCCGTCGCGGTTTTTGTCGGCAGCCTGCGAAAAGCCTCGTTCAATCGCAAGATCGCTCATGCCCTGATCGGGCTCGCCCCTGAAAATCTGAAACTGGAGATCGTCGAAATCGGCGACCTGCCGCTCTACAACCAGGATTTCGACGACGAGGGCACACCGCCAGCGGCTTGGACCGCTTTTCGTGACAAGGTGCGCGGCTTCGATGCCGTGCTGTTCGTGACGCCGGAATATAACCGTTCGGTGCCGGCGGTCTTGAAAAACGCCCTGGATGTCGGATCGCGGCCTTATGGCAAGAGCGTTTGGAGCGGCAAGCCGGGCGCCGTCGTCAGCGTGTCGCCGGGCGCAATCGGCGGCTTCGGCGCCAATCATCATCTGCGCCAGTCGCTGGTGTTTCTCGATATCCCGACCTTGCAGCAGCCGGAGGCCTATATCGGCGGCGTGGCCGGCCTGCTGGATGACGACGGCAAACTGGCCAAGGACGAAACGAAAAAATTCCTCTCCGGTTTCATGGAGCGATTCGCCGCCTGGATCGCTGCCAACCGGCGGGCATGAGAAAAGCCGCGCGGCAGGCCTTGGCCCGCCACGCGGTGAATTGCCGGGTTAGACGTACCAGAGGCCGTCATTGAGGAAGGCGGATTGCAGGCCCTTGTTCTCGGTGCTGTCGGCGAAGAAGGCCAGCACCTTGTCCTGGGAGTATTCGCCGGAATTCAGCGCACCCACCCAGTAATCCATGCCGGCCTTTTCGGAGGAGCGGCCGAGCACGTTGCTGTAGAGCGCCTCGACATATTTCTGGTTGTCGTTCATCGAGCCGTAGCGGGCCGAAAATTCCGGCGAGCTCAGGAAAAGCTTGGCTGTTTGCTGCAGGCTGAGTTCATTGGCGTCGAGCTTGCGGATCCAGTAGCCGGAACCGCCGGCGTCGGCGGCGCGGTCGAATGCCGCCTTGTAGAGGCGGAAAAGCTGGCCGGCATGTCCCTCCAGGTCGAAGGCGAGGGTACCATCGCTGAACTTGATGCGCTCGACTTCGGTCAGGCTGGTTTCGGAGGACGAAGTCAGCGTCACTGCGCCGTCCTTGATCTTGACGCCGAAGGTGGAGCGCGCGCCGTCGATGACCGCCGTATCGAGGCCACTGCCGCCGATCAGCCTGTCCGAGCCGCCGCCGCCGACCAGCAGGTCGTCGCCCGCGCCGCCGTCGAGGATGTCGTTGCCACTGCCGCCATAAAGCGTGTCGTTGCCATCGTAGCCGTAGAGCGTGTTCTGGCCGCCATTGCCGGTCAGGATATTGGCGAGCTGGTTGCCGTGGATGGTGTCGTCACCGCTGCCGCCGATGGCGTTTTCGATCAAGCTGGCGGTTTCGCCATTGTAAAGATAGGGGTTGGCGATATTGCCGCGCGCCATTTGGCCTTCGGCGCCGAGGATGGCGTATTGCCCGCCGAGATTCGTCCAGGCGCCTGCACGCAGGTCGACAGTCAGGTTGCTGGCATAAGCCTGAAAATCATAGGTGTCGGTGCCGCCGGCATCCCAGGGCGTGACGAAGACGACAGGCGTATTCGGATCGAACTTGTAGACATTGTCGCCGGCCTGAGTCGTCCGGTTCGGCCCGTACAGCGCCTGGATGGCGGCGATATCGTTCATCATCGGACCGATCGGAAAGCTGCCGGCCTGGATCGTGTAACCTTCGCCGGAGTTTTCCCCGATATAGCTGCTGTAGCTCATGACCGACGATTCCACCGAATCGATCGAAGTATCGACGGATGGGAAGCTGCCGATCGCATCATGCGGATGCTTCAGGCCGAGCGCATGGCCGAGTTCATGCAGCAGCGTGGTGAATTCATAGGTGCCTTCGGACCAAGGTAGGGCCGGATCCATGCCGCCGCCGAGCTGCACATCGCCCGACTCGGCCTTGTCGCCGGGAAAGTCGACGACCTGGGCGGTCGAGTTGTCGGCGCTCTTGTACCAGTAGATGCGGATATCCGAATCGGACGGATTGGCCGATTCGACGAAATGGATGTTGGCGACGCCGGACCAGTGCGCCAGCGCCCGCAGCATCACCGCCTTCTGCGCCTCGGTCAGCGCCTCGAAGGGAGCGGTGTTCTCCACCGGGTTTTCCGCGCCCGGCGCATAGCCGGTCACCTGCGCCGCCAGCGTCGGAAAGCTGTAGGTCAGCGTATTGGAGTTCCACTTGGTTCCGTAAAGAATCCCATCAATATAGGAAATGCCCGTCGTCGCGACGGCGGTACCACCGGCTGGCATGCTCTGAATCCCCCAGAGAGTTGAAACTGGAGGAAGGATTAATGGGCCGGTCTCGCGCACCAAAACGCCAAAACTGGTGTCACCAGTTTTGGTCGATTGCCACCCTTGACGCGCATCTACGTCCGCGCCTGCAAACTTGCGATAGAAAGAAGGAGAAAAGCGTTGCCCGCCGGATAGGCAGCCGCTTCGAAGCGCGGCAATCGGTGCTACGGTACCACGGAATTCTACAAAAATATGGAGGAAGTGAGAAAATGGTGGGCGATGAGAGCCCACAGGCCTATCGCTTAGTATTTGTTTTTGCTTTATTTTCTGAATTTTTCCCCTCACTTTGATTTGGGTGAGGGATTTTTATGTTCCCGATCTGGTCCGCGACGATGCGACTTGCCTCGATCCCGAGACGCTTTCTATCGACGCCTTTGGTGTAGATTTCGGCTGTTGCGATGTTCGTCCAGCCGTATTGCGCGAGTAGTTGATGGGTCGCCGCGCCGCCTTCTGCCGCCAGTGTTGCGCTGAGTTTTCGAAGCCCATGCGCCGACTTGGTGACGTTCGCTTCCGTGCATTTGATGCGGAACCAGTTGCCGAAGCTCTCCTTGGTAAAGGCCTTCCCGAAGGCATTCTCGACGAGGTGAAGGCCCTTCCGTGGCGTTGCTTCGATCATCTTCACCAACTCGTCAGAAAGCTCCACCGTGATCCGCGCGCCGGTCTTTGCTGTGTCTATAGACAGCACCCGGCCGCTGATATGTTGCCGGCCGACGACAACAACGTCGGATCGGCGCAGGCCCGCGAGTAGCATAAGCTCCATGGCCAACCGTTCCACCGTGCCAACCTTGTGCGCGGTCCTGAATGCTACGACGTCCTCGACCGTCCACGGCGGGAATCCATCCGTCTTGTAGCTGGGCGGTTCAACGCCGATAGTCGGATCGACCGACACAAGGCGCATCTTCTTTCCCCACGAAAACATCCCCTTCATCGTCTTCAGGAAGTTCGCCGCGGCCGCGGGCGTTTCGTGCCGCTTGTCCACACCTTCCTGGATGACGTCCTGCGTGAACGCGTTCAGCGAATGTCGCGCATTCTTCTCCAGCACCTTCAGCATGATCAGCCGCTGCTGTTTCTGCGTGGCGGCACTATATCCCGCCCACTTCGCGCTCTCGGTCGTGTAGCGGTCCCATAGCCATTTCAGGGTGCCTTCATAGACCTTCTCGACCGGCAGGGGCTTCCCGCCTGTCAGTGCGGCCATGTACGCGGCCTTGAAGGTGGCATCGGTCGGGTTCGGAAGGCGGATGCGCTTCCCCTTGCCGATGCGAAAATAGAAGACCCACTTTCCGTGGCGGGTCTGCTGTTTGTGAACGTGGGGGTACTGTTTCCGGGGCATGCCCGAAGCATCATAGGCTTGGTCTGGAATAGTCAATTCCGGGCTCCTTGCCGGCCGGTGCATCGGGGATGACGGTAAAAACCGCATCGCCGACCTTGATTTCAATGCGACAACCGGTGGATTTCGCGACCTCGGCGGCGCGCTGCATGTCTTGCTTTCGGATTAGCGCGGGTGTGGACATGGCTGCTTTCCCCCGATTTCCCCGCTATCCACAGGGCGTGATGGCCCATACATTTCCTCGAAATCCCTGCGAGCAGCCCACCGTGCCAGTGCTCTGACGAACTCCAAGAATGCTTCGCGTGCTTCCAGATATTCTGCTGTCGGCAGTTTTTCGTTGGTGGTCATGGCTTTGCCCTTGCGATTGCGGTTAACGCGTTCAGGAGAGCATTTTCGCCGTCGGCGTGATAGCGGAGCGATGAGCCCCAGGCAGCAACGCACCATTCTGCCTTCTGTGCCGCCTCAGCGAGGCTCACAGGCACGTAGACGATGATTTGCTGCTCAATCGACCACATGGCCGCGAAGGCACGTTCCGCGGATGCCATTGCGGCTGTGAGGCCGGACTGGTCCTCAAGCGCCTTCTCCTGGGCCGTGAGCCTCCGGAACTCGGACAGCTTTGCCGATCGCTCCTGCTGCCAGCGTCGGCGAGCTTCGACGTGCTTGGGAAGCTTGCGGTTCTGTTCCGAGATGAACCGGCCGGGATCCTTGGAAGCGAAATGCCGCTCGATCGCTTCTTCGGACTTGGCGTAGACCGGCAGATCGCCCAGGCGAACGCGGACGGCGGGAAGGACCTTAAGCGTCGGTCCGTCCTCGATCGCTCTGACGCGCTCACCGGCGGCATCAGCTACAGCAACAGCTTCGCGATGTCGGGCCAGCAAACCGTCTAGTGCAACGGAACTGGTCTCGCTGGCGGTCGCCGGCGCCGCGATGGTGGCGGCTATCGAGGCCAATGCGGTTCGACGGGAGATTTTCGGCATGCCTTCGGCGGCAGACTGAATCGGTCTGTTCATTGATCTTCTCCGTGTTTCGATGATGGTGCCCGTCTATCGCGGGCTAAAAATCAGGCTTTGCCAGGCGGGCTGCCCGCCACGCTCAGTTCGGCAATGCGATCGACGAATGCTTGCTGGCCCTTGGCAACAAGCGCGGCCGTGAATTCGCTCTTGAAGGCAATGCTGTTGGTGTTTTCTTCCCAGAGTTCTGAGGCGAGCTTGAGAGCGACGAGATCGCTCATCTGGATGAGGTCCATCTTCGACCATGGGAGCGGGTGATGCAGAGTTTCGGCTTCTGCGATCTTGCGACCGATCGTCTCTACCTGGGTCAGCATCACGGATGCTCTTTCGACGATGCGCTCTTCGAACTCGGCGCACGCTTCCGTTCGCGCACTGGCGATCTGCCCACGCGCCCATGCAAGATCACCTTTCGACAGCATGTGCGTTTTCTGGATCTCGTCGATGATGGGTTTCGTCACATCCTCGTCCACGCACCGATCGAAAATCTCCTTTGCCGCCTCGCGGGCTCGATCCTCGATGGTCATGCCGCTTCTCCCGCCTCGGAATCCTTCTCGGCCTGCTCGATGCATTGGCCGAATGTCCAGTCAGGGTGATGGTCCCAATAGGGTGCCGCGACCTTTTCGGCCAACTCCATCTCACTGGCGACTTCACCCATCGATCGCTCGCGCTTGCGGCGGACATCAATCGCTTTGCGGTATTCGACACGGGACAGGGACAGCGTCAGCTTGACCTTGGTCTCGTCGTCATCAACCGCCACGGCGCCGGGAAGCAGCAGGAAGCTGAAGCCGAACTGCTTGTCGTCGTGAGCCTTCATCGCGTTCTTGGCCATGGCATTGGCTGCTTCGCGAAGGTCTCGAGTGATCGTTGCGATGCTGGTGCGCTTGCGATCGACACGGCTGATCCGGTCGTAAACCGTCGGCGCGAGGGTGCGGGCGTTGAAACCGTCGCCTGCAAGTGCCGTCTCCACGGCCTTGTTGACGGTGTTGGAGTAAGCTGTCATGCGGATGCTCCTTTTCGGCGCTCCCAGGCGCGTGCGAAGTTCTCGAACCATTGCGAAACGTTGAGAAGCGCCGGCACATCGACGGCGTGGTGGAGGGCCGATGGCACCGCGGCGACCATATCGGCCGGCGGAGGCAGTTCCTGCACCAACTCGGCGGCGCGAAGGATCTGCGAGATGTGGGCGCGGTTCTCCCGGGTGCCGAAGGCGCGCTCTAGCCTCGCTTCCCGCTCGGGCGTCATAGGCTCTGCCGCCGGCAGCGCGTCGATCGCTTCCTGAAGGGCCTTTGCGTTGTTCAGCGCGTCCACGGCCTTCTGAAAGCCAGGATCATTTTCGAGGTCGGCGGCGGTGATTTCGTCATCGGAGGTCGGTACGAATTTCGTACCAACTTCATCACCCTCGACATGGTACGGATTTCGTGCGATGTCACCCGGCTCACTGTGCACCGGGGTGGGTAAAGGCTGCATTTCCTTTTCGCCCAGAACCGAATCCTGCGCGGGTAGCGGTTTGGTAGCCAAACCAATGGCTGCCGTGTTCATGGTGGCAGTGGTGCCGTGTTTGGTGACGTAGGTTCGTTCCTCACAGCGATTTTCTCGCAGTGACCGCACCATGAAATCTGAAACGGAGCAGCGTCGCGCGATAGCTCGATCACTCCATGTCGACCACTCTGCATCCTGCAAAAGGGTCGCTATAGCGCGGCGCTTGTCCTCGTTGGTTCTGCGCAAGCCGTGTGAAGCGTTTGCGCCGACGCTGAAGAGGATCGCATCCCGTCGGGTTCCTTGGCGGATGTCAGGAGCAACTTCCGTGACGCCATTGCGCACGAGTGCGGCGTGACGGTGGAATCCGTCGGCCAGCCAATATTCAGTGCCGTCGAAGAAGACGACAATCTTGGGGAATTCAGCGCCGGCTGCCATCGCTGCCGCGTAATCGGCAACGACTTCGTCAGAGAAGGCCGCCCGAGGTTGCGTCCCACCGTTGGTCTGAATGGCGGAAAGCGGGACTATGGTCGGAGATGCCGCGGGTTGGAACCGGATCGCGCTCATGTTCACTCCATCGAGTTTGTGGAGAAAACATATCCATGGATAAATCCATCGTCAAGGTGTCCTATGGATAAATCATAGCGATGGAATGTCTCGGACAACTCTGATGACAAATCCCTCGATGACTATCACTTCGCCGGGGGCAACGACGTACGCGGCAGGGTCATTCTCAAATCGGCTGGCAAATTCAAGGTCGATAATGTCAGGGCTGCCGCTCTTAGGGCGGGTCGTCAACATGAACCCATCTTCACCGAGCACAACCTCCCGCAAAGATGTTTCATGAAGATCGTGAGGTGAAACGATGCGGGTAACTACGACATATCGGTTCTTGTAGGCCTGGAAGTCTTTGATGTTGTACGGCATCGCAGTTGTAATCACGTCACCTCTAAGAAACCCTGCGTCATTCATGCTGTCATCGCCAATTTCGTACAAATCGACAGAATGATCAGGTGCGATTGGATGGCCGTAGAGAAGGTTTTTTCCGTATGAAATCAGTTCATTAGCAGGTTTCTGAAAGACCCCAACTTTAAGAATGCTAGTAATGTCAGATAATCTGATGTCGAGGATCTCATTTTCGCTCGGTCGAAACGCTAGAGGGTGGTTCGCATCGCCAAGTAAATAGGACACTGTGCATTGAAGCGTTTCGGCCAAGCTGGCAAGTGTAGCCACAGTGGGGCTTTTCGATTTGCCTGCAATGATGTCGCGAACGGCAGTTTTGCCTAAGCCCGATCTAACGGCGGCCTGGGTCACGTTCATGTTGAGAGCCTTGAGGCGCTCCTGAATTCGGTCGGCGAGAATATTGTCCATGCGTGGCAGTATCCATATTTTTCGTGTGTGGGCCAATGTGAATTATCCATACAATGCGCTTGTAAAAAATGGATTAATCCATATCATTGTCGTCGTCATGGAAAACGAACTCCGCAAAATCCTCCTTGAAACCGCCGCCGCGTTCGCTTCTGCGAGCGACTGCGCCGTCTCGACGGTTGCCCGCCGAGCCAAAAGCGACCCGAACTTTTTCAGTCGGCTCGCTAACCCTGAGAACAGCTTCACCGCGCGAACCTTTGACCAGGTCATGCGGTGGTGCGCCGACAACTGGCCGGAGGGTAAACAGTTGCCCTTGGGTCTCATGAAGTGGATGGCCGAAATCGGTTATCAACGCCCGGAGGTCGCCGAATGACCTCCGCCCCGCAACCAAACTGGAAGAATGTCTTCCGTGCCGGCATGTACGCGTGCCCGAAACTTCGACAGCACAAGATGCACCGCGACCTGCTGGGGTATCTCGTCCACTCCGCAAACCAGTCTTCACGGTTTTGCTGGTCCAGCCAGTCGGAACTCGCCAAGATTTGCGGCTGCTCCGTCCGCAACATTCACGACCTGATCGCCTATCTGGCGGAAATGGGGGCCCTCTTCCCTGCGAAGTTCGTCGACTTGCCCAAAACTCGGCAGGAACGGATTCGCGCCCTTTCGCCGCGGAAGAACTTCCGCAACTGCAAAGTCTATTACCTGTCGGTCGATTGGGCCAAGGACATGCTGGCGGCAGAAGCCCAGGCCGATGCTCCGTCTGGCGAGGCCGCTTCGAACCTCTCAAAAGCTGCACAAGGCCGGGGGCGGGCAAGAGGCAATGAACGCCGTCGCCGTTACGCGCCAATGGACGTCCTTGTTTCCAGCGAAATCCCCGCTCTCGGCGACTTCGACGAATGGCAAATTCTGACCGCAACGGCGGTTAAGACCGGAAGTCCCACTTCCGCATTCAAACCGGCTGAGACCGGAAGTGGGGCTACAGACATACTTATTGAATATAACCCAGCCGAAATCTCTACGCCAAACAATGGCGCCGACGTCTCTTC
The DNA here is from genome assembly GCF_029601685.1 of Rhizobium sp. YJ-22. Classification (NCBI taxonomy): domain Bacteria; kingdom Pseudomonadati; phylum Pseudomonadota; class Alphaproteobacteria; order Hyphomicrobiales; family Rhizobiaceae; genus Rhizobium; species Rhizobium sp. YJ-22. The sequence continues at coordinate 324,458 of NZ_JARRIR010000004.1, read as the reverse complement.
GACCCTCCATCCTCAAGAGCAAATCACGGGTACAGCGATTCCGTTTTCGCCGACGGTGCCCGACCGGATCCCCGTGCCGGATGGTTACGGCGCTGGCGAAGCCGGCGCACCGGGTCAAGGGGCAACGCTCCTTGCGGGTTTGGGCGGAGCCCATGAAACCTTGGAGTATGACGCTGCGCGCGCGCGCGAATCCGAACGGAGGGCATCATGACCGACACATGCCAGATGATCCCGTTTCCGCTGAACCGCCGCGTCGGCAAGGTCCGTCGTGTGGCGGAAGTGCTGATGCGGAGGGCCGGTAAGGAACAGCAGGCTTATTGGAAGACGGAACTGAACCGGCTTTGCGCAGGCTTGGCCGATCTCGGGTTCGCCGAGCCGGAGATCCACTCGCAGCTTCGAAGCTTCAGGGCGGCCGTGGAATTTGAAATTCGGCGGCAATCGATTTCTGCCTCGCCAGCCGGCAACAATCCCAAAGGTGCAGCATGACCGTCACTGTTCGAGGTTTCACGCTCCGGGAAAGAACGATGATCAAGAGCGAGGATGACGCGTGGGCGTTCTACGAGTTCTTCCAAGCACGGGTTCACGGTTGGGACAGCTTTCTCTCCGTTTCGCCGAAGACAGGGTTTATCGACTACAGAACGAAAAAGGCCAGAGCCGCTGGTGCTCTTTTCAGAGACTTGCACCTTAACGCCCCAGACCGGGCCGAAATATTCGACACATTGTTTCGTGGCCGCGATCCTATCCTGCTATGGCCGCGAGAGTTCCACGACGTTCTTCGTTTCCGTCTTTGGCATCTTGTGCCGGAAGAAAAGCACGAGCCTTTGTCTCCGATGGGCATGGAGACCAGAACTAAGTATCAGGAAATGCCCCCGTGGCCGGATTTCCTGCTGCCATATGCTGAAATGGCATCCGCCGACGATCACCCGCCATTTCCCCCGAAGTCAGAGCTTTATCTCTGCATGGAACGCGCGCATGCGCATCGGGGGCAGCTATGACGCCCTTCATCGACATCAAGCCCGGCCAGTGGGTGATTGCCTTCTACGGGTCGTATTTCTTTCCAGGATCGGACATGGGCGAATGGCTGGAGAGGTTCGTATCGCGGGGCGGGGGCTGGGATAACGCTCGAGCGACCGACATCTTCAGCATTCACATGGTCGAAGCCGTCAGGCCCAAGACATACCTCGCCGACGGTGGTCTCCGCTTCAGCCGTGATCGCATCGTGGCTGCGCTCGAATCCAATGCCGACGCCGTCATCCTCAGAGACCGATTTTTCGCGATCGGGCATTCGGCAGACGACCAGATCGATTTCGCGGTTGACCGTCTGGCCCGTCCGGTCCGGCGCCGGGTCTACGCCAAGGCCCTGAAAGAAATCCACGAGATCCTCCCGCACATTTTCAAATCCGAAGGATCCTCGAAATGAAGAACGTCACACGTCTTGCTGAGGTCGAGCTGACTGCAAAAGTTGCGGCTTCAATCCACGCTGAGATGCTGAAGGGCAAACGACCGTCTGACATGGGGCCGCGGGACTTTGCGGCCATCGCAGAACCGGTTCTGGACAAATTGAGCCCGGAGGCGAAACGGTTTGCAATTCGCCAAGGCGTAGAGGCCATGGTCAGGTGGGTGCTCGGTGAGAAAATTGCGGAAGCAATCTGGGATTCTGGCCTCGGATGGCCGGACAATAATGAGGTGACACGGTCCATCGCCCGGAAGCTGAAGTTCTCCGACCTGGATGAAGCCGTTCAGTGCCTGGCGGCATATCGGGAACACATCTTCGAAGTCACGTTCTCGGGCCTCGACGACTTCCAGCTTCTCGGACGGTTCGCCCCGCTGTTCATCGCCCAGCCTGAGGACGCGATGCTTGGCGAAGTCGCTACCATGAAAGCCGCCCGCGGCGACAAGCTCGCTTTGTCCTTCCTTGAATGGAAGGAAGTGGCATGAGTTGGCGTCTGTCGTTCAAAAGCTATCGGGCGTTGTTTGAGGCCGAACAGCGCATGCACCAGTGCGAGAAGGAACACGCTTCCTTCTGGCAGGCCCGAGCCACGAAAGAAGCCGCGCGCGCGGATCAGGCCGAAGCTGAGGTAAAGCGGCTGAAGGACCAGCCGACGCTCTTTTGCTCGTTCTGCGGCGCGAGCCTGCACAAGGTGAAAAAGCTGATTGCTGGCCCGGCGAGTATCTTCATCTGCGACGACTGCACCCGGCTTTGCATGGATATCGTCGTTGAAAGCGGGAGGGCAGCATGATCCTGTTCAACATCCTCAAAACCCGTTGGCAACTCCGCCGCCGCATCCGCCTGTTGACGGGTACGATTCGCGAAACTTCATGCCCGCGCCCGGCCGCCGGTGAACCGTCAGACCAGACAGCCGGCGACTGCTTCGACAAGGGACTTTGCGGCTGCCATGTGCGCGTGGCGCTTGGGAAGGAGACAGATCAATGATGCTCACAAAGCGTAGAGGGTTCCTTGGTCTGTTCGCCGGTGCGGCCGCAGCGGGGCCGGGGGCTATTCGATCCGGTGCTCAAATGGCGCTGTCTTCCGGTAAGGCGGTTCCTATGCCGAGCTTCAATGTGCGTCACCACGAAAGTGTAGGCGGGTTTGACCGGGTCGCCTACGTCAAAAAGCAGATCGCCGACACCAAGCGCTGGTTGACGGGCGAACTGACCGACGAGGAAAAGTTCACCATCGAGCACGAGCGGCTTTTCCATCGCCGCCACCTGGCCGAAGCGAACATTTCGGCTCTGCGCTCGGTCTCTGAATCCCGGAAGACCGGCATGCTGATGGCGAGGCAGCGGCAAATTGATCACGACCGGATGCGCCACGAAAAGGAAATGGACATCGTTCGTTGGCTGAAGGAGTTGGGCGCGTGACCTTCGTTTTCCCGGAATCGCTCTACCCATTGAGGGACTATCTCCAGAAGCGCGGCGTTGCCCCGGATCGTCATCCGTCCGCGAGATCGGCGGCGTTCTTCGCGCAGCAACTCATCGGCAGCAGGATCAAGTTCCCGCCGCAGGGCGCGGACATGATGCCGACGCTGCTCCTGATCCAGGCTGCCATCGAATCCAAGAGCGTCCGCGAATATCGGGCGCCGAAAGAGGACCGCCCGGCGAAGAAGAAAACGAAGAAGGGCGACCAACTGAAAAGCCGCCCCTCGTTCGATCCCGAAGCGGTGAAGACCGGCGTTCACATTTTCTGCGACGGCGCGGCGGTTCCGAACCCCGGCGTCGGCGGTTGGGCGTGGGTGCTGTACATCGACGGCATCGAATTCTCTCATGCCTTCGGCGGCGATCCAGCGGCAACAAACAATCAGATGGAAATGACCGCGCTCTTGAACGCAATCCAGAAGGCCGCGAAACTCGGTATGGTGCCGGCGCCGAAGCGGATCACCATCTGGTGCGACAGCCAGTATTGCGTGAAGGGCGTAAACGAGTGGCGGCACGGCTGGAAGGCGAAAGGCTGGCAGCGTGGCGGGCCTGATGCGAAGCCCGAGAACCGGATCCTCATGAACGCCGACCTGTGGAAGGCCATCGACGAGGCGTTGACGACCTCGGCCGCGGCGACCGGGGCGCAAGAAGACCCTACCGGCGCGAGCGGCGCGCATATCGTTGTACGGTGGGTCAAGGGCCATGCCGGCATCGCCGGAAACGAGCGCGCGGACGAACTGGCGGAGCAGGGCAGGCAGCAGGTTATCGACCGCGCCGATGGCGTCAGGCATTACCAGCGTGAAGCGGATTCGCTCGATGCCGAATATCGCTCGATCATGGCGGGGTGACCTTGTCGAAAGGCGTAAACATCCACAAGGTCGCCCGCGAATGCGGCGTGTCTCTGCTCGACTGGCGGCTTCACAGTCCGACCAGCCGCAGGTCTCGGCAGTGCTTTTGCAAACCGACGATCCGCGAGATTGGCCGGCGTCACGGCGAAGACCACCTGCGCCTCGTGCTTATGCTCGTCACCGGCACGCCCGACAACGCCAAGGAGCTTTACGCCGACGTCCTGAAGGCGGTCTCCCGGCTTATCATCAGCAATCCCGAGCTGATCCGCCGGCCTTCCCTGGTCGACGATTTCAACGCGATCAACATGGGCGCGCTGCGACGTAGCGCCCGTGCCATGAAAAGCGGCGTGGCAACCAGCGATGCAATGCTGGTGGCGCTGACGATGCGGTTCGGCCTCTGGCCCGAGATAGGAGAAGCAGCATGACGGTAGCATTCGCGGAATGGACCTATGAGCAAGTTCGCGCCCATATCATCGAGGCGGCATTGACGCTCAGATCGTCACCAGCGGCTCTAGGGCCGCGTATGCGCCTCGGATCGATGTCGGAGGTGGTTCAGAGCATGATGGACGCCTACGGGGCTGAGAGAGCCAAAGCGAGGCATGTCCCGACTGCAGGCGCGATCAGCCGCATGTACGCCGTCTGGGACTGGATTAACGAGTACCTGGACGAGGACGCCCGCAAGCTCGTTTACGACTATGCCTTCATAAAAACCCGCAAGGGCATCTATCTCGACGCCTATTTGAAGAAAATCGGCATCTCGCGAAGCAGTTTCGAACGTCGAATACAGGCGCATTGTCAACGGATTGCGGACAATCTCAACCAAAAGTGCCGCGTCCGGTTGACAGTGGGCTTTGACGAGCTGACGCAAATGGCCGTAGAAGACACGTCAATAACGGTAGCTTCAAAGAGTTGCGCCACTGATTGGCGAGACGAGGAAGTCACCGGCCAGAAGGAACGTGTTCGCGCTCAGACGCTGGAGCATGTCCAATGGCGAAACGAACGCCGCCGGCAGCTTCTGGAGCGGGCCGCGCGGTAGAGCCGCTAGCGACCCTTCTCGTCAGAGAATTCGAACACCGGAAATTCCGGGAGCGGCGTTCACACCCCCGCGGGGACAAGGCCCTCAGCCATCCCTGCGGGACCAATTCGAAAAGATGGTCCCTCACGCGAGGAGAAGCCATGAAGCTTCAGGTGTTGAAGCCTTTTCGGGAATTCCGGCACGACGCGCTTCCGACAGGTGCCGGTCTGAGATTATCGGAGCGTGCCAGCAGAGTAGGTGAAAGACCCTGAGATGCTGGAGGGGCGCGAAACCGAGCAGTACCCACCCGCTCGCGGTTGAGGAATATCGGCCCAAAAGAATTCGAGGCTATGGCCTCAACGAAATGCGAGGCGGCTCCTTTAGGAGGGAAGCAAGCCTCATATGCGGAGAGGGATGCTTGAGGCAATCCTAGGCTTTGTGCGCACCGATCTCCCCGCCTCGCATCATCCATCCGCCCCGCTGAATAGCGAGGGCAAACGAGGAAAGAGGCAGGACGACTTTAGTCTTGCTCCCTGCTGGGAGGTTAATCAGCCAGCGGGGTCTTATCGGGAAGGCAGGCGAGGCGACTTTAGCCAGTCTGAGAAGGTTGGGGTTTGTGCCTGGCCGTTCCTTCCTGTCAAGTTCGGGAAGCTGGTTCATATTGCCGTCTGCCCCGCCGGTTCGCGGCCTTGCGGTGTAGCCATAAACCAGGAGTGGGACGCCTCTCCGAACGCTGGCAATATTCCCGACCCCAATCATGACGGCGGCGCTGAAGGAAGCGCAGGCACAGGCTGAACGCCACCGGATCACGATCTTACCGCCAGCCGGCACGGGTGAAGCAGCGGGGAGCAGGAATGCTTCTTGGACGCTGTGGACGAAACCGGCAAGGGTCGCCGGCCCGTCATGACACTTGCAGTGCAGGAAGGCACGAGGCGGTGGGCCTGCACCCTATATCGCCCTGCTCTATTCACAACGCGGTGCCAGCCACATCGTCACCCTGAGGACATAGGGCAGGCTGGTTAAATGCGGGGCATGCGCCAAGCCCGTTGTGATTTATCAGTAAAAGGTGACGATTTATCGCCTTAAGCGAAATCACCAAGCGATAACAGAAGCTTGGTTTTGACCTCGTTTTATCACCCCGCCCTATGCCCCCGTGCATGGCGGGATTATCGTTTCAGCGGAGAGAGAAATGGATATCGTCACAGTTGCCACACTGGCGCTGATGCTTCTCGCCGCCCATTGGGTAGCTGATTATCCGCTTCAGGGTGAATTCCTAGCCACCGCCAAATTCAAAGGCCCGCTGCGCGCCTACCACCTCGTTGCTCATGCCGGCATCCACGGCGGCGCGGTGGCCCTGGTGACAGGGAATGTCTGGCTCGGCCTGATCGAATGGGCGCTACATACGGCGATCGATGAAGCCAAGGTGAAGGGCAAGACAAGCTTTGCCACCGACCAGGCGCTGCATCTGATCTGCAAGGCGGCCTACATCGCCTTCCTCGCCGCCTAACCCCTCCCACGTAGGCGGGTAGACAATAGCGAGAGACGCGATGCCGACTTACCGTGTCGAGGCCGGAACAGAGGTTCGTAACCATAGCGGCGAGCTTGTAGCCACCGTCACCGAGACATTCGACATGTTCAACGACCGCATCGGCGCTCGTCACTTCGTCTACGCCGATGGGACCAGACCAGTACCGGGGACAATTATGCCTGCCGAGATTGTTCAGTTCCTGAAGCACAGCTTTTCACGCAGGTGCGGACAATAGTGGGCGACGGAGAGACCAGATGTTCTATCGGCAGACCGGCGGCAAAATCTACACTGGAGATAACGGCGAGCGCATCTATCTCCCGGAGTACGAGTTCTTCATTCCGCCCGCCTTCATTGGGCTCGCGGCTATTGCAGCCTATGCGACAGCGATCTGGTGGAGTTTCTACGGATGACGCTCGATCACTTCGTTCCGTTCGTCGAGCGTGTTCGCTACGGCATGTTGAAGGCCGCGCTGGACGAAGGTGTTTCGGCGAAGCAGTTGGCCAAGCGCATGGGCTTCATGCTTTCTCGCGTCCGCTATCTCGTAATGGATGAGGGCGCCGATCCCAGCCTCTCCGAGATTGCCACCTGGCACTATTCGGTCAACGGCTCGCGGGTCAAGTTCAGTTTTCTGTAGGGGGGGCCAACCTTTCGCCCTGCCTAACCCGGTGACAGGAAAACAAGGCTTTCACTCGTGTCGGTAGACGACAGCGCTGGGTCGCCCGGGGATGCATTTCCCTCATGCAAGACAGCGCGCAAGTGGGCAGACCGGGAACCCCATAATGTTCAAATAGGTGATCACATGTACTCGACGGACTTCACGAAGAACCCGCAGCGTGATGCTGAGGTCGAACTCCTCATTGAGGAAACCTGCTTCACCAAAGAGGTGACGACCGCCAGTGGCCCGGCTCTGCTCATTGCGGGGCAGGTGATCGAATTGAAGGCGGAACGTGCAGGGCTTTTCGTCGAGGTCATTTCTCGCGCACTGCGCCGCGGTAAAACCGATAGCACGGTCGGATATGCAAACCTGTCACCTGCTGCCGCAAAGACTGTCGAAGGCCCGGTGACTTTCCGCACCTTCGGTAGTTTGTCCGTTAGCCCACAGCCAGAGGCAAGCGGGTCCCTGCGCGCCACGATGGCGTCTGTCTCGCCAGACACCTTCATGTCGATGGAACGCAAAGGCTCCTATGACCTGCAGATCACGGTTGGGGGCTTTAAGAGCGAACAGGAAGCGCTTGACGCTTATACCGCGCTGCATCCGTACCTGACTGGCGATAAGGCCTGCTGAGCAGCGTCATGGCAAGCAGGCTTGTATTCACTCAGGAGATTGCCGACGCCATCTGTGACCGTCTGGCAAGCGGCCTGAGCCTTCGTGCCGTCTGCCGTAACAAGGCGATGCCAAGCAAGTCGACAGTGTTCAAGTGGTTGGCGCAAAATGCAGCCTTCGCGGACCAATACGCGCGTGCGCGCGAAGCCCAAGCAGACACCTTTGTCGATGAGATGGTGGCCATCGCGGACACACCGAAAATCGGTCAGAAAACGAAGCGGACGGGCGACGGCAAGGTCGAGGTAACGACCTTCGACATGACGGAACATCGGCGGTTGCAGATCGAGACTCGGAAGTGGGTTGCGGCGCGGATGCGACCGAAGAAATACGGCGACCGCATCGACGTAGATCAGAAGACGACGCACGAGGCCGGCGACAGCATCAAGGCATTGATGGACGCGATTGATGGGCGAACCCGCACTAAGTGAAGCGCTGATCGCGCAATGGTCTGATCGGCGTTGGCGGCTCGAAAACCTCTATTACATCCAGGACAAGCACGGGAATGTCGTGCTGTTCAAGCTCAACGAGGCGCAGCGCAAGCTCCTCGACGAGATGCACTATCTGAACATCATCCTGAAGGCCCGCCAGATGGGCTTCTCGACGTTCATTCTGTTGCTGGCGCTGGATTGCTGCCTGTTCAATTCGAATTTCGCGGCCGGTCTGGTGGCTGACACGAAGACGAATGCGCAGAAGCTGCTCGCCCGCATCAAGTTCGCCTACGAGCGGCTGCCTGCGGAGATCAGGCGCAACGTCGCTCTGAAATCGGACAACACGGTACAGGTCGAATTCGACAATGGCTCCGGTGTCGAGGTTGGTGTTTCGCTGCGATCCGGGACGTTCAACTTCCTGCATGTCTCGGAATACGGGAAGATATGCGCCAAGGCCCCCGACAAGGCCAAGGAAGTCAAGTCAGGCACGCTGAACACGCTCGCACCGCGGCAGCTCTGCTTCATCGAAAGTACGGCAGAGGGCAGGGCCGGCGACTTCTACGACAAAACGCAGACGGCGCGCGCGGTGCTCGATGCCGGCCGGGCGTTGGGCGATCTGGATTACCGGTTCCATTTCTTCGCCTGGTGGCAAGACCCGACATACATGCTCGACGAGGCGGTGCTTATCACTGTCGAGGACGATGCGTATTTCGAGAGTCTGCGAAAAGAGCACGGCATCACGCTGACCTATGGCCAGAAATGGTGGTACGCGGCGAAGAAGGTCGAGCAGGGCGACGACATGTGGAAGGAATTCCCATCGACGCCTGACGAGGCATTCAAGGCCGCGCGCGAGGGTGCATACTTCGGCAAGGAGATGCGAGCGCTCAGGCTTCTGAAGCGGATCGGGAATTTCCCGTTCGTTCCTAAGATAGCGGTGAACACGTTCTGGGATTTTGGCCAGGGCGACAATCAAACGATCTGGCTTCATCAGTCCGTAGCGGGCGAGGATCGTTTCGTCGGTTACTTCGAAGACAGCGGGATGGGGCTTGGCCACTATTTCAACTGGCTTGAGAAATGGGCGGCGCAACGTGGTGCTGTTTGGGGTGTCCACTACGCCCCGCACGACGTTGACCATCGCCGGCATACAGCGACAAGCGGCAAGGCAGAGACCATTAAGACCATGGCGGCCGATCTCGGTTATCGCTTCGTGACGGTCGAACGCAGCCCGAACAAGCAGAATTCTATCCAGGCTGTTCGGAGCAAGTTGCCGGGATGCTGCTTCGATGAAGCGGGAACGGCTCCTGGTATCGTCCATCTCGAAAACTATTCCCGCGACTGGGATGACAAGCTTGGTGTGTGGCGCGGTCATCCTCGCCACGACGAACACAGTCACGGCGCAGACGGCTTCATGACCTTCACAGACGGCTACAAGCCGCAGAAGCCGAAGACCGACGACGCATGGAAATTCAAGACGAGAAAGGTCGCCTGATGGCCAACATCAAGACGGCAGACGACACCTTTTCGACGACGATTGGGTATCTCGTCGAGGACGCCGAAGCCTATCGTGACGACCTGTCGGCGAAGCGCCAGAAGGCGAACGACTATTACGACGGCGAGATGAAAGCCTATGTCCCGGAGATTGACGGCCGTTCGCGCCTCGTCAGCCGGGATGTCCGCAAGACCATCAAGAAGGTGTTGCCGTCCATCGTCCGCGTCATCCTGGGTGGTGATAAGGTCGTCGAGTATCAGCCAGTTGCCAAAGGTGATGAGGCTAGCGCCGAACAGGCGACGGATTACATCAACAATGTCGTGTTCCCGGAGAGCAACGGCTACAATGCGGTGCAGGACGCGATCCACGATGCACTGAAGCTGCGAAACGGCATCATTCGCTGGTGGTACGACGAGAAGATCACCACGACCGTATCGAAGCATACCGGGCTTGATGAAATGTCGCTGGTGCAGTTGGTCGCCGACGACGATGTGACCGTTCTGGAGCAGGAGCAGGGCGTCGAGCAGATCGACACTCCGCAGGGGCCGGCAGAGGTGCCGACCTATACCGTCAAGATCAGGCGTCGCGAAACGCGCGGTATTACACGGCTTGAGGCTGTTGCGCCCGAAAAATTCCTGATCCATCCCGATGCGCTCGATATCGACGAAAGCCCGTTGGTCGGCATTACCGAGAACCTGCGCCGCACCGATCTTGTGGCTATGGGGTATGACCGCGACCGCATTTGGGCGCTGCCGGAAGCGCGCGGCAAGGACGATGCCGAAGAAGAGTCCCGCCGCCGCGGCGCGGGCATCGACGTTACCGAAGTCGAGAAGTCGCTGCAGGAGGTCGAATACTACGAACTCTTTGTCCGCATCGACGAAGATGGCGACGGCATCGCTGAACTGCGTCGTCTGGTTTACGCTGGCGGGATCAAGGACGAATACCTGTTCGAAAACGAGGAATGGGACGAGGTTCCTTTCGCCGACATCACCTGTGAACGCCGACCGCATGACCGCGAGGGGCACTCTGTCACCGATGATGCGATGGACCTGCAAACCGCTCGTGTCGTGTTCCTGCGTGAGACGGCCGACAACGTTTATTGGCAGAACAATCAGCAGCCTATCGTTCGCGAGGGCGCTGTCGTCAATCCAGACTCGATGCTGAACCCTTCCTTCGGCAAGCCGATCCGCATATCGGAGGAAATCCCCGATGTGCGCGCGGCGGTAAGCTGGAGCGAAGTCCCGTTCGTTGCCCAGGCGTCGTTCTCGATGCTCGAATATCTGGACCGCGAACTGGAAGATCGGACAGGCATCACGGACGCGGCCGGTGGTCTCGCCCCCGATGCGTTGCAGAACGTCACGGCCAAGGCTTCATCGCTGATGGAGCAGGCCGGTGTCGGTCAGACGGAATTGATGGTTCGCACCATCGCGCACGGCTTGAAAAAGGTGTTCGGCGGGCTGTTGAAGCTGGTCATCAAGCACCAGGACAAGCCGCGTACGGTTCGGCTCCGCGACGATTGGGTGACGTTCGATCCCCGGTCGTGGAATGCGAGCATGGATGCCCATGTGAACACCGGCCTCGGAGCCGGCACACGCGAGCGCGACATGATGGCGATGCAGGTTGTCGCCGGTTTGCAAGAAAAGCTGCTGGCGGCCTTCGGTGCGGTCAACAACCCATTCGTGACACCGGACAATCTCTATACCGCGCTTGAAAAGACGATCATCTCCGCCGGCCTGCCGTCCGCCCTGCCGTATCTGACCAAGCCGACGCCGGAAGCAATCCAGCAGGCGATCCAGTCGAGCCAGAACAAGACCGATCCTGAGATGGAGAAGATCAAGGCGAAGGCCGCCGCCGATCAGGCGAAAGCCCAATCCGACGCCAGGCTTGAGGAAATGAGGCTGGCAAACGAGATGACGCTCAGACGCGAGGAAATGGAAAAGGACTTCAAGCTGAAGCTGTACCAGATTGACAAGGAAATGGAGATGAAGGCCCGCCAGAACGCTGTGCAGGTGCTTTCGGCCCAGCCGGTGACGCCGGTCCACATCGGAGGTGACCCAGGATGAGCGACGAACTCTTGCGCCGCCGCGCGGCCGAAGCGCGTCAAATGCTGGACATCCCTCTGTTCAACGAAATCTGGGACGAGATCGAGCGGAGCGCGACGAACGCCTGCATCAACGCTGATCCGGCAGATCACGACAAACGAGCCGCCTATGCCGCAGAAGCGCGGGCGATCAAGAAATTTCGCAGCAAGCTCAACTTCATCGTTGAAGAAGCCAAGGCTGTGAAAAACAGGCCCGCCTAGCGCCGGCTGTCCCCTCCGAAAAAGGAAACCCCCAAATGGACGATAGTGCCAACCTGCCGGACGACGGCGGGAGCAAAACCGTTGACGCAATCAGCCTGTCTGATCCGCGCGCACTCGATTTCGTGGAGCTTGGCGAAGAAGACGACGCCAACGCCAACCCTGAGCAAGAGACCGCGGACGAAACGGCCGAATTGCCGGACGATGACGATGATCAGCCGTCCGAACTCCCCCATGACGCCGAAGATGGCGATGAAGGCGAGAGCAGCGAAGACGACGGTGACGAGCCGGTCGACGACGCCAAGTTCGATGACACCCTCATTACCCTGAAAGGCGGCGAGCAGGTTCCCGTGAAGGAGCTGAAGCTCGGTTACATGCGGGAGAAAGACTACCGCAGCAAAACCCAGGAAGTCGCCAATTCGCGGCGCGATCTGGAAACGAAGTCAAATCGGGTCGCCGATACGGCGGCCGCACTCTCCCAATTCCTTGTAAGCCAGATGCCGCCCGAGCCCGACAGGTCTCTCGCCGTATCCGATCCGAATAAGTTCGCCGCGCAGAAGGCTGTTTATGATGCTGCTCTTGAGCAGGTTCAGCAATTGCTTTCGCTTGCCGGCGAGCCGCAGAAGGTTGCACAGGAGATTTCCGACGAGCAGCGCCACCAGACGCTGGTCGGAGAGAAGCAAGCCCTCCTCGATGCCTTCCCGGACCTGCTGAAAACCAGAGAACAGCAAGAGCAGTTCTTTGACGATGCGTTCGACACAGCCCGAAGCCTCGGTTTCACCGAAGCGGAAATGCAGGGTCTTACCGACCACCGCTATTATAAGCTGGCGCATTACGCTCGCCTCGGCCTGCAGGCTGAAGCGGCGAAGGCAAAGGCCATGAAGAAGGTGGCGAATGCGCCTGTCGCGGTCGCGAAGGCCAAGGCGCAGAACAATTCGCAGCAGGCAATTCGCAAGAACAAGGATGCGATGAAACGACTGGCTCGTTCCGGCTCTATCCACGACGCGATGTTGATCGACTTCGATTAACAACCCCGTTTTTCAAGGAGCAGCCCCATGGCTGTCATTACCAATACCGTCCGCACCAACAATGCGACGACGAACCGCGAAACCCTGGCCGATGTGGTCTCCCGCATCGACCCGGAAGATACCCCGATCTACACCATGCTGAGCAAGGGCTCTGCTGAAGGCATCCATCCCGAGTGGATCACCGACAGCCTTGAAGCACCCGGCGACAACGCCCGCGAAGAAGGTGAAGAATACACCTTTGACAAGGCCGACCCGCCCGTTCGTCCCGGCAACTACACGCAGATTTTCCGTAAGGACTGGATCATTTCCGGTTCTCAGGAAGCTGCGTCCGAAGCCGGTAACGTGCTCAAGCGCAAGTACCAGAAGGCCAAGAAGGGCGTCGGCATCCGCAAGGACGTCGAGTTCTCGATCCTGTCGAACACGCCCTCACAGGGCGGCGTCGTGCGTCGTTCCGGCGGCCTGCCGACCTGGATCACCAGCAACGTCTCTCGCGGCTCCGGTGGCGCCAATGGCGGCTTTGTCGGCGGCGTAACCACTCCGGCTACCAACGGCACCCAGCGCGCGTTCACCAAGACGCTCATGGATGGCGTGATGCAGCAGGGCTTCAACAACGGCGCCAAGTTCAAGAAGGTCGTCGGCTCTTCCTACATCAAGTCGGTGTTCGTCTCGATCATGTCCGACGCCAACGTCGCCCCGTTCCGTTACTCGGTCGACAGCGGCCAGGGCAACACGATGGTTGCGACGGCCGACTATTACGAGGGCCCGTTCGGCAAGGTCATGGTCGAGCCAAACGTCGTCCAGTCCGCAAGCCCGGCGCTCGCCCGAAACGTCTTCTTCATCGATCCGGAATTCGCCTCCTGGCTGTGGTTCCGCAAAATCCAGGAAGACAAGGACGTCGCCAAGACCGGTGACGCCGACAAGGGCGTGATCATCGGCGAAGGTTGCCTGAAGGTCGCGAACGAAAAGGGCCTCGGCATTGTCGCCGACGTCTTCGGCATGACGGCATCGAGCTAAGGAGGCCCCGACAATGCCCGCATATCTTCCCTTTAATGTCATCGGCGCCACCCAGGCGCTCAACGCTTCGACGCATGGCGCGCCTGCTATCGTCACCGTCAACCGTGCGGCAGGGTCTACGCTGACCCTGCCGGCGGCTTACGGCTCCGGCACGGAATTCGACATCGTCGTCGGCACGACCATCACCTCGAACAACCTCATTGTTCAGGTGGCGAACGCGTCCGACGTCATGACCGGTCAGTGTGTCATGCTGCAGGACGCAGGCGACACGACGGCCGGCTTCGAAACGGCGGCCGATACCGACGCCATCACCATGAACGGCTCGACCAAGGGCGGCCTGAAGGGTGACCGTATCCGGCTGAAGGACATCGCGGCGAACCTCTGGCAGGTGCAAATCCTCTGTGCCGGCACGGGCACCGAAGTGACGCCGTTCAGTGCGGCTGTCTAAAGGAGAACGATCATGTCTGATCTCGAAAACCAGGCCCGCGAGCTTGGTATCAAAATCGATGCCCGCTGGGGTGATGAGCGCCTTCAGCAGGAGATCGATAAGCGCCTGCAGTCCCAGTCGGCCGTTTCGGAAGAAATCCCGATGGCCGCCGATGCGGCTCCTCCAAAGGTGGTCGACGTCACCCCTGGCCCGTCTCCCGTCTCCATCCCGGAGACGGTCAAGACGACCGGCGGCAAGACAATCGACGTCAAGCTGAAAGCCGATTACTGGCCGACCGAGAACGAGCGCAAGTATGCCGGCGATACCGTCGCGGTCCCGTTGAAGAAAGCTCGTGAGCTTGTCGCCCAAGGCAAGGCGGAGCCGGCGCTCTCCAACTTCGGAGATGACGAGTAATGATCATTCGGGACGGCCAATGGGAACTGTACGACTGGAACCGTCACACTGGCCGGACCGTCTGGCACTATTTCGACGGGCAGGAACATCATTTCAGGATCGACCAGCCCGTCGATGACATCGTTCGCATGAACGAATTTACCCGCAATGCCACGGCGGGGAATGCCATGGGTGATTGGGTCAAAATTGCCTCCATCCCGATCAGCCACGCCTACCAGCAGAACATCATGCAGGCGCACAACGAGGGCGACGACAAGTATGTCGCCCGGTGGCTGAATAATTCAGACAATAGGGCCTGGCGGTCCTTCGAAGGGCGGGTGTGATGATCGAGCGTGACCGCGATACGGCGCTGGAGCGCCTGAAGCTCAACGAAGCCGTCACGCTCTCCGGCGCAAGAACGGACGCGGTTTTCATGGACATCTACGAACTGTGGATGATTGAGCTGTCGTTCATGCGCGAAAATGCCGAAGGCGATGCCCAAGCCATGAGTGAAATGGTCAGGAAGGCGCACTGATGTCCACCATCTCCGATTACGGCTCGCTGCTGATTGACGCCTGCGAATATGCCGGCCGCAACGACGTGGCGCATCTGTTCGCGCGCTTCGTCGGTCTGTGCGAGGCTAAGCTGAACCGCAAGCTACGCATCGCTGATATGGAGAAGGTCTCGGATATCGTCCTGACCGACGGCAACGCCGATCTGCCGGCCGATTTCCTCGAAGTCCGACAGATGACCGCGCCGAATGGCCTTCCTCTCTCGGCGTGGTCGCTGACGGAACTGCAGGAGCGCTACCGCGGCTTCAGCGGTTATCCCGCCGGCTATGCGGTTGTCGGGAACCAGCTTCAGGCCCGCCCGGCGAATGGCGCGACGCTGAGCCTGATCTATTATGCGAAAATCCCTCCGCTCACCCCCGCTGCGCCGACGAACTGGCTGCTGGAGAAGGCGCCCGACGTCTACCTGTACGGCATCGTCGAGGAAATCGCGATCTATGGTGCCGATGTCGACAAAGCCACAGCCGCTCGCGCGCTGAAAGATGACGCCATCAAGGGTCTGAAGCTGACCGACGAGCGGTCGCGCTGGGCCAATGGACAGTTCGTCATCGGAGCATTCACGCCATGACGCTGAAGACGATCATCAACAATGTCTGCGACATCATCAACCTCGACCGGTTCGACCAGGTGTTCGGCAATGACGAGGCTCAATCGCTCGTCCGCATGGCCAAGGCTGGTGGCGACGAGATTTCCCGCCGCGTCGATTGGAGCAAGATGCTCAAGACGACGGCGTTCGGGGCCTCTCCCGGCCCGATCCCTGCTGACTTCCACCGCTTGATCCCCGGCGGCGCCATCACCACGGCCGCAGGCGAGCCATTTCGCCCGGTCACGAACGGATCGCAATGGGCGGTCCTGGCGCGCGTGAACACGTCGCAGCCCTATTACTTCGAGACCGGCGCGTCCTTCTCGTTCCTGCCCGCCGCTGCCGGCATTGGAGCGCAAATGCTCTATGTCTCTCGGAACTGGATCAAGAACGGTACGACGGAAAAGAGCGATTTCGGCTCTGACGACGACGAAATCCTGTTCCCGGAACGCCTGCTGGAAAAGGACGTGATCTGGCGCTGGAAACGGCAGCAGGGCCTCGTCTTCGACGACAATCTGGCCGAATTCGAAGCCGATCTGGTGCAGGAAATCAAAGCCGACAGGGGTGCGCAATGATCCCGATCCGTCCCGGTCGCGCGCAGAAGCCTAGCGGCGGGAGTGGTGGCGGCAATCGGCCGACATCTGCCCCGCTCGTCTATCCCGCGCCCAAGCTCGGGCTGGTGACGACTGCCGGTCTCGCTGACGAGATTTCCGGCGCTGCCAGCGTGCTCGACAACTGGCTGCCGACGATCCGGGGCGCGCGCATTCGTGGCGGCTCGGTCAGGTCTGGCCTTGTCGAGGATGCCACCGCGCTGGTGAGTTCGATGCGCTATCGCTATGGCGGCATGGAAAAGCTGTTCATGGCGACCGGATCGGCGATCTATGACGTCTCGAACCCGCCGCCGTTGCCGGACACCATCGCCGCAGATGTGGATACGCTCGACGGTGGCGACTGGTCGTCCTTCCAGCACACGACGGATGCGGGCGGATACCTGATCGCCGTCAACGGTCATGATGCGCGCCAGGTCTATAACGGCACGGCCTGGGCGACGACGCCGTCAATCACCTTCGATGTCGGTGACCTGACGACCAGCGCCAGCTTCTCGCATGGCTGGCTCTTCAAGAAGCGCGAATTCTTCATCAAGGCCGGCACGCTCGATGCATACTACCTTGAGGATGTGGACGCGATTGGTGGCGCGGCCAAGGTCTTTCCGCTCGGCAGCATCTTCTCGAAGGGCGGATCGCTGCTGACAGGCTTCACATGGTCTTTCGAGGCTGGCGACGGCCCGAATGCCTATTGCGTGTTCGTCACGACGGAAGGCGAGGCCGCGATCTACAGCGGCGATGACCCCGGCAATAATTTCGCGCTGGTCGGCGTCTATCCTCTCGGAAAGCCGCTCGGCAAGAATGCCTTCCTCCCGCTGATCGGCGATGTTCTGGTTTGCACCGTGTCTGGTCTGCGCTCGATGTCCACCGTATTGCAGCGGGGAGCCGACCAGCCGCCGCTTTCGGAGCCTATCGAAGAGGAATGGTCGCAGGCCGCAATTTCCACCGGTGGCGATTGGCGCATGACGCTGTGGGAAGAGCAGAACCTTGTCCTGATCTCCTTCCCGAACAACGTCGTCGTGCCAGACACCACGTTCGTCCTGCACAGCCAGACGAAACGCTGGTCGTTCATCCGAAATTGGCCGGCCAACTGCTTTGGCGTGAAAGAGGGCCGACTCTTCTTCGGCGGGAACGAGGGCTATGTCTGGTCGGCCGATACCAGCGGGAGTGACGACGGTCAGCCTTTCCAGGCGACGTACCTGTCGCAGTTCATCGCCGCCGGCAACATCGGGCAGCGCAAATCGGCCTCGCTCGCCCAGATGTATTTCCGGGGCAAGGAAAAGCCGAATGTGAAGCTGTTCGCGCGCGCCGACGGCGATACGAGCATCCCGACGCAGAGCGCCGTCACCATCGGCAATGAGAATTCCTCAGTCTGGGATGTCGGTCTGTGGGATGTCGCCGTCTGGGATGAGGTGTCGGCGCTCCAGCGGTTCAATTTCCGGCAGAACGTCCGGGCCAATGGCGAAACGCTCGCTGTTGGTTGCGCGGTGACGTCTTCCGGGCAGTTTCAACTCACCCTGCAGATCGATCTCGCGACGATGCAGGTCCATGGCGGCGAGGCAGTGGCATGATTTCGCTGTTGTGGACGAGCGGAAGCATAAACCCCGCAGAACACGAGGCCATCGTCAGCTACATCTCTCGCAAGATCGGTGCCGGTGATCGAGGCTTCGGGGAATGCCGGTGTATGGCGGCTTTCGACGATGCCGTCTTTCTCGGCGCCGTCGTGTTCCACAACTACGAGCCGATGGCCGATGTGATCGAGATTTCGGCAGCAGCAGAGAGCAAGCGCTGGCTTGGCCGGCAGGCTCTTGAGGCGATTTTCTCCTACGCCTTCCGCGACTGCGGTTGCCAGATGGTGGTTGCGCGCATTTCGGAAGAGAACAAAAGCCTGCATCGCATCTTCCACGCCTACGGCTTCACCAGCTTCGTCATCCCCCGGCTTCGCGGCCGGAACGAGGACGAGCGAATTTTCACGCTGACCGACGACGCGTGGAAGCAGAGCAAATTTTATCGGAGCGACCTGAATGGGCAAGCCAAAGACACCCGAGCCGCCTAGCCCGAAAGAGCAGGCCGCCGCCCAGACCTCGACCAACATTTCTACGGCGCTCGCCAACAATGCGTTGAGCCAGACGAACCAGGTTGGCCCGTACGGTTCTCAGACATGGTCGGAAACCGGCAGCAAGTTCATTGCCGACGACAACGGTCAGACCTGGTATCGCGCGCCAGACGGGTCGATTGTCAAGGATCGGCCGATGCTGCCCGGCTCCCCGACGGGCCAGACGCAGAAGGTGCCGATCTATTCCACCGTCGGGGGCCCGAACGGCCGTCAGGTCATCACCGGCTATAAGGATGAGGCGGTAGGCGGCGACCCGCAGTACGATCCCGCCTATACCGAGATGAAGGGCTATTATATCCCGACATCAACGCTGACGACGACGCTCGATCCCGCGCAGCAGGCCATCCTCGACCAGAACAACCGCGCCGGCCTCAATCTTTCGACGCTGGCGGCCGACCAGTCGAGCAAGCTGAATAACCTTCTCAGCAGCCCGTTCTCTCTCGATGGCGCTCCTGCGGCCGGAACGGCTGGCAATTACACCAACCTGCGCGACTTCATGTCAGCGCCTGAATTGGCAACGTCGTTCGGCGACGCCGGGAACATCTCGACCAGCTTCGGCGATGCTGGCGACATCACGCGCACCTACGGCGCCAACGACTATTCGGCGGATCGTCAGAAGGTCGAAGACGCGTTGATGGCGCGCATGCAGCCGTCCCTCGACCAGAACAAGGCGAACCTTCGTCAGCAGCTCGTCAATCGCGGCCTTCAGCCTGGGTCCGTCGCCTATAATCGTGCCTTCGACGAGGCCAGCCGGGCGGAGAACGACGCGCGTCTCGGGGCGATCCTGTCGGCCGGCCAGGAACAGTCCCGCCTTGTGGGCATGGACCGCGACCGGGCGACGTTCGAGAACTCCGCGCAGCAGCAGGACTTTTCGCAGCAGCTTGCGCGCGGTCAGTTCGGAAACGCGGCACAGCAGCAGATTTACGACCAGCTTCT
The DNA here is from genome assembly GCF_029601685.1 of Rhizobium sp. YJ-22. Taxonomy (NCBI): domain Bacteria; kingdom Pseudomonadati; phylum Pseudomonadota; class Alphaproteobacteria; order Hyphomicrobiales; family Rhizobiaceae; genus Rhizobium; species Rhizobium sp. YJ-22. Next base: position 304,940 of record NZ_JARRIR010000004.1, on the reverse strand, counting down.
CGGCCGGGCGAATTTTGGGAATACGGCGACGCAGCAGAACGCGGACAACGCCTATCGGACGACTGCCGGCAACAATGCCGTGATCCAGGGTAACAACGCGATCCAGACGCAGAAATTCAATGAGCAGAACGCCCTTCGCGCTCAGTTCCTGAACGAGCAGTATGCGCTTCGCAATCAGCCGATCAACGAAATCACCAGCCTGCTTTCTGGCGCTCAGGTGCAGAACCCGAACTTCTCGCCGACGCAAAGCGCCCAGATGCCGACGGTCGACATGGCCGGCCTGATGCAGCAGGACTACCAGAACCGCGTCGCAGCCGCGCAGGCGAAGTCGGCCGGAACCGGGGCCATCCTCGGCGGCCTCGCCAGCCTGTTCAGCCTCTCGGACAAGACGGCGAAGCGGGATATCAAGAAGGTCGGCAAGCTCAAGGGTCACAACCTTTACGAATATCGGTATCGCGGCGAATTCGACGACGGCCGTAAGCATATTGGGGTCATGGCGCAGGAAGCGGAGAAAAAGCGGCCAGACGCCGTTCGCAAGGGCGCCGATGGCCTCCGCCGCGTCAACTATGGCGCACTGTTCGATGTCGAAGTGCCGGTAGGAGCATGAGCATGGCAGGTTTCCTGATCCCCGCAAACGGCACTTCCGGCAAGCCGACCGACCGTAACCAGCTTGCACAGCAGTTCGCCATGTCGATGCTCGGGCATCCGGCCCAGAACGCCGCCGAAGGCTGGGGCCAGCTTGCGGCGGGCGTCGGTCTCGGCCTGTCGAAATTCCGTGACCAGAACAAGGCCTTCCCGGCAGCGCCGGGCGGCGGTCAGCCGTCGTTCATGACCGGCCTCGCCAACTTCTTCACCGGTCGCCATAACGGGGGTCTTTTCTGATGGTCGGATTTATCTTCGGCGGCAACACCGGCGAGACGGCGGAAAGCGTGGCGCGCAAGCGGGCGCTGCTCGAAAGCCTTCAGGCGCAGATCATGGGCGCAACGCCGAAAACCGCGCAAGAGGGCTGGGGCGCGGTGCTGAAGGGCATCGGCGCTGGCGTCGGGAAATGGCGGCTGGACAAGCAGGAAAAGGCCGGTGCGGATCAAATGCGCGCGACGTTCGAGGACGTCGCCAAGGGCTTTTTCAACCCGGCCGGCTCCTCGATGCCGGCTCCTGCCATTGCGGAGGAACTGGCCGCATCATCCCCGGCGCCCGAAGCTGGCAACGGTGACTATTTTAGCGCCATCCGGGCGGCAGAAAGCGGAGGAAATGATGCCGCGCGCAACCCGACATCCTCGGCGGCCGGACGCTACCAGTTCATCGACAGCACATGGAACGGATTGATGCGGAAATACCCGGAACTCGGGTTGACTGCAGATGGGCGAATGGACCCACAGCAGCAGGAAAAGGCGATCCGGGCTTTCACGCGTGACAACGCGCAGGCCCTGGCAGGCGCCGGCATCGACGCGACGCCCGGCAACCTCTATGCTGCCCACTTCCTCGGCGCCGGCGGTGCGCGTAGCGTCCTTTCTGGCGATGACAGCCAGCCTGTGAGCGCCTATGTCGATCCGGGCGTGATCAAAGCCAATCCGTTTCTTCGTGGCATGACCGTGGCCGACTTCCGCAACTGGTCCAGCCGTAAAGGCGGGGGTGGGACGACGCCGGTTGATTTCGGCGGTGGGGAAGTCGCAAGCGCTGGCCCGATGATGGCCTATCGCGACCCGATGGTCTCGCAGTCGCCGGCCGCCGCCGCAATCGCAGCGCAGGCACCGCAGCAGATGGCCAGCGCCCCGCCGCTTCCGCCTCCCACCAATGTCTCGACGCCGCCTTCTCCGCCGGTCGATGAGACGCAGGCGGCTGCCGATGCGATCCGTGCGCGCGGTGGAAATCCGAACGTCGGCATCTTCCCGGTTATCGCCGGGCAGCAGGGCGAAACCATCGCACCTGCCGGGAACCCGAACAGCCCATTCTTGCCGAAGGACATGCGCCAACCGCAGCAGGCCGCACCGGCCCCGACACAGCTTGCGCAGGCCAGCGGCATCGATCCGCGTCTTTACCAGATCATCGCCAGCCCGTTTACGCCGGCCGATGTGAAGGCAGCGGCACAGGGCTTGCTTCAGCAGCAGTTGCAGGCGGTACAGTCTCAGCGCGAGGAGCAGGTTTACCGTGCCCGTAAGGCTTGGGAGCGGCAGGAGCAGCAGAACGACCCGAAGTATCAGGCCGAATTGCGGAAGCTTGAGCGCGAGGCAGGAAAAGAGCAGTCCCTGATCAATGCGGGTGAGGGGCGTCTCTATGACCCGAACACGAAGACATGGATTTCTCCTCCGGGCGCAACGCCGGGCGGCAAGTTCCGGTTCTCAGGAAATTCCGTCGAGGCGCAAGCCTTGAACGGGCTGATGGATGCTGGCCAGTTGACGGAGGATCAAGCGCAGCAGTTAGCCGCCGGGAAGCAGATCACCAACCCGGCAGACGGGTCCATCATCTTCATGACGCCGCAGGGCATTTTCGGTCAGCCGGCCAATGGGGGCCCGGCACAGCCGATCACCTCGCCTCAGGGCGGTGGAATTGATATCTTCGCCGGATCGGAGCCCCCGCGTTCCGCGCCGTCCTCCGCATCGCCGCCAAGCGCCGCGCAACCGTCTTCGTTCCCGAGCCCGGCTCTGCCGCAGCCCTCCGGCAGCACGCCGCCTGGCGCAATTCAGTTGACTCCCGGCACGGCCCAGAAGCCGACCGAAGCAACCCGGAACCGTGCGGCAAACGTCGATCAAGCATTCACCACGATATCTGGCGAACTCGACCGATATGCACAGTTGGTCAAGGATAACGGCATCGAAGTGTGGCCTGGGCAGTCACGAGACAATTTGAACTCTGTTCGTCAGGGGATCATGTTGCAGTTGAAGGAACTCTTCAATCTCGGCGTCCTCAACGGCCCCGACCTCGGTTTGATGGAGCGGATGATCTACGACCCGGTCATCGACGTGACGAAGGAAGGCGGCATCACCAACCTCCCGAGCCAGCTTTGGGACGCCACGACCGGCGGCGCTGAAGGTCGCGCGAACAACAGCGTCAACGAACTGAAGCGCATGCTTGGCAACATCAAACAGTCTGTCGATGGCAGCTTGGCCGGTCAGCGTTCTGGCGGTCAACCGGCGCCCGGCGAGTGGAATGACGTTGGCGGCGGTGTTAAGATCAGAAGGAAGCCATAATGCCGATCTTCGAAATTCAGGGACCGGACGGCGCAACATACGAAATCGATGCGCCTGACGAAGCTTCGGCGCTCAAAGGCTTCCAGGGCTTCGCGTCTCCGCCGGCCCCACGCTCCGGCAAGCATCTGTCTTTCGAGGAAGGGCAGGCGCTACTCGATGCCGACGAGCGTGCGAACAGCGCGAGCGGCGCGCTCGGGGCAGGGCTGACCGGCCTTGTCGACGGCGTGCCGATTGCTGGCCCGATGATCCTTGGTGCCACACAACGCGCTGCTGCCGGCCTGACATCTGCTATTGATGGAGGAAGTTACGAAGACCGGCTGAAGCAGGCGCAGGATATCACGAGCCGGGCGCAGGATGCGCACCCTTACATTACGACCGGAGCGAACATCACCGGTGCCGTCGGCGGGATGCTGCCGGCCGCTATGGCCGCACCGGCCGCGTTCGGCGGTGGCCCGGGCAGTCTCTTGCTCCGTTCGCTGTATTCCACCATCACAGGCGGCGGTATTGGCGCGGCCGATAGTGCTGTTCGATCTGAAGGCGATCCGAAAGCCATTCAAAATGGGGCAATGTGGGGAGCCGGAACTGGGTTTATTGGTCCGGCGGTCGGAAAGGCCGTCGGCGCGGGCGCAAACAAACTGCTCGAAATGTTCCGCGGCGGTCAGGCGGCGAAAGCTGCCGGCACCACTCGCTACGCCGTGAACAAGCTCCGTGAGGCATTCGACGCCGACAATCTCGATGTCCCGACAGCGCAAGGCCGCCTGTCCGATCTCGGGCCGGAAGGCATGGTGGCCGATATCGGCGACAATATTCGCGGTCGCACGGCGGCGCTTGCAAACATGTCAGGCGAGGGCAATGCAGTGGTGCGCGATGCGCTAGAGGCTCGGCGAGCCGGCGCGAATTCCCGTATCCGTACTTCCGTGGACGAAAATCTTGGCCGCAATATCGTCCCTTCTGATGTGATCGACGACATCGCGGCCAATCAGCAGGCATTGTCGCCGGCATACGAAGAAGCGTTCCGGGGCGTCCGGCCCTACGATATCTCGCCAGTGGCTGACGACCTCGACCGCTCCATTTCTCGCCTTCGCGGGCCAGCCCAGCGAAAACTACAGCAAGTGCGAGGGATGCTGAATGTTGACGGCGCCGACGCACTGTCGAGCAATCCTCGCGTCCACTTCGAAACTCGGCAGGCCATTGACGGCATGCTAGCGACAGAGGCTGACCCGAAGGTCATCCGCGCCCTGTCGGAAGCTCGCCAGATGATCGACGACAGCCTGGCCGATGCCGTTCCGGGCCTCAAAGAGATCGATGGCCGGTATGCCGAACTCGCTCGCCAGCGCGATGCAATCGGTCGCGGTCAGCAGGTGCTCGACAGCGGCCGGACGGCGCCCCGTCCATCGGAACTTGCCGCCGAAGTAGAAGCCGGTGCGCAGCCGCAGCCTTTCCATGTCGGGCCATCTGCAGTTCCGCTTCGCCTGTCGCAGGGCGCCCGGGCAGAGGTCGACAGGATCCTTGGAACCAACGCCAATGACGTCCAGCGCCTGAACCGGCTGATCAAGACCGAAGGCGACTGGAACCGGGACCGCTTGGCGACGCTGTTCGGCCAGGAGAAAGCCGACCGGCTGTTCAAGGTGCTGGAAAACGAACTGGCTTTTGCAAGGACGCGTGAATTTGTGACGGGAAACAGCGCGACCGCCGGCCGGCAGCAGCACATAGAGGCGCTTGGTGGAAGTCCTGATCCGGCGATTATTCGACAGGCCTATGCGGCTGGCGGCGTGCCCGGCGCTGTTCGCGGCGCGGGTCTGAAGACGGCGGATAAGCTGTTCAGGACCATCATGGACGGCCGCACGCAGGAAAAGAACAAGGCCCTTGCAGACCTTCTCGTCAGCAACCGCCCGGAAGTGCTTCAATTGATGTCGCCGAATGGCCTGTCACCGAACCGCCAACGCCTTATCGAGCAGATGACACAGTCAATCTTGCTCGGGGCCGGAACCGCGCGGGCGCGATGAGGGGTCGATCCAAATAATCAGAAGATAGCCTGCAACGCAAAATGCCATGCCGAAGATAAAGCCAAGGCTAAATCCTGGGCCGCCCCAAGCCGACAGGCCAAGCAGCCCCTCTTTCACTCCATAAAGGATGAGAGCAGTCACAGCGATGCATGCGATTTGAACGACCCGGATCATGCCCGGCACAATCTCACAACCCAGAAGGAATGGAAAGATGCGAGCTTCTCCTCGTCCTGCCGGCGTGCGTCGCCGGATCGTCGAATTCGTCGCCCGGCTGCTGCATGTGCAGGTCAAGTTCGACGCCTGCTGGTGTGACGTGAAATATGCGGATCACCTCGCAAGCGCGGCCGCGCCGAACTTCATTCTGCAGGTCCAGCAGCAGCCGGCGCCGATATTCTCCAACGGCAATGTCGAGAGCGCGTTTGCCAATATGGGCATCGCACAGATTGCCTCGGCGAAGCACAACGCGTTTGTCAACGATTTGCTGATCGGCATGAACACGCCACGTCCTATCCAGTCTGGTGGAACCGGGCGCCCTGATCCCGAAGCAGCATGAACTCATCACGAAAGGAATAGAAAATGCGCTTTTCAGAGAGCAGCGGTACGTTTGTCGTAGAGCCTGAGACCAGTGACGAGGAAAGGAACCTTCGCGCATTCCTCGCCACCTCTTCTGGGGAAAGCTCTACAGGTGAGCATCAAGCCATTCATTCACCACGTTCGGACCTCTTCCCCAATATGGACTCGACAGGGTGAGGACGTAGAGGTTGTCCCCTGTTGCTTACAAAATTCGGAGGAGCCTCAAGTCGCCCTTGTAATGAACGCTTTAGGATGCCAGCCAAGCCTTGAATGCTTTCCGATCTTCGCGAGTGATCTCCAATGGGTCTTCAGAAGAATGCTGTCGAAGAACGGCAATTTCGTCCTTGAGTTTGGCGGTCACGCCGGCGGTTTCTTCAGCAATGATCACGCCGAGCCAGTTCTTGTCATCAAATCGCTCAAGCAGGCGCCAAACAGCTTTGGTCTCCGCGTCCTTTTCCATCGCTTCTTTGCAAACGGACATTGACGGCCCGCCAACTGTAAAACTTACAAGTTGAAACTTGTTTTCCATTGGTCTTCTCCAGCATCGAAAGAAATCACCACCCGCCAGGCCGCGAATAGGCGCTGCGTTTGCCGCATCGGCGACCGCGCGCATCGACATCTGACGGGAATTGGCAATTGCCGCGATAGCCGGATGACCGATACCCGCTGTATGGCGACGCACAGCCGGCGAGCGCCATTATCGATGTGAAACACAATGAGACGACAATTTTTCTAAACATGAGGGTGCTCCTTATCGGGCCACCTTTTCCAAAGAGCGCACGCAAGTCGAGTGAAATCCGTGGCGCTAGTTAATCGATAGTTGTGAAAGGAACGGAAAAATGGACACCTATCAGCCAAACGCTGACATCGAGTTCACTGTACCCGCCCGACCGCCGAAAACTCTAGGGCTTCTCCTAGCGCGTCTCGAAGTGGGGTCAGGTCATCTGACGGTATTCCGAGTTTCTGGTGAACGCCGGGAGCAATTTCTAGGGAAAGCACGGCCCCATGAGGGGTTGCCACCACGTCAATCTTTGACAGTGAGAGAAGAGGAAGTTCTGGTATGGGCTTGAGGAAGCTCGCCCCGACCAGAAGTGTGTTGATCAGATCGGCGACCAGCGTTCGGTCGAATTGAAGTTCATGCACCGCGCCGCTTTTGTCGGCGATGGAAAGTGTGATTGAGCCGCCGTCCCCCGCTGCCCTTGACGACTTGATCGTCTGCAAGCCCTGAACCTTCATCGTTTCATCCTCCTCGCTTAGAGGGAGGATCATCCAAAAATTTCCCGCAAGAGTCGAGTCATGCAGGCGCCCTCACAAGGCGCCTTTTTCTATGGAGTGTTGAATGCCCAGAACAGACGGTATCTACGCCGTGCCATCCGGCACGAAAGGTGTCACGCTGCAGGCGATCCAGTCGGGAAAGTACAATGGCTTTCTCGACGACATCACGAACGACCTGAACGCCGCGCGTCCTGTCGGGGCTGGCGGGACGGGGGCGACGACGCCCGACGGCGCGGCTGAAGCACTCGGCCTGATCTCCGCGAAAGACATAGCAGGTGTGAATACGGTCGGCGGGACGGCAAACGCCATCACCATCGTCACCTCGCGCGGTTATGACGCCTACGCTGCGACGCTCTATCTGGGCTTCCGAGCGGCGAGTGATGTTGCAGCCGGAGGCGCGACAATCGATCTCGACGGGAACGGGGCAAAGCCGCTCTACAAGACCGTCGCGGCCGGCCTGGTCGATGTGAATGCCGGCGATATCCTCGCGACCGGCTATTACTGGATCACCTACGATCCTGCGGCCAATGCCGGGGGCGGGGCGTTTATCTTGCTCAATCCGGGCAATGCGTCGTCTGCCTATCAGGTCGGGGATTTCCTCGACAGTGCGCGCACGCTGAGCACGGACTGGCTACGTCGAAACGGCGGTATCTACAATATCGCGGATTATCCTGAGCTTGCCGCTTTGCTTCCTGCATTGCCAGATGGTGTTGAATGGGTAGCGAAAACCTCTGGCGTGTCCGTTGAGCTAAACGAAATCTGCTATGGCGAAGGTCTGTTCGTTGCAGTTGGTGCTACCGGCACGATCATAACCTCGCCGGATCGCACAAACTGGACCGTGCGATCAAGTGGCACATCTCTCAATTTGACTGGCGTCGCCTACGGGAACGGCATTTTTGTAGCAGTTGGGTTCGACCCTAACAACGGTCAGGTTGTCGCGTGCGTGTCTCCCGATGGCGTTACGTGGAGCGCTAGCAACATCACCGCTTCAGGATATTCAGCATTTTCGATTGCTTTCGGGAATGGGGTTTTCGTTGTGGTCGGGGGTTCGCAGCTCAATCAGATTTCCGGCTTCACATCACCGAACGGAACCTCATGGACGCAACGCACGCTGCCAAGCGATACAGGGACGATCAGAGATGTCACATACACCGGTAGTCTTTTTATCGCCGTCCGGGCGTTTGGCGCCAGCGGCATCTACACATCGCCTGACGGAACGACATGGACAGCAAGAACATCGCCCGGCTCCGGCACGATTTATGGGGTAGCCAACGGCGCTAGTCTTTCCATCGCAGTGGGCGCCGGCGGGCTAATTATTTCGTCTCCAGACGGCGTCGCTTGGACGAGCCGGACGAGTGGGACTTCCCAGCAACTGAACTCGGCGTCTTACAGCCCCTCGGCAAAATGGCTTGTTGTTGGCAATACCGGGACTGCCTTGATATCCTCTGCTGGTACGTCTTGGGCGCTCTCCGCAACGGGCGTTGGCACAAACCTCAACGACGTTGTCTACGACGAAAGCAATGACTTTGCATACGTCACTGTAGGCGCGACTGGAACGGTCCTGACCGGGCTTAGGACATCTCCCACGCAATTTAAAGTCCCAGATGACGACCCCACCTACGGCTGGATCAAGGCCGTCTCGTAAGAGGATATTCCCATGGCATTTACTGGTCTTCATATCGCGTGTGGTTCTTATGTGAGCGACACGACGAACACTTTTACCCGTCAGCCAATCTTCGGGGAGGTCGTTTGGTCGGAAACGCTCACCTCGACTGGCGTGACCACAAGCGGCGCATCAAGCGAAAAGCCGGTCATTCGGTTCAAGTCTGACGCCGACTGGTGGGTGGCAATTGGTCTCGATCCCAATCCGGCTCAAGACCCTCGCATTCTGATCCAGGCAGGGGTGATCGAGGATATCGGCTGCAAGCCGGGTGAGTTCATTGCGGGGATGCCTGCATGACCGGCCCGGCGCTTGCAACCGGCGTCTTCCCGAAGGCCGGCGGGGACGGAGGCGGCTCGGGGAATGTGACCGGACCAGATGCCGCCGCCGATGGCAATTTTGCCGCGTTCGATGGCGCGGACGGGAAGAAGATACGGGACGGCGGCTTTTCAGCGTCGTCCTTCGCAACGGCTGCGCAAGGGCTATTGGCATCGACGGCTCTCCAGCCTGGCGCGCAAATCCCTTGGGCCGACGTTACCGGGAAGCCGGACTTCGGCTCGGCTGCGTTGGAGGACGCTGCAGACTTCGCCGCCGCCGTCCACACCCACACCGCATCTCAGATTTCCGACGCATCGGCTAATGGCCAATCGATCCTGACCGCCGCCGATTATTCGGCGATGCGCACGCTGCTGTCTCTGGTGAAGGGAACATCCGCCGGCAACATCCCGGTGCTGGACGACGCTGGCAAGCTCGACACGTCGATCCTGCCAGCGATTGCCATTACCGAACCATTCGTCGTCCCAAGCCAGGCGGCAATGCTCGCCCTGTCGGCGCAGATGGGCGATGTTGCGATCCGCACTGATCTCAACAAGACGTTCATCCTGGCAACGAACAATCCCGGCACGCTGGCGGATTGGAAGGAAATGCTGACGCCGACAGACTTGGTCCTGTCAGTGGCGGGGCTGACTGGAGCGATCAGCGCGAGCGCGCTCAAGACGGCTCTGGCCATCACAGCAGCGGACATTACCAACGCCTCTGCGAACGGGCGGTCTCTCATTACGGCGGCAGATTATGCAGTCATGCGGACGCTGCTGGGCCTTGTTATCGGAACCAATGTTCAAGCGCAGAACGCCAAGCTTTCAAACATTGCAGCCCTCTCTCCCGCGACCGGAGACACGATTGTCTGGAATGGGTCAGCCTATATTTCGCAAGCAGGAGGCGGGAGCGTGATCAAGTCCATGCAGTCTGGGTTCGTTAGCTCAACAACACTTTCCACCGGCACAGGAGAGGACGCTGTCTATCTTGACGTCACGGTTTCCTCTGTAGACCCCAGCAAGTGTTTTATCGATTTCGATGGCAGCTTCGGGAACAATGCTGCTGCTGCGCAGGCGCAGTTCGGCACATCGGGCAGCGGATGCATTGCGACGTTACGAATGACGAGCGCAACAAATCTTAGAATTAGCGGGAAATCTGCTGCGGGCTCCGCAATGACGGCACTGTCTGGGCGCTGGACAATCACGGAGTTCAACGCATGACCTATCGATACGCCCAACTTAGTTCTGGCTCGGTCTGTGTGGCTATTTCCGATCTTTCGGGTGAGGTCGATGCTCCGAATATGGTTCTGCTGGCCGACGAGGCGCCGGAAACCGTCATCGGTCATCGCTACGAAAACGGCCAGTGGATCGAAGTCCCGCAAGAGCCGCAGCCGGCGCAGATCGAAGACATTTCCGACCGCCAGTTTTTCCAGGCATTGGCTTATCGCGGCGAGATCACCGAGGCCGAAGCTCTCGACGCGGTTGGTCCCGGCATCATCCCGCCGGCCATGGACGCGCTAATTGACCAGCTCCCGCAGGAGCAGCGCTTTCCGGCGCGTATGCTGATCCGTGGCGCGACCCGATATGAGCGCCAGCACCCTATCGCTGACCTGATCCGTGGCCTTTACGGCTGGACCAGCGAACAGGCTGACGACTTCTGGCGCTTCGCCGCCACGCTCTAGAAACAGGGCCGCCACGCTAAAAAGCGTAGGGGTAGGCGGCCCCGGCCGTTGGCTTTGGCACAATTAACGGAGAGTGTGTTGAAAGCAAGGGCGTGACCGATCTTGTACGATCACGCCAATGGCCGACATCAATTGCCTTCCGGCGTTACCAGACGAACAGCGAACCTGTGGTACTCACTGCGGCCATGATGAAAATCAGGATGTCACTGACTGCAGCGACCGCAATAGCCGATTTCAAAATGTGCGAGCGGCGCGTTTGAGCGCCTGTCCAATCATACGTCATGCTGAATATTCAGCCTATGAAGCTTGCGTGAGGCTGATGTTCGCATCCATAAAAAAAGCGGGGGCAGGCCTTTGGGGGACCAAAAGCCTGCTCCCGCACCGCGTGGGGAACCGATCCAACCATCGCGACACTAAGGCGATAAAGGCTGTCTATTTTCGAGGCAATACCAAAATTTAAGGCAAAAATTGATCGTCAAGCTGTGCCAGTCTTTCAGCCCATCGCTTTGACGACAATCCAGACCGGGAAACCTGCGGTGACTACGGCCGCGACCGCCGCAAAGCCAACCTTCATCAAGTAAGAGCGTCGTGCTCGTTCGCAGTCCCACTCGTAAGCCATCATGCTTTCCTTTTTTGAGTCGGATCATCCGACAGCGGCAAGCTGAATGTTTCACCGCGCCTTGTCGACTGTGAGAAATAACCCGTTAGGACAAATACATGGCCCCGACCCTGCATCGGCGTTCGATGCAAATTTCATTCCCGTAAAAAAAGAAGGCCCGGCATCTCAGTACCGGGCGAGTCGGGGAACACACAGGGACGCCAAATGGAGTGGCGCCCGTTCAACTCGCAGCGAAGCTGAAAGTTCCCCGAACGCTTCTACTAATTTCATAAGGAAACGACACCATGACGACCGTGCAAGATTTGCAGCGGCGCTTGATCGCGCTCGGCTATGACGTCGGTGCTGCCGACGGCATCCGCGGCCGGCGCACCATTGCCGCCATCAAGGCATTCCAGACCGCCAGTCATCTCCAGGTGGACGGCATCGCCGGGCCGAAGACCCTCCGGGCGCTGTTCGGCGGAGCGCTTCAGTCACCGGCCGACAGCCCCGATGCAACGCCATGGCTCGATATCGCGGAGAGGAAGAAGGGCCTGCACGAAAAGCGCGACAACGCGGCGCTGAGAGCGTTTCTCAAGTCGGACGGCGGAACGGTCGGCGATCCGGCTCAGGTGGCCTGGTGCGGCGATTTCGTGGAAACCTGCATTGCTCTGGCCCTGCCGGACGAAGCCCTTCCGAACAATCCCTATGGCGCAGTCAACTGGCTGGCGTTCGGCAAGCCCGTGACGCCGCGCAAGGGCGCCGTCCTCGTCTTCTGGCGCGGATCGCCGGCATCGTGGACCGGTCATGTCGGCTTTTATGTCGGCGAGGACACCACGCACTATCACGTCCTCGGGGGCAATCAGGCTGACAGCATCAACGTCTCGCGGATCGCCAAGACCCGCCTGAGGCCGAACGGCTCCCGCTGGCCTCTGACCGCGATCGATATCGGCGAGCATACCGTCGTCAGCGATGGCGCCGGCCTGAAAGAAACCACCGACGAAGCCTGACAGGCGCCCCCTCAAACATCGGAGACCACCATGCGCACCCTGCCTCTCATCGCGGCGGCATGCCTTCTGCTGCCGTCCTGCACCACGACCGGCGACCCGTCATTCCAGAAGAACCTGGCCACCGCCTGCCAGGCTCTCGATACCGGTCACCTCGCTTTCGCGGCACTGGCCCTGTCCGGCTCGGTCAAGCAATCCACCATCGACAAGGAAGCCGCAGCCTATGCCGGCGTGCGCGTCATCTGCGCCGACCCGTCCAACGTCACCGCGGCCAACGCTCTCGTCCTCGTGGCGACGGCATACGCGACCGTCGCAATCGCCCTCAAGGAGGCAAAGACCCATGCTTAACGCCAACGCATTTCACAACGTCCTGAACCTGATCGGGCTCATTGTCGGCGCGCTGATCGCTTTCGACTGGACCACGCTCGGGCTCGACCCAGCCACGGCCGCCACGGTTGCCGGCGGCTTCCTGCTTGCGGACAAGATCATCAAGCTCGCCCTGAACATCACACGCGACGGGCTGACCGGCCTGTTCAAGGTCCAACCGCCCGTCGAGCGATGACGGCACGGCGATGCGCATAAGGCAAGGTTGGGCGGATGGCGGAAAGCGAAGAGACGCAAATCGTGCGCGTCCTCGGCAGGCTCGAACAGGGCATGCTGGACGTGAAGGAAAATCTGGGACAAATCCGGGAAGACTTCCGGGATGAGAAAGCGGCCGCTCGGGAAAGCCGGGCGGTCATCCACCGCCGTCTTGACGAGCAAGCGGCCCAAATCGCCCACCTTGACGAAACGGTCTCGATCCATGGCCAGATCGACGGGCAGATACGTGACCGGCTCATTGCGCTGGAGGAGACCGTGAAGAAGAACCAGGATGAAGCCTCTCCGATTATCGAGGACATGAAGCGCATGAAGACCATCGGAGCCGGCATTGCGGGAGCAATTGCGTTCGCCGGTCTGACGGTCGGGGGCATGTTGGCGTGGTTCGGGGAGACTGCAGTGCAGGCGGTGCGGCACTGGCTGAGGATACCGTAGAAGGTCTCAGTACAAGAAAATCCCCTGCTGCCGGGGTGGTGCAGCAGGGGTGGGGGATGTCGGCGCAGTGGAAGCACCGACGTGTTGAAACTATCGGAATGCGCCCGGCGCTTCAATCAGTTTAGACATGTTGATTCTTTCGACGGGAAAGTAGGATGAAACGCCTACTCGCCGGTCAATCGTTGGGCACGATGCCTTTCTCGTCGCACTTGCTTCGAATGCTCTGTGCAATTTCGTCTCGGCTCGCGACGTTGCCGAACTTTAAGGCGACCTCCAGAGACGTCTTCCCAACGCTGACAACGCGAACGCCATCGGAGTTGGGCGAGACGCCGTTCAGGCGATGCTCAATCTCAGCCATCAATTGTTTCTTGCTCATCGACGATCCTATTCCAAGTCCGGTATCTCGCCAGCCTGAAACAGCACGACCGGCGGTCCATATTCACCGATAGCCGGGTCAGCCTCACGGCTCCAGGCGACGACGCCTGCATATTTTTCGGCCATCATCCGGGCCTCGCGCTTCGCTCGCTCCTCCGAATCAACCTGACGCGGATCGAAGGCTGGCACCAAATCCCCCTCATCATTTTTATTGAATGCAGCCAGCACGATTAGTTTGCCCTTGGTGCTCATGAAAACCTCCGAAAAAGGTGAGGGAACCGTGGCGAGTTACATAAGCGAATCAATGGGGGCTGAAAGGGGGTAGGTGAGGGATTTTTCGATAGGCCCAAAACGACAAAAGCCCCGCTGTTGCAGGGCCTTGAAACGCAAATTATGGAAGGTGTTTGGTGGGCGATGAGAGACTCGAACTCCCGACATCCTCGGTGTAAACGAGGCGCTCTACCAACTGAGCTAATCGCCCGCCTGCGGTTCGGAGCATGTCCGCCGCGTCGGTGGCCGTGATGTATTCGGATCATTCGCAAACCGCAAGAGGCTTTTTGAAAGTTTTGCGTTTTTTTTTGGAAAGGCGGCCCCATGGAGAAGAGAAGTGGGCAAGCTGTGGAAATCCCGAGGCTTTCATCCACAGTGGCCGGCGAACCGATATGCGTGGCGCGCCAAGAAGGGCGCTTCGCCCCCGCGTTCGAGGGGCGGCGTCCAAGAAAATTTCCGATGTCATGGAATTGTCTTCGAAGCCGCTTGACACCTCCGGCCGAACCCCTTAGGAAGCCGCTCATCGGACGGCAACGTCGCCCGGTCGGGGAAATGCTTCCCTGTTTGGAAGGATGCGGGTGTAGCTCAGTCGGTTAGAGTGCCGGCCTGTCACGCCGGAGGTCGCGGGTTCGAGCCCCGTCACTCGCGCCATTTCTTCTTTGCATGGCTGGATTGCGACAGAGTGTCGCCTCTCTCGGGTCGGGACTTCCGCGGGGCGTGCATAGTGCCCTGCAAGACTGTGACATTCAAGGCTTTTCCGCTTGCTTTTGCCGATTCGCGATGCTTTCCTCGGCTGCGGTTTTCGCGGGGTCAGAAAGTCCCGCGCGGCCTGTCGAATTCATGGTCCATGACTTGCATGAAGGCGCGGGCTGCGCTAACCACGGCTCGTTGCAACGCTCTTTCGGCTTGCTGGCTGATCGCCACGGATGTCGCCCGGCATTCGCGACAAGCATGGATGACTATGATGACCGAACTTCTCAGTTCCTATCTCCCGATTGCGATTTTCATCGGTATCGCGCTGGTGATCGGGCTGGCGCTGCTGATCGCGCCTTTCGCCGTCGCCTACAAGGCGCCCGACTCGGAAAAGCTTTCCGCCTATGAGTGCGGCTTCAATGCCTTTGACGACGCGCGCATGAAATTCGACATCCGCTTCTACCTGGTGTCGATCCTGTTCATCATCTTCGACCTCGAAGTGGCGTTCCTGTTTCCCTGGGCCGTTTCCTTCGGCGATCTCGGCTGGTTCGGCTTCTGGTCCATGATGGTTTTCCTCTTCGTGCTCACCATCGGCTTTATCTACGAATGGAAGAAAGGAGCGCTGGAATGGGAGTGATCCAACAAGGGAACACGCTCGTCGCGCCGCAGCCGAAGGGCATTCTCGACCCCAATACCGGCAAGCCGATCGGCGCCAACGATCCGTTCTTCGGCGAGATCAACAACGAGCTCGCCGACAAGGGTTTTCTCGTCACCTCCACCGACGAGCTGATCACCTGGGCGCGCACCGGCTCGCTGATGTGGATGACCTTCGGTCTCGCCTGCTGCGCGGTCGAGATGATGCAGGTCTCCATGCCGCGTTACGACGTCGAGCGCTTTGGCTTCGCGCCGCGCGCTTCGCCGCGCCAGTCGGACGTGATGATCGTCGCCGGCACCTTGACCAACAAGATGGCCCCGGCGCTGCGCAAGGTCTATGACCAGATGCCCGAGCCGCGTTATGTCATCTCCATGGGCTCCTGCGCCAATGGCGGTGGCTATTACCACTATTCCTATTCGGTCGTGCGTGGCTGCGACCGCATCGTTCCCATCGATATCTACGTTCCCGGCTGTCCCCCCACGGCGGAAGCGCTGCTTTACGGCGTGCTCCTGCTGCAGAAGAAGATTCGCCGGACGGGTACGATCGAGCGGTAAGCGTTAGAGGACGACGACAATGAGCGAAGCCTTGAACGAGCTTGCTACCTACCTCGCGGAGACCCGCGGCGCGCTGATCGCGGGTTCAGAGATCCGTTACGGCGAACTGACGCTGACGGCGACCGGCGAGAACCTGATCCCGCTTCTGACCTTCCTGCGTGACGATGCCCGCTGCGGCTTCGTCAACATGGTCGATATCTGTGGCGTCGACTGGCCGCAGCGCGCTGAGCGTTTCGATGTGGTTTATCACCTGCTGTCACCGAAACAGAACCTGCGCATCCGCATCAAGGTGGCGACTTCGGAAGACGAGCCGGTGCCCTCGGCGACATCGGTCTATCCGGGCGCCGACTGGTTCGAGCGCGAAGCCTGGGACATGTACGGCATCCTGTTCACCGGCCATCCGGATCTGCGCCGCATCCTCACGGATTACGGTTTCGAGGGCCATCCGCTGCGCAAGGACTTTCCGACGACCGGTTTCGTTGAGGTTCGCTACGACGACGCCCAGAAGCGCGTGGTCTATGAGCCTGTCGAGCTGAAGCAGGAATTCCGCAACTTCGACTTCCTCAGCCCCTGGGAAGGCACGGACTACGTGCTGCCGGGTGACGAGAAGGCGAAGGCCTGATCCCGGCGCCGGTGGCCTCGCGGTCGCCGGCGGAATGCCGATTGTACATGGCGCCCGTTCGGCGTAACAGGTGCCGCCAAGGTTGTGAATGAGGACAATCGAGATGACGACGTTTCACTGTCCGGACTTCCATAGCGACTCAAACATGCGAGCATGGCGATGACCGAACACAATGTCCGCAATTTCAATATCAATTTCGGACCGCAGCATCCGGCTGCGCACGGCGTTTTGCGTCTCGTGCTGGAGCTGGACGGCGAAATCGTCGAGCGCGTCGATCCGCATATCGGCCTCTTGCATCGCGGAACCGAAAAGCTGATCGAAACCAAGACCTATCTGCAGGCGCTGCCCTATTTCGACCGTCTCGACTATGTCGCGCCGATGAACCAGGAACATGCCTATTCGCTGGCGGTGGAAAAGCTCCTCGGCCTCGAAATTCCGATTCGCGGTCAGCTGATCCGCGTTCTCTATTCGGAAATCGGCCGTATCCTGTCGCATCTGCTGAACGTCACCACGCAGGCGATGGACGTCGGTGCGTTGACGCCGCCGCTCTGGGGCTTCGAAGAGCGCGAGAAGTTGATGGTGTTCTATGAGCGCGCCTCCGGCTCGCGCATGCACGCCGCCTTCGTGCGTCCCGGCGGCGTCCATCAGGATTTGCCGGCGGAACTGGTGGAAGACATCGGCAAGTGGATCGATCCCTTCCTGAAGACCGTCGACGATATCGACGAACTGCTGACCGACAACCGCATCTTCAAGCAGCGCAACGTCGATATCGGCGTTGTGTCGCTGGAAGATGCCTGGGCCTGGGGTTTCTCGGGCGTCATGGTGCGCGGTTCGGGCGCTGCCTGGGATCTGCGCCGCTCGCAGCCCTATGAATGCTATTCCGAGCTCGATTTCGACATTCCGATCGGCAAGAACGGCGACTGCTACGACCGTTACCTGATCCGCATGATCGAAATGCGCGAATCGGCCAAGATCATGCGCCAGTGCGTCAATCGTCTGCTCGGCGATGCCCGCACCGGTCCGGTCTCGTCGCTGGACGGCAAGGTCGTGCCGCCGAAGCGTGGCCAGATGAAGCGTTCGATGGAAGCGCTGATCCACCACTTCAAGCTCTACACCGAAGGCTATCACGTGCCGGCCGGTGAGGTTTACGCGGCTGTCGAGGCGCCGAAGGGCGAATTCGGCGTCTTCCTCGTCTCCGACGGTTCCAACAAGCCGTATCGCTGCAAGATCCGCGCCCCCGGCTATGCGCATCTGCAGGCCATGGACTTCATGTGCCGTGGCCATCAGCTCGCCGACGTCTCGGCGGTGCTGGGTTCGCTGGATATCGTGTTCGGCGAGGTGGACCGCTGATGCGCCTGGCGCTCGCCCTGACCGCCGCCCTTCTTGCCGCCGGCTCTGCCGCTGCCCAGACGCAGCCGCAGGCAGACGGCTCGGGCAGCTCGGCGGGCGATGTCGCCAGCATGGCGCAGCTTCTGGCTGCCGGTTATGAAATTCGCGCTGCCGTTCCCAACGGCAGCAAGATCATCGTGTTTATGCAGAAAGACCAGTCGGCCTATGCCTGCGAATTCGCCTCCCTGACGAAGACGCGGTGTGGAACCATAAACTGAGATAGGCGTGAGGAAGAATGTCCGTTCGTCGACTTGCCGAAGAGAACGTCCAACCCGCAAGTTTTGCTTTCAATGAGCAGAACGCGATCTGGGCAGAAGCCACTATCCGGAAATATCCGGAGGGGCGGCAGCAATCCGCCGTCATCCCGTTGCTGATGCGGGCGCAGGAGCAGGACGGCTGGGTGACGCGCGCCTGTATCGAGTCGGTGGCGCGCATGCTCGACATGCCCTATATCCGCGTTCTCGAAGTGGCGACATTCTACACGCAGTTCCAGCTGAAGCCGGTCGGGACGCGTGCCCATATCCAGGTCTGCGGCACGACGCCCTGCATGCTGCGCGGCTCGGAAGAGCTGATGGACGTCTGCAAGCGCAAGATCCACAAGGATCCCTTCCATCTCAATGAGGGCGGCACGCTCTCCTGGGAAGAGGTGGAATGTCAGGGCGCCTGCGTCAACGCGCCGATGGTCATCATCTTCAAGGATGCCTATGAAGACCTGACGCCCGAGCGTCTGGAACAGATCATCGACGAGTTCGAGGCAGGCCGCGGCGCCGAGGTCAAGACCGGCCCGCAGATCGACCGCTGGTTCTCCGCCCCCGCCGGCGGCCCGACGACGCTGCTCGGAGACGAGGCGAGCGTGGGCGGCACTGCGTCGGGAAACGCTGAAGGCGAGGGCGCCAGTGTGCCCCCGTCGAACGCCGCGCGCGCCAAGACGGCAGCCGACGAAACCAATCCGACCTTGAAGACGCCGGCAACGGCGCCAGCCGCTGCGGAAGCGAATGCGAAGGCAGCGGCGGGCACGGCCGAAGGCGAAAAGCCAGCGCCGGAAAGCGGCAAGTCATGATCGATTTTCAAAGCGCACCCGACTGCCTTATGCTAACGAACGAACAGCTGACGCTGGCAAACTTGTGGAATAGATGATGTTGAAAGATCAGGATCGCATCTTTACCAATATCTACGGCCTCAAGGACAAGTCGCTGAAAGGCGCCATGAGCCGTGGTCAGTGGGACGGCACCAAGCAGATTCTCGAAAAGGGCCGGGACTGGATCATCGACGAGATGAAGGCGTCCGGCCTGCGCGGTCGCGGCGGCGCCGGCTTCCCCACCGGCCTGAAGTGGTCCTTCATGCCGAAGGAAAGCGACGGCCGCCCGCATTACCTCGTCGTCAATGCCGACGAATCGGAGCCCGGCACCTGCAAGGACCGCGAAATCATGCGCCACGATCCGCATACGCTGATCGAAGGCTGCGTCATCGCCTCCTTCGCCATGGGCGCCCATGCGGCCTATATCTATGTGCGCGGCGAGTACATGCGCGAGCGCGAGGCGCTTCAGGCGGCCATCGACGAATGCTATGACGCTGGCCTGCTCGGCAAGAACAACAAGCTCGGCTGGGACATGAACATTTACGTTCATCACGGCGCCGGCGCCTATATCTGCGGCGAAGAGACTGCGCTGCTCGAAAGCCTAGAAGGCAAGAAGGGCCAGCCGCGCCTGAAGCCGCCGTTCCCGGCCAATATGGGTCTCTACGGCTGCCCGACGACCGTCAACAACGTCGAATCCATCGCCGTTGCCCCGACCATCCTGCGCCGTGGCGCCGGCTGGTTCTCGGCCATCGGCCGCCCGAACAATGTCGGCACCAAGCTGTTCATGATCTCGGGTCATGTGAACAAGCCTTGCACGGTCGAGGAAGCCATGGGCATTTCCTTCCGTGAATTGATCGAGCGCCATGCCGGCGGCATTCGCGGCGGTTGGGACAACCTGCTGGCGGTCATCCCCGGCGGCGCGTCCTGCCCGGTGGTCAAGGCGGAGGACATCATCGATTGTCCGATGGATTTCGACGGCCTGCGCGAGGTGAAATCTTCCTTCGGAACGGCTGCGGTGATCGTCATGGATCGCTCGACCGACATCATCAAGGCAATTGCCCGCCTGGCGGCCTTCTTCAAGCATGAGAGCTGCGGCCAGTGCACGCCGTGCCGCGAAGGCACCGGCTGGATGTGGCGCGTCATGGAGCGCATGGTCAAGGGCAATGCCCAGAAGCGCGAAATCGACATGCTGTTCCAGGTCTCCAAGCAGATCGAAGGCCACACTATCTGCGCGCTCGGTGACGCGGCCGCCTGGCCGATCCAGGGTCTGATCCGCAATTTCCGTCCCGAAATGGAAAAGCGCATCGATGAATTCACCCGCAACGCGACGTCGCACGGCGCCGTGATGCAGGCCGCGGAGTAAGCCCGATGACCGGTCCCGCCGACAAGCACCAGAAGGGGGAGGGCGCTCCGGCCCACAAGGCTGCCGCACCCGTCAATCCGTTCCTGCATTCGGCGTCGGCCTTCGCGGCAGCGGCAGCGGCTGGCCTTGATTTCCAGCGCCAGCTCGCCAACACCATGCTCGGCTTCTTCGAGGCTGCGCTGGGCGGGGCGAGGAGCGAGACCAAGGCTCCGGCCGAAGCTGCGCCTGTTGTGAACAAGCCGGCCGAACCGGCCGTTACCCCCTTTGTCGAAGCGCCGGTGGTTGCCGCTGCTCCCGAACCGGTCGTCGAACCGGTGAGGGTCGCCAAGGCAACGATCTCCAAGGCACCCGTTGCCAAGGCCAAGCCGAAGGTCGTCGTGACCAAGGAACCGGCGGCAAAGCCCGCCGCGCCGAAGGCTCCGGTCCAACGCGCGGCTCCGGCTCCCGTGGTCGAGGCACCGGCCGCGCCGGTTCGCAAGGCGCGCGCCGTCAAGGACGACCTCAAGCAGCTTTCGGGCATCGGTCCTAAGCTGGAACAGGTGTTAAACGGCAAGGGCATTAATCGCTTCGCCGATATCGCGGCCTGGAGCGACGAGGATGTCAGGCGCATCGATGCCGAACTCGGCTTTGACGGCCGCATCGGCCGGGACGACTGGGTCGGGCAAGCAAAAGCCCTGACCGGCGGCCGCAAGGCTAAAAAGTGATTTTTCGCCCGTGACCGGGCGAGCAGAACGATGAAATGTGCGGCGTCCGCGCGAGTGGACGGAAACAGGACATAAGTACGATGGCGAAGCTAAAAGTAGACGGCAAAGAGATCGAGGTACCGGATCATTTCACGCTGCTTCAGGCGTGCGAGGAAGCCGGGGCCGAAGTTCCGCGCTTTTGTTTTCACGAGCGCTTGTCGGTCGCCGGCAATTGCCGCATGTGTCTGATCGAGGTCAAGGGCGGCCCGCCCAAGCCGGCTGCCTCCTGCGCCATGGGCGTGCGCGACGTGCGCGGCGGCCCGAACGGCGAATTGCCGGAAATCTTCACCAATACGCCGATGGTCAAGAAGGCCCGCGAAGGCGTGATGGAATTCCTGCTGATCAACCACCCGCTGGATTGTCCGATCTGCGACCAGGGCGGTGAATGCGACCTGCAGGACCAGGCCATGGCTTTTGGCATCGACACCTCGCGCTATCACGAAGACAAGCGCGCCGTCGAGGACAAGTATATCGGCCCGCTGGTCAAGACGGTGATGAACCGCTGCATCCACTGCACGCGCTGCGTCCGTTTCAGCACGGAAGTTGGCGGCGTTGCCGAACTCGGCCTGATCGGCCGCGGCGAGGATGCCGAAATCACCACCTATCTCGAACAGGCGATGACCTCCGAACTGCAGGGGAACGTCGTCGATCTTTGCCCGGTCGGCGCGCTGACCTCCAAGCCCTTCGCCTTCACTGCCCGTCCGTGGGAGCTGAACAAGACCGAATCCATTGACGTGATGGACGCGCTCGGCTCCGCCATCCGCGTCGATACGCGTGGCCGCGAAGTCATGCGCATCCTGCCCCGCGTCAACGAGGCGATCAACGAAGAGTGGATCTCCGACAAGACCCGCTTCATCTGGGACGGCCTCAAGACGCAACGCCTCGACCGGCCTTACGTTCGCCGTGACGGCCGTTTGCAGGCCGCGACCTGGGGCGAAGCCTTCGCCGCCATCAAGGCCGCCGTTTCAGCGACTTCCGGCAACAAGATCGGCGCCATCGCCGGCGATCTCGCTTCCGTCGAAGAGATGTATGCGCTCTCGGCGCTGATCAAGTCCCTCGGCTCGGAAAATCTCGATTGCCGTCAGGACGGTGCCGCGCTCGACCCGTCGCTCGGCCGCGCCAGCTACCTCTTTAATCCAACCATCGAAGGCATCGAAGCGGCTGACGCCCTGCTGATCGTCGGCGCCAACCCGCGCTACGAAGCCGCCGTTCTCAACGCCCGCATCCGCAAGCGCTGGCGTCGCGGCGGTTTCCCGATCGGCGTGATCGGCGAAGCCGGCGAACTGCGTTACGACTACGATTACCTCGGCGCCGGCACCGATACGCTCGCCGATCTTGCCGCCGGCAACCACTCCTTCATCGAGAAGCTGCGCGCCGCCAAGAACCCGCTGATCATTGTCGGCCAGGGCGCGCTTGCCCGTGCCGATGGCGCTGCCGTCCTGTCGCAGGTCGCAGCCCTTGCCGTTTCGGTCGGCGCGATCAGCGACGAGTGGAACGGTCTGGCCGTGCTGCACACCGCCGCCTCGCGCGTCGGCGGCCTCGACCTCGGCTTCGTGCCGGGCGCAAACGGCGTCGATGCGGCCGGCATGCTGGCCTCGATGGACGTGCTGTTCCTGCTCGGCGCCGACGAACTGGATTTCTCGGCCAAGGCCGCAAAATTCACCGTCTATATCGGCTCGCACGGCGATGCCGGCGCCCATGGCGCCGACGTCATCCTGCCGGGCGCTGCCTACACCGAAAAGTCCGGCACCTGGGTCAACACCGAAGGCCGCGTCCAGATGGGCAACCGCGCCGGCTTCGCGCCGGGCGATGCCCGCGAGGACTGGGCCATCCTGCGCGCCCTGTCGGATGTGCTCGGCAAGAAGCTTCCCTTTGATTCGTTGTCGCAATTGCGCGCGAAACTTTATGCCGATCACCCGCATTTTGGCGCGATCGACGAGATCGCACCGGCGGATTCGGCCGCAATTGCAGCCCTTGCGCAAAAAGGCGGGAACATTGCGAAATCCGGGTTTGCGTCGACCGTCAAAGACTTCTATTTGACGAACCCGATCGCGCGTGCGTCGGCCGTGATGGCCGAATGCTCGGCGCTCGCCCGCAACAATTTCAAAGTCGCGGCAGAGTAAGGGCAGGGACCATGGACTCTTTCGTATCTAATTATGTCTGGCCGACGGCGATCATGGTCGGACAGTCGCTGCTTCTGCTCGTCGCGCTGCTGCTTTTCATCGCCTATATCCTTCTCGCCGACCGCAAGATCTGGGCGGCCGTCCAGCTGCGACGCGGCCCGAACGTCGTCGGTCCCTGGGGTCTGTTCCAGTCCTTCGCCGACCTGTTGAAGTTCGTCTTCAAGGAGCCGATCATTCCGGCCGGCGCCAACAAGGGCGTGTTCCTGCTGGCCCCGCTCGTCGCGGTAACGCTGGCGCTCGCCACCTGGGCGGTGATCCCGCTCAACCAGGGCTGGGTGATCGCCAACATCAATGTCGGCATTCTCTACGTCTTCGCGATCTCGTCGCTCGAAGTCTACGGCATCATCATGGGCGGCTGGGCTTCGAACTCGAAGTATCCGTTCCTCGGCGCGCTGCGTTCGGCCGCGCAGATGGTGTCCTATGAAGTCTCGATCGGCTTCGTCATCGTCACCGTGCTGCTCTGCGTCGGCTCGCTGAACCTGACGGACATCGTGCTGGCCCAGAAGGACGGTCTCGGCACCATGCTCGGCCTGCCGTCGTCCTTCCTCGACTGGCATTGGCTGGCGCTGTTCCCGATGTTCGTCATCTTCTTCATTTCGGCGCTCGCCGAAACGAACCGCCCGCCTTTCGACCTTCCGGAAGCGGAATCGGAACTCGTCGCCGGCTTCATGGTGGAATATTCCTCCTCGCCCTACATGATGTTCATGCTCGGCGAATATGCCGCCATCGTGCTGATGTGCTCGCTGACGACGATCCTGTTCCTCGGTGGCTGGCTGCCGCCGCTCGATATCGCCGTCCTGAACTGGGTTCCGGGCATCATCTGGTTCGTGCTCAAGGCATCGATGGTGTTCTTCATGTTCGCGATGGTGAAGGCCTTCGTTCCGCGCTACCGCTACGACCAGCTGATGCGTCTCGGCTGGAAGGTCTTCCTGCCGATTTCTCTGGCGATGGTCGTCATCGTTGCATTCGTTCTGAAACTGACGGGGTGGGCATGATGACCGGCTCTATCGTTTCGGGAAAAGTTGGAGTCTAAGATGGCCAGCCTGTCTCAATCCATCAGTTCGCTGTTCCTCAAGGAGTTCGTCGGCGCCTTCTTCCTGTCGATGCGGTATTTCTTCCGGGCCAAGGCGACGGTGAACTACCCCTTCGAAAAGGGTCCGGTCAGCCCGCGCTTCCGCGGCGAACATGCACTGCGCCGTTATCCCAACGGCGAAGAGCGTTGCATCGCCTGCAAGCTGTGTGAGGCGATCTGTCCTGCTCAGGCGATCACCATCGAAGCCGGCCCGCGCCGCAACGACGGCACCCGCCGCACGGTGCGTTACGATATCGACATGGTGAAGTGCATCTATTGCGGCTTCTGCCAGGAAGCCTGCCCGGTCGATGCCATCGTCGAAGGCCCGAACTTCGAATTCGCGACGGAAACGCGCGAGGAGCTGTACTTCGACAAGGCGCGGCTGCTCGACAATGGCGACCGCTGGGAGCGCGAAATCGCGCGCAACATCGCGATGGACGCGCCGTATCGCTGATCTGATCCGAAGTCGCCGCGCCCCTAGCGGGATGCGGCGGCGCACGAACATTACGGAGCGCCGGCCACGGATGGTCGGCAAAACTTCAACGGGCCGGGACAAGACCGCGCCCGCAGAAGACGAAAAGGCACCAACATGGGTCTGCAGGCTCTCTTTTTCTATCTGTTCGCCTTCATCGCCGTTGGATCGGCGTTCATGGTGATCTCGGCACGGAACCCGGTTCACTCGGTTCTGTTCCTCATCCTCACCTTCTTCAATTCCGCCGGTCTGTTCCTGCTGACGGGAGCGGAGTTCCTGGCGATGATCCTGCTCGTCGTTTATGTCGGCGCCGTGGCGGTTCTTTTCCTTTTCGTCGTGATGATGCTCGATATCGATTTCGCCGAGCTGCGCTCGGGCGTGCTCGAATATGCGCCGGTCGGTGCCCTGATCGGTCTGATCCTGGCGGCTGAACTGGTGATCGTCATCGGCGGCAGCGTCGTCTCGCCGGAGATCGCCAAGACGGTGTCGATGCCGATCCCGGCGCTGGCCGAACGGACCAACACCGCCGCCCTCGGCGACGTTCTCTACACCCATTATGTCTATTTCTTCCAGATTGCCGGCCTCGTGCTTCTGGTCGCCATGATCGGCGCCATCGTGCTGACGCTGCGCCATCGCCAGAACATCAAGCGCCAGGATATTTCCCGTCAGGTCGCGCGTTCGCCGGAAACGGCGGTGCATGTGGTCAAGGTCAAGCCGGGGCAGGGCGTGTGAAGCGCGCGCGAGGCTGAGGATTTAAAAACATGGAAATCGGTCTTTCCCACTATCTTACCGTCAGTGCCATTCTCTTCACGCTCGGCGTGTTCGGCATCTTCCTGAACCGCAAGAACGTCATCGTCATCCTGATGTCGGTCGAATTGATCCTGCTTGCGGTCAACATCAACATGGTCGCGTTCTCCTCCTTCCTGAACGATATTACGGGTCAGGTTTTCGCGCTGTTCATCCTGACGGTCGCGGCGGCGGAAGCGGCGATCGGTCTTGCAATCCTCGTGGTCTTCTACCGTAACCGCGGCTCCATCGCCGTCGAAGACGTGAATATGATGAAGGGCTGATACGGCTATGATCCTTTATAAAGCGATCGTCTTTCTTCCTTTGATCGGCGCCCTCATCGCCGGCCTGTTCGGGCGCGCGATCGGCGCCAAGGCGTCGGAATACGTTACCACCGGCCTGATGATGCTTGTCGCGGTCCTGTCCTGGATCGTCTTCTTCCACGTCGCGCTTGGCCACGGCGAGGCCGGTGAAGTCATCAAGGTTCCCGTCCTGCGCTGGATCCAGTCCGGCGGCATCGATGTCGAATGGGCCTTCCGCGTCGATACGCTGACCGCAGTCATGTTTGTCGTCGTCAACACGGTGTCGAGCCTCGTGCATCTGTATTCGATCGGATACATGCATCACGATCCGCATCGTCCGCGCTTCTTCGCCTATCTGTCGCTGTTCACCTTCATGATGCTGATGCTCATCACGTCGGACAACCTGCTGCAGATGTTCTTCGGCTGGGAAGGTGTCGGTCTGGCCTCGTATCTGCTGATCGGCTTCTGGTTCAAGAAGCCCTCCGCGAACGCGGCCGCCATGAAGGCCTTCATCGTCAACCGCGTCGGCGACTTCGGCTTCATCCTCGGCATTGCCGGCGTCTTCGTGCTGTTCGGCTCGATCAATTTCGAGACGATCTTCGCCACCGCCGCCACCTACCTGCCGGCGGAAGGCGCTGCTGACGCCAATACGGCGGTCATCAACCTGTTCGGCATGCAGCTCGACAAGGCGCATGCGATCACCGGCGTCTGCCTGCTCTTGTTCATGGGCGCGATGGGCAAGTCGGCGCAGTTCCTGCTGCACACCTGGCTGCCGGACGCCATGGAAGGCCCGACCCCGGTTTCGGCGCTCATTCATGCCGCGACCATGGTCACCGCCGGCGTCTTCCTCGTTGCCCGCATGTCGCCGCTGTTCGAACTGTCGCATGACGCCCTGACGGTCGTCACCGTCATCGGCGCGATCACCGCCTTCTTCGCCGCCACCGTCGGTCTGGTGCAGAACGACATCAAGCGCGTCATCGCCTATTCGACCTGCTCGCAGCTCGGCTACATGTTCGTGGCACTCGGCGTCGGCGCCTATGGCGCGGCGATCTTCCACCTGTTCACGCACGCCTTCTTCAAGGCCCTGCTGTTCCTTGGCGCCGGCTCGGTCATCCATGCCGTCGACGGCGAGCAGGACATGCGGTACATGGGCGGGTTGCGCAAGCATATCCCGATCACCTTCTGGATGATGACCATCGGCACGCTGGCGCTGACCGGCGTCGGCATCCCCGGCACGATGATCGGCTTTGCCGGCTTCTTCTCCAAGGATGTTATCATCGAGTCCGCCTATGCCTCGCATTCGGCCGTCTCGGGCTTCGCTTTCACGCTGCTGGTCATCGCCGCGCTGTTCACCAGCTTCTATTCCTGGCGCCTGGCCTTCCTGACCTTCTTCGGCAAGCCGCGCGCTTCCCATGAAGTCATGCACCACGTCCATGAATCGCCGATGGTGATGCTCGTGCCGTTGTATGTCCTGGCTGTCGGTGCGGTTCTCGCCGGTGTCCTGTTCGAAGGCCATTTCTTCGGCCATGAATATGCCGAATTCTGGAAGGGCGCGCTGTTCACCCTGCCGGAAAACGAGATCCTCGAACACTTCCACCATGTGCCGCTCTGGGTTGAGCTCAGCCCGTTCATCGCCATGCTGGTCGGCTTCGTGACCGCCTGGTACATGTACATCAAGTCGCCGGAAACGCCGAAGGTTCTGGCTCGCCAGCACCGCGTGCTCTACGAATTCCTGCTCAACAAGTGGTACTTCGACGAGCTTTACGACCTGCTGTTCGTCCGTTCCGCCAAGGCGCTCGGCCGGTTCCTGTGGAAGAAGGGTGATGTCGGCGTGATCGATACCTACGGCCCGAACGGCATTGCCGCCCGCGTGGTTGACGTGACCAACCGCGTGGTCCGCCTGCAGACCGGTTACCTTTATCACTATGCTTTTGCGATGCTGATCGGCGTTGCGGCGCTTGTCACCTGGATGATGCTCGGGAGTTCCTTCTGATGACCGATTGGCCTATTCTTTCAACGGTCACCTTCCTGCCGCTGGTCGGCGTGCTGTTGCTGCTGATGGTACGCGACGACACGCCCTCGGGCCGGAAGAACGTGCTTAACATCGCGCTGTTCACGACGGTCTTCACCTTCATCGTCTCGCTGTTCATCTGGATCGGTTTCGACAATTCGAACCCGGGCTTCCAGATGGTCGAGAAGCATGACTGGCTCGGCACCGGCATTTCCTACCATGTCGGCGTCGACGGCATTTCCATGCTGTTCGTCATCCTGTCGACGCTCTTGATGCCCTTCTGCGTGCTGGCGAGCTGGCTCTCGGTCGAGAAGCGCATCAAGGACTACATGATCGCCTTCCTGATGCTGGAAGTGCTGATGGTCGGTGTGTTCGTGTCGCTCGACCTGGTGCTGTTCTACGTCTTCTTCGAAGGCGGCCTGATCCCGATGTTCCTGATCATCGGCGTCTGGGGCGGCAAGGATCGCGTCTACGCCTCCTACAAGTTCTTCCTTTATACGCTGCTCGGCTCGGTGCTGATGATGCTCGCCATCATGGCCATGTACTGGCAGGCCGGCACGACCGACATCACGCAGCTCTTGCAGTTCAAGTTCCCGGCCGGCATGCAGACCTGGCTGTGGCTCGCCTTCTTCGCCTCCTTTGCTGTAAAGATGCCGATGTGGCCGGTGCATACCTGGCTGCCGGATGCCCACGTCCAGGCACCGACCGCCGGTTCGGTCATTCTGGCCGGCATCCTCTTGAAGCTCGGCGGCTACGGCATGATCCGCTTCTCGCTGGCCATGTTCCCGCTGGCGTCGGCCCATTTCGCGCCGTTCGTCTTCACGCTCTCGGTCATCGCCATCATCTACACCTCGCTGGTGGCGCTGATGCAGGAGGACATGAAGAAGCTGATCGCCTATTCCTCCGTTGCCCACATGGGTTACGTGACCATGGGCATCTTCGCGGCCAACCAGCAGGGTGTGCAGGGTGCGCTGTTCCAGATGATTTCGCACGGCTTCGTCTCCGGTGCGCTCTTCCTCTGCGTTGGCGTCGTCTATGACCGCATGCATACCCGCGAGATCGCCGCTTACGGCGGCCTGGCCAGCAACATGCCGAAATATGCCGTCGCCTTCATGATCTTCACCATGGCCAATGTCGGCCTTCCGGGCACGTCGGGTTTCATCGGCGAATTCCTCACCCTGATCGGCGTCTTCCGCGCCAATACCTGGGTGGCGCTGTTTGCCGCGACCGGCGTCATCCTGTCGGCCAGCTATGCCCTGTGGCTCTATCGCCGCATGATCTTCGGCCCGCTCGACAAGGAAAGCCTCAAGGGGCTGCTCGATCTGTCGCCGCGCGAGAAGGCCATCCTTTATCCGTTGATCGCGCTGACCATCTTCTTCGGCGTCTATCCGGCTCCGATCTTCGACGCGACGGCGGCCTCGGTCGACCTGCTGGTCAACAATTATACGGCAGCCTTGCAGGCAGCGCACGACGTCGCGCTGACGCTCAAGTGAACAGGAATTTTTGAGACATGACTTCTGAACTCTTGCTTGCAAGTCTGCATCTCGCGACGCCGGAGCTGATCCTCGCCATCGGCGCGCTGGCGCTGCTGATGATCGGGGTATTCTCCGGCTCGAAATCCGCAGGCCCGGTCACGGGCCTCGCCATCCTGTTGCTGCTCGTCGCCGGCGCGTGGATCCTGATGGCCGGTTCGGAAGGGCTCGCTTTCGGCGGCGCCTTCATCGCCGATGGCTTTGCCCGCTTCCTCAAGGTCGTGGCGCTGATCGGCGCGGTGACCGCGATGATCATGAGCATGGGTCAGGCGCGTTCGGAGCATCTGAACCAATTCGAATTCCCGGTGCTGCTGGTGCTGGCGACCGTCGGCATGCTGCTGATGATCTCGGCCAACGACCTGATCTCCGCCTATCTGGCGCTGGAACTGCAGTCTCTGGCACTCTATGTCGTCGCCGCCATCAACCGCGACAACCTGCGCTCGACGGAGGCCGGCCTGAAATATTTCGTGCTCGGCGCCCTGTCCTCGGGCATGATGCTCTATGGCATGTCGCTGGTCTACGGCTTCACCGGCCATACCGGCTTTGCCGATATCGCTACCGCGCTTTCCGGCGAGCATCGTTCGCTCGGCCTGCTGTTCGGCCTCGTCTTCGTGCTGACCGGCTTTGCGTTCAAGATCTCGGCCGTGCCGTTCCACATGTGGACGCCGGACGTCTATGAAGGTGCGCCGACCCCGGTCACCGCCTTCTTCGCTGCCGCGCCGAAGATCGCCGCCATGGCCATGCTGGTGCGCATCGCCGCGACCGCCTTCGAGCCGATCATGGCCGACTGGCGCCAGATCATCACTTTCATCGCGCTCGCCTCGATGCTGCTTGGCGCCTTCGCCGCCATCGGCCAGCGAAACATCAAGCGCCTTATGGCCTATTCCTCCATCGGTCACATGGGTTATGCGCTGGTCGGTCTCGCCGCCGGCACCAAGACAGGCGTTTCCGGCGTCGTCATCTACATGACCATCTACATGGTCATGACGCTCGGCACCTTCGCCATCATCATGTCGATGCGCCGCAAGGATGGTGAAGTCACCGAAAACATCGACGATCTCGCCGGCCTGTCGACCACCAACCCGTTCATGGCCGTCGTGCTGACCGCGCTGATGTTCTCGCTGGCCGGCATTCCGCCGCTGGCAGGTTTCTTCGGGAAGTATTTCGTCTTCGTCGCCGCCATCGAAGCCAAGCTGTACGCGCTGGCCATCATCGGTGTGCTCGCTTCGGTCGTTGGTGCTTACTACTACCTGCGCGTCGTCAAGCTGATGTGGTTCGATGACGCCAAGGGCGAATTCGCCCCGCCCTCCGGCGCGCTGAAGCTGGTCTATGGCCTGTCGGGCCTGTTCGTTGCCGGCTACGTGCTGATCGGCGGCTCGATCGGCGCGGCGGCTGGTGCCGCGGCGGCCTCGTTCTTTTGATGGCGGACAGGCTGCATAGCCGCCGGTTTGACGAAGACATCCGGCACATTGCGCTTGGTGACGTCATCTCGACCAACACCGTCTGTTTCGACCATGCGCGGTCCGGCGATGCCGGGCCGCTTTGGATTACGGCACGCCGGCAGACCGGCGGGCGCGGGCGGCGCGGGCGTCCCTGGGTGTCCGAGGCCGGCAATCTCTATGCTTCGCTGCTGCTGACTGATCCCGGCCCGATGGAGGCTGTGCGCACCTTGCCGCTGGCCGTCGCCGTCGCCGTCCATGCCGCGATCAGCCGGGTGGTTCCCGCCAGCGGCCATCCTGTCGAGATCAAGTGGCCGAACGACGTACTGATCGGCCGCGCCAAGACCTGCGGCATTCTTCTCGAAAGCGAAACCACGCGCGACGGGCGGCTGGTGGTGGTGATCGGCATCGGCATCAACATGGTGGCGCGGCCGGATATGGCGCACTATCCCGTCACTTGCCTTGCCGAGCAGGGCGTGCATATCTCGCCGGAGGAATTGTTTGCGCATCTCTATGTCGAGATGAACCGGGCGCTGGCCGTCTGGAATGGCGGCGCTGGCGCGGCCGGGATCGTAGCGCGCTGGCGTGCGGCAGCCTGCGGCGTCGGCGAGCGCATAACCGTCAATTTGCCCGACCGTTCGCTCACCGGCCGATTTGCCGGCATCGACGATCAGGGCTATTTGATTTTGGAGACCGGGCGCGACGCGATGTCGATCGCAGCCGGTGATGTTTTCTTTGCATGAATGGAACGACCATGGCGACCAAGGATGAACTGGTATTTCTGCCGCTGGGAGGCGTGGGCGAGATCGGCATGAATCTCGCGCTGTACGGCTACGGACCGCCGTCCAACCGACAGTGGATCATGGTCGATTGCGGCGTCACCTTTCCGGGTCTCGACCTTCCAGGCGTCGATCTGGTGCTGCCCGATATCCGCTTCCTTGCCGAGGAGCGCCGTAACCTCAAGGCGATCATCATCACCCATGCTCATGAGGACCATTACGGCGGGTTGAACGACCTGTGGCCGGGCCTCAATGTGCCGGTCTATGCCTCAGCCTTCACCGCCGGCCTGCTGGAGGCAAAGCGCAAATACGAGGAATCGCGCGGCGATATCCCGGTGACGCCGTTCAAGGCGGGCGATGTCGTCAATATCGGTCCGTTCAGCGTCGAGGGCGTCGCCGTCAACCATTCTATTCCCGAGCCGATGTCGCTGGTGATCCGCACGCCGCTCGGCACGGTCGTGCATACCGGTGACTGGAAGATCGATCTGGCGCCCTCCATGGGGCCGCTCACCGACGAGGCCCGTTTCCGAGCCATCGGCGACGAGGGCGTGCTGGCGCTGATGTGTGATTCCACCAATGCGGTGCGCGACGGCATTTCGCCGTCCGAGCGCGAGGTCGAGGCAAGCCTGCGCTCGATCATCGAGACCGCCGAGGGTCGCGTGCTGGTCACCACCTTCTCCTCGAATGTCGGCCGCATCCGCTCGGTAGCGGAAGCGGCGCAGGCGGCTGGCCGCGAGGTGCTGCTGCTCGGCAGTTCGCTGAAGCGCGTCGTCGACGTCTCGCGCGAAATCGGCCTGCTCGACGGCATCCGGCCGTTCGTGTCGGAGGATCAGTACGCGACGATCCCGCGCAACAAGATTGTCGTCATCCTGACCGGCAGCCAGGGCGAGCCGCGCGCCGCACTTGCGAAACTGTCGCGCGAAGAGATGCGCAACGTCTCGCTCGCCGCCGGCGACATGGTGGTGTTTTCCTCGCGCGCCATTCCCGGCAATGAAAAGGGCATTCAGGACATCAAGAACGGCCTGATCGAGCAGGGCGTCAAGGTGGTCACCGATTCCGATGCGCTGGTGCATGTCTCCGGCCATCCGCGTCGCAGCGAGTTGCAGCAGATGTATGCCTGGATTCGGCCACAGATCCTTGTGCCCGTGCATGGCGAGGCGACGCATCTGACGGCGCAGGCCGAGCTCGGCTTCCAGTCCGGTATCGTCAACATTCCGCGGGTGCGCAACGGCGACGTTCTGCGCCTGGCGCCGGGCCCGGCCGAGGTCATCGACGAGGCGCCGCATGGCCGCATCTTCAAGGACGGCAAACTGATCGGCGATTTCGACGAGATGGGCGTCGGCGAGCGTCGCAAGATTTCCTATGTCGGCCATGTCGCCGTGAGCGTGCTGCTCGATAGCCGCTTCGATTTCGTCGGCGATCCCGAGGTGGTGCCGATTGGCCTGCCGGAATACGACATCGAGGGCGAGAACATGGAGGATACGCTCTACGACGCCGTCCTCGGCGCCGTCGAAAGCATCCCGCGGGCGCGGCGCAAGGATCTGGAGATGGTCAAGGAAGCGGTGCGCCGCGCCGTACGCTCGACCGCCAATGAGATGTGGGGCAAGAAGCCGGTTGTCACCGTCTTCCTGAACCGCATCTGACAGGAGAGAAACCATGCTGGGTCGGGTCAACCACATCGCCATCGCCGTGCCGGACATCGACAAGGCGACGGCCTCCTATCGCGACGTGCTCGGCGCCTCGGTCTCCGACAAGCAGCCCTTGCAGGAACATGGCGTGACGGTGGTGTTCGTCAACCTGCCGAACACCAAGGTGGAATTGCTGGAGCCGTTGGGCGCGGATTCGCCGATCGGCGCTTTCCTGACGCGCAACCCGGATGGCGGCATCCATCATATCTGCTACGAGGTCGACGATATCCTGGCGGCGCGCGACAAGCTGACCGCCGATGGCGCCCGCGTGCTCGGCAAGGGCGATCCGAAGATCGGTGCGCATGGCAAGCCGGTGCTTTTCCTGCATCCCAAGGATTTCTACGGAACCCTGATCGAGCTGGAACAGGTGTGACAATTCGGCCGGTTGCGGCCGGCCGGGCAGGGCGCTATGGCCTGCCCGTATCAACGGGACTGCAGCGGCGCCTGTCGCGGTTTGATCTGGAGCATTTTCGGTCGAAGCGTGGTCGCTTTGGCGTTGTAAAATGCGGCAAAAACAAAACGCCAGCACATTTCCGGTGAACGCCTGTTCGCCGGAAATGTGCTGGTCAGCGGAGCGTGAAGATGCAATTGTTTTCGATCTTTGCCATTTATTTCATCATTTGGTGGGTAACGCTGTTTGCCGTCCTTCCCTTTGGCATGCGCACACAGGCCGAGGAGAATTACGTCGTGCCCGGCACGCCGGAAAGCGCGCCAGCGCGCTTCCAGGCAAAGAAGGTGCTCCTGCTGACCACGCTGGTTGCGGCGCTGATCTATGGCGGCTGGTATCTCTGCACGGTGTATTTCGGCATCAGCATGGATTCGCTGCGCCTGCTGCCGAATTTCGAGCAGACGGGCCCGTCCGGCGTTGATTGAGCGCCGGAATCAACTGGCGACGATCGGTTGTAATTTTGTAACGATGGCGTGTTAGAGCATTCTTAGGAAAAGCGTGTCGAGGTTTCCCGTCCGGAATCTCTTGCACGGGTCCATGAAAGCAAAAAAAAACAAGGCCAAAGCCTTGTTTTTGAAGTTATCGCGTGATCTTCAACCGTTACCGGGGCTGCGAACGAGCGCGCCTAAGACCTAATCCTCCCAAGACTTTAACCGCGAAACGACAAGAATTTAATCTCCCTGCCTCTTTTCTGAGCCGAACCTAGCCCAAGGTTTGGGCTTTGTCACCCATTTTTTTGGCATTTTTGCTACAGTCGCGGATAATTTTTCTGTTGACAAATTTGTTGCGCAATTTCTTTGCTTTTCGCCTCAATTCCGCCTCGGAAATAGTGGTGCTGTGCGGCGCGAGACGCCGAGCGGCAGCCAAGCGGAGGGAAGGTATGACGAGCGGGTTTTCTTCCTCCGGCGAAGCGGCTAAGACATCTTCGGTCAAACCGTCGATCCACGATTGATTCCCGTTATTGCGAACCCGAATCCCATAGTTTGGAAGTTAAGCCGATGCGCCTTTCCCGCTTTTTCATGCCCATTCTGAAGGAAAACCCCAAGGAAGCGGAAATCGTTTCCCACCGGCTGATGCTGCGCACGGGCATGATCCGCCAGCAATCCCAGGGCATTTATAGCTGGCTGCCACTCGGCAAGAAGGTTCTCGACAAGGTCAATGCCATCATCCGCGAGGAGCAGAACCGCTCCGGCGCCATTGAGCTTCTGATGCCGACGCTGCAATCGGCCGAACTCTGGCAGGAGAGCGGCCGCTACGACGATTACGGCAAGGAAATGCTGCGCATCAAGGACCGCCAGGAGCGTCCGATGCTCTACGGCCCGACGAACGAGGAGATGATCACCGACATCTTCCGTTCCTATGTCAAGTCCTACAAGAACCTGCCGCTGAACCTCTATCACATCCAGCTCAAGTTCCGCGACGAGATCCGTCCGCGCTTCGGCACGATGCGCTCGCGCGAATTCCTGATGAAGGACGCCTATTCCTTCGACCTCACCAAGGAAGACGCGATCCACGCCTATAACCGCATGTTCGCGGCCTATCTGCGCACCTTCTCGCGCATGGGCCTGCGCGCCATTCCGATGCGCGCCGATACCGGCCCGATCGGCGGCAACCACAGCCACGAATTCATCATCCTCGCCGATACCGGCGAATCGGAAGTCTTCTGCCACCGCGATTTCGTCAATTTCGACATCCCGGCAGAGGACACCAACTTCGAGGATGTCGCCGGCATGCAGTCGATCTTCGACAAATGGACTTCGGTCTATGCGGCGACTTCGGAAATGCATGACGAGGCGGCCTTCGACGCCATACCCGAAGGCGAACGCCTTTCGGCGCGCGGCATCGAGGTTGGCCATATCTTCTATTTCGGCACCAAGTATTCCGAACCGATGGGCGCCAAGGTCCAGGGCCCCGACGGCAAGGAGCATCCTGTGCATATGGGCTCGTATGGTATCGGTCCGACCCGCCTTGTCCCCGCCATCATCGAAGCGTCCCATGATGAGAACGGTATCGTCTGGCCGGCCGCGGTCGCGCCCTTCGATGCCGTGTTGATCAACATGAAGGCGGGCGATGCGGTCTGCGACGATGCTTGCGAACGCCTCTACACGGCGCTTCGCAATGCCGGCAAGGATCCGCTCTACGACGATACCGACGACCGCGCCGGCACGAAATTCGCAACCGCCGACCTGATCGGCGTTCCGATGCAGGTGATCGCCGGTCCGCGCGGACTCGCCAACGGTGAGGTCGAGCTCAAGGATCGCAAGACCGGCGCGCGTGAAACGCTGACGGTGGAAGCCGCGCTGAACAGGCTCGTCGGCTGACGGAACGGGGAGTGGGCATGGCGGTGGACGCGGGTAAGCAGGAGACGGTCGCGCTCGGAAAGAGCAAGGCCGGACGGCCGTTCTCGGCCTTCGAGCGGGTCGTGGCATGGCGATATCTGCGCGCCAGGCGCAAGGAAGCCTTCATCTCTGTGATCGCGGGATTCTCCTTCCTCGGCATCATGCTGGGCGTGGCCACGCTGATCATCGTCATGGCGGTGATGAACGGGTTCCGCACCGAGCTGATCTCGCGCATCCTCGGCGTCAACGGTCACATGATCGTCCAGCCGATCGATTCGCCGCTGGAAAACTACGGCGCTTTGGCGAAGAAATTCTCGACCATCCCGGGCGTCACCATGGCGCTGCCGCTGGTCGAGGGCCAGACATTGGCCTCGGGCAAGGGCGGCGCCGGCACCGGCGCGCTGGTGCGCGGCATCCGCGCCGACGATCTCAAGGCCCTGAAGACGATTTCCGGCAATATCAAGAGCGGCAATATCGATGGCTTCGTTGCCGGTGACGGCGTGCTCGTCGGCTCGCGCATGGCCGCCCAGCTCGGGCTCACCGCCGGCGACCAGATCACGCTGATGTCGCCGGAAGGCGACGTGACGCCGATGGGGGTCAACCCGCGCATCAAGTCCTACACCGTCTCGGGTATCTTCGAGATCGGTATGTCGGAATATGACGCGTCGATGATCTATATGCCGCTCGAGGAAGCGCAGCTCTATTTCAACGCCGAAGGCATCGTGCAATCGATCGAGCTGTTCGTTTCCAATCCGGATGACGTGGACGAATTGCGGCCGAAAATCGAGGATGCGGCGGAGCGGCAGGTCTTCATCACCGACTGGCGACAGCGAAACCAGACCTTCTTCTCGGCCTTGCAGGTCGAACGCAACGTCATGTTCATGATCCTGACGCTGATCGTGCTGGTCGCGGCGCTGAACATCATCTCCGGGCTGATCATGCTGGTGAAGGACAAGGGCAGCGATATCGCCATCCTGCGCACCATGGGTGCGACCTCCGGGTCGATCATGCGCATCTTCTTCATGACGGGCGCGGCGATCGGCACGGCCGGCACCTTTGCCGGTGTGTTGCTCGGCGTCATCGTCTGTCTGAACATCGAATCGATCCGTCAATTCTTCTCCTGGGTCTCGGGCACGGTGCTGTTCGATCCCGAACTCTATTTCCTCAGCCAGTTGCCGGCGGACATGAATGTCGGCGAGACGGTCTCTGTGGTGGTGATGGCGCTGACGCTGTCGTTCATCGCGACCATCGTTCCCGCCTGGCGAGCCTCGCGGCTCGATCCGGTGCAGGCGCTGCGATACGAATAAGGAAAACACCATCGATGAAACGGCAGATCGCATTGCAGCTTTCCGGGATCGAGCGCCGCTACGGCCAGGGCGATACCGTCCTGTCCATCCTGAAGGGCGCCGACCTAACGCTGCATCGCGGCGAGATCGTCGCGCTGGTCGCGCCGTCCGGAACCGGCAAGTCGACCCTGCTGCATGTCGCCGGCCTGCTCGAACATCCCGATGCCGGCGAAGTGCTGATCAACGGCCGCAGTTGCAACAATCTGAGCGATGACGAGCGCACCGCCATCCGCCGCGCCGATATCGGCTTTGTCTACCAGTTCCACCATCTGCTGCCGGAGTTTTCCGCCTTGGAAAACATCAT
Organism: Rhizobium sp. YJ-22; assembly: GCF_029601685.1. Lineage (NCBI taxonomy): Bacteria > Pseudomonadati > Pseudomonadota > Alphaproteobacteria > Hyphomicrobiales > Rhizobiaceae > Rhizobium > Rhizobium sp. YJ-22. Next base: position 267,165 of record NZ_JARRIR010000004.1, on the reverse strand, counting down.
GATGCCGCAGCTCATCAGCGGCCTGCCGTGGAACGAGACCCGCGAGCGCGCCGGCCAGCTTCTCGATTACATGCGCATCGCGCATCGCGGCGATCATCGCCCGGCCGAGCTTTCCGGCGGCGAACAGCAACGCGTCGCCATTGGCCGCGCCGTCGCCAATGCGCCTCTGGTGCTGCTGGCCGATGAGCCGACTGGCAATCTCGATCCCGCCACCGCCCATTACGTCTTCGATGCTCTGGAAGCGCTGGTGCGCCAGTCCGGCCTCGCCGCCCTGATCGCCACCCATAATCATGAACTTGCCGCGCGCATGGACCGCCGCGTGACCATCGCCGACGGCAAGGTCGAGGAAATCTGACGATTTCGCGAGAGCATTTCCGATTTCCTTAAATCGCGAAAACGCTCCAACGCTTTGTTTGTCGCATCTCCGGACGGAAAACCGGTATCCACTTTTCCGGGAAACGCGCTATCGCATGAAAAAGCCATCCGCAGCGCCCGCCGCGGATGGCTTTTTGTCTTGCCATCGGCGTCTTAGCCGGTCGGGCAGGGACCGCGATCCTTTTCCTCGTCCCAGTCCTGGATTTTGATCGTCCTCGGCGCGACCTTGGCCGGCTTGTCGTTTACCGTCGCCTTGCCGGTCAGGACATTGTAGTCGCACTTGCCGGCAGCGTCGGGGTCGAGCGTATCGTAATAATTGTAGGTATAGCCGGCGACGACGAAATCGCCGTTGCGATAGGCGATGGTCAGTGTTTGCTCCCAGCGATTTCGGCCGATCGCATTTTGCTGGGACGTGACGGCAATCGAACCGTTGCCGAGCGCTTTGATGTCGGGATCGTTTCCATAGAGCCCGTCATGGCTATAATTGCCGAAAATCTTGTCGCGCGCCTGCGCGACCGGCTTCAGCAGCTTGTGATCGTCGCTCTGCAAGAAGATGTCGATGGAGATCATGTCGCTGTCGTCGCCGGGCGCCACCAGCAGTGCAAGATCCGGCGCGCCGTCCTTGTTCCAGTCACCGGTCGCCGCCGCGATGATGCGGTCGGCGGGAAAGTCCTGCGCCATGGCTGTTCCCGCCGGAATACCGAATAGGACTGCAGCCAGAATATGCCGTTTCATTCCTGTCTCCCTTGCTGTCGTCACCAGCAATAGCGCCCGGCCATCGGCCGGTCCAGCATCGTCCAGCATCTGCGCAAATGTGGCTTGACGACGGAACATAAATAGAACATGATAAGAACATAACGAAATGGAGATCAGCAATGACCGATGTTATTCGCGATATCGCAGCCTTCGCATCCATTGTCACTTTCGTCACAAGCGTCTGCTTCATCGTTCTGGCTATTTGAACTTTCCGGTGGCTCCGGCGCTGTCCGGAAGCGTCGCTGTTATTCCCTGTTCCCGTGATGTTCCTCCGCCTGTTTCAGATATCGTGTCAAAGCCCTGCATAACGTCTTTCCCGTGCTGGACTCGTCCTCCTTCCCGTTCGAAAATAGGAGATGAGTCTGGTGGATGCGGAAGATCGTCATGGGTGCTGAAAGCAGTGTGGAAACGAATGGCAAGCCAAGCGAACCGGTTCAGTTCGTTCATCTGCGCGTGCATTCCGCCTATTCGCTGCTCGAAGGGGCGCTGCCGCTCAAGAAGTTGTTGAGCAAGGCAATTGCCGACCGCCAGCCGGCGATTGCCGTGACCGATACCAACAATCTCTTCGTCGCGCTGGAATTCGCACAAAAGGCGATCGGCGATGGTTTGCAGCCAATCATCGGCTGCCAGATCGCCATCGACATGGAAGACGGCATGGAGGCGGAGCGGCGCGGGCCGCAAACTTTCGTTAAGCTGCCCTCTATCGTGTTGCTGGCCGCCGATGCCGGCGGATACGAACGACTGGTCGATCTGGTCAGCCGCGCTTATCTCGGCGGCGAGGGAAACAGCGCCGTCAATATCCGGCTTTCATGGCTGGAAGAGATCGGCACGCTGGGGCTGATTGCGCTGACGGGAGCGTCGACCGGGCCGATCGATTGCGCCTTGCGCGAGGGCCACGGCGCGGTGGCGGTCCATCGCCTGACGGCACTGAAACGTCTGTTCGCAGATCGGCTCTATGTCGAACTTCAGCGCCAGAGGGGTTACGACCGCCGCCACGAAGCGAAGATGATCGACCTCGCCTATGAGCACGATCTGCCGCTGGTCGCCACCAATGAGGCCTTCTTCCCGTCGCCGGACGATTTCGAGGCCCATGATGCGTTGATGGCCGTGGCGCACAATGCCATCGTTTCCGATGACAGCCGTTTCCGGCTGACGCCGGACCATTACCTGAAGAGCCGCGCGGAGATGGCGAAACTGTTCGCCGATCTGCCGGAAGCACTGGAAAATACCGTCGAAATCGCCCGGCGCTGCTCCTTCATCCTGAGTACACGCAAGCCGATCCTGCCGCGATTCACCGGCGCGACAGCGGATCCGGCCGAAGCCGAGCGCGCTGAATCGGCGGAATTGCGCCGGCAAGCGCAGGAAGGATTGGAAGACCGCATCGCCCTGCTTGGCATTGCCCCCGGCTATAGCGAACAGGATTATCGCGAGCGGCTGGAATTCGAGCTCAGCGTTATCGAGCGCATGGGGTTTCCCGGCTACTTCCTGATCGTTGCCGACTTCATCAAATGGGCCAAGCAGAACGACATTCCGGTCGGGCCGGGGCGTGGTTCGGGCGCGGGTTCGCTGGTTGCCTATGCGCTGACCATCACCGATGTCGATCCCTTGCGTTTTTCGCTGCTGTTCGAACGCTTCCTCAATCCTGACCGCGTCTCGATGCCGGACTTCGACATCGACTTCTGCCAGGACCGGCGTGAAGAGGTGATCCGCTACGTGCAGGGCAAGTATGGCCGCGAGCAGGTGGCGCAGATCATCACCTTCGGTTCGCTGCAGGCGCGCGCGGCGTTGCGCGACGTCGGGCGCGTGCTTGAAATGCCCTATGGCCAGGTCGACAAGATCTGCAAGCTGGTGCCGAACAACCCCGCCAACCCGACGCCGCTGTCCAAGGCGATCGAGGAAGAACCGCGCTTGCGTGAGGAGGCGGACAAGGAGCCGGTCGTCGCCCGCCTGCTGGATATCGCCCAGAAGATCGAGGGCCTGTATCGCCATGCCTCGACCCACGCCGCCGGCATCGTCATCGGCGACCGGCCGCTGTCGAAGCTGGTGCCGATGTATCGCGATCCGCGCTCGGACATGCCGGTCACCCAGTTCAACATGAAATGGGTGGAGCAGGCCGGGCTCGTCAAGTTCGACTTCCTTGGCCTCAAGACGCTGACGGTGCTGAAGACGGCGGTGGATTTCGTCCGCCGCCGCGGCATCGAGATCAATCTTTCGGCGATCCCGCTCGACGACCCCAAGACCTACGACATGCTGTCGCGCGGTGAGACGGTCGGCATCTTCCAGGTGGAAAGTGCCGGCATGCGCAAGGCGCTGATCGGTATGCGCCCTGACTGCATTGAGGACATCATCGCGCTGGTGGCGCTCTATCGCCCCGGCCCGATGGAAAACATCCCTGTCTACAATGCCCGCAAGCATCAGGAAGAGGAGATCGAGACCATCCATCCGATGATCGATCACCTTTTGAAGGAGACCCAAGGGGTTATCGTCTATCAGGAACAGGTGATGCAGATCGCCCAGGTTCTCTCGGGCTATTCGCTCGGCGAGGCCGACCTCCTGCGCCGCGCGATGGGCAAGAAGATCAAGGCGGAGATGGACCAGCAGCGCGAGCGCTTCGTCACCGGCGCCGTCGCCAACAAGGTTTCGAAGCCGCAGGCCGACCTGATCTTCGATCTCCTGGCGAAATTCGCCAATTACGGCTTCAACAAGTCGCACGCCGCCGCCTATGCTATCGTTTCCTACCAGACGGCCTATCTGAAGGCACATTACCCGGTCGAGTTTCTCGCCGCGTCGATGACCTACGATATGGCCAACACCGACAAGCTCAACGACTTCCGCCAGGACGCCAAGCGCCTCGGAATCAAGGTCGTGCCACCCTCGGTGCAAACCTCCCATCGCCTGTTCGAAGTCGGCGAGAACTGCATCTTCTATTCGCTGGCGGCGATCAAGGGTGTGGGCGAAGCGGCGGTCGAGCATATCATGGCGGTGCGCGGCGATGCGCCCTTTGCCAGTATCGAGGATTTCTGCCTGCGCATCGATCCCAAGCAGGTCAACCGGCGCGTCTTCGAAAGCCTGATCTGCGCCGGCGCCTTCGATTGTTTCGGCCATGACCGCGCCCAACTCGTCGCCAGCCTCGACCGCGTCATCGGTTACGCCCAGCGCGCCCAGGAAAACAAGTCGAGTGGCCAGTCGGATATGTTCGGCTCGGGCGCCGCCACCGGGCCGGAGACAATCACCTTCCCGACCTATAACGCCTGGCTTCCTTCCGAGCGGCTGCACCGCGAATTCCAGGTGCTCGGCTTTTATCTCTCCGCCCATCCGCTCGATTCCTACGACGCGATCCTGAAGAAGATGCGCGTGCAGAATTTCGCCGATTTCTCCGTCGCCGTAAAACAGGGCGCGACCGCCGGCCGGCTTGCGGGCACGGTGACCTCGAAGCAGGAGCGCAAGACGCGCACCGGCAACAAGATGGGCATCGTCGCCTTTTCGGATGCTTCCGGCCAGTATGAGGCCGTGCTGTTCTCGGAAGGGCTGAGCCAGTATCGCGACCTGCTGGAACCCGGCAAGTCGCTGATCATCACCGTCGCCGCCGAGGAGCGGCCGGAAGGCATCGGCTTGCGCATCCAGACGGCGCAGTCGCTGGAAGAGAAATCGGTGCAGATGCAAAAGGCGCTGCGCGTCTATGTCCGCGATTCCGGCCCCTTGAAGGCGGTCGCGACGCATCTCAACGCCAAGGGCGACGGGTTGGTGTCGTTCATCGTCATCAAGGAAGACGGCCGCCGCGAGATCGAGGTGGAGCTATCGGACAAATACCGCATCTCGCCTGAGATTGCCGCAGCGTTACGCGCGTCCCCCGGCGTCATCGATGTCGAACTGGTGTAGTTGCCTGACTCCAGGTCAGGCAACTGACGATACGGCAGGCATCAGCCGGCAGGGTTGCTGGCGGTGCGGGTCAGCGTGATGAAATCGGTGCCCTGACCGGTTTCCGGGCCAAGGCCCGTGTCGGAAATGGTGATCGACGAGCCCTCGCTGATCAGAGGCTCGATCTTGCGTCGCACCTCGTCGGGAATGGTGATGCGGTCCAGCGTCCGCGCCAGCGCAGCCGAAGCGTCGGCGTCTGCCTGGCTGGTGATGCCAAGACGTTTCATCGTTGCCGGCGACAGGCGGTTTTCCAGCGTCATGGCATTCCATTCGGCGGTGCCCGCAGTGCGATGAACGTCGATGGCCTGCAGGAAATGGGTTCCAAGCGCGATCTCGGGATCGGCGATCTCGATCGGCGCTTCGAGCACCGGCGCAAAACGCTGGCGCACGAGGATCTGGCCATGTGGCGGATGGCCCTTGCCGGCGGCCTGATAGAGCGCGTCCAAAAATTCCTCGCTCAGTAACGCCTTGGCTGCAATCGTCTTGTCTGACTTGAAGCGGGCAATGGCGTCGAGTGTCGCCCGTCCGGCCTGCCCATCGATGGTGCTGGCGTAATATCCGAGGCTGGTCAGCATCGTCTGGACGTCGACCAGTGTCTCGCGGTCGGTGCGTCGGGTGATGAGAATGCGCACCGGCGCGGTGTCGGCGATGACGGCGGTCGCGGTCGCGCCCGTCTTCGGCAGCACCTCGTTCATCGCCATCTCCACCTTTCGCAGCGATGGGTCGGGCGTCGTCGGCCGGAAATCGGCATCGGAAAGCAGCACGGGATCGGTCACCGGATTGCGCGGCTTGAACAGGGCGGGATGGCTGAAGGGTTCGGGGGCCACGGCCCGGTCGGTGATGATCACATGGCCGCCGCGCTCGGTCATCTGGTAGAGCGCCTTGGCGAATTTGGCCGGCAGGCGCACGCAGCCATGCGAGGCCGGATAGTTCGGCACGCTGTTGGATTCGTGCAGCGCGATGCCAGACCAGGTGATGCGCTGCATGTAGGGCATCGGCGCATTGGAATAGATGTTGGATTCGTGATACTTCTTCTTCTCGATGATCGAGAAGATGCCGGTCGGCGTCGAATGCCCGGCCTTGCCGGTCGAAACCCTGGACTTGGCGACGATCTGGCCGCCGTCATAGACGACCAGCGACTGATTGTCCTTCGACACGACGATCTGCAGGTCGCGCGCGCCATCGGCGAGAGCCGGCGAGACGAAAGCGGTCGTGGACAGGAGGCCGAGGCCGAAAACCAGGCGGCTCATCATGATGCTACCCCATACGCAAAACACATCGCGACACGTTACGCGGCGAAGTTTAATAAGTTTTGAAATGTCGTCCCTGCGGGAGAAGCTTCGCCTCGATGCGCATCCCGCGCCAGGCACTGAAACTGAAGCATTTCCCGCTTTCCGCGTACAGGAAGAAAGGCCGCGCCGGGGGATCACGCGCTATTGATCGGATGTGTTCGGGCGAAACGTATAGCCGGTTTCGACGCTTTTCTTGCCGAACTTGTCGCGCAGCTTGTCGATTGCCGCTTCCGCCGCCGCCCGCCGCGTTGCCTGCGCGTCGACCAGATCGGGCGGATCGGCGCGGCCGGGATCGCACAGATCGGTGACGCCGATGCCGAGCAGGCGGAATTTCGTGCCGTCCGTTTCCTTTTCGAGCAGCGTCAGCCCGGTGCGAAAAATGCGGTCGGCCAGCATGGTCGGGTCGGCGAGGCGCCGGTTGCGGGTGCGAATCCTGAAATCCGCCGTCTTCAGCTTCAGCACGACGGTATGGCCGGCAACGGCGCTTTTCTTCATCCGCCGCGCCACTTTTTCCGAGAGATCGCGCAGGATTGGCACGAGATCGTCATGGCGGTGAATGTCGTCGAAGAAGGTGGTTTCGGCCGAGACGCTTTTGGCGGCATCGTTGGGATGGACGTCGCGGTCGTCGATACCGCGCGACAGGCGGTAGAGGCGTTGGCCCATGGTGCCGTAGCGGCGCATCAGGTCGCCTTCCTCCATCGTCTGGAGCTGGCTGATCATACGGATCCCGTCGCTCTCCAGCGTCGCCGCAAAGGCCTTGCCGACGCCCCAGATGGTGGTGACCGGCCGGGCGGCGAGGAAGGTGAGGGCCTCTTCGCGGCCGATCACCGAGAAGCCACGCGGCTTCTGCAGGTCGGAGGCGACCTTGGCGAGGAACTTGCAATAGGAGAGACCGACTGAAACGCTGATCCCGATTTCCGCCTCGATGCGGCGGGCAAAGCGGGCGAGCGTCAGTGCCGGCGGCGCATGATGCAGCCGCTCGGTGCCGGAGAGATCGAGAAAGGCCTCGTCGATGGAGAGCGGCTGTACCAGCGGCGTCAATTCCTGCATCAGCGCCCGCACCTGGCGTCCCACGGTGACGTATTTCTCCATGTTCGGCGGAAGCACCACGGCCTGCGGGCAGGCCTCCAGCGCCTTGAACATCGGCATGGCCGAGCGGACGCCATGAATGCGGGCGATGTAGCAGGCGGTGGAGACGACGCCGCGTTTTCCACCGCCAATGATCAGCGGCTTGTCGGCAAGCTCGGGATTGTCGCGCTTTTCCACCGCGGCATAAAAGGCGTCGCAATCGATATGGGCGATGGTGAGGTCCAGCAGTTCCGCATGGCGCACCAGCCGCGGGCTGCCGCAGGCGCGGCAACGCCGCTCCTCGGTGGGTGCATCCCGGAGGCAATCCCGGCAGAAGCCCGGCATCTTTGCTGGTTGCGGCGTCATGATCGGGAACAAAGGTTGAACATCTCTTCATAGCGCCTTTGCCGGCGCCCCTCAAGCGCCTCCGCCGGTCATCCCCTATTCTCTGCGCTGCAGTGAGTCTGGATGCGCACCGCCAGATCACGCCAGCCTGCGACGGTCTCGACACCGGCGGCCGGTGGCGCCGCCAGCGAGCGGAAATCCGCATTGGCGATCATGCGGATCAGCAGGCAGGAGGGCACTTCCTCTGCCACCGATTGCAGGTTGCGGTCGATGTCGTCGACGAAGATCACCGGCAGGGCGCGATTGCGATGCAGCTCGCGCACCGCAAGGCCCTTCGGCCCTTCAGTGGCGATCATCGGGAAATGCAGGCCGAAACTGTCGAGTGCGGCGCGCCGCAGCGCCTTGTGATGCGGCTTCATCGCCGTCAGGAAAACGATATCGTGATCGGCGGAGAGCGCATGCAGCGTCTCGACGGCATCGCAAGCGGGCTTTTGCCAGCGGTTCTGGTCGCCGAAGAAGGCGTCGATGAGGTCGGTGACCCGCTGTGCCTCGATTTCGACGCCATCCGCTTCGCAGACGATGTTGCCATGCAGTCGGAAGGAGCGCGGCAGCAGGCGGCAGCCTTGCGCGGCGAGGAAAGCGGAAAAGGGCGAGATGAACTCGAACACGACCTCGTCGACGTCGCTGACGATCAGCGGACGCTCGCCGAGGGTTACGCCGGCGATTTCCGCCAGGCAATCGGTCTCAATACTCACCGGACGCCAGCCCCGGCCCGGAAAGCTTGTTCCAGGCCGCCGCCACCGCTTCCGGTGCGAAGCCGGAGACCTCGCAGAAGGTCATCAGGCTCGGCTCGTCCTGCATGACGAAATCGAGCAGCCCTGCCTGGAAACCGGGGTCGGCCATATGGGCGCGCAGGTCGATAGGGGCGACGCCCGACAGCGCCAGGAAGCGGCCGAGCATGTCCGGATCGTTGGCGAGCCAGCCAAGTATGGCGATGGCAACCTCTTGCGGGTCGGCAGCGGCGATCTTCTGCATTTCCGGTCTCTTCTGCATTTTGCGTCTGGATTACCTTTTTCTCAACCAAATGACTTTACGCTCCCGGCAGCAGAATAGAATCAGCTGCCGCGCATACCTATATTAAAACGCGCGCGCCGCGCATTCTCGGTTCAAGGACAGGTCGGATGCCCAAGCAGGTCATGATCGTAGAAGATAACGAGCTGAACATGAAGCTGTTTCGCGACCTCATCGAAGCGTCCGGCTACACGACCATCCAGACCCGCAACGGCATGGAGGCGCTCGATCTGGCGCGCAAGCACCGGCCGGACCTGATCCTGATGGATATCCAGCTTCCCGAGGTCTCGGGGCTGGAAGTGACCAAGTGGCTGAAGGAAGACGACGATCTGCACGTCATTCCGGTCATCGCCGTCACCGCCTTCGCCATGAAGGGCGACGAGGAGCGCATCCGCCAGGGTGGCTGCGAAGCCTATGTCTCCAAGCCGATCTCGGTGCCGAAATTCATCGAGACGATCAAGACCTATCTCGGCGACGCCTGAAGGGAAGCGTCATGACAGCTCGCATTCTGGTCGTCGACGACATTCCCGCCAACGTCAAGCTGCTCGAAGCCCGCCTGCTGGCCGAATATTTCGACGTGCTCACAGCCGCCGACGGTTTTGCCTGTCTCGATCTCTGCGCTCGCACCCAGGTCGACCTCATCCTTCTCGACATCATGATGCCGGGCATGGATGGCTTCGAGGTCTGTGAGCGGCTGAAATCCAATCCCAAGACCATGCATATCCCGGTCGTCATGGTGACTGCGCTCGACCAGCCGGCCGACCGTGTGCGCGGCCTGAAAGCTGGCGCCGACGATTTCCTCACCAAGCCGGTCAACGACCTGCAGCTCATCTCGCGCGTGAAAAGCCTCTTGCGCCTCAAGGCTTTGAGCGACGAACTGCGCCTGCGCGCCGAGACGGCGCACACCATCGGCATGGAAGAGCTGATGAAGGCCGAGATGCGCAACGACGAGAGCGGCAATGTCCTGCTCGTCGACGGGCGCGGCAGCTCGCAGGAGCGCATCGTCAAGGCGCTGAAGCCGATTGCGCAGGTCACGGCCATGTCCGATCCGCAGGCGGCGCTGTTTGAGGCGGCGGAAACGCCGTTCGAACTGGTCATCGTCAATTCGAATTTCGACGATTACGATCCGTTGCGCCTGTGTTCGCAGCTTCGCTCGCTGGAGCGTACCCGTTTCGTGCCGGTGCTGCTGGTGACGGAGCAGGGGGCGGATACGATGGTGGTGCGCGCCCTCGATCTCGGCGTCAACGACTATATCGTCCGCCCGATCGATCCCAACGAACTGATCGCCCGCTGCCTGACGCAGATTCGCCGCAAGCGCTTCAACGACCGCCTGCGCAGCAGCGTGCAGCAGACGATCGAACTGGCGGTTACCGACGCGCTGACCGGGCTCAACAATCGCCGCTATCTCGACAATCACCTGGCCGTGCTGTTCCAGCGCGCCAAGGCGCGGTCACGTCCGATGTCGTTGTGCATCACCGATATCGACCGCTTCAAGTCGGTCAACGATACCTATGGTCACGATGCCGGCGACGAGGTGCTGAAGGAATTCGCCCGCCGCATTCGCTCGACGGTGCGCGGCGCCGATCTCGCCTGCCGCTACGGCGGGGAGGAATTCGTGCTGGTCATGCCCGATACCGTGCCGGAGATGGCGACCGCTGCCGCCGAGCGCCTGCGCGCGGTCATCGAGAACGAACCCTTCCGCCTGAAGGGCGCCGGCGTCGACCTGCATATCACCGCCTCCATCGGTCTGTCCTCGACGCTATGGGGCGCACCGTCGCCGGAGGCGCTGCTCAAGGATGCCGACCGCGCCCTCTACGAGGCCAAGCGCAGCGGCCGCAATCGGGTCGTGGCGGCAGCTGCTTGAGACGAATCGCGTGCGGCTTCCAAGAGGGACAACTCGTATGCACGCAAAGGTGGATTTCGCTCTGAAAGCCGTGCTGCGTCGCGCGCGTATACCGATAGGTTGGCGGCCTGGTATTCTCTGGGGATAACCGTCACGGGTGTCGTAAAGACTACATGAATGCCGGATAGTTTCTTTTCCTGAGATTGCGGGAGAAGATCGAGCTTTAGCGATATCCTGCAACGCAATAGCGGACTATATGGCCCGCCGGAGTGGCTCTGCATCCGGGTTGCTGCTGGCTCGTCACGAGAATTTTTCTTGTCGCCGATGCAGATTTTTCAATATTTCTTGCTGAATTTGAAGTTATACGCGTTTCAAGTTTTGAAATAGTGTCGTGACTTGCAATTTGAAAATACATCAGACGAAACAAGGCCCCCGACTTTAACCATATGGGGACAAAGCTTGGGCGGTGAATTAAGAATTTGTTGATTTTCTTCAGATTTTGGGCAAACTGAGATCAGAAAAGAAGACAACCTCGGTGACGAGGATACGGTTACCCCATGATGCTCAGGTCCGCCGCATCTCCTGGGTCGTGGGGTCGGCCGGCTGTTTGGCGAATATACGGTTCCTCGTGCCGTCCGCCGGCAGCCGGCCCCCATTTCAAGAACGCCGCTTTCCAGCCCGGAAATGCGGCGTTTTTCATGTCCGCTATTTGGCCCAAACCAAACGGAAGGCACAAAAAAAGCGCGGATCAAAAATCCGCGCCTTTTTTAAAAGTCCGGAAAGACGATCTTACTTGATCTTGGCTTCCTTGAACTCGACATGCTTCTTGGCAACCGGGTCGTACTTCGTCTTCGTCATCTTTTCCGTCATCGTACGGCTGTTCTTGGTCGTGACGTAGAAGAAGCCCGTGTCGGCGGTCGACAGCAGCTTGATCTTGATCGTTGTAGCTTTCGCCATGGTCATCCTGCCTTATTCTAAAAAATGATGCCGTGGACATCCGGAAGGGCCCACGGCAAATTCTGGCGCGAAACTACTTCCCGCGCCCGAAAAGTCAAGTCCGTTTTGGCCCAAAAAGCGTGCGTCCGAGCGAGAGGACTGTGTAAAGGCCGAAGAATCCGGCGATCGCCCAGGCAAAGCCGTTATTTCCGCTGATATCGATGGCCGCGCCGATGGCCTGCGGGCCGGCCACCGTACCGACTGCATAGCAGAAGATGAAGGCGGCATTGGCGGCGGCGAGATCGGCGCCGGTGAGTCGCGAGCCGAGATGGCTGAGGCCGACCGTATAGAGCCCGGCGACGCAGCCACCGAAGAACAGCAGCACCGCCGCCATCAGCAGCCAGCTCGACGCCAGCCAGGGCAGGGCAAGCGAGCCGCAAAGGCCGATGATGGCCATCAGCGACAGCAGCTTGCGCCGGTCCTTCATGCGATCGGACAGCATGCCGAGCGGGATCTGGAAGACGACATTGCCGAGGCCCATGATCGTCAGCAGAAGGGCGGCCTGCGACTCGGTGAAGCCGGAGCGGGTGGCATAGATCGGAAAAAGCGACAGCCCGCCTGCCTCCACCGCGCCGAAAATGAAGACGGCCGCCGTGGCACTCGGCACCAGGAAGACGTAGCGGAAGAAATGCAGCTCCGGCTTTTCGTCGAGCACCGGGCTTTCGTTGCGTGCGATGAAGATCGGAATGGCGGCGACGAGGATGGCGATGGCGCCGATCGCAAAGGGCAGGATGCCCTCGCTGCCGACGATGGAGAAGATCAGAGGGCCGGTGGCGAAGCCCAGCGACAGCACCGTCGAATAGATGCCGAGCACCAGCCCGCGCCGATGCGGCGGCGAGGCGGCATTGATCCAGAATTCCGAGAGCACGAACAGCGTCGTCGTGGCGCCGTGGAAGGCGACGCGCAGTGGAAACCACATCCAGAAGGCTTCGGCGTAATAGAAGCCCAGCGCGCTCAGCGCCGAGACCAGCACGGCCCAGATCATGGTCGTGGCGACACCGAAGCGATGCGCGAACCAGGTGGTGACGGGTGCCGCCGCCATGGCGGCGATACCGGCCATGGCGGAATTCAGCCCGATCAGCGTCGAGGAGATGCCGCGCTTTTCAAGGATGATGCTGAGCAGCGGCAGGCCGAGGCCGATGGCGATGCCGACGGCGGTGATGGCCGAGACGGCGGCGACCAGGGACGGCCAATGGATGACCTCAGGATGATCCGGGGGGCCGTTATGCGGCGAAGACATGCGAAATCCTGTCAGAGCATGTTGCGAAGAAGCGTGCGGCGGTTTTCCGATAACAACATGCGATAAAACAAAGCGCTATAACCTGCTGCGAAAGAACTGGCCGCGCCGGCTGTAATAGAAGGGCACGGTGCTGCCGAAGGGCAGAGCGGGGTCGTCGCTGAGCAGCTTCGCCAGGTCGCAGAGCACCGAGCGGGTGATCCACGGCACGTTCAGGCCGTCGAGTTCCTGCAGGTCGTGCCAGCCGAGATCGTGCAGCTCGTGGGTGTCGGCGATGCCGTCGAGCGTCATGCCGGCCTCGTCGGCGAAGGTGGAGAAGAAGCGGGTGTCGAAGCGGCGCACGCTGCCGGGCGGCGTGATGGCGCGGGCGACGTAGCGCAGCGTGCCGAGCTGGGCATGCAAGCGGCCGGCGATGCGCTCGCCGAGCACCAGCCCGGTTTCCTCCTCCAGCTCGCGCACGGCCGCAAGGGCGAGCGCACGCGCGCCGCGCTGCGAGGCGCTGCGGCTCTTTTCAGCCATCAGGCGCGAGAGGACGTCGGGATGCAGATCGCTGGCAAACGGCAGGACATGATCCAGCCGGTCGCGGCGGCCGCCGGGAAAGACATAGGCATCGGGCATGAACACATGCTTGCTGCTGCGTTTTCCGAGCAGGACACGCGGGCGCCCGGCGGAGCGGTCGAGCAGAATAAGGGTTGCGGCATCGCGGGGCTTGACGGGTGGGTTGCGCAATGCGCCGGGATGGATGTTTTCAACGCGGTCCAGCCGCTCCGGCATGCTCATTCGCGATATCCTCCGGCGTCGGGATCGTCCAGCTCGTCCTCGTGTCCGCCGAAACCGTGCATACGCAAGGCCCATTGCAATCCTATGACGCCACCCTTGATCGGCTGGATCGTCAGAAGCGCCGTCAACAGGGTGATCGGTCCCCAGATGACCATATGCACCCAGGTGGGCAAATGCCAGATCATGTCAGTCATCATGTAGCCGCCGACGGTGACATGCCCGATGATGAAGATTACCAGATAAGGCGGCAGGTCGTCGGAGCGCTGGTGCGACAAATCCTCGCCGCAGGCCGCGCAACGGTCGACCGGCTTCAGGAAGGCGCGAAACAGCCGGCCGCTGCCGCAGGCCGGGCACGTGTTGAGCAGCCCACGCATGATCGAGCGGCCGACCGGCCGTTCGGCCTCGCTCGGGGCGCCGAAGCGCATGGCTTCCTGGCTGTGATCGCTCGACATTCGTCTCTCCTTCCGGTTTTCCCGAGATTAACGCCGGCCGCGTGGCGGGCGCGTTCCCGGCTGGCGGGGCCTTGCCGTCCCGCGCCGCGAGGTCTTGTGGAAAGAGCGCGTGGCGGTCGGCATCTTCCGTCCCTCGCTCAGCATTTCGAAGCGCAGCGCGCCGGCCAGCGGCACGGCTTCCACCAGCCGCACCTGCACGCGGTCGCCAAGCTGGTAGCCGAGCCCGGTGCGCTCGCCGGTCAGCGCCTGATGCGCCTCGTCATAGATGAAGTAGTCCTGCCCCAGCGTCGAGACCGGAACGAAGCCGTCCGCCCCGAATTCCGGCAGCGAAACGAACAGCCCGGCCTTGGTGACGCCGCGCACCTGGCCATTGAACTCCTGGCCGATCCGGCCGGAAAGGTGATGGGCGATCAGGCGGTCGACCGTCTCGCGCTCGGCCGCCATGGCGCGCCGCTCGAAGGTTGAGATTTCGGCGGCGATGTCGTCCAGCGTGCCTTCCTCGTCCGGCGTGATGCCGCCTTCGCCGAGCCCCAGCGAGCCCACCAGCGCCCGATGCACGATCAGGTCGGCATAGCGGCGGATCGGCGAGGTGAAATGGGCGTATTTCATCAGGTTGAGGCCGAAATGGCCGATATTTTCCGGGCTGTAGATCGCCTGGCTCTGCGAGCGCAGCACCATTTCGTTGACCATGGTCTGGTGCGGCGTGCCCTCGGCTTTCGCAAGAATGCCGTTGAAGGAATTGGCCCGCACATTGCCGCCCTTGGCGAGCGGAATGCTGAGCGTCGCCAGGAACTCGCGAAGACCCTCCTGCTTGGCGAGCGACGGCGCGTCGTGGATGCGGTAGATCAGCGGCTGGCGCTTCTTCTCCAGCGTCTCGGCGGCGCAGACATTGGCCTGGATCATCATCTCCTCGATCAGCTTGTGGGCGTCGAGGCGCGGCGGCACGAAGACCCGGTCGACGGTGCCGTCCGGTTTCAGGAGGATCTTGCGCTCGGGCATGTCGAGTTCGAGCGGCTGGCGGCGGTCGCGGCCGCGCTTCATCGTCTCGTAGGCCCGCCACAGCGGCTTGAGGATCGGCTCTAGCAGCGGGCCGGCCTTGTCGTCGGGATTGCCGTCGATGGCCGCCTGCGCCTGTTGGTAGGAGAGCTTGGCGGCACTTTTCATCATGATGCGATGGAAGGTATGGCCGAGCTTGCGGCCGTCGCGCGAAAACACCATGCGCACGGCAAGCGCCGGCCGGTCTTCGCCCTCGCGCAGTGAGCAGAGATCGTTGGAGATGCGTTCGGGCAGCATCGGCACGACGCGGTCGGGGAAATAGACCGAATTGCCGCGCTTCAGCGCCTCGCGGTCGAGCGGCGCGTTGGGGCGCACATACCAGGAGACGTCGGCGATGGCGACGGTGACGATGGTTCCGCCCTCATTGTCGGGCGAGGGGTCGTCCTCGGCATAGACGGCGTCGTCATGGTCCTTGGCATCGGCTGGATCGATGGTGATCAGCGGCAGGGCGCGCCAGTCGTCGCGTTTGCCCATCGGCGCCGGCTGGGCCGCTTCCGCATCGGCGATCACGGCGGGGGGGAAGATATAGGGGATGCCATGGGAATGGATGGCGATCATCGAGATCGCCTTTTCCGAGGCGACCGAGCCGATGACCGACAGAACCTTGCCGCGCGCCAGACCGTAGCGGCCGAGGCGCGCCACCTCGACTTCGATCAGGTCGCCGTCCTTGGCTTCGCCGGTGAAATCCGGGTCGATGACCATTTCCTCGCCACGCTTGTCGATCGGCATCAGCCGACCGCCGCCACCGGGCGTTTCGCGGAAGACGCCGAGCAGGGCGTTGCGGCGCCGGTCGAGCAGCTTGATGATGCGGGCGGTATAGGCCGGGCCGCCGCGATCGCCGGCCGGGAAGATCTTCGCCAGCACCCGGTCGCCGAGGCCGCCGATGGGGGCCTTGCTCTTGGCGCGCGCCTGCGACGACTGGCGGATCAGCACGGCCGGCGCGACGCCGGCCTCTTCCGGCCATTCGGCCGGGCGGCCGATCAACTCGCCGTCCTTGTCGCGGGTGGTGATGTCGAGCACGGTGACCGGCGGCAGCGCGCCGGGGCGGATCAGCGACTTGCGGTTCTTCTGAACCAGCCCGTCGTCTTCCAGCGTGCGCAGCAGCTCCTTCAATTCGACCCGCTGCTCGCCTTTAAGCCCGAAGGCCTTGGCGAGTTCGCGCTTCGAGGCCTTTTCGGGGTGCTCGGCGATGAAGCGCAGCACGACGTCGCGCGGCGGAAGGACGCCGTGGATGAGGTCGTTGGCGGTTTCGGAAGCGTCCGCGCGGCGCGCCTTGCCTGTCGGTTTTCCGGCAGATGCCCTGCCGCGCGGTGGTTTTGTCGCCATCAGCTCTTCTTTGTCTTCGTTTTCGCGGCCGGCTTGGCCGTGGATTTCGCAGCCTTCGGTTTGGCGGCCCCCGATTTGGCGGCCTTGGTCGTGTCGCCGTCCTCGGCCTTCGCCGCCTTGGCCTTGGCTTTCGGCGCGGCCTTGGCCTTGGTCGCCTTGGCCGGGGCCTTGTCGGCAATCAGCGCCAAAGCTTCCTCCAGCGTCACGTCCTCGGGCGTCTTGCCTTTGGGCAATGTAGCATTGACCTTGCCCCAGTTCACGTAGGGACCGTAACGGCCGTCGCGAACGGTGATCGGCCCGCCATCGGGATGGTCGCCAAGCGTTTTCAGCGCGGCGGGTGCGGCGCGTCCACGCCCGCCCGCACCCTTGGTCTGCTTGTCTGCCAGCACCGAAACGGCGCGGTTGAGGCCGATGGTGAAGACCTCGTCGACGCCTTCCAGATTGGCATAGGTGCCGTCATGCAGCACGAAGGGACCGTAACGGCCGAGGCCGGTCGAGATCATCTTGCCGCTTTCGGGATGCTGGCCGACATCGCGCGGCAGCGAAAGCAGCGCCAGCGCCTTTTCATGGTCGATGCTGTCGGGCGTCCAGCCCTTGGGCAGCGAGGAACGCTTGGCCTCCTTGCCATCGCCGCGCTGGATATAGGGACCAAAACGGCCGCTGCGAAGGGTAATCTCCTCGCCGGTCATCGGATCCTTGCCGAGCGCCTTCGGCTCGTTGAGGCCGGCGGCATCGGCTTCCGCGCCACCTTCGGAAGAGAGCTGGCGGGTATAGTTGCATTCCGGATAGTTCGAGCAGCCGACGAAAGCGCCGTATTTGCCGAGCTTCAGCGACAATTGCCCGGTGCCGCAGACCTGGCAGACGCGCGGATTGGAGCCGTCCTCGCGCTTGGGGAAGACCAGCGGCGCCAGCATGTCATTCAGCGCATCGAGCACGTTGGTGACGCGCAGTTCCTTGGTGTCCTCGATCTGGGCGAAGAAATCGCGCCAGAAATCGCGCAGCACGTCCTTCCAATTCAGTTCGCCGGCGGAGATGCGGTCGAGCTTCTCTTCGAGATCGGCGGTGAAGTCGTATTCGACGTAACGGTTGAAGAAGCTTTCGAGGAAGGCCGTCACCAGCCGGCCCTTGGCCTGCGGCAGCAGCTTGCGCTTTTCGATGGTCACGTAGTCGCGGTCGCGCAGCGTCGCCAGCGTCGCGGCATAGGTGGAGGGGCGGCCGATGCCGAGCTCCTCCATCTTCTTGATCAGCGTGGCTTCGGAATAGCGCGGCGGCGGCTCGGTGAAATGCTGGGTGGCGTTGACCTTGTTCTTCGCCAGCTTTTCCTGGGCGTTGATTTCCGGCAGGCGGCCGCCGTCCTCGCTGTCGTCGGCCTGCTCGCCGTCTTCCTTCTGATCGGTATAGGCGGCGATGAAGCCGTCGAAACGGATGACCGAGCCGACGGCGCGCAGGCCGGCCTTGTCGCCGCCGTTGTCGGCGAGGATCTCGACGGTGGTGCGCTCGATTTCGGCCGATGCCATCTGGCTGGCGATGCCGCGCTTCCAGACGAGATCGTAGAGGCGTAGTTGATCCGGATCGAGATAGTGCTTCACCTGGTCGGGCGTGCGGTTGAAATCGGTCGGGCGGATGGCTTCGTGGGCTTCCTGGGCGTTTTTCGCCTTGGTCGAATAGAAGCGCGGCTTTTCCGGCAGGTAGCGGGCGCCGAACTGGTCGCCGATGGCGGCGCGGGCGGCATCGATGGCTTCCGGGGCCATCTGCACGCCGTCGGTACGCATATAAGTAATGAGGCCGACGGTCTCGCCGCCGATGTCGATGCCTTCATAGAGCTTCTGCGCCACCTGCATGGTGCGCGAGGCCGAGAAGCCGAGCTTGGAGGACGCGGCCTGCTGCAGCGTCGAGGTGGTGAAGGGCGGGCTCGGATTGCGCTTGACGGGCTTGGCTTCGACGCTCTCGACGGCATAGGACGCGCCGTCGAGCAGGTTGCGCAGGCGGTCGGCGGCTTCCCGGTTGGTAATGCCGCGCGGGGGAAGGCGCTTGCCATCGGCGGAAACCAGCCGGGCTTCGAATTCGTCGCCGCGCGGCGTCTTCAGAAGCGCGGCGATCTGCCAATATTCTTCGGTGACGAAACGCTCGATTTCCGACTCGCGGTCACAGACGAGGCGCAACGCCACCGATTGCACGCGGCCGGCGGAACGGGCGCCCGGCAGCTTGCGCCACAGCACCGGCGACAGATTGAAGCCGACGAGGTAATCGAGCGCCCGACGCGCCAGATAGGCATCGACCAGCGCGATATCGATGTCGCGCGGTTGCGCCATCGCATCCAGCACCGCCTTCTTGGTAATGGCGTTGAAGACGACGCGCTTGACCGGCTTGTCGCCGATGACGCGCTTCTTCTTGAGGAGATCGAGCACATGCCAGGAAATGGCTTCGCCTTCGCGATCCGGGTCGGTCGCGAGGATGAGGCCGTCGGAGGATTTCACCGCATCGGCGATGTCCTTCACCCGTTTCTGCGAGGCGCCGTCGACTTCCCACAGCATTTCGAAATCCTGGTCGGGCAGCACCGAGCCGTCCTTGGCGGGAAGATCGCGCACATGACCGAACGAGGCGAGAACCTTGTAACCAGGCCCAAGATACTTGTTGATGGTCTTGGCCTTGGCCGGCGACTCTACCACTACAACATTCATCGCATATCTCTAAAGAATTGGATCGCGGGATTGCGGCCGGCTTCGTTCTCGTCGCGAACCGGTCTTTCGGGCTTTCGACATGGACAGTGATTTCGTCCGGGTCAAGAGGGTGAACGCAAATTATACGCCACATGCAGGAATGCAACCCTTGATACACGTTGAGCGGTATTGCAATTTAAAATTAATTGTCTATCCTTGATTCCACAACGAAGGGTAGAGGTTGAGTATGCCTTTTCCCAGTCATGGAGCAGCAAAGATGGCGGCCAGACCTTCCCGCAGCCCCACGAGCGATGTGGATCGACGCGAAAACATTGCCTACATACGCCAACTGGTCGGCGAACTCCGGCAGATCGCTGGCCGCGAGCACGCTGATCTTCTCTGCTATTTCCTGGAAATGGCCTATATGGAGGCCGGCGATCTCATGGCCGGCAAGCAGACGACGCCTCAGCGCCGTGTTTCAGGCAAGCATGGCCAGTGACACCTGGCCACCGGCATGGCGGTTCAATCGCCCGGCCAAGTCGAGTTCGAGCAGGATCATGTGAACCGCTGCCGCCGGCAGCCCGGTATGGTCGATCACGGCGTCGATGTCGACGGGGCTGGCGCCGAGTGCATTGACGATCGCCGTGCGGTCTTCCTCCCCGGGCAACGTCATGGGCTGGCGCATCGCCTCGCGGGGCGGCTCCTGCAGGTCAGGTGCGGAAAATAGGTCGATGCGCGACAGCGGCTGCAGGGCTTCGAGAATATCGGCCGCTTCCGTCGTGACGATGGCCCCGTCCTTGAGCAGCCCGTTGGTGCCCTGGCAGCGTGGATCGAGCGGCGAGCCGGGAACGGCAAACACCAGTCGCCCGAACTCGCCCGCCAGCCGCGCCGTGATCAGCGAGCCGGAGCGGCTGGCCGCCTCGACCACGACAAGACCGAGCGCCGCGCCGGCGATCAGCCGGTTGCGCCGGGGAAAATCGCGGGCGCGCGGCTCCCAGCCGAAGGGCATTTCGCTGATCGCCAGCCCGCGCCCCTCGCAGATCTCATTGAGAAGCGGAATGTTTTCCGGCGGGTAGGGCTGGTCGAGCCCGCCGGCCATCGCCGCGATGGTGCCGGTGTCGAGGCTGGCGCGATGTGCGGCGGTATCGATGCCGCGCGCCAGGCCGGAGATAATGGTATAGCCGGCCCGTCCGGTCTCGCGGGCAATCATCGCCGCAAAGCGCGCGCCATGGATAGAGGCGTTACGGGCGCCGACGATGCCGACCACCGGATGCGTCGCCGCCGCGATCTCGCCCTTGACGGCCAAAAGCGGCGGCGCGCCGTCGATCTGCCGCAACGCCGAGGGATAGCCGGGTTCGCCGATGCCGAGGAAGCGGGCGCCGAAGCGGGCCGCGATCTCCAGCTCGCGCTCGGCCTCGTCGCGGCTGGCGATGCGGATTGCCCGTTTTGCGCCGCCACGCCGTGACAGCTCGGGCAGCATGTCGAGCGCGGTCTGCGCCGAGCCGAAATGATTGATGAGGTCGCGAAAGGTGATCGGGCCGACATTATCGCTGCGGATCAGCCGCAGCCAGGCTACTCTCTGGGGTTCGGTCAGCGCAATTCCGGTTCGCCTTGCGCTGTCGTCGCCCATCTCATCCCTTCTTTCCGATCTTGCTTTCCGTGCCGAGAATCAGCCGCTCGATATTCGGCTTGTGCTTCCACCAGGTGATCAGCGTCAGCAGCGCCATCACCAGGCAGAGCTTTTCCTGCCCAATGAGCCACAATACAACCGGCGTGACAAGTGTCGCGATCAACGCAGACAACGACGAGTAGCGGCTGAGGAAGGCGATGGACAGCCAGACGACGGCAAAGACCAGCACCATGCCTGGCGAAAGGCCGAGCAAAACGCCGATATAGGTCGCCACGCCCTTGCCGCCCTTGAAGCCGAGCCAGACCGGAAACAGATGGCCGAGAAAGGCGCCGAGACCGGCGATCATGCCCGCTTCGGGCCCGAATGCCTTGGTGGCGAGCAGCACAGCAGCCGTTCCCTTGAACGCATCCAGCAGCAACGTCAGCAAGGCGAGCTTCTTGTTGCCGGTGCGCAGCACGTTGGTCGCACCGATATTGCCCGAGCCGATCTTGCGCACGTCGCCGAGCCCCGCGGCTCGCGTCAGCAGCAGGCCGAAAGGGATCGAGCCGAGCAGATAGCCGATAACCAGCGCCGCGAGCGCCAGCAACGGCGCGATCTGCCAGTTCCAAAGTTCGCTCATGCCTGTCTCCCTCGGCGATGATCTTACGGTGTTACCGGGCGTAAACGCGTCTTCCGCCCACATAGGTCTCGATGGCGCGGCCGCTGAAGCGGGCGTTTTCGAATGGCGTGTTCTTCGAACGCGAGACGATGCTGTCTTCCGAGACCAGCCATGGCTCATCGAGATCGAGAAGCGCGATATCGGCCTTGGCGCCCGGCTTCAGCGTGCCGGCGTCGAGCCCGAAGATCTCGGCCGGGCGGGTCGACATTGCCGAAATCAGCCGCTTCAGCGGCACGCGGCCGCTGTGATGCAGGCGAAGTGCCGCACTCAGCAGCGTTTCGAGGCCGATGGCGCCATCGGCTGCATCGGCGAACGGCAGCCGCTTGGTGTCGACATCCTGCGGATCGTGCGAGGAGACGATGATATCGATGGTGCCGTCAGCCAGCGCATCGACCATGGCGTTGCGGTCGTCCTCGCTGCGCAGCGGCGGCGACAGCTTGAAGAAGCTGCGATATTCGCCGATGTCGTTCTCGTTGAGCGACAGGTGGTTGATGGAAATGCCGCAGGTGACGTCGGCGCCGCGCCCGCGCGCCACCCGGATCGCCTCGGCCGATTCCGGCACCGAGATTTTCGCGGCGTGATACTTGCCGCGCGTCAGCGCCGCGATGCGCAGGTCGCGCTCCAGCGGAATGATTTCCGCTTCGCGCGGAATGCCAGAAAGCCCGAGCCAGCTTGCGAACAGCCCCTCGTTCATGACGCCGTTGGCGCCGAGATATCTGTCGCGGCTTTCGAGCGCGATGACCGCGTCGAATTCGCGCGCATAGGTCAGCGCCCGGCGCAGGATCAGCGTGTCGTGCAGCGGCGCGCGGCCATTGGTGAGGCAGACGGCGCCAGCTTCGAGCAACAGGCCGAATTCGCTCATTTCCTCGCCGGCCAGCCCCTTGGTCAGCGCCGCCGCCGGATAGACATTGACCAGCGCCTTGTCGCGCGCCGTCTTCAAGACGTATTCGACCAGCGCGATGTCGTCTATGACGGGATCGGTATCCGGCATCATGATGAAAGAAGTAACGCCGCCGGCCGCTGCCGCGCGGCTGGCGGAGGCGATGGTTTCGCGGTGCTCCGCGCCGGGCTCGCCGGTATAGACGCGGGCATCGACGAGGCCGGGAACGGCGACGAGGCCGGCGCAATCGCGCACATCAGCGCCTTCCGGCGCACCCTGGTTGCGCGCATCCGCGCCGGCGGCGGCGATGCGGCCGTCCTCGATGACGATGGTGCCGGTCTCGTCGAGATCGCGCGAGGGATCGATAATGCGGAGGTTTTTCAGGATGGTGACGGCGCTCATGCCCGCTCTCCGTTGTTCTGCGACACCAGCAGCGCCTCCATCACCGCCATGCGCACGGCGACGCCCATTTCCACCTGTTGCTCGATGACGCTCTGCGGCCCGTCAGCGATTTCGGAGGCGATCTCGACGCCACGGTTCATCGGGCCGGGATGCATGACCAGCGCATCCTCCTTGGCATATCTAAGCTTTTCGGCATCCAGCCCGTAGAAACGGAAATATTCGCGCACCGAGGGCACGAAGGAGCCGGCCATACGCTCGCGCTGCAGGCGCAGCATCATCACGACATCCGCATCCTTCAATCCTTCCTCCATCGAGTGGAAGACCTCGACGCTCATGTCGGCGATGCCCGACGGCATCAGCGTCGCCGGGCCGACGACGCGCACCCGCGCGCCCATGGCGTTCAGCAGGATGATGTTGGAGCGGGCGACGCGCGAATGCAGCACATCGCCGCAGATGGCGACGATGATGCCCGAAAGCCGGCCTTTGGCGCGACGAATGGTCAGCGCGTCGAGGAGAGCCTGTGTCGGATGCTCATGCGCGCCGTCGCCGGCATTGACGACCGCGCAGGATACCTTCTGCGCCAGAAGCGCGGCGGCGCCCGCCGAGGAATGACGCACCACCAGCACGTCCGGATGCATGGCGTTGAGCGTCATCGCCGTATCGATCAGCGTTTCGCCCTTCTTCACCGAGGAATTGCCGACCGACATGTTCATTACATCGGCGCCGAGACGCTTGCCCGCCAGCTCGAAAGAGGATTGAGTGCGGGTGGAGGCCTCGAAGAACAGGTTGATCTGGGTGAGGCCGCGCAGGGTCGAGGTTTTCTTTTCCCGCTGCCGGCTGATCTTCACGGCCTCGTCGGCCTTGTCGAGAAGATAGGTGATATCAGGGGGGGTGAGCCCCTTGATGCCGATCAGGTGTCGGTGGGGAAAGAAGACCATGAAAATGCCTCCGGGCCATGTTCAGGCGGTCTATAAAGACTGCCGCCGATCCCGGCAAGCTGTCGCGCAAACTTATGGAGCGGTTTTGCAAGGCCCAAGGCAATGTTAATCATCTCGCACTACAGCCTGATTGAATCCTATTAATTCTGGAACCTCGATGCGCCGGACCGAAGACAAACTCGCCGATCTCAACCAGCCGAAATTGTGGTCCGGGGTCAATGCCTACAGGCTCGATCCGATGTTGGTGGATCTGACCTCGCGGCTGCCGCGCGGCGTGCGCGAGGAACTGGAAGCGCTCGGCCGGCATGTGACCGCGCCGGAGGTGCAGGATCTCGCCCGCATGGCCAACGAGAGCGCGCCAAAGCTGCGCACTCACGGGCCGCGCGGCGAGCGCATAGACGTCGTCGAATTCCACCCCGCGTGGCACGCGCTGATGCGCCGCTCGATGGCGAACGGCCTGCATTGTTCCGTCTGGGAAACCCAGAGCGATCCTGAGCTGAAAAGCAATGCTCACCGCATCCGCGCTGCGCGCTTCTTTCTGACTGCCCAGGCCGAGACCGGGCATCTCTGCCCGCTGACCATGACCAGCGCCGCCGTCGCCGCGTTGATGGCAGCGCCTGCCGTGCAGAAGGAATGGGCTCCGAAAATCCTCTCGCGCACCTATGATTCGACCAACCGCCCGGCGATGCAGAAATCGGCCGTGACGCTCGGCATGGGCATGACCGAGAAGCAGGGCGGCACCGATGTGCGCGCCAACATCTCGACCGCAGAGCGGGTGAGCGAGGGCATCTATCGCCTCGCCGGCCACAAATGGTTCCTTTCCGCGCCGATGAGCGACGGTTTCGTCATGCTGGCGCGCACGCGCGAAGGCATGGGCTGCTTCCTCGTGCCGCGCCTCTTGGAAGACGGCACGCCGAACGGCTTGCAGATCCAGCGCCTCAAGGACAAGCTCGGCAATCGCTCTAATGCGTCGGCCGAAGTCGAGTTCACGGATACCTTCGGCTTCCTGCTCGGCGCGCCCGATGCCGGCATCCGCACCATTCTCGACATGGTGACGCTGACCCGGCTGGATTGCGCCGTCGCCTCGGCCGGCATCATGCGCGCTTCGCTCGCCGAAGCCGTGCATCACACGCGCGGCCGCAGCGTCTTCGGCAAGATGCTGGTCAACCAGCCGATCATGACCCGGGTGCTGGCCGATATGGCGCTCGATGTCGCCGCCGCCACGGCGCTCGCCTTCCGCCTCGCCCGCGCCTTCGACCGGGCAGGCGAGGACAGGGCGGAAGCCGCCTATGCGCGCCTGATGACGCCAGTCACCAAATACTGGTGCTGCAAGATCGCGCCCGCCTTGATCTACGAGGCGATGGAATGCCTCGGCGGCAGCGGCTATATCGAGGAGCGGCCCATCGCCCGCCATTACCGCGAGGCGCCGGTCAACGCCATATGGGAGGGCTCCGGCAACGTCATGGCGCTCGACGTGCTCAGGGTCTTGAGTCGCGGTCGCGATCTGTTCGAAACCGTGTTCGAGGACCTGGCCCGCGATCTCGGCCGCTCCGGCCGCAAGATCGTCGAAGTGCTGCGCGCCGCCATGGCGCTTTGTGACCGTGACGAGGGGGCAGGGCGGCTGCTGATCGAGCAGCTCGCGCTTGCCGCCGCCGCCGCCGAACTCTATCGCCTCGGGGCGGGCAAGGTGGCCGACGCTTTCCTCGAAACCCGCCTTGCCGCCGGCTGGCGCTCCACCTACGGAATGCTCGATTCCCGTTTCGACGCCGGTTACATCGTCGACCTGCTCTATCCGCCCGCAAGCTGAAATCGTATGATAACAATGCCTTGAGGGTCGTTTCCAACGCCCGTGTCCACAGCCCGCAACGCTGTCGTTAACCTTAATAAAGAGTTTACGTTGCGCAATCAGGGTTAACGCGCCACTTTGCTCTGACGTAGTGTGTTAACCAACGGAAACGGTGGTCCCGTGGCGCGATTTGCGTTGCTTGTCGTCATGATGACGTTTTTTGCCGTGCTGGCGCTCGATATCAGCGTGCCGGCGGTGGTGTTGAGCCTGATGGCGTTGTCGAACACGGCTGTTTTGCCGCGTACGCACGCGCTGAAACACGGCGCGCGGCGGGAGCAGGCGGCATGAAGTGGCTGTTGATCTTCTGGGCCGGGCCGATCCTGCTGCTGACGAGCTGGTACAGCCTGTCCTACTACGACATGAGCTTCGGCGTGTTCATGTTGACACGGCAGGCGCACGATCTCGTCTTCAGCATCTATGGCCATGTGCTCGGCATTCCGCCGGAAACCATACCGCCGCTGGTGATGCGTGCCATCGTCGTCGACAGCCTGTTCCTCTTCTCGCTGATCGCCTTCCGCCGCCGCAAGGCGATCGCCGCCTGGTGGCGCGGGCGTCAGTCGCCCGAAGAGGTGAGGCGCGACAGCGCCGAAAGCCTGTCCAAGGCTCCCTGAAGGATAAAGCTGGCGGCGGCCGAATCGATGCGTTCTGCCCGCTTGGCGCGTGAGACGTCCATTTCCAGCAGCGCCCGCTCAGCGGCGACCGTCGACAGCCGCTCGTCCCAGAAGACGAAGGGCAGTTCGGTCTTGTCCTGCATCGAGCGCACGAAGGCGCGCGTCGCCTGAACGCGCGGCCCGCCGGAACCGTCCATGTTCATCGGCAGGCCGATGACGAAGCCGACAATTTTTTCTTTCGCGGCGAAGGCGAGCAGCGTCTCCGCATCCTGCGTGAATTTCGTCCGCTTCAGCACCGGCCGGGGATTGGCCAGTCGCCGGCCGATATCCGAGACGGCAAGCCCGATTGTCGTGGTGCCGAGATCAAGCCCGGCCACCGGTTGCCCGGGTTGCAGGAGAGACGAAAATTCCTCGATGGTCAGGACGCCCATGCTTAGCGCTTGCGCACGAATTCGGTGCGCAGCACGAGGCCCTTGATGGTTTCGTGCTTGCAGTCGATATGCTCGGGATCGTCGGTCAGGCGGATGGAGCGGATCACCGTGCCCTGCTTCAGCGTCGTGTTGGTGCCCTTGACCTTGAGATCCTTGATCAGCGTCACCGAATCGCCATCGGCCAGCACATTGCCGGCGCTATCCTGCACCACGATTGCATTTGCCGCCGCCATTTCAGAGGCCGGGCGCCATTCGCCGCTGGCTTCGTCATACACATAATCGTCATCGCCGGCGCTCATTGTCTTTTCCACTTTCTGTTGCGTAGATTTTACCTATATCGACGCTCTATGTCACAAGCTGCGTAAAAATCCAAAGGGAGCATCCGATGAAAATCACCTGGCTCGGCCATTCCGCCTTCCGTCTCGAAACCGCAACGGCAAAAATCCTGATCGATCCCTTCTTCACCGGCAATCCGGGCTTTGGCGGCCTGGATGCGAAGGACGCGGCGGCGGACCTCACCCATATCCTGCTGACCCACGGCCATGGCGACCATGTCGGCGACACGATCCGGCTGGCGAAGGAGACCGGCGCCACCGTTCTCGCCAATGCCGATCTCGCCGCCTGGCTGGGCTCCAAGGGCGTCGAAAAGATGGAGATGGGCAATACCGGCGGCACGGTTTCCTTCGGCTCCTTCAGCGTCACCTTCACCAATGCCCTGCATTCCTCGGCACAGATCACCGAAGACGGCGTTTCGCATGCGCTTGGCAATCCCAACGGGCTGATGCTGCATTTCGATGACGAGCCGACCCTGTTCCACATGGGCGATACCGACATCTTTTCCGACATGGGCCTGATCAACGAGCTGCATGCGCCGGAAATCGGCCTGGTGCCGATCGGCGACCGCTTCACCATGGGCGGCGCGGTGGCAGCACTCGCCTGCCAGCGCTTCTTCAACTTCTCCACCGTTCTGCCCTGCCATTACGGCTCCTTCCCGATCATCGACCAGACTCCGGAGAAGTTCGTGGCCGGCATGGAGGGCGCCAAGGCCAAGGTTGCGACGCCGAAGGCCGGCGACAGCCTGTCGCTCTGACAAATCCCCGTTGCACGCGAACGGCCGGGCCTTTATAGCGAGGGAAAACAGGATGCCGTCCGGAATTGGCGGCATCCTCGATAACCGGAGAAAATCGATGTCCGTAGACCTCGCCACCGTCAAGCGCGTCGCCCATCTTGCCCGTATCGCCGTCAGCGAAGACGAGGCCAATCGCATGATGGGCGAGCTGAACGGCATTCTGGGGTTCGTCGAGCAGCTTTCCGAAGTGAATGTCGATGGCGTCGAGGCCATGACTTCGGTGATGCCGATGGCGATGAAGGAGCGGCAGGATGCCGTGACGGATGGCGACAAGGCGGCCGATATCGTCGCCAACGCGCCCGTCACCGATCAGAATTTCTTCCTCGTGCCGAAGGTGGTGGAGTGAGCGGGTTTAACGCCCAGCCTTCCGCCCGCGACCCCCATTATTCGAAAGCCTGACCGATGACCGACCTGACCCGCCTGACCATCGCCGAAGCCCGTGAGAAGCTGCGCGCTAAGGAATTTTCCGCCGTCGAGCTGACCGACGCCTATCTCGCGGCCATCGCCGCCGCCAACGACAAGATCAACGCCTATGTCTCCGTGACGCCGGACAAGGCGCGCAGCATGGCCAAGGCTTCCGACGCGCGCATTGCCAGCGGTGAGGCCGGCGCGCTGGAAGGCATTCCGCTCGGCATCAAGGATCTGTTCGCCACCGAAGGCGAGCACACCCAGGCCTGCAGCCATATCCTCGACGGATTCAAGCCGCGCTACGAATCGACCGTCACCCAGAACCTCTGGAACGACGGCGCCGTCATGCTCGGCAAGCTGAACATGGACGAGTTCGCCATGGGCTCGTCGAACGAGACCTCCTATTACGGCCCGGTCATCAACCCCTGGCGCGCCAGGGGTTCGAACCAGCAGCTCGTGCCGGGCGGCTCCTCGGGCGGCTCGGCCGCTGCCGTTGCCGCCTTCCTCTGCGCCGGCGCCACCGCCACCGATACCGGCGGCTCGATCCGCCAGCCCGCCGCCTTCACCGGCACGGTCGGCATCAAGCCGACCTATGGCCGCTGCTCGCGCTGGGGCACCGTCGCCTTCGCCTCGTCGCTGGATCAGGCCGGCCCGATCGCCCGCGATGTCCGCGACGCCGCGATCCTGTTGAAGTCCATGGCCAGCGTCGATGCCAAGGACACGACCTCCGTCGACCTGCCGGTGCCGGATTACGAAGCCTCGCTCGGCCAGTCGGTGCGCGGCATGAAGATCGGCATTCCCAAGGAATACCGCGTCGAAGGCATGCCGGAAGAGATCGAAGCCTTCTGGCAGAAAGGCATCGCCTGGCTGAAGGATGCCGGCGCCGAGATCGTCGATATCTCGCTGCCGCACACGAAATACGCCCTGCCGGCCTATTACATCGTCGCGCCCGCCGAGGCGTCCTCGAACCTCGCCCGATATGACGGCGTGCGCTACGGCCTGCGCGTCGACGGCAAGGATATCGTCGACATGTACGAGAAGACCCGCGCCGCCGGCTTCGGCCAGGAGGTCAAGCGCCGCATCATGATCGGCACCTATGTGCTTTCGGCCGGTTATTACGACGCCTATTACCTGCGCGCCCAGAAGGTGCGCACGCTGATCAAGCGCGACTTCGAACTGGCCTTCCAGGCCGGCGTCGATGCGATCCTGACGCCTGCCACCCCATCTTCCGCATTCGGCATCGCCGACGAGGATCTGGCCTCCGATCCGGTGAAGATGTACTTGAACGACATCTTCACGGTCACCGTCAACATGGCCGGCCTGCCGGGCATCGCCGTTCCCGGCGGCCTCGACAGCCGCGGCCTGCCGCTCGGCCTGCAGTTGATCGGCAAGCCCTTCGAAGAGGAAACTCTGTTCAAGACCGCGCATGTCATCGAGCAGGCGGTCGGCAAGCTGACGCCGGAAAAGTGGTGGTGATTTTCACCGCCTTCGGCTGACGGCATCAACCCGCCTTTGCGTCACGAAGGCGGGTTTTCTTTTTTGCGAGGGGAAGAATGATCGGGATACGACGGGCGCGGGATGACGAGGCGAGCATCCTTGCCGACATCGGACTTTCCGCCTGGAAACGCGCCGTCGCCGGTCTCGGCGCTTCACCCGAGATGGAGCGCCGGGCGGCCAACGCCTTCACCGGCTTCGTGCGCGAAGCCTGGCGGATGATCACCGTGGTCGAGCGCAACGGCCGCCCCGCCGGCTGGGCAGCGCGCGAGGCGGCCAACGAGGTGATCAGCGATTTCTGGATCGATCCCGCTTTCGCGCGGCAGGGGCTGGGCGCGGCGCTTCTGGCGCTGATCGAGAAGGATATCCGCCGGCAGGGCTTCGATTCGGTGAGCCTCCAGACGCATGCCCGCAATGAACCGGCCATCGCCTTCTTCAAGCGCAATGGCTACCGGGTGCAATGGCTGTCGGTCGTCTATGCGCCGAAGCTGGACCGCGATATCGAGTCGGTTGGATTGTCGAAACAGCTGGAGGACGGTAGGGACGTGGAACTTTACGGGCCGGGATCTATGCTTTGAGAGGCGGGATTCAATAAACCGCGCAAGGTGTTCACTGTCCAGTCGGGCGAGACGATAAACATCGTGGCCAGAGCGAGATGCAGAACGGCGATAGCGATCAGATAGGTTCGGAACGGTTGTTTGCGCGTCTTGTGTCGCAAAACCTGCTGGCCGATGAGCGCGCCGCTGCTTCCGCCCAAAAATGCAATCGTGAGCAGCGTGGACTCCTTGATGCGCCATTCGCCATTCATAGCCGCGCGCTTGTCGAACTCGAATGCTAGAAAGGCGAACACATTGATTGCGATGAAGATGAGTGCGAGAAGCAGGTAGAGCATAGGATATGGTAGACCGCGAGCGGTTGACAAAAGCTTGCGCCGCCGCGGCAATTGCTCTACCTCACGAACACGATGAAAACAGACTTCACGAGCATCCGATGAGCATTGTCGACGTCCGCACACCCGATCCGAAGCGCCTGATCCCCGGAGCCACCGGCGACTGGGAAATTGTCATCGGCATGGAAGTCCATGCGCAGGTGCTGAGCCAGTCCAAGCTGTTTTCCGGCGCCTCGACCGAATTCGGCAAGCCGGCCAATTCTAATGTCTCGCTGGTCGATGCGGCGATGCCCGGCATGTTGCCGGTCATCAACGCGGAATGCGTGGCGCAGGCTGTGCGCACCGGCCTCGGCCTGAAGGCGAAGATCAACAACCGTTCGATCTTCGACCGCAAGAACTATTTCTATCCCGACCTGCCGCAGGGCTACCAGATCTCGCAGTTCAAGGATCCGATCGTCGGCGAGGGCCAGATCGTCATCTCGCTCGGCCCCGATCGCCAGGGCAATTTCGAGGATATCGAAATCGGCATCGAGCGCCTGCATCTGGAACAGGATGCCGGCAAGTCGATGCATGACCAGCATCCGACCATGTCCTATGTCGATCTCAACCGCTCCGGCGTGGCGCTGATGGAAATCGTCTCCAAGCCGGACATGCGCTCGTCCGACGAGGCCAAGGCATACCTGACCAAGCTGCGCTCCATCGTCCGCTACCTCGGCACCTGCGACGGCAACATGGACGAAGGCTCGATGCGCGCCGACGTCAACGTCTCCGTGCGCCGCCCGGGCGGCGAGTTCGGCACGCGCTGCGAGATCAAGAACGTCAACTCGATCCGTTTCGTCGGCCAGGCCATCGAATACGAGGCGCGCCGCCAGATCGCCATCCTCGAAGACGGCGGTTCCATCGATCAGGAAACCCGCCTGTTCGATCCCGGCAAGGGCGAGACGCGCTCGATGCGCTCCAAGGAAGATGCGCATGATTATCGCTACTTCCCCGATCCGGACCTGCTGCCGCTGGAATTCGACGATGCCTTCGTCGAGTCGCTGAAGGCCGATCTACCGGAACTGCCTGACGACAAGAAGGCCCGTTTCGTGCGTGAACTCGGCCTGTCGGTCTATGACGCCTCGGTTCTGGTTTCGGAAAAGGCGATTGCCGATTATTTCGAAGCTGTTGCCGCCGGCCGTGACGGCAAGGCCGCCGCCAACTGGGTCATCAACGACCTGCTGGGCGCCTTGAACAGAACCGGCAAAAGCATTGAAGAGACTCCGGTTTCGCCGGCGCAGCTTGGGCAGATCATCGATCTCATCAAGGCCGAGACCATCTCCGGCAAGATCGCCAAGGATCTGTTCGAGATCGTGCTGGCCGAAGGCGGCGACCCGGCGGAAATCGTCGAAAGCCGTGGCATGAAGCAGGTGACCGATACCGGCGCCATCGAAAAGGCCGTGGACGACATCATCGCCGCCAACCCGGATCAGGTCGCCAAGGTGCAGGCCAAGCCGACGTTGGCCGGCTGGTTCGTCGGCCAGGTGATGAAGGCGACCGGCGGCAAGGCCAACCCGCAGGCCGTGCAGGCCGTCGTCAAGGCCAAGCTTGGCATCGAGGAATAAACCGATGTTCTTTGTGCGCACTGCCGGCGAGCGTGATCTCGACAAAGTGCGCACACTGATGCGCGAAACGTTGCATGCGACGCTGAACGTGTTGCATGTGGCGGATGAGGCCGAAGATCTGATCGCGGCCGAAACGTCGCCGGAAAAGCTTCGCGCCGCGCTGAAGGAAAAGGGCAGCGAGTTCCTCGTCGCCGATAGCGGCCGCGAGATCGCCGGCATGGGTTATGCCATGATGTCGCGTGACTTCGCCAAGACGGCGGAAATCCGCTGGATCCTCGTCCATCCCACCCATCAGCGCCAGGGCGTCGGCCGCGACATTTTCGCCGAGCTGGAAACCTGCTTTCCCGATGCCGAAATCCTGCGGCTGGAAGTCGATGCCCGCAACCGCGCCGCACTCGCCTTCTTCAATGCCCATGGCATGGTCGAAATCGATCGCATCGAGCGGGCAGGCGGCCCGGCGCCGCTGACGCTGGTGCTCGAAAAGGCGCTCGGCGTCGATTGATACGGCGCTTGATTCCGGTGGCTGCAACGCCGGAATCGCTGGACAATTCAGGCTTGAGGCGGCATAAGCGGAACAGCAGATTGCGCATGACAGGCGGGTTCCGCCAGGTGCCGAAGGAATACAGATGAAGAATCTTCTCTTACAGATTTTCACATGGTGGAGCGGCCAGACCCTCGGCACGCGCTTTCACACTTGGCGTCACGGCGAGCGCGTCGGGCAGGACGATTTCGGCAATGTCTATTACCAGGGCGGCAAGGATTCCGAGGGCCGCACCCGCCGTTGGGTGATCTATAGCGGCTATGCAGAGGCATCGGCTATCCCGCCCGGTTGGCACGGCTGGATGCACCATCGAACCGACACCCCGCCCTCCAAGGAAAACTACACCGCCCGCGAATGGCAGAAGGCGCACCGCGCCAACCCGACCGGCACGCCCTTCGCTTATCGCCCGCCGGGCTCGATCGCCGTTGGCGGTGAACGTCCCCGCGTCACCGGCGATTACGATGCCTGGACGCCCGGCAACTGACACCGGCAGACGATGTGCAAGAGCATTTTCGCGGCTCGAAGAAATGCGAAGCTACTCTGGCCATAATTGGGGTCTAGCTCCACGGTAAACCGGTAGGTCTGGAGACGGGAAACAATGCGATTTTTACGGCGGTTTTGGAGCGGGCGAGGCATGGCCCTCGCGCTTGCGGGTTCGGCATTGGTTGCCGGCGCCGCCGTCGAAGCCCAGGCCGCCCGCATCAACAATCGCGTCGCCGTTTTCTCCGGCATCGATAAGATTACCGGACGTATCACCACCTTCGATGTTTATATCGACGAGACTGTGCAGTTCGGCGCGCTGCAGGTGACGCCGCGTGTCTGTTATTCCCGCGACGAGACCGAGGCGCAGAAGATCGACGCCTTCGTCGAGGTCGACGAAATCACCCTCGACCGTAAGATTCGCCGCATCTTTTCCGGCTGGATGTTCGCCGAAAGCCCAGGCCTCAACGCGGTCGAGCACCCGATCTATGACGTCTGGCTGAAGGACTGCAAACAGAAGTCGGACGTCCCGGCGCCGGATAACGCGCAGAACTGACCGCTTCACCCTGTTCGCCTAATCCGTCCCGCCGTCATCGGTGAGATTGTATTGCGCCCATTGCCCCGCAGGAATGGCATCGCCCACGGCGAAGGTAAATCCCGCCACGGCATCGAGCCGGGCCGTCAACAGGCAGGTATAGCGCAGCCTGTACCACTGATGCCGGCTGCGAAAAGCCGCTCCCATCGCCTCCAGTGACGGGCCGGAAAACTTCGGTTCCTCGAACGTGTAGGCGACGACGAAATCGGGACGATGGGTTTTTTCCCAATGCCCCACCTGCGCCATCGCTTCGAGATTGCAGGTTTGCACCATCTTTTCCGAGTTTTCGAGCGCACGCAACGCCGCCTTCGCGCCACGGCTGCGCGGGTCGTTGAGGATGCCGGTCGAATAGAATTTCGTGGCGGCGATCATGGGGGGATCATCCGCCGGGATTGGCGGAGGTGGATCTCCCGTCTCCACGGTGCCGACCCCCGGCTGAATGCGCGTGGCTTCCTGTGATGGAGGGACGTCGGCGGCCTTCTCGGGTGCTTCGATGTGGGGCGACGGCCGGTCGACTGTCTGCACGGGGGAGGGCGTGGGCTGCGGGACGAGTCTGACGGCAATCGGCTGCTCGATGGCTTCGACAAGCTGCGGCGGGTTGTGCGCCAGTAGCGCAAGCACGGCAAGCAGGAAGAAATGAAAGGCCAGCGAAGCCATCAGGCCCCGGCGCAGGCCGCCGCGCCATTGTTTCTGTATGATTGCCGCCACGAGAATCGTCCGCCCAGAAGGCCGCAGCATCGTCGGCAATCATGGCGATAACAAGCAGGATCAGAAATCCAGATCGGCGGATTCCATCGCGTCAGCAAGCATCTTGGCGTATTCCGCCTTGGGCACGTCGATGGCGCCGAAGGTTTTCAGATGCTCGGTGGTGAATTGCGTGTCGAGCAGGCGGAAACCCTTGTTCCGCAGCCGCTCCACCAGATGCACGAGACAGATTTTCGAGGCATTGGTGGCGCGAGAGAACATGCTTTCCCCGAAGAACGCAGCGCCCAGCGAGACGCCGTAGAGGCCGCCGACCAGTTCATCACCCCTCCACGCCTCGACGGAATGGGCATAGCCGTAGCGGTGCAGGGTGGAGTAGAGCGAGCGGATCGTGGTGTTGATCCAGGTTGTCGGCCGGTCGCCGGTCGATTCGGCGCAACCGGCGATGACGGCTTCGAAGGCGGTGTCGAAACGGATGTCGAAGGGTTTCTTGCGCATCTCCTTGGAGAGGCTGCGCGAGACGTGGAAATCATTTAGCGGAATGATGCCGCGCATCTCGGGTTCCACCCAGAAGATGCGCGGATCGTCCGCCGACTCGGCCATCGGAAACAGGCCGATGGAATAGGCGCGCAGCAGAACCTCGGGCGTAACCTTCGAATATCCGCTGCGCCGCGCCACCGTGGTTTAGTTGGCCTTTCCGCCGAGATAATTTTCCAGCCAGTGGATATCATAGTCGCCATTGGCGATATCCGGGTTGGAAATCAGATCCTGGAACAGCGGCAGCGTCGTCTTGATGCCGTCGATGACGAATTCGTCGAGCACGCGGCGCAGGCGCATCATGCATTCGTTGCGCGTGCGTCCGTGGACGATCAGCTTACCGATCAGGCTGTCGTAATAGGGCGGGATTCTGTAGCCCTGATAGGCGCCCGAATCGACGCGTACGCCCAGACCGCCCGGTGCGTGGAAATGCGTGATCGTCCCAGGCGAGGGCACGAAGGTGCGCGGATCCTCGGCATTGATGCGGCATTCGATGGCGTGCCCATGGAAGGAAATCTCGTCCTGAGTCACAGACAAGCCTCCACCTGAGGCGACACGGATCTGCTCATGCACCAGGTCGATGCCGGTGATCGCCTCAGTGATCGGGTGTTCCACCTGCAAGCGGGTGTTCATTTCGATGAAATAGAACTCGCCGTTTTCATAGAGGAATTCGATGGTGCCGGCGCCGCGATATTTCAGCTTCTTCATCGCATCGGCGCAGACCTTGCCGATCGCCATGCGCTGCTCGACGCTCAGGGCAGGGGAATTGGCCTCTTCCCAGACCTTCTGGTGGCGGCGCTGCAGCGAGCAGTCGCGCTCGCCCAGATGAATGGCATTGCCTTCGCCATCGCCGACAACCTGGATTTCGATGTGGCGCGGCTTGCCGAGGTATTTTTCCATGTAGACAGCATCGTTGCCGAAGGCAGCCAGCGCTTCGGCGCGGGCAGTCGAGACGGCCTCTTCCAGTTCCTCTTCGGTCCTGGCGACTTTCATGCCGCGACCGCCACCGCCGGCGGTGGCCTTGATGAGAACCGGGAAGCCGATTTTTCTTGCGACTTCAAGCGCATTTTCAGGCTTCACCTCGCCATCCGAACCCGGAACGACCGGGATGCCGAGCGACTCGGCGGTCTTCTTCGCCGTGATCTTGTCGCCCATGATGCGGATGTGATCGGCGGTTGGGCCGATGAAGGTGATGCCGTGGGCGTCGAGGATATCGGCAAACTTGGCGTTTTCCGACAGGAAGCCGTAGCCCGGATGCACCGCATCGGCGCCGGTGATTTCGCAGGCGGCAACGATCTGGTGGATGTTGAGGTAGCTTTCGCGCGACGGCGGCGGGCCGATGCACACGCTTTCGTCGGCGAGGCGCACATGCATCGCGTCGGCGTCGGCGGTGGAATGGACCGCGACGGTGGCGATACCCAGCTCCTTGCATGCTCTGAGCACGCGTAGCGCGATTTCCCCGCGATTGGCAATGAGGATTTTGGAGATCATGCCGTGTCCTTTATTCGACGACAACAAGCGCTTCGCCGTATTCGACCGGGCGGCCGTCATCGATGAGGATCTGCGTCACCGTGCCGGAGCGCGGCGAAGGAATCTGGTTCATCGTCTTCATCGCTTCGATGATCAGCAGCGTCTGGCCTTCCTTGACCGTGGCGCCGACCTCGATGAAGGGACGCGCGCCCGGGGCGGGAGCCAGATAGCAGGTGCCGACCATCGGGGCGGTGATCGTATTGGCCGGGTTCAGCGCCGGCGCGGCCGGGGCGGCTGCAGCCGGAGCGGCAGCGGCGGCCGGGGCCATGGCGAGCGGAGCCGCCATCGGAACCGGGGCCTGGATATACTGGGTAGCGCCGGCACGGGAGACGCGAATGCGCAGGTCGTCCTGCTCGACTTCGATCTCGGTCAGGTCGGTCTCGTTCAGGATGTTCGCGAGGTCGCGGATCAAAGCCTTGTCGATGCCGTTCTTCTTTTCAGACATGAAGTTCTGCCCTGTCTTTTCGTTCTCTTGACGTATGGTGGGACGCTGCCGCGCCGCGAGGATTCGCTGGCGGCCAGGCGTTTCAGCCGAAATCGGTCCCGAAGCTATAGACCGGCCAGCCGCGGAGGAAAAGCCCCCGCGGCGCGCTCAACCCTTGAGAATGGCCGGAAATGCCATGTTGACGGTGGAAAGACGTCCGCTCAGCACATGGTCTTGCCGCAACTGCGGACATTGCCGATCTTTTCTTCCAGCGCCTCGGCGCCGACGGCGCCGAACACCGCCTCATTGCCGATGACGTAAGACGGCGTGCCGGTAATGCCGAGCGTGCCGGCGAGCTGATAGACGTCCTTGACGGACGCATCGTTCGGCTTGTCCGCCATCTGCTTGCGCAACGCATCTTCCTTGACGCCGAGCGAAGTCGCGACCTCGATGGCGCGCTCTTCCGTCGCCCGCACGTCACCGCCGAGCAACGCCCGGTGGAACTCGCCGTATTTCTCCGGCGCCAGTGCCTTGAAAGCATAGGAGACCTTGTGCGCAGCCATCGAATCCGGACCGAGGATCGGCAATTCCTTCAGGACGAAGCGGACGTTCTTGTCGGCATCGATGATCTCGTTCATGTCCGACAGCGCATGCTTGCAGTAACCGCAATTGTAGTCGAAGAACTCGACGATGGTGACGTCTCCCTTGGGATTGCCGAGGATCATGTCGCCGCTATCGGAGAAGATCGCCTTCTTGTTGGCCGCGACCGCCTCCGCGGAAGCCTGCGTGCGCGCCGCCTCCTGCTTGGCCTGCAGCGCGTTCTGGACGTCGAGCATGATTTCGGGATTCTGGATCAGATATTCCTTGATAAACTGCCCGATCTCTTCCTTTTGCTTGTCATCGAGCGCCATGGCCGGAGCCGCGACGCCCATGGACAGGGCGAGCACTGCCGCTGCGATCGGTTTGAAGGTGAAGGCCATGGTGTTTCCTCGTCGTCTTGAATTGCCTGTGCCGAAACGGTCGTGCCGGCCCGCTTGTGTCCCGCGGAGAGTAGGGCGGCCGGCCCCGGATGCAAACCGAAAAAATCGCCGCGCCCGCGCGAGTCGCAAGAACGTGATGAGCGCAACAATGCGGCATTTGTCGGGCCTCGCCGCAAGCACTGGATTTGCAGTCCTTTCAGCGGCTTGCCGCGCATTGCGGATTCAGTTTCGGAAGGTCTTGAATTGATCCCGCAAAGAAAAACCGGCCGCCAGGGCCGGTTTCCGTGTTCGATAAGACTGGCAAGGCCTCAGAGGAAGCCGCGGCGCTGCCACCACCCGGCTTTCTTCGGCTTCGGCGGCTCTTCGTCGCCATCGGCGGTCGCGCGCTTCGAAGTCACAACCGGCTCCGACGAGGAGACATTCGATGCGCGATTGGCACGCACCGCCCTGGCCTCGGTGGTCTCGGCCTCGGGCGCAGCCTCATCCATAGCGGCCGGCTCGGCGGGGAGATCGGCAGCATCTGCCGCGATTTCCACCGTTTCGCTGACCTCCGCCACGGGTGCCGCTTCCTCTGCAACCGGGGCTTCGACAGGCGAAGCCTTGGCCTTGCGGCTGCGGCGGGCCTTGGCCGGCTTGGCGCTTTCTTCGGCAGGGACCGCTTCCGCGACGGCGGCAACAGGCTCGACCGGTGCCTCGTCGGCGGGCTCCGCGGATTCGACGGATACGCTCACGCTTTCCGCGGCGGCTTCGAAGCTTTCGTCCTCGTCGTCGCCATCATCGGAGGCTTCGCCGTTCTCATCGATCAGCGAGCCATCCTCGCGGTTGCGGCGGCCGCCACGCTTGCCACGACGGCGGCGCTTGCGCTTGGGCTGGTCGTCGGAAGTGGCGGCTTCGGACTCGGCGCCGTTATCGCCTTCGTCCTCGTCGCCATCCTCGTCATCGTCCTGGTCTCCGGCGATCGCGTCGCCACGGACGGCCTGGTCGTCTCCGGCCTGGCCCTTGTTGCCACGACGGCGGCGACGGCGCTTGCGCTTGCGATTGCCGATGTCGTCATTGTTGCGCGCAGCCTTTTCGGCGCTTTCTTCGCGCTCGCTGACGATTTCGTCTTCTTCGTCCTCGTCCGCCTCGATGACGATGTCGTCGTCATCCTCGGGCTCGGGTTCGAAGTGGATCAGGGTTTCAATCCTGACCGGGTTTTCGACCGGCTCGCCGCGCTCGATGCTGAAATGCTGCGAACCGACCGCGTTGTCGGCCTCGACGACGATCGAGACGCCGAAGCGGCGTTCGTAGTCGACGATGGTGCCGCGCTTGTGGTTCAGCAGGTAGAGCGCCGTCTCCGGCGTGGTGTGGACGATGATGTCATGCGTGGTGTTCTTGAGGAGATACTCCTCGATGCCGCGCAGGACATGCAGTGCCACAGACGACTGCGAGCGGATATGGCCGGTGCCGGCGCAATGCGGGCAGACCTGGGTTGTAGATTCCAGAACCGAGGCGCGGATGCGCTGGCGCGACATTTCCAGAAGGCCGAAATGCGAGATGCGGCCGACCTGGATACGGGCGCGGTCGTTCTTCAGGCAATCCTTCAGCTTCTTCTCGACGGAGCGGTTGTTGCGCTTCTCCTCCATGTCGATGAAGTCGATGACGATCAGGCCGGCAAGGTCGCGCAGGCGAAGCTGGCGGGCGATTTCTTCCGCCGCTTCCAGGTTCGTCTGCAGCGCGGTGTCTTCGATGGAGTGTTCGCGGGTCGAGCGACCGGAATTGACGTCGATGGCAACCAGCGCTTCCGTCTGGTTGATGATCAGGTAGCCGCCGGATCTCAGCGTCACCTGCGGCTGCAGCATGCGATCGAGCTGCGCCTCGATGCCGGAGCGCGAGAAGATCGGATGCAGGTCGCGGTAAGGCTGGACCACCTTGGCATGGCTCGGCATCAGCATCTTCATGAAGTCTTTCGCTTCACGATAGCCTTCTTCGCCGGCAACGATGATCTCGTTGATGTCCTTGTTGTAGAGGTCGCGGATCGAGCGCTTGATCAGCGAGCCTTCCTCATAGACGAGGCAGGGCGCGATCGAATTCAGCGTCAGCGTCCGGACATTTTCCCACAGGCGCATCAGGTATTCGAAGTCGCGCTTGACCTCGACCTTGGTGCGGTTGGCGCCGGCGGTGCGCAGGATGACGCCCATGCCCTGCGGCACTTCCAGCATGCGGGCGATTTCCTTCAGCCGCTTGCGGTCGGTGGGATTGGTGATCTTGCGGGAAATGCCGCCGCCGCGCGCCGTGTTCGGCATCAGCACCGAATAACGGCCGGCCAGCGACAGATAGGTGGTCAGCGCCGCGCCCTTGTTGCCGCGTTCTTCCTTGGCGACTTGCACAAGCAGGATCTGGCGGCGCTTGATGACTTCCTGGATGCGATACTGCTTGCGCGGCTTGCGCACGACGCGATCCGGAACCTCTTCCATGGCGTCTTCGGCGCCGACGGATTCGATGACTTCCTTTTCGCCGTCATCGTCATCATCGTCGTCGTCATCGTGGCGACGCGCCAGCGTCTCCTCGGAAATGCTGTCGGTATCGACCATCGCGGCCATTTCGCCGGGCTTGCCGTCGTCGTCCTGCTCATCGGCAGGCGTCTCGGCGCTTTCGACGGCGACCGGCTCGGCGGCGACCTCGACATCGGCCTTGCGCTTGCGGCTGCGGCGCGGCTTGGCTTTCGGCTTGGTCTCTTCTTCGGCGGCAGCGGCCTCGGCGGGCGCGGCTTCCGTCACCGGCGCTGCTTCGACGGCCGGCGCTTCCTCGGCGGCGACCTCGACCGTTTCCTCGATGGAAGCGGCCTCGACATCGGTGCCGGTCTCGACCGGTTCGATGTCGTCGTCCTTGCGATGCTCCTCGGCTTCGGCCTTCAGAAGCGCTTGCCGGTCGGCAAGGGGGATCTGGTAATAATCGGGATGGATTTCGGCAAAGGCCAGGAAGCCGTGGCGATTGCCGCCGTAATCCACGAACGCCGCCTGCAGCGACGGCTCGACGCGGGTCACCTTTGCCAGGTAGATGTTGCCGCGGATTTGTTTCTTGTGCTGAGATTCGAAATCGAATTCTTCTATGCGGTTGCCGCGAACGACAACGACGCGCGTCTCCTCTTCATGAGACGCATCGATAAGCATTTTGTCTGCCATTGACTTTCTGCTCCTCGGCGCGAATGCGAGCGAGCAGGCAAACCGGTTCGTGAAGCGGAAAATGCGTGCAAAGCGGACAAAGCGCCGGAAATTTTAATTCCCGCCCGGGAGCGTCGAGCGGCCGGCAGCAGGACAGCACCGGGACAAGATACATCCCTGGACCTGTTCACTTCTGACGAAAACTGCTGCAACGACATCAACGACCAAACGAGAATGACGATACCTTGAACCCTATGAGGATCCGATGAATTTGCTCCTGCGAGCGTGACGGCATGCCGTCGATGTTTTTCTCCGGCCACCGCCGGCTGATCCAGTTTCAGGCAGCACTGCTTTGACGACGGATGAAGCCTGCGCCAGTTAGCGCCAGATCCGAAAATACGGCTGGCTGCCTTGCGGCGATCTATCCCGTCAGCACCTTATGCCTTCATCTATGCTTGTATGTCCTCCGTGTCGCAATAGCAAGGGAAAAGCCAAGTGCGTCATAATATTGATCGATTTCTGTCGATGAGCGGGGTTGCGGTCGCCGGCCTCACGTCTTCCGCCTTCAACCCGCCGGAATTTTCCGGCATATGAGACAGGGCCTCGGCGAATCGCCAGACAGCAACGGGCTCCGGGAGAGGGTGCATCCGGCTTTGACATTCCTTGTGATCCGCAATGCAGGCTTGAGGGCGATGCGCGCCGTCGCGCTTTTTGCCTGCTTTCTCGCGGCGATGCCCGCGATGGCCGCCGATGATGCGGTGCTTGCCTTTGGCGCGCGGATCGCCGGCGACGACGCCCGCTCGCGCATTGTCATCGATCTGGAGAAGAAGATCGACGTCGCCGTGCATTACGTCACAAATCCGCCGCGCGTGATCGTCGACCTGCCAAGGGTCGCCTTCGGTTTTCCCGCCGACCAGCTTGCGCCGCGCGGCCTGTTTTCCGACATCCGCTACGGCACGATGGATGCCGACAGCGCCCGGCTGGTGCTCACGGCCCGCAAGCCCGTGGAACTGACCACCGCCAAGGTGCAGGTCGAGGGCAAGGATATCCGCCTCGTGCTCGACGCCGTCTCGGTGTCTGAAAAGCGTTTCCAGGCGCTTGCGGCGGCCGAGACCTGGCGGCAAGGCGACATTGCCCCGAAGCCGGCCAGCGCGATGCTGGCGCAGAAGCCGGCAACGGACGGCGCCTTCGTCATCGCGGTCGATGCCGGTCATGGCGGCATCGATGCCGGGGCCATCGGCGCCGACAGCAAGACTGAGGAAAAGAACGTCACGCTCGCCTTCGCCCGTGGCCTCGTCGAACGGCTCAACCGGGAACCCGGCATCAAGGCCGTGCTGACCCGTGAGGACGACCGTTTCCTGTCTTTGTCGGAACGGGTGCAGATCGCCCGCGAGAAGCGCGCCAATCTCTTCGTCTCGTTGCATGCCGATACGCTGCAGCAGAATTCGATCCGCGGCGCCACCGTCTACACGATTTCCGACAACGCTTCGGATGGACTGGCCGCCGCCCTTGCCAAGCGTGAAAACCTCTCTGACGAGATCGCCGGCATCAAGCTTGGGGACGAGCCGGCCGAGGTCGCCGATATCCTGCTCGACCTGACCCGGCGCGAGACGCAGGCCTTTTCGATCGCCATGGCCCGCTCGGTGGTCGGCGCTTTCGAGGGGCAGATCGGGTTGATCAACAACCCGCATCGCTATGCCGGTTTCCGGGTGCTGCAGGCGCCGGACGTGCCCTCCATCCTGCTGGAACTCGGCTTCCTGTCCAATCCCGAGGACGAAAAACTGCTGCTCGACGAAGCATGGCGGGCGAAGGTTGCCGACCTCCTGGCGGTCGCCGTGCGTCGATACCGCGAAAAGGCGGCGGCGGATGGCGGCTGAGCGCCGTTGCGATCCGGTGACAGATGCAGGGAAAACGTCGGCGAGGCCCTATTTTGCTCACATTCGGACCATTATTGACCGGCACAGTTCGTCGATAGGGACGAGTCGTGATGCGTCCGGTGGCGGCGGTCTCTTGCAAACCGGCAGGCGTCGTGCAAAACGCGGGCATCTATGCGATTGTATCGCTGGCGCGACGCTCGGCGCGGCGAAACGAATTTCAAATACAGCTTTTCTTCCTGTGAAGGACCGGTAGCTCAGACGATGATCAGACTGATTGGATACTTGTTCGGCTTGGCCTGCGTCTTGTTTTTCGGCGTCGCCGCCGCTGTCGCCGTCTATCTGAACGGGGTTTCGAAAGATCTTCCCGATTACGCGGTCCTGGCGAGCTATGCGCCGCCGGTC
Organism: Rhizobium sp. YJ-22; assembly: GCF_029601685.1. Lineage (NCBI taxonomy): Bacteria > Pseudomonadati > Pseudomonadota > Alphaproteobacteria > Hyphomicrobiales > Rhizobiaceae > Rhizobium > Rhizobium sp. YJ-22. Next base: position 223,859 of record NZ_JARRIR010000004.1, on the reverse strand, counting down.
ACCACCCGCATCCATGCCGGCAACGGCGCGCTGATGGCCGAATATGCCCGCGAGCGCCGCCTGTTCCTGCCGATCCAGGCCATTCCAGACCGGGTGAAGGCCGCTTTCCTCTCCGCGGAAGACAAGAATTTCTACAATCATCCGGGCGTCGATCTCACCGGTCTCGCCCGCGCCATGGTCAACAACATCCAGAACATCGGTTCCGGCCGTCGCCCCGAGGGCGCCTCGACCATCACCCAGCAGGTGGCCAAGAACTTCCTGCTCTCGTCCGACCAGACCATCGACCGCAAGGTCAAGGAAGCGATTCTCTCCTTCCGAATCGAACAGGCCTATTCCAAGGACAAGATCCTGGAACTGTATCTCAACGAGATCTTCTTCGGCATGAATGCCTATGGCATCGCCGGCGCGGCGCTCACCTATTTCGACAAGTCCGTCACCGAGCTGACCGTCGCTGAAGCCGCCTATCTCGCCTCGCTGCCCAAGGGACCTGCCAACTACCATCCCTTCCGCCGCCCGGAAGCGGCGCTGGAACGCCGCAACTGGGTCATCGACCGCATGGTCGAGAACGGTTACGTCAGCAAGCCGGATGGCGAGGAAGCCAAGGCGCAGCCGTTGGGCGTCACGCCGCGCCGCAACGGCTCCTATCTGTTCGCCTCCGAATTCTTCTCCGAGGAAGTGCGCCGCCAGATCATCGAGCGCTATGGCGACAAGGCGCTGTATGAGGGCGGTCTTTCGGTGCGAACCTCGCTCGATCCGACGCTGCAGGCCTATGCGCGCCGCGCGTTGCAGGACGGCCTGATCAATTACGACGAACGCCGCGGTTTCCACGGCCCGGTTTCCACCATCGACGTCAGCCATGAATGGGGCGCCCAGCTTGCCAAGATTCCCGCGCTCGCCGACGTGCCGGAATGGAAGTTGGCCGTCGTCCTCGGCGCCGACAAGAGCGGTGTCGACATCGGCATTCGGCCGCAGATCGAGGCCAGCGGCAAGGTCGGCGGCGATCGCCAGACCGGCCGTATCGAGGCGGAAAACATGCGCTGGGCCTACCGCTCCGCCAAGGGCGACCGCAAGACGGCGAAATCGCCCGATGGCGCGCTGTCGCCGGGCGATGTCGTCTATGTCGAACAGATCGGCGGCGACAATTCCGGCAATTACCGCCTGCGCCAGCCGCCCAAGGTGCAGGGCGCTCTGGTCGCCATGGATCCGCATACCGGCCGCGTCCTGGCCCTGGTCGGCGGCTTCTCCTATGCGCAATCGGAATTCAACCGCGCCACGCAGGCAAAGCGCCAGCCGGGTTCCTCCTTCAAGCCTTTTGTCTATGCCGCCGCGCTCGACAACGGCTATACCCCGGCCTCGGTGATCATGGACGCACCGATCGAGATCGTCTCCGGCGGTCAGGTCTGGCGCCCGGAAAACTATGGCGGCGGTTCCGCCGGCCCCTCGACGCTGCGCCTCGGCATCGAAAAGTCGCGTAACCTCATGACGGTGCGGCTGGCGAACGACATGGGCATGAACCTCGTCGCCGAATATGCCGAGCGTTTCGGCATCTACGACAAGATGCTGCCGCTCCTGTCGATGTCGCTGGGCTCGGGCGAAACCACTGTCCTGCGCATGGTCTCGGCCTATTCCGTGCTCGCCAACGGCGGCAAGCAGATCAAGCCGTCACTGATCGACCGTATTCAGGACCGCTACGGCAAGACCATCTTCCGCCATGAGGAACGCGGCTGCGACAATTGCAATGCCGGCGGCTGGCAGAACCAGGACGAGCCCACCATCGTCGACAATCGCGAGCAGGTGCTCGACCCGATGACCGCCTACCAGATCACCTCGATGATGCAGGGTGTCGTCCAGCGCGGTACGGCGGCCGGCAAGATCAAGCTCGACGGTCGCGATGTCGCCGGCAAGACCGGCACGACCAACGACGAGAAGGACGCCTGGTTCGTCGGCTATACGCCCGATCTGGTCGCCGGCCTTTATATCGGCTTCGATACGCCGGCGCCGCTCGGCCGCGGCGGCACCGGCGGATCGCTTTCGGCGCCGATCTTCAACGAATTCATGCAGCAGGCGATGAAGGAAAGCCCGCCGACGAAATTCATCGTTCCCGAGGGCATGAGCCTGATCCCGGTCAACCGCAAGACCGGCATGCGGGCGATGGAAGGCGAGCCGGACACCATCGTCGAGGCTTTCAAGCCCGGCACCGGCCCCGCCGACAGCTTCAACGTCATCGGCATGGAAGGCACCGTCGATCCCGACGAGATCATGCGCACCTCGCCGCAGGCCAACCAGGCGGTCACCTCCGGCGCCGGCGGGCTTTTCTGACCCCCGATCCTTTTCGGCTGCGCGCTCCGGCTTTACATCCGGGGCGCGTGACCTTATGGACAGGCCACGATTTTTTGACAGAGCAAAGACAGGAACGATGCGCGCTGAAATCGAGAACGTAGTCGACGAAATCAAGCAGGCCATAAGCCTGCTGAGGAGGCATCTTTGACTGGGACCAGGCGATAAGACGACTGGACTGGTTGAACAACAAGGCCGAGGATCCGAACCTCTGGAACGATTCGACGGAAGCCCAGAAGCTGATGCGCGAGCGCCAGCAGCTGGACGACAGCATCAACGGCGTTAAGCGCCTGACGCAACAGCTCGACGACAATATCGAGCTGATCGCGATGGGCGAGGAAGAGGGCGATCAGGATATCGTCACCGATGCCGAAAATGCGCTGAAGGAATTGAAGGCCGAGTCCGGCAGGCTTCAGGTGGAAGCCATGCTTTCGGGTGAAGCCGACGGCAACGACACATACCTCGAAGTCCATTCCGGCGCCGGCGGCACCGAGAGCCAGGATTGGGCGAGCATGCTGCTGCGCATGTACACGCGTTGGGCGGAGAAGCAGAAGTTCAAGGTCGAACTGCTGGAAGTACATGACGGAGAAGAAGCCGGCATCAAGTCCGCGACCCTGCTGGTCAAGGGTCACAATGCCTATGGCTGGCTGAAGACCGAATCGGGCGTGCATCGCCTGGTCCGCATCTCGCCTTATGACAGCAATGCGCGCCGCCATACCTCGTTCTCGTCGGTCTGGGTCTATCCGGTCGTCGACGAATCGATCCAGATCGAGGTCAACGAAAGCGATTGCCGCATCGACACCTACCGCTCGTCGGGCGCGGGTGGCCAGCACGTCAACACCACCGACTCGGCTGTGCGCATCACGCATATCCCGACCGGTATCGTCGTCGCCTGCCAGCAGGAACGATCACAGCACAAGAACCGAGCCAAGGCGTGGGACATGCTGCGCGCCCGTCTCTATGAGGCCGAACTGAAGAAGCGTGAAGAAGCGGCCAATGCCGAGGCGGCCTCCAAGACCGACATCGGCTGGGGCCACCAGATCCGCTCCTACGTGCTGCAGCCCTACCAGTTGGTCAAGGATCTGCGCACCGGCGTCGAAAGCACCGCGCCCGGTGACGTGCTCGACGGCGACGTCAGCCCCTTCATGGAGGCTGCGCTGGCCCATCGCATTAGCGGCAAGGCCGACGCGGCCGTCGCCGACATCGATTGACCGGCATGGCGGCGCCTTCGGGCGCCGCCGTCCTATCGTCTCTGAAAACCGCGCGAGACGTATTGAATGGCGTCGGCGAAATCGCGCGGCGCCTCCTGAGGCAGATTGTGCCCCGTCTCGGGAATGACGCGGCGCTGATAAAAATCCCGGAAATGCTTCGCATCGCCATCCGATCGTGTGGGCGGATCGACGCCATCATCCGCGCCTTGCAGGACGATGGTGGGAATATGGATATCCGGTTGCCTGGCCAATCGCGCCTCGATCGCTTCATAGGCCGCATCGCCCGGAATGCCGCCAAATCGATGCCGATAGGAATGGACGACGATATCGGCGAAGTCTGGATTGTCGAATGAGGTCGCCGAGCGTTCGAAGACATCAGCGGTAAAGCGCCAGGACGGCGACCAGAGCTGCCAGATGTAGCGGCAGAGGTCGCGACGGTTCGTCTCAAGCGCCGTGCGACCGCGTGCGGAATGAAAGTAATACTGATACCAGTAACGTGCCTCTTCTTCCGGCGCGACCGGCATTGCCGCCGCCGCAATGTTCTGGATGTTGTAGCCGGTGCCGCAACTGACAAGCCCATGGACACGATCCGGATGCAGTGCCGCGACGATGCAGGCCGCACGCCCGCCCCAATCATAGCCGCCGAGCACGGCTTTTTCGATGGACAGCGCATCGAGCAAGGCCAGCAGATCGGCGCCGAGCGCTGCCTGCTCCCCCGAACGTAACGTTTCCATGCTCAAGAAGCGGGTCGGACCATAGCCGCGAAGATAGGGAACAATGCAGCGATGCCCGGTTTCGGCGAGCAGGCGGCTGGCGTCGTCATAGGCATGGACGTCATAGGGAAAACCATGCAGCAATACCGTCGGCACGCCGTGCGGCGGGCCGAATTCGAGATAGGCGATATGCAGAACGCCTGTGTCCACGGTTTTCATCGACCGTTTCCCTCGTCAGATACCCTTCCCCGCAGGCGGGTGTTCAGCGGCCCGGCCGTCCGGTCTTGCCCTTGGTGCGGCCTTTGCGTTTGGCTTCGCCAGGCTCCTCGTAGGAGCCGGCGCCGACGCGGCCGCGAACGAGGGGACGGTGATCGGCTTGGTCGTCACTGCGTTCCGGCTGCCCCTCGAGCAAGGGCGAAAACCGCTTCTTGCTGGAGAGTGATTCCTCCGGACGTTCCGGCAATTTGCCGGTAACAGGCTTTTCGGTGCGGCCGACCGTCATCTCGTCCAGCGTGTTGCGGCGGAACAGGCTCTTGCCGGCGGGCTCGGCCACGTCGCGGCCCATGTCGTCGAGGTCGGGCTTGCGGAACAGGGGCGTCGCGGTGTCCGTTCCCGGCCCCATGTCGTCGAGCGAAGGCTTCTGGAAATAGGAGGGCGCGGCCGGTTCCGGGGTCGAACCGCGCTTGGACTTGCCTTCCAGCGCGCGCGATTCCTCGCGGGCGATGGGATCGTCCATGGCCGCGAGCTCGACAGCCTTGAGGCGCTTGATTTCGTCGCGCAACCGGGCGGCAGCCTCGAAGTCGAGGTTCGCGGCGGCGTCGCGCATCTGCTTTTCCAGCGCGTTGAGGTGCGATTGCAGATTGTTGCCGACGAGATGCCCGCCATCGGCAAAACCCTTGCCGGCGGCGCCGGAAATGTCGGCGCGCACATGATCGCGCTCGTAGACCGAGTCGAGGATGTCGGATATCCGCGCCTTCACCGATTCCGGCGTGATGCCGTGCTCGGTATTGTAGGCCACCTGCTTTTCGCGGCGGCGGCTGGTTTCCTCCATCGCCCGCTTCATCGAACCGGTGATCTGGTCGGCATAGAGGATGACCTTGCCATCGACATTGCGCGCCGCACGCCCGATGGTCTGGATAAGCGACGTTTCCGAGCGCAGGAAACCTTCCTTGTCGGCGTCGAGGATGGCGACGAAGCCGCATTCGGGAATGTCGAGGCCCTCGCGCAGCAGGTTGATGCCGACCAGTACGTCGAAGGCGCCGAGGCGCAGGTCGCGGATGATCTCGATGCGCTCCAGCGTGTCGATGTCGCTGTGCATGTAGCGGACGCGCACGCCCTGCTCGTGCAGGTATTCGGTGAGGTCTTCCGCCATGCGCTTGGTGAGCACGGTGACCAGCGTGCGATAGCCCTTGAGGCTGGTCTCGCGGATTTCACCGAGAACGTCGTCCACCTGGGTACGGGCCGAACGCACCTCGACCGGCGGATCGATCAGCCCGGTCGGGCGAATGACCTGCTCGGCGAAGACGCCGCCGGATTGCTCCATTTCCCAGGAGCCGGGCGTGGCGGATACGGCGACCGTCTGCGGCCGCATCGCGTCCCATTCCTCGAAACGCAGCGGACGGTTGTCCATGCAGGAGGGCAGGCGGAAGCCGTATTCGGCCAGCGTCGCCTTGCGCCTGAAGTCGCCGCGATACATGCCGCCGATCTGCGGCACCGTCACATGGCTTTCGTCGATGAAGATGATGGCGTTGTCGGGAATATATTCGAACAGCGTTGGCGGCGGCTCGCCGGGGTTGCGGCCGGTGAGGTAGCGCGAATAGTTCTCGATGCCGTTGCAGACGCCCGTGGCTTCGAGCATTTCCAGGTCGTAACGGGTGCGCTGTTCGAGGCGCTGCGCCTCCAGCAGGCGGCCGGCCTTTTCCAGTTCGACCAGCCGGTGCTTCAGCTCTTCCTTGATCGCCCTGATCGCGCCGTTCAGCGTCGGGCGCGGCGTGACATAGTGCGAATTGGCGTAGATCTTCACCGATTTGAGCTCGCCGGTCTTCTGGCCGGTGAGCGGATCGAATTCGGTGATCGAGTCGATCTCGTCGCCGAACATCGAGATGCGCCAGGCTGCATCCTCAAGGTGGGCCGGGAAAAGTTCGATCGTATCGCCGCGCACGCGAAAAGAACCGCGGGTAAAATCCATGTCGCGGCGCTTGTATTGCTGGGCGACGAGATCGGCGAGGAGCTGGCGCTGGTCGAGCCGGTCGCCGACCGACATCTGGAAGGTCATCGCCGTATAGGTCTCGACCGAGCCGATACCGTAGATGCAGGAGACCGAGGCGACGATAATGCAATCGTCACGCTCCAGCAGCGAGCGCGTCGCCGAGTGGCGCATCCGGTCGATCTGCTCGTTGATCGAGCTTTCCTTCTCGATATAGGTGTCGGAGCGCGGCACATAGGCTTCCGGCTGGTAATAATCGTAGTAGGAGACGAAATATTCCACCGCATTGTCGGGGAAGAAATTCTTGAATTCCGAATAGAGCTGCGCCGCCAGCGTTTTGTTGGGCGCGAGGATGACGGCCGGGCGCTGGGTCGCCTCGATCACCTTGGCCATGGTGAAGGTCTTGCCGGAGCCGGTGACGCCGAGCAGCACCTGGCTGCGCTCGCCGCTTTCCAGGCCTTCGACGAGGTCGCCGATCGCGGTCGGCTGGTCGCCGGCCGGCTTGTATTCCGAGTCCATGCGAATTTCGATGCCGCCTTCGGACTTGTCCGGCCGGGCGGGGCGGTGAGGCGTCCAGATCTTGCCGTTCTTGTGCAGCGGGTTGCCGCTTTCGATCAGCTTGGCCAGAGCATCGACGGTGGCGGTGACAGACCCTTGCGCGAGGTTTCCGGCATCTTCCAGCGAGACGTCGAGGCCGGCGACCGGATTGAGGCCGGCGGCGGCGCGCGTCTTCGGATCGCTGCTGGCGCCGATGGAAACGCCGCGCGATGTCTTCTGGGCGGTGATGTCGCTGCCGCCCCGGGATTTCTTCGCCGTGGTGTCCTGCTTGTCGCGCGCGGCGATTTCCACCTTCTTGCGGTGCTTGCCGGCCTTGGAGGCGATATCGCGCTGGCTTTCGAAGCTGGTGGATTCCGCGTCGGCCTCGAGCTGACGCACCCAGTCGGCGACGGACCCACTGATCGGCGCGCCTTCAAAGTCCGCTTGGGGTGCTTCCTCGAAGCCGGTCGGCTTGGACGGTTTTTTTGGAGATCTGGCCATGGGCGGAATATGGAGAGAGTCCGCGCGGAAGAAAAGGGGGGATGAGTACAAAAAGGAAACACGCGCGTCGAGCCGCGATTTATGTGCTCATCGCATTTTTCGTCCGATGTCCACTTTCCCGGAAAAGTCTCAGCCTTCTGCCGGCACCGGCGTGGGATGGCCGTCGCCATCGAGCGCCACCATGATGAAGGTGGCGGCCGTCACTTTTTCCATGACCGGCGTCAGGTAGCGTTGCGCCCAGCTTTCGACCCGCAGCGTGATCGAGGTGCGACCGACGGCGACGATATCGGTATAGACGCAAAGCGTGTCGCCGATCTTCACCGGAAGCCGGAAAGCCATTTCCTTGACGGCGGCGGTGACGACGCGTCCCCCGGCGCGCTCGGCGGCGCGGATGCCGCAGGCCAGGTCCATCTGCGCCATCACCCAGCCGCCGAAAATATCGCCGGCGGCATTGGCGTCGCCGGGCATGGCCAGGGTGCGCAGGGTCAGTTCTCCGGTCGGCTTGTCATTCTCGGTCATGCGATTCGTCTCGATTACGGGTCTGGCGGGATCGCCAGAATGGGACGGGGCCGAGGGGCTGGCAAGAGGCGAGGGCAGGTTTGCCAAAGGTTAAGGTTACTCTGGCCGTCAGGCGTCAACCCGGCATTTACCATATCCGCTTAAACTGTCCTCTTTCGGTGCGCGTGCGGCCACATGCGGCGCGAAACCATGGATTCGACACGGATCGGCCATGGATGCGTCGCGACCCCGGTGCAGGCTTGCCTCAGGTTTCGTCGGAATCTCCCGGCGGCGTTGCGGAAGAGACGGTTGTATGGCGTATGTTTCCTTTCTGCGGCGTGTCGCGGCGCCGTTGCTGATGTCGACGGCCCTGGTTGCGTGTACGCCCTCCGCCCGGTTCGACGACAGCACCTTCGTCGGCTCGGTCGAGCCGGTCCAGAACGTGGCCCAGCCGCTGCCGCCCTCGGGCGTCGACCAGCAGGCGAATTATACCGCCAACCCTCGGCCGGTTTCCTCGGTCGATACCTTCGAAGCCGGCGATCCTGCCAGCGCTTCGTCGGTGGAAAGCGCGCCGCTGCAGGCGAACGCCGCCGCCACGCCGCGCCGCCTGCCGAAGATCGACAGTGAGGAGGCGCTGGCCGCCAATGACGGCATAGATACCTCCATGGGCGTGCAGCCTTTGCGCGCCCCGGAAGGCGGCGTCAACATGGATTCGCAACTCGGCGTCGCGCCAAAGCGGCAACAGCAGCCGGTGGTCGGGCTTGCCGAGGAGCAGGCCAACCAGATCGCCGAGGGCGAGACCGACCAGCCCGTGGTCGATGGAATCGGCACCGATGCGCCGACGGTGGTGTCGCAGCCGGCCGGCCGCAGCCGCCTGCCGCAATCGGACATGGGCGAGGAACTCGACACCCAATCGCAATGGAAGCCGCAGGCGTCGAACCGCCAGGGCCGCCGCAGCGCGCCGGTCGCAGACGAGGGCAGCGAGCAGGTGGCCTTCCTGGCGCGTCCCGACAATCCCGCCATCGAGCGCCAGACGCCCGGCGTCATGCCGGCCTCCGAACGCGCCTGCCGCGCCGAATTGAAGCGCATGGGCGTCGTCTTCCAGGATATCTCGCCGATCTCGCAAGGCCCGACCTGCGGCATTCCCTATCCGATCCAGGTCAGCGGTCTTTCCGGCGGCAGCATCGGCGTTCGCCCGGCCACCAAGCTGAACTGCCAGGTGACGCTCGCCTTCGCCAAGTGGGTGAAGAACGAGCTGCAGCCCTCGGCGCGGATGCGCTATTGGTCCGGCATCAAGACCATCGTCCCGCTCGGCGGCTATTCCTGCCGGCGGATGAATTCCAGCGCGCGCAATCCCTGGTCGGAGCACGCGCATGGCAACGCCATCGATGTCGGCAAGTTCGTGCTCAACAACGGCAAGAAGATCGACGTGCGCAAGCCGGGTTTCTTCGCTTTCCGCGAAAAGGCATTGCTGAAGGCGGTGCGCAGCGATAGCTGCAAATATTTCAACACCGTGCTCGGCCCGGGCAGCGACCCGCACCACAAGGATCATTTCCACTTCGACTTGCGCGAGCGCCGCTCGGGCTATCGTCACTGCGACTGACTATTTTCTGGCCATGGGGGGTGTGCCGTCGCCTCGGGACATCTATATAGCGTGAAGCTCAAAAGTGTCTCCCGCAAGAGCGTTCCATGGCTCCCATCGTTTCCATTCGCAATCTCACCAAAGCCTATTCAAACGGTTTTCAGGCCCTGAAGGGCGTCAATCTCGATATCGAGCAGGGCGAGATCCTGGCCCTGCTCGGGCCGAACGGCGCCGGCAAGACGACGATGATTTCGATCGTCTGCGGCATCGTCAATCCGAGCGGCGGCGAGGTGAAGGTCGCCGGCCATGATGTGGTGCGCGATTTTCGCCAGACGCGGCGGCTGATCGGTCTCGTGCCACAGGAACTGACCACCGACCAGTTCGAGACGGTATGGAACACGGTGGTGTTCTCGCGCGGCCTGCATGGCTGCAAGCCCGATCCCGCCTATATCGAGCGCATCCTCAAGGATCTCTCGCTCTGGGACAAACGCGACAACATGCTGCGTGAGCTTTCCGGCGGCATGAAGCGGCGTGTTCTGATCGCCAAGGCATTGTCGCACGAACCGACCGTGCTGTTCCTCGACGAACCGACCGCCGGCGTCGACGTGACGCTGCGCAAGGACATGTGGAAGGTGGTCGAACGTCTGCGCGAAAATGGCGTCACAATCATTCTCACCACCCATTACATCGAGGAGGCCGAGGAGATCGCCGACCGCGTCGGCGTCATCAATGGCGGCAACCTGCTGCTGGTCGAGGACAAGGCGACGCTGATGCAGAAACTCGGGCGCAAGCAACTGATCCTCGATCTCGCCGAGCCGCTGCCGACAATGCCGGGGTCGCTGGAGGGGCGCGGCCTGTCGCTCGCCAATGACGGCAACCGGCTGGTCTACGATTTCAATGCCGCGCATGAGGGCGAGCAGGCGACCATCGCCTCACTGCTGGCGGCGATTGCCGCCGCCGATGTCCACGTCAAGGATCTGTCGACGCAGCAAAGCTCGCTGGAGGACATCTTCGTCCAACTCGTGGGGGAAAGAGCATGAATTTCGAGGCGGTCAAATCCATCTATTATTTCGAGATGGCGCGGATGCGGCGCACGCTGCTGCAGAGCGTCGTCTCGCCGGTCATTTCCACCTCGCTGTATTTCATCGTCTTCGGCGCGGCCATCGGCTCGCGCATCCAGCAGGTGGAGGGCGTGTCCTACGGCGCCTTCATCACGCCGGGGCTGATCATGCTGACGCTGCTCAGCCAGTGCATCGGCAACGGCTCCTTCGGCATCTATTTCCCCAAATTCACCGGCACGATCTACGAGATCCTCTCGGCGCCGATTTCGACGGCGGAGATCCTGCTGGGTTATGTCGGCGCGGCGGCGACCAAGGGCATGATCATCGGGGCGATCATCCTGTTGACCGCCAATTTCTTCGTCGACATCCACATCCAGCATCCCTTTATGATGGTCCTGTTCTTCCTGCTGACGGCCGTCAGCTTTTCGATGTTCGGATTCATGATCGGCATCTGGGCGAAGAATTTCGAGCAGCTCAACCTGATCCCGATGCTGGTGGTGCCGCCGCTGACCTTCCTCGGCGGCAGCTTTTATTCCATCAACATGCTCTCGCCCTTCTGGCAGGCGGTCAGCCACTTCAATCCGGTGCTGTATCTGGTCAGCGGTTTCCGCTGGAGTTTCTACGGCATCGCCGACGTCAATCCGGTCATCAGCCTGATGATGATCTCTCTCTTCCTGGCCGCCTGCCTGATCACGCTGACCTGGATTTTCAGGACGGGTTACCGTCTGAAGAACTAATCAGTTCCGCAGCCGCAGTTCATCCGTCTGCATCTGCAGACTGCTGAGCGTGCCCAAAAAGCTCATGCCGAGCAGGCTCTGGTCGAGCTTGCCTTCCTCGGCGACCATGGCCGGCACGTTGCGGCGGGTGATGGGGCCGATGGACAGCTCGGTCAACGTCACCGGTGCTGCGGTAGTGATGCCGTTGGCGGTGGTCACAGTCATCGAATAGGTGAGGTTTTCCGGGATGATGCCGACGCGCACGGCGTCTTCCTGGGTCAGCGCCACCATGCTGGCGCCGGTATCCACGAGCATGCCGACCGTCTGGCCGTTGACCTCGGCATTGGCCTCGAAATGGCCGCTCATCGCCTTGTAGATCACCACATCCTGATCGCCGTCGCGATCGGTGACGACGACGGCATGGCCGGGCATCAACCCACCGAGCAGCCGGTTGCCGATGGTCATCGCGTCGAAGCGGTAGAGATAGGCGGTGGCGAGCGCCAGGATGATCACCAGCCAGATCAACATCTGCCGCAGACTGTCGCCGAGATTGCGGCGGCTGGCGAGAATGCCGGCGCCCAGCATGGCGGCGAAGGGCAGCAGGGTGACGAAGCGGCCGAATTCGTCCTGCTTCAACCCCATGATGCGGCTGCTGCTGTCGCTGAACAGAAGAACGGCAAGGCCGGCAAAGAGAATGACGAAAACGACGGTCAGCCTGTTCATCATGTCAGGTTGCGCTCCCGCGCCATACGGGTGCGGCGCGTTTCGCGGCGCGGCTTGCGTTCGACCGTTTCCAGCCGCGCGGGCAGGGCTTCCATGATGGCGCGACGCTCTGCATCGGAATAGCTGGTCCACAGCCCGATCTCGTCACGCGTGCGACCGCAGCCGAAGCAATAGCCGGTGTTCATGTCGATGGAGCAGACGAGAATACAGGGCGATTCCATACGGTGACCGGTCACGTTGCGGCGAGGGTTCGGGCTCTATATCGGCTTTTCACGCCATCAAGGCAAGGGCGACGAGCACCGCCATTTCGGCGAGTTGCTGCGTGGCGCCGATGGTATCGCCGGTGTGGCCGCCGATCTTGCGGCGCACGAAACGGGAAAACCCGGCCGTGACGACTCCAGCCAGAAGCACGGCGACGACGACCGGCAGCAGCGGCAGGTCGAGGACGACGAAAACGAGCGCCGCAAGCAGCGCCGTGCCGATGCAGACCAGCACGGAACCGTGTTCCGGCAGGCCGGCCGAATCGGCCACGCCGCCGGGCCGGGCCGAGGGAAGGGCCTGCCAGTGCCAGGCCATGGCGGCGCGGCTGACCGCCTGCGCCAGCAGGAAGGCGAGCGCGACAAAAAGCGGGGTTGCCACATCCATCAGCGCCGAGAACGCGGAGGCGCGCAGGCCAAAGCCGAGCACCAGCGCGATCACCCCGTAGGCGCCGATGCGGCTGTCCTTCATGATGGCAAGCGCACGATCGCGATCCCGCCCGCCGCCGAGCCCATCGGCGCAATCGGCAAAGCCGTCCTCATGCAGCGCGCCGGTCACCAGCGTCTGGAGACTGAGCACCAGGAGAGCGGAAAGCAGCGGCGGCGCATCACCGGCGATCAGCAGCGCGGCGAGCAGGGCGGCCGGAAGGCTGAGCAGCAGGCCGGACAGGGCAAAGGCCCCGGCCAGGCCGCCCATGCGCCCGTCATGCCCCTCGAAGAAACGTGCCGGAACCGGCAACCGGCTCAGGAACGCCGTTGCACGGAGGATATCGCCGCAAAATTCCCGCAACACGGTCAGCCTTTCTGGAGTGAAAGATCTCAATGCGATGGTTTGGCGCCTTTCCCTTCTCCTCCGGGAAGAAGGGGCCGAAGGGCCGGAGAAGGGGGAAGGCGATGCCGAGCGATCTCATCCATATGTGCCGGCGGCATCCCCTCATTCCGCTGCGGCGATCTTCTCCCCCGGGGGAGAAGGGAGATAGGGAAACGCTCACCCAAGGTTCGACGTCGAACCCTTACTCTTCCCCAGCCTTCTGGTTTTCCAGAATCATATAATCCAGCGGAAGCTGCGTCGTATATTTGATCTGCTCCATCGCAAAAGCGGAGGAGACGTCGCGGATTTCGATCTTGGCGATCATCCGCTTGTAGAAGGCGTCATAGGCGGCGATATCCGGCACGACGACGCGCAACAGGTAGTCGACATCGCCGCTCATGCGGTAGAACTCGACCACTTCCGGGAATTCGGCCACGACTTCCGAAAAGCGCTTCAGCCATTCCACCGAATGCGAGGCGGTGCGGACAGAGACGAAGACCGTAACCTTCGTGTTGACCTTTACCGGGTCCAGAAGCGCGACGCGGCGGCGGATGACGCCGTCTTCCTCCATCTTCTGGATGCGGCGCCAGCAGGGCGTGGTGGACAGGCCGACCTTCTTGGCCAGATCCGCCACTGCCAAAGTCGAGTCTTCCTGCAGAAGGCGCAGAATTTTACGGTCCAGACGATCCATATCGACAATCCCTCGAATTAATTTTTCTCATATACCGCAATTTTGAATGATTGAAAGAAAATTGTTTCACGCTGTCAATCTCCTCACCGTGTTCCTGAGGAAAGGCAGCAGCTCCTCCTCGAACCACGGATGCCGTTTCAACCAACCGGTATTGCGCCAACTGGGATGCGGTAGCGGCAGCACCGCCGGGCTGTCGGTCGCGGCGACGATACCGCGCCAGTTCTCCACCGTCTGCGTCAACGAAGGTCCGCGCAACGGCCCCAGATGCCAGCTCTGCGCATATTGCCCGATTGCCAGCGCCAGCTCCACTTGCGGCATGGCGTCAATGGCCTGCTGTCGCCACGCGGGGGCGCATTCGCGGCGCGGCGGCAGGTCGCTGCCGCGCGCATCATAGCCCGGAAAACAGAAGCCCATCGGCACGATGGCGAAGCGGCTGGAATCGTAGAACGTGTCGCGGTCGACGCCGAGCCAGGCCCGCAGCCGGTCGCCGGAGGCGTCGTTGAAGGGCAGGCCGGTTTCGTGCACCCGCAGGCCCGGCGCCTGTCCGGCGATCAGGATGCGTGCGGTCGGGGAAAGCACGGCGACAGGCCGCGGCTCATGCGGAAGCCGGTCCGCCGGCCCGCGCAACGGATTGTCGCGACAGATGCGGCAGGCGGCGATCTCGGCGCTCAGGCGGATGACGTCGTCGGGTTTCATTGCGCCTCCTCGCGGCTGAACAGGTTGCGGATCCACCCGAACATGCCTTCGTCTCCCTCCATGGCCGCGTGCTCGCGCCGCCAGTCGGCGGGGCGCTTGAAATCACCGGCCCAGAGGCCGCGGCCGGCAAGCCGCGCCTGCGCTTCCTCCAGCCCGTAGCCACCGTCGGAAACGGCCAGCCCCTCGCGCACCATCAGCGCGGCCGGATCCTGCTGGCCCGTGCGGCAGGATACCAGCAGGCGGCGATATCGGTCGCGCTCGGCGCCGCGACAGGTCGTGTCGGCGCCGACCAGTTCCGCCAGCCGCGTCCGGGCCGCCTGTCCGCAGGGCCATGGCCTTTCCGAATTGCCGCAGCTCTGCTTCAGCTCCGGCGCATCCAGCCCGCGCAGCCGCAGGCGCTCGCCGGCCAGCGACAGCGTATCGCCGTCGACGACGACGAAGGGGCCGGCCAGAACCTGCTCGTTACGCTGCTGCAGCTTCATCGCGATCAGCCATAAAAGGAAGATCAGCGCGAAGGCGACGATCGCATCGCGCCACAGGCGCGGTCGTTTTCTCAAATGCGGCATCCAATCCCAAACGAATCGTCACCCAAGATGGCAAACAAATCATTTCACGGCAGCATCTTCTTAAGGAATTGTGCTTAGGCTGAAAGAACTGTTCCGCATTCCGTTTCCGAGCACCATGAGTCAAGGCGTCAGCTCCCAGACCGACAAGAATATCGTCGATCTTTCCCGCAGCCATAAGAACAAGGCTGTGGCGAAGGCTGTCAAAGCCACGCGCGAACGCCTGCAGACCGGAAACGCCACCACCCAGCATTTCGACCGCGAAATGATGGTGATGCATCTGACGGCCATGCTGCAGGGAGCGACGGTCGTTCCGATCCTGGTGCTGCTGATCACCGCCATCGGCACCTATTTCAACCAGCAGCTCAATCTGATCGGCTGGGCCTTCCTTGCACTCAGCTTCCATGCCGCCAACATCCTGATCGCGCGCCGCGCCAAGGCCCGCGAGATGACGCCGGAATCGGCGCGCAAATGGCGGCGTTACCTGCTGGCGGGCCAGGTGCTGAACGGCGGTGGATGGGCTTTGTTCGCCCTGCAGCAATGCCAGTTCTGCGGTGGCAACAGCTATGTGCTGTTCAAGGGCGCGGGGCTTCTGGTCGCACTTTCGGCCGCCTCGCTGGCCAACACCATGCTGCGACGGGCGGTGATGTTCGGCTTCGCGCCGGTCGCGCTGGCGCTCGCCGCCAAGGCGGGACTGAGCCGAGACGTGCCGGATATCGGCCTGCTGGCGATGTTCGCCATCGCCTTCGCTTTCTTCATCTATGTCAGCGACCGCATGTTCCTGACCAATCGCAGCCTGCTCTCCTTCCAGTCGGAAAAGGACGACCTGATCGCCGAGCTGGAAGTCGCCAAGTCGATGTCCGACGAGGCCCGTCGCCGGGCCGAAGAGGCGAATCTTGCCAAATCCCGTTTCCTCGCCTCGATGTCGCACGAATTGCGCACGCCGCTGAACGCCATCCTGGGCTTTTCCGAGGTGATGGCGACAGAGGTGATGGGGCCGCTCAACAATCCGATCTACAAGGAATACACCAACGACATTCACCGCTCGGGCCAGCACCTGCTGAACCTGATCAACGAGATCCTCGACCTCTCGCGCATCGAGGCCGGCCGCTACGAACTGAACGAGGAGTCGATCTCGCTGCTGGAAATCTGCGAGGATTGCATCGGCATGGTGCAATTGCGCGCCCGCGCCAAGAACATCGCCATCCAGTCGAATGTCGAGCCGAACCTGCCGCTGGTCTGGGCAGACGAAAAATCCATGCGGCAGGTGATCCTCAATCTTCTGTCGAATGCCGTCAAATTCACGCCGCAAGGCGGCGAGGTCACCGTCAAGGTCGGCTGGACGGCCGGCGGCGGCCAGTACATTTCGATCAAGGACAACGGCCCCGGCATTCCCGAAAACGAAATCCCGGTCGTGCTCTCCGCCTTCGGCCAGGGCTCGATCGCCATCAAGAGCGCCGAGCAGGGCACCGGCCTCGGCCTGCCGATCGTTCAGGCCATCCTTGCCAAGCACAACGGCCAGTTTCATCTCAAATCGAAGCTTCGCGAGGGCACCGAGGTCATCGCCATCCTGCCCGCCAAGCGCGTGCTGCAATCGCTGCCTGCGGTCGAGGAAACCCAGGCCGTCGAGCGCCGCCGCCGCAGCTTCGCGTAAATTTATGCGAACAGGTGCATGGCGACAGTGACCAGCGCATAAAGGCTGGCGCTTAGGATCGTGCAGAGGACGGCGAATGAACCGAGATCCTTGGCATGTTTGCCGACGGACGAAATCTCCGGCGAGATGCGATCGACAAGCTCCTCGATGGCGGTATTGATCGCCTCTATCGCAAACAGCGCCAGGAACAGGACGGTCACGACCATGAATTCGCCGGCGCTGGCCCCGACCAGCAGGAAGATCAGCAGGATGGCGACGAAGAAGCCGAGTTCCTGCCGGAAGGCGGCTTCCTGCAGCAGGCGCAGGAAACCGTCGCGCGAATAGCTCGCGGCGGCGAAGAAATGGCTGATGCCGGTCTTTTTCTCGAAGGGCGCTGTGCTCACGTCATGTACTTTCTGCTGCAGGCGGCGCTTGCCGCCCGGCTCCGTTGGCATGGCTTGCCGTTGCGCATAGCGATTCGAGGGCGAAGGCGCAAGCGCGGGCGCGTGTCGCCACGCCGCGCGCCTACCGTAAAAAACATCAGCCCTTGTTGCTGACCCCGGCGCTTTCGAAGGTCGCCATGCCGGAATGGCAGGCGGCGGCGGCCTTGACGATGCCGGCGGCAAGCGCCGCACCCGTGCCTTCGCCGAGCCGCATGCCGAGCGCCAGAAGCGGCGTCTTGCCGAGCTTTTCGACCGCCTGCAGATGGCCGGGCTCGGCCGAGACATGGCCGATCAGGCAATGATCGAGCGCCGAGGGGTTGGCGGCCTTGAGGATGGCGGCCGCGGCGGTGGCGACATAACCGTCGATCAGCACCGGCACCTTCTGCATGCGTGCGGCGAGGATCGCGCCGGCCATGGCGGCGATTTCACGGCCGCCGAGGCGGCGCAGCACTTCCAGGGGATCGGAGAGGTGGTCCTTGTGAAAGGCGACGGCGGTCTCGACCGCGCGAACCTTCTTCTCCAGCAGTTCGCCATGCGAACCGGTGCCGGGGCCGACCCATTCGGCCGCCGTGCCGCCGTATAGCGCATAATTGATCGCGGCGGCGATGGTGGTGTTGCCGATGCCCATTTCGCCGATACACAGCAGATCGGTGCCGCCGGCAATCGCCTCCATGCCGAAGGCCATGGTGGCGGCGCAATCGCGCTCGGAAAGCGCCGGCTCGCAGGTGATGTCGCCAGTCGGATAATCCAGCGCCAGGTCGAAGACCTTCAGGCCGAGATCATGGGCGATGCAGATCTGGTTGATCGCCGCGCCGCCGGAAGAGAAGTTTGCGACCATCTGCTTGGTCACTTCAGGCGGAAAGGGCGTGATGCCGTGGCGGGTGACGCCGTGATTGCCGGCGAAGATGGCGACCAGGGGCCGGGTAACAGCCGGCGCGCGGCCGCTCCAGGCGGCCAGCCAGAAGGCGATTTCCTCGAGACGGCCGAGCGCGCCCGGCGGCTTGGTGAGTTGGGCGTCACGCGCGCGCGCCTCCGCCAGCGCCTTCACATCGGGGCCGGGGAGCTCCCGCAACAGCGCACGAAAATCGTCGAAGGGAAGGCCGGTCACGCTCATGGGGATATCCTTGTCTGTGCTCGAAGCAATGGAACGAAGCCGTCGCCGTCTATAAAGGAGCCTGACGAAAATCGCCAACTGCAAAAGCGGCTGCCATTGTCGCAGACGGAGGGCGGGTATGGAAGGAAGCCGCTGCCTTGAAATTCCTGAGCTGCGAAGAGGAAGCAGGATAGCTCCATAGTGCTCCTCGGTGCCGAAAATCCCTTCTCCCCGAGGGGGGGAAGGGGTTTTGGAGCAGCGCTCGGCTCATATGCGATGAGGTTGCCGGAAGGGATAGGCGGCGACAGTCTTGCTCTTGCTTTACGGCTTCTCCAGGCGCGCCAGCAGCGACGACGTGTCCCAGCGATTGCCGCCCATGGCCTGCACGTCGCCGTAGAACTGGTCGACCAGCGCGGTGACCGGCAGGGTGGCGCCGTTGCGGCGGGCTTCGGACAGCACGATGCCGAGATCCTTGCGCATCCAGTCGATGGCGAAGCCGAAATCGAATTTGCCTTCGTTCATCGTCTTGTGGCGGTTTTCCATCTGCCACGAGCCGGCGGCGCCCTTGGAGATCACCTCGATCAGCCGCTCGACGTCGAGACCAGCGCGCTTGGCGAAATGGATGCCTTCCGACAGGCCCTGCACCAGCCCGGCGATGCAGATCTGGTTGACCATCTTCGAAAGCTGGCCGCTTCCTGCCGGGCCCATCAGCCCAACCATGCGCGCATAGGCGTCGATCACCGGCCGCGCTTTCTCGAAGATTTGCGGCTCGCCGCCGCACATGACGGTCAGCACGCCGTTTTCGGCACCGGACTGGCCGCCGGAGACCGGCGCATCGATGAAACGGCAGCCACGGGCGCGGGCGGCGGCGTCGAGTTCGCGGGCAACTTCGGCGCTGGCCGTGGTGTTGTCGATCAGGATGGCGCCTGGCTTCATAGTGGAAAGGACGCCGTCGGCGCCGGTGGTGACCTGGCGCAGGTCGTCGTCGTTGCCGACGCAGGTGAAGACGAAATCGGCGTCGCGCGCCGCTTGCGCCGGCGTCGGCGCCGATGCGCCGCCATAGATCTTGGTCCAGCTTTCCGCTTTGGCGGCGGTGCGGTTATAGACCGTCACGGCATGGCCGCCCTTGTTCCTCAGGTGTCCCGCCATCGGAAAACCCATCACGCCGAGGCCGATGAACGCCACATTTGCCATTGGTCATGCTCCTCTTGATTAACTTCAGCCGCGCAGGCGGGCGATGACCAGATGGCCGGGGGTCGGATTGCCGTCCTGCATGCGCACATTGATGTCGGTCACCTCGACCACGTCAAAGCCGGTCTCGTCGAGCCGTTGGCGGACATAGGATTCGGCATGCGCAAAACGCTGGTGCGGGCCGACCATGTAGGGCCGCTCACCGAGCACGTCGGCCGGCAGGGTCTCTGAGGAGAAGATCAACAGGCCGCCGGGCGTCATGTTTTCGGCCGCGCCGAAGAACAGCGGCTCCAGCGCCCCGAGATAGGGCAGCACGTCGGTGGCGGTCACGATGTCGAAGGGCTCGTCGTCATTGTCCTCGAGGAAGTCTTCCAGCTCGGCGACGTAGAGCGTTTCGTAGAGTTCCTTTTCATGGGCGAGCTCGACCATGTTTTCGGAAATGTCGATGCCGGTCATATCCTCGACCATGTCGGCCAGCGCTTCGCCGGTAAGGCCGGTGCCGCAGCCGAGATCGAGCAGGCGTTGGAAGGGGCCGAGCTTCAGCGCCTGCAGACGCTGCCGCACCATCATCGGCACGGCATAGCCGAGCTGCTCGACGAGCACGTCCTCAAACACTTCGGCATGCTGGTCGAACAGTGTTTCGACATAGGCATCCGGTGCCTTGGGCGGCGTCTCGCCGCATCCCATGGCGGCGATGCGCACGGCCGCACCGCCGTGATCCTCGGGATCGATCTCCAGAACCTGGCGATAGGCCGCGACTGCGGCGTCGATGTCGCCGGCCTTTTCCAGCGCCAGCGCCTGGTTATAGGCTTCCGCCAGGGCTTCCTCGTCGATCTTCGTCATTGCCGCACGCTCCGTAAACCGTTTTCGATGGTCTAAAGAGCGTGGGTGGGAATGGCAAGGACAAGACGGTTCAATGCAGGATGAATTCGCCCTTCAGCGCCCGCCATTCGCCGGCGGAGATCAGCCTGCGGTGAACGTAACGCACCGAATGCAGCGGCCCTTCCAGCGTTTCCTCCCAGAATTTCAGGAAATGGCGCATTTCCGGAAAGTCCGGAGCGAGGTCGTAATGCTGCCAGACATAGGTCTGGAGGATCGCCGGATGGTCCGGCATACGATAGAGGATATGGGCCGTGGTTACCCCGTAGCCCTTCAGTTGCAGTTCCATGTCCTTACTCATGACGGCCTCGCTTTCAAAGTTGCCGCAGTCGTGGGCTGCATCCTTGAAAGAGAACACGAACACGGTTAACCGAAGCTTTACATTAGGGCCATAATAGCACATTTAACGTTTGAATTCAAATGCTTGGCAGCATTCAATTGAGAGTGCTGCCAAGGTGCTCAGCGCTTGAGATGACGGGTCAACCGCGCCTCGATCGCCGCCCAGGCATGGCGCAGCAGCTCGACGATCGAGAGATAGAAGATCGCTGCCCAGAGATAGGCCTGGTAGTCGAAGGTGCGCGAAAAGACGTAGCGCGTCTGGCCCATGAGGTCGAGCACTGTGACGACGGCGACGATGGCCGAGCCCTTGATCATCAGGATGATCTCGTTGCCATAGGGGCGCAGCGCCACGATCAGCGCCTGCGGCAGCACGATCTTGCGGAAGGTGACCGAGGCGGGCAGGCCGAGCGATTGCGCGCCTTCGAATTGTCCCTTGGGCACGCTGAGGATCGCGCCGCGCAGGATTTCCGCCTGATAGGCGGCGGTGTTCAGCATCATCGACAGCATGCCGCAATACCAGGCCTCGCGGAAGAACCACCACAAGCCGACCGCTTCCAGTTGCGGTCGGAAACTGCCGAAGCCGTAGTAGATCAGATAAAGCTGCGCCAGAAGCGGCGTGCCGCGAAAGACGTAGACATAGCCGTAGGCCAGCGCGTTGAGGAAGCGATTGCTCGACATGCGGGCGAAGGCGATCGGCAGCGACAGCAGAGCCCCCAGCGCCAGCGAAACTCCGACCAGCGACAGCGTCACCCACAGGCCGGACAGATAGCGCGGCCCGTAGCGGGTGAATTTTTCGACGTCCCAGCCGGAGACGATCATGTAGACAAGGGCGACGCCAAGCAGGGCCCACAGCGTCAGCAGCACGACGCCGGTGATGCGGCTGGCGCTGACCGGCTTTATCGCCACCGCCGGCGCCGGGCGCGGCGGGATCAGTTCCTGAACATAGCTCATCGGCGTTTCTCCGAGCGATAAGCCCATTTTTCGATATGGCGCAATCCGTAGGAGGAAATGATCGCCAGCAGCAGGAACAGGATGCAGGCCAGTACATAGAAGAAGAAGGCTTCCTTGCTGACCTTGGCGGCGACGCCGGTCTGGCGAAGGATATCGGAAAGGCCGATGATCGAGACGAGGGCGGTGTCCTTCAGCAGGTTCATCCAGAGATTGCCGAGGCCGGGC
Organism: Rhizobium sp. YJ-22; assembly: GCF_029601685.1. NCBI lineage: Bacteria > Pseudomonadati > Pseudomonadota > Alphaproteobacteria > Hyphomicrobiales > Rhizobiaceae > Rhizobium > Rhizobium sp. YJ-22. The sequence goes on along the minus strand of NZ_JARRIR010000004.1, from coordinate 202,002 downwards.
AGGGCGATGCGCACGAGCTGCGGCAGGATGACCAGCCCCATGGTGTGGGCGCGGCGCAGGCCCAGCGCATCGCCGGCCTCGTATTGCCCGTAAGGGATCGCCTTGAAGGCCGAGAGCAGCACTTCCGAGCAATAGGACGAGAACACCACCGACAACGCCACCATGCCGGCGAAGAAGGCGTTGATCTCGATGCGCTCGTCATACCCCAGCGCGGCGAAGGCGGACTGGATAAGGATCTGTGCGCCGTAATAGACGATGAACAGCGTCAGCAGTTCCGGCAGGCCGCGGAAGATGGTGGTGTAGATGCCGGCTGCCAGCCGCAGCACCTTGTCCTCCGCTTGCAGCGCCAGCGCCATGAAGAACCCGATGGCGAGGCCCAGCGGCAAGGTCGCCAGCGCCAGCGAGATCGTCACCTTGACGCCGAAGGCGATCTCGTCACCCCAGCCGGCATCGCCGCAGGCCACCACCGTCGAGGAACCGAACAGGCTGAACACGCCCACCGGACCGCAGAACGGATCGAAAACATAGGAAATCCAGGCCCAGAACGAGCCCAAGGCGGAGAACGGTCCGCTCATACCATATATCCCCTTTGCGGTTGGGTCCGCATTTTGATTGATCTTTCTATCTCATATGCCGATGGCGGAAGATTGCATCTCCCGCCATCGAACGCTTGTTTCTTCGAAACCGAATCAGCCGCCGTAGACGTCGAAATCGAAATACTTCTTGTTGATTTCCTCATACTTGCCGTTGGCGCGGATCGCCTTGATGGCCGCGTTGAACTTTTCACGCAGCGCGTCATCGCCCTTGCGGATGGCAATGCCGGCGCCCTGGCCGTTGATCTTGATGTCGATCGGCAGCGGCGCGAGCAGCTTGCAGCAAGCGCCGTCCGTGGTCTTCAGCCACTGCGACAGCACCACGATATCGTCGACCACGGCGTCGACGCGGCCATTGGCGATGTCGAGCTTGTATTCGTCGGCGGTCGGATAAAGCTTCGGCTCCGACTTCTTCATGTGGGCTTCGACGTAGTTGGCATGGGTGGTGCCGGACTGCACGCCGATCGTCTTGCCGGCCAGCGATTCTTCCGAGGCATCCTTCAGCGGCGAATCCTTGGGCACGACGATGGCCGGCGGTGTGTTGTAATACTTGTCGGTGAAATCGACCTTCTGCTTGCGCTCGTCGGTGATCGACATCGAGGCGATGATGGCGTCGAACTTCTTGGCCTGCAGGGCGGGGATGATGCCGTCCCAATCCTGGGTGACGAACTCACAGGTCACCTTCATTTCGTCGCAGAGCGCCTTGGCGATGTCGATGTCGAAGCCGGTCAGCGTGCCGTCGGATTCGAGGTTGTTGAAGGGCGGGTAGGCGCCTTCCGTCCCGATGATCACCTTTTCGCCCTCGGCAAGGGCGTTGCCGGCGAAAAGGGACAGGGCGGCGAGGGAGGCCGCAGCCAGAAGGCGAGTGGCGATACGCATGGTGATCCTCTCTGTTGGCGGGCGCCGGGCGGTTCTTTTCTCCGGTCGCCAAATGGGTGCGGGCTTGGACCCGCCGGTTACGATATTCCCGCGCCTTGCGAGAAAAGCAACAGAAAATAGGTCGCAGGCGAAAGCCGTCCACGCCCGTCCTGCAACGATGCCAGAGGCCGTTTTGGGAACGATCGCGTCGCTTATGCGTTGGCCGTGACGCAAAATCGTCATTCATCGCCGGTTAAGTCGCCGTTCGATAGCCATGAAGAGCGATCAAGAGAAAACCGCCGCGCGCAAGATGCGCGGCAGATGACGAACCTTCGCAAGAAGAGGAAGATAGATGACGCTTCGATCCAGACTGTTCGCCGGTGTTGCCCTGCCGTTCCTGTCGGTGGCGATGACGGTCCAGTCGGTTTTAGCCGCCAACGGCCAGCAACCTTTCGAGCTCGCCCAGGCGAGCGACGAGCAGCAGCCGCAAATCCTGCCCGAGGAGCAGCCGCAGGCCCAGACGGAAGAACAGCCTGCCGAACAGAAGCACAAGAAGCGGCACGCCGAAGAACAGGCCCCCGCCGAAGAGCAGGCCCCGCCGCAACCGGAACCCCAGGCGCCGGCCGAGCAGCCGGCCGCCGCGCCGCAGCCCGAAGCCCAGGCACCGGCCGAGCAGCCCGCCGCTGCGCCTCAGCCGGAAGCGGCTCCTGCCGAGCAGCCCGAACAGGCGGCGCCGCGCAAGCACAAGAAGCAGCCGGCCGAAGAGCAGGCGCCGGCGGTAGAACCGGCCGCGCCGCAGCCCGAGGCGCAGGCGCCCGCCGAACAGCCCGCTGCCGAGCCGCAGCCGGAAGCGGCCCCGGCTGAACAGCCACAGCAGGAAGAGCAGCCGACCCACAAACGCCACAAGCAGCAGGCCGAAGAGCAGCAGGAGCAAGCGCCGCAACGCAAGCACAAGAAGCCCCAGCCGGAACCGGAGGCCCAGGCACCCGCCGCGCCGCAGCCGGCCGAACAACCGCAAACGACCCCGGCCGATCAGCAACAGCCGGCCGCGCCGCAGCCCGAGACCCAGCAGCCCGCAGAGCAGCCACAGACGCCGGCGCCTGCCCAACCGACCCCCGAGCCGCAGACGCAGGGTGAAAACGGCGCTGCCGCGCCCGCCCCGGATGCAGCTGCCCAGCAGCCGCCGGCCCCGCCGATCGTCGACAAGCGCACGGTCGAGGAAAAGAAGGCGATTGCCGCCGATCCTTCCAAGACCGACGAGACCGTCGTCCTGCCGGTAAACAATGGCGCCGCCGTGCTCGACAGCGACAAGGATGCGGACAATCGCGGCGGCCAGTCCGCCCGCGACGAACGCCGCCGCCAGCGCGAAGCGCAGCGCGGCGAGCAGGCCGCGCCCCCGCCGAAGAACGACGCCGAGGCTCAGGCCGCCGCGCCGCAGGTGAACGCGGAGCAGTTGCGCAAGCAGATCGAGGAAAAGGGCCAGCGCATCGACAAGGCCCCGCAATTTGCCCTTCCGGCCGTCATAGAGGGCGGTGCCGCCATGCAGTCGGGCGCCGACGGCCAGAATGCCGGTGGCGGTCGAGATCGCCGCAACCGTCAGGACGGAGAAAGCGGCAATACGACCATCAACAACACCACCAACACAACCAACAATGTCGTCATCCTGCAGCAGAACGACAATCGCACCGTGCTGCGCGTCGACAACCACATGGTGGTGCGCGGCGACGATCGTCCGCGCCTCAGCCGCGACGCCGAGGAAACCCACTACGACCGCCTGCCGCGCGGCCGTTATCGCGAAACCATCGAGCGGCCGAATGGCGTGCGCCTGATCACCATCTACAATCAGTATGGCGATATCATCCAGCGCTCGCGCATCGGCTCGGACGGCGAGGAATATCTGCTGGTATATGCTCCCGACGCCGACCGAGACCGTCCGCCTGTCGTCTATGACGCCGGTCGCGACCTGCCGCCGATGCGCCTGACGGTGCCGGTCGAGGACTACATCATCGACACATCGAGCGAGCCGGACCGCGACTACTACGACTTCCTCGCCGAGCCGCCGGTGGAGCGCGTCGAGCGCACCTATTCCATCGACGAGGTGAAGTATTCCGCTCGCCTGCGCGACAAGGTGCGCCGTATCGACCTCGATACCATCACCTTTGCCACCGGCAGCGCCGAGGTGCCGATGAGCCAGGCGCGCACGCTGCGCCAGGTGGCCGATGCGATCCAGAAGGTACTGAAGCGCGATCCGGGTGAAACCTTCCTGATCGAAGGCCATACGGATGCGGTGGGCTCCGACCAGTCGAACCTGATCCTCTCCGACAAGCGCGCCGACTCGGTCGCCTCTCTACTGACCGAGGTCTACGGCATCCCGCCGGAAAACATGACGACGCAGGGCTATGGCGAGCGTTACCTCAAGGTGCGCACGCAAGCTGCCGAGCAGCAGAACCGACGCGTCACCATCCGCCGCGTGACACCGCTGGTCCGCCCGGTCGCCAAGAACTGATCTGCCGGGAACGTGATGCCCGTCACGAAGCGCCGCTGGTTTCCGGCGGCGTTTTTCGTCCCGGCAGATTGACGGTAACGGCGATGAAATCGGCGATCGCCATGGTGTCGTCGAGATCGAAGACCGGCAGGTCGGTATCTGCGACGGCATGATCGGCGGCGATGGCGACGATATGGGGATCGCTCGGCGCCAGCGGTGTCCGGTTGCTGGCCTCCAGCCGTCGCGCCTCGATCTTGGGGATCGGCTCGCGCTTGTAGCCCTCGATCAGCACCAGGTCGCAAGGGGCGAGGCGGGCAAGGATCTCCTCGAAACTCGGCTCCGGCGCGCCGCGCAATTCATGCATGATGGCATAGCGCGTTCCGGAGACGATGGTGACCTCGTGCGCCCCGGCCTGTCGATGGCGGTAGCTGTCGGCGCCGACCTTGTCGATGTCGAAATCGTGGTGGGCGTGCTTGATGGTCGAGACCTGGAAACCCCTCCGGGTGAGTTCGGCGACGATGCGCACCGCAAGCCCCGTCTTGCCCGAATTCTTCCAGCCGGAAATGCCGAAAATGCGACGCTCGGTCATGCCATGCCTCGTTCCAGAAATTGCTGTGCCCGTGCGAAATCCGCAGGCGTATTGACATTGAAGAAGGGATCGAGCCCGCTGGGAAGCTCTGCGAATTCGACAATCCGCGCATTGTGGCGATCGAGAAAGCCGCGAATGCTGCGGCGCTCGTCATCCAGCACGAAGCGGCGCAGATCGTTCGCCAGCGCCACCGGCCAGAGCCCGAAAACCGGATGATCGCGCCCTTGCGAGGCCGCGACTGCGATTGTCTCGTCGCCGTCGAGGGCATCCGCCAGCCGCGCCGCGAGATCGGCGGGAAAGAAGGGACTGTCGACCGGAACGGTCAGCACATGCGTCGCATCAGGGCCGAGCCGCGCCTCCAGCCCCGCGAGAATGCCGGCGAGCGGCCCGAGATGGCCGGTCAGGCTGTCGGGAAGGCGGGGCAGGTCGCTGTCAAGTTCAAGCGGGCCGTTCAGCGCCAGCGACGTCACCTGTGGCCTTAGCCGTGCCGTGATGTGGCCGAGCAGCGTCGTGCCGCCGAAGGCCAGCAGTGCCTTGTCGCTTCCCATGCGGCGCGACTGACCGCCGGCCAGGATCAGGCCGGGCGGCTTATGCAGCAAGCTCTGTTTCACCATACCCCCTCGATTTTATGGATGACGCAGACGGAAAACTTTTTGTCGGCTTTGGCCGAAGCATCGGCCATGTCGGCAAAAGCTCTTTTAAAACAAAAGCTTTTGCAAGAATTTTTAATCCTTCCTCAATTCTCTTGGCGCAGCCTCGCTGCATCGCTCTTGCATGAGGCAAGATCTGACTGGATCCGCTTGGGCCGAGCGATGATCTCCCGGCTCCGGATCATGCGTCGGCAGAGGTCACCCCTTGTTTTCCATTGATCGTCTTTTGCAAAGCCGCCGAATCGTCACCAAGGTGCTGCTGTTCGTGGTGCCTTTCGTCGCCCTGATCACCGGGGTCGGCCTTGTCGGATATTATACCGCGACGATGCTCAACGGTCACATGACCGTGACACGCTCGACCATCGAGAATATCGGCGATTTCGAAAACCTGCAGGCGAGCTTGCTGAATTTCACCGGCGCGCCGGCCGAAGACAGCCGCGCCGCGCTGACGGAGGCGATCGACCGGCAGGAAAACGGCATCCGGGTTCTCGAGGGCCTGTTGACCGGCGACGATCAGCGCAAGGCGCTGGAACGGGTGACCGGCCTCGGCACGCGGATGCGCGAGCAGGCCGAGGCGCTGTGGACGATCAAGACGCAACGCGACGGCATCGACCATGACATGCTCGCCGGCCTCGAATCGCTCGGCGGCTACGCCGACGCCGCCAAGAACCAGATCGACGTCATCCGCACCGAGTTTTCCGACAAGGAAGCCTTCGCCAAGGGCTTGTTGTTCGACGCCTCGGCTTTCAAAAGCCTGTCGGACCGCATGGCCAAGGTGCGCATCGCGATTTCGAAGGAAACCGATCCGTCCGCGCAGATGAAGGCCGCCGGCACCTATGTGCCCGCCCTTGCCAAGGAACTGGCCAAGGTCGACGGCCTTCTCTCGGCCAAGGGGCGGGAGGCGGTCAAGCCGGTCGTCGATCTTCAGGCAAAGCTCGATGCCGCATTGAAGGGCAAGGATGCCGCCGCGATCCTCGCCGCACTGTCGGCCTTCCCGGCGCTGGAGCAGAAGCTGGCGGAAAAGGCGATCTCCAACTCGAACACCGCCGCCGAGCGTTTCGTCGGGCTCGACAAGGATGTCAGCCAGTTGCGCGATCTCCTGCAGTTCGTCGACCAATCGCTTCAATCCATCGCCAAGCTCCGCCTCGACGTCAACCAGATGCGCGTGCAGCTCAGCACGGAAGCGCGCGAAGTAGTGATGGCGGACCTGGCGGAACTGACCATCTCCAGTTCCGTCATTTCCCAGCTCGGCTCCAAGAACAGCACGATGCGCGATTTCGCCGGAAAGGTGACGCCGATCGTGCAACTGATCGACCATTCCTCCACCGAAATGCTGCTGGCTTCCGCCAACTGGCAGGCGGCGCGCGGCGCCACCGTCGATATCCTCAACGCCGCCATGACCGATCTCAAGAGCTTCGTCAGCGATGCGCAGGAACTCGGCAAGGAAGACAGTGAGCGTTCCGCCAAGGTATCGGTCGCGGCGATGGTGCTCGGCACGCTGCTCGCCATCGCAGGCGGCCTGATGCTCGTCGAGAGCCTGCGCGGGCCGCTGAAGCGGGTCAACGAGACCATGACGCGTCTGGCGAAGGGCGATCTCGACGTCGCCATCGACGGCCGCGACCGTGGCGACGAGATCGGCGACATGGTGCGTTCGGTCGCCGTCTTCCGGGACAATGCGCTGGAAAACGTCCGGCTGGAGCAGGAGGCTGCCGCCGCCCGCGAGGCGAGCGCGGAGGAGGCCGCCCGCCGCGCTGCCGAGCGTGCCCGCATTGAGGCGGAACAGAAGCAGGCGCTCGCCGCCCTCTCCGACGTGCTGCAGAAACTCGCCGCCGGCGATCTGCAGGAGGGCATGAGCGACGAATTGTCGGCCGATTTCATCGAGATGGCCCATACCTACAACAATGCCGTCGGCGCGCTGCGCCACACACTGTCCGACGTGCGCGCCACCACCGAGGAAATTCGCGGCGGCACAGGCAATCTCGCCGCTTCCGCCGACGACCTCGCCCGCCGCACCGAACAGCAGGCGGCGGCGCTGGAGCAAAGCTCGCGGGCGTTGCGCCATCTCAGCGATGTCGTGCGCTCCACTGCCGACAGCGCCAGACGCACTTCGCAAACCGTCAACGACACCCAGGGGCATGCCCAGCGCTCCGGCGAGATCGTCGCCCGCGCCGTCCATGCCATGGGTGAGATCAACCAGTCCTCGGAAAAGATCGCCACCATCATTGGCGTCATCGACGAGATCGCTTTCCAGACCAACCTGCTGGCGCTGAACGCCGGCGTCGAGGCGGCCCGTGCGGGCGAGGCCGGGCGCGGTTTTGCGGTCGTGGCGCAGGAGGTGCGGGAACTGGCGCAGCGCTGTGCCGGTGCGGCGCGCGAAATCAAGGGCCTCATCCAGGCCAGCTCCGCCCAGGTGCAGAGCGGCGTGACGCTGGTCGAGGAAACCGGCGGGGCGCTGTCGGTCATCATCAACCATGTGAGCGAGGTGCAGCAACTCGTCGCCGCGATCTCGGCCGCCGCCAGCGAGCAATATACCGGCATCAGCGAGGTCAGCAAGGCGGTACAGGAGGTTGAACTGATCACCCAGCAGAACGCCGCCATGGTCGAGGAAAACAATGCCGAGATCCATGGCCTGCGCCAGCGCGTCGGCCTGCTCGCCGACGAAATCGACCGCTTCCGGATCAGCGACCACCAGATCGATCTCGGCCATCACGGCGAGCGGCGTTGGCAGAACACTGCCGCCTGATACCGAAATTGAAAACGGCCTCTTCGGAGGCCGTTTTCATATCGACAAGCCGGCGGGCTCCCTCATGACGTCATCTCCGGGCGTGCGGAGCGCGGCAAAGGAGAGGGATCGACCTTTCATTTTTATTGAAGCTGCGGCTTCTGCAGGAAGGCGTTGCGGTCGGCGGATTTGACGCGTACCCAGGCGTCACGCCCATCGCGAATGACGCGCATGGGAATTTCGACGCCGGCCGGGCCGCTGTCCCAGACCTTGCGGTAGAAATCGGCAAGGCCGCCGACTTCACCGTCGCGGATTTCCGAAATGACGTCGCCGCGCTTGAGGCCGGCAAGCTGCGCCGGGCTGTGGTCGGCGACGCTCATTACCACCACGCCGCCGCTGGCTTCCGCCGAGAAGGCGCCGAGCCACGGGCGAGGGGCGCGATTCACCTGGCCGGTGTTGAGCACATCGTCGAGGATCGGCGCGAGCAGGTCGATCGGCACGATCATGTTGATGTCCGCGACCTCGCCGCCGCGACTCATCTGCAGCCGCAGCGAGCCGATGCCGACCAGCCGCCCTTCGGCATCGATGAGCGCCGCTCCGCCCCAGGAGGGGTGGGCCGGGGCGATGAACAGGGCGTCATCCAGCAGGTATTCCCAGTATCCGGCGAATTCCTGCCGCGCCACGATCCGGCTTTTCACCGCATGGCGACTGCCGTCGATGAGGGTGACGCTGTCGCCGATTTTGACGGCGGCGGATTCCGCGAACCTGACGGGGGGGACGTCGAGGGCGCCGAGCGCCTGGATGAGGCCGAAACCGGTTTCCTGGTCATAGGCCAGCGCATGGCCGGCGACGATGCGGCCGTCATGCAGCGTCAGCCAGACCTGCGTGGCTTCGGTGATCAGATAGCCGATGGTCAAGACGAGGCCGTTTTCGCGAATGACCACCCCACTGCCTTCGCGGTGGGTGCCGAGCGTCTTTGCGGTGTATGCGTTGTCGGGGATCGTCGCGCTGACGGCGACGATCGAGCGCTGAATGCTGTCGATATCCATGCCATCCATCCTGTCTTGCGGGCCGGCGTGGGAATGCCGCCCTTCTCTCATGTCATAGCTATGATCGAAGGCGGGCCGGAACAAGGGAAGGCGCCACGCAAATCCCGCAACTGCGCGTTTTTCTCACCGTTGCTCGGATCGTCCCGATCGCTGCGTCAGCCGCCGGTCACGCTCATATGGCGCGCGACGGCGGGTTTCTGTCGGGTGCGGTCGATGATGAAATCATGGCCCTTGGGCTTGCGGGTGATCGCCTCGTCGATCGCCGCCATCAGCAGGGCATCGTCGCCGGAGGCCCGCAAGGCGGAGCGCAGATCGGCGGCGTCGTTCTGGCCGAGGCACATGTAAAGCGTGCCGGTACAGGTCAGGCGCACGCGGTTGCAGCTCTCGCAGAAATTATGGGTCATCGGCGTGATGAAGCCCAGCCGCCCGCCGGTTTCCGCGACCTCGACGTAACGCGCCGGCCCACCGGTGCGATAAGGAATGTCGGTGAAGGTGAATTCTTCGGCCAGCCTTTCGCGCAGCACCGAAAGCGGCATGTACTGGTCGGTGCGGTCCTCGTCGATCTCGCCCATGGGCATGGTTTCGATAACGGTCAGGTCCATGCCGCGACCGTGGGCGAAGCGCAGCATCTCGGGAATTTCCCGGTCGTTGAAGTCCTTCAGCGCCACGGCATTGAGCTTGACCTTGATGCCTGCCTTTTGCGCCGCCTCGATGCCGGCCATCACCTTGTCGAAATCGCCCCAGCGGGTGATCTGGCGGAATTTTTCGGGGTTCAGCGTGTCGAGCGAGACGTTGATGCGGCGCACGCCGCAATCGTAGAGTTCGTCGGCGAAACGGGCGAGTTGCGAGCCGTTGGTCGTCAGCGTCAACTCTTCCAGGCGGCCTTCGTCGATATGGCGGCCGAGCGAGCGGATGAGATACAGGATATTCTTGCGCACCAGCGGCTCGCCGCCGGTCAGCCTGAGCTTGCGTACGCCCTTTGCGATAAAGGCGGAACAGAGTCGATCCAGTTCCTCCAGCGTCAGCAGATCCTTCTTGGGCAGGAATTGCATGGTCTCGGCCATGCAGTAGGTGCAGCGGAAGTCGCAGCGGTCGGTGACCGAAACGCGCAGATAGCTCACCCGACGCCCGAACGGATCGATCATCGGCGATCTGTCCGCCGTCAGCGGCGCGCCTTGCGTCGGTCTTGTTATCGTATTCACACCCGGTCCTCCGTTAAGGTTATAATGTGTCCCTCGGATGCGGCATCGTCAAGGCAAAGAGCGGAAAACGGCGGCGCCAGTTTGCGCTTGCGCAGGGTTGCCGGGCAACGTACTCCTGTCTCGAATGGCATGAAAACGAAAGAGTTGGGAAGACGCATATGAGCACATCCTGGCCCACGGAACTGCGCGTTTCGAAGGACCGGCACCGGCTGATCGTCGCCTTCGACGACGGCGCCCGGTTCGATCTTTCGGCGGAACTGCTGCGGGTGCTGTCGCCATCGGCGGAAGTGCAGGGCCATGGGCCGGGGCAGAAGGTGACGGTTCCGGGCAAACGCAACGTTGCCATCCTGTCGGTCGCCCCGACCGGCAATTACGCCGTGCGCATCGGCTTCGACGACATGCACGATACCGGCATCTTCACCTGGACCTATCTGCGCGAACTCGGCGAAAAGGGCGAAGCGCTGTTTGCGGCCTACGAGCAGGAACTCGCCGACAAGGGCATGACCCGCGACCGAACCGAAAAGCCGCGCTGACGAAGGAAAGACCGATGGCCGTCGAGGGACACGCAACCGATCTTGCAAAAGTCGTCGTCCTCCTGGCGGCGGGCGTGGTGGCGGTGCCGCTGTTCAAGCGCATCGGGCTCGGTTCGGTGCTCGGCTATCTCGTGGCGGGACTGGCGATTGGCCCGTTCGGTTTCGGGTTCTTTTCCGATTCGCAGGCGGTGCTGCACATCGCCGAACTCGGCGTCGTCATGTTCCTGTTCGTCATCGGGCTGGAAATGCAGCCCTCGCGGCTGTGGGACATGCGCAAGGATATTTTCGGGCTCGGCGCCCTGCAGGTCGGCTGCTGCATCGCGGCGTTGACGGTGGTGGCGCATTTCCTGTTCGGTTATGCGCCGGTCATCGCCTTCGTCGCCGGCACCGGCTTCGTGCTGACCTCCACCGCCATCGTGATGCAGATGCTGCAGGAGCGCAACGCCGTTTCGGCGGTGAAGGGCCAGAAAATCGTCGCCATCCTGCTGTTCGAGGATCTCGCCATCGTTCCCTTGCTCGCCATCGTCGCGTTTCTGGGCGGCGGCGGCGAGGCGGTGGGGCTGACGGAGCGGCTGACCTCGATCGCCATTGCGGTCGGAGCGCTGGCGGCGCTGATCCTGGCCGGCCGCTATCTTCTCAATCCGCTGTTCCGGGTGCTGGCGGCGGCCAATGCCCGCGAGGTGATGACGGCGGCGGCGCTGCTGGTGGTGCTGGGTTCGGCGCTGGCCATGCAACTTAGCGGACTGTCGATGGCCATGGGCGCCTTTCTCGCCGGCGTGTTGCTGTCGGAATCGTCCTTCCGCCATCAGCTGGAGGCGGATATCGAGCCGTTTCGCGGCATCCTGCTCGGACTATTTTTCCTTGGCGTCGGCATGGCGATCGATCTTTCTGTCATCGCCAAAAACCTGCCGGTGGTGCTGGCCGGCGTCGTCGTGTTCATGACGGCCAAGGCGGGGCTGATCTACCTGGTCGCCCGCTTCGCCAAGGCGAGCCGCGCCGAGGCGCTGGAGCGGGCGGTGCTGATGGCGCAGGGCGGCGAATTCGCCTTCGTGCTCTATGCGGCGGCCCGCGCCGCCGGCCTGATCGACGGCGAGACCAATGCCATCCTCGGTGCGACCATCATCCTGTCGATGGTGCTGACGCCGCTGATGGTCATCCTGCATGATCGCTTCGCGCCGAAACCGCAGCCGGATACGGAAGGACTGTCCGGGCCGGAAAATGTCGAGGGCTCGGTGCTGATGGTCGGCTTCGGCCGCTTCGGTCAGATCGTCTCGCAGCCGCTGCTGGCCCGGGGCTATACCGTGTCGCTGATCGACAAGAATGCGGAATTCATCCGTGACGCCGCCGATTTCGGCTTCAAGGTCTATTACGGCGATGCCTCGCGGCCCGAGATTCTCCATGCGGCGGGGGCCGCGACCGCCAGGGCCATCCTGATCATGATCGACGACAAGGATGCGGCGCTGAAGATCGCCGAACACGTGCGCCATGAATATCCTCTGGTGCCGGTGCTGGCGCGCGCCTTCGATCGCGGCCATGCCATCGACCTCATCCAGGCGGGCGTCGATTTCCAGATGCGCGAGACGGTCGAATCCGCCTTCCGCTTCGGCGAGGAGACCCTGCGCGTGCTGGGGGAGGCTCCTGACGTTGCAGCCAGCATCGTCGAGGAGACGCGCGAAATCGACCGCCAGCGTTTCGAACTGGACCTGGTCGGCGGCATCTACGCCGGGCGCGCGCTCATTCGCGGCAATGCCCAGCCCGCCGACCTGGTGGCGGCGCGCACCGGTCGCGACCGCGCCGCCCGCGACGCCGCGCGCGAGGCGGCACAGGCCGCAGGCGCAGCCGAGACGCCCGGCTGAGCCGATCATTTCGAGAGGGAAAGGGAAACCGAATGAAGAGACTTGCACTGGCGGCGGCGGTCATGACCTGCGGCCTGTTGACGGCGGGGATAGCCCGCGCCGACCAATTGATCGAGCAATACGACGCCTATATCGGCGAGGACGATCTCTACAATTCCAGCGGCGCCCGGCTGACGCAGCCCTGGCAGGTCATCCGCCAGGATCGCGCCAATTACCATCGCTTCAACATCCGCCAGCGCGGCGACCAGGGCGACGGCTTCTTTGCCTCGGCCCGCAACCGCGATCTCGCCGAACGGATGATCAGCCGCGGCACCATCACCCGCCAGGCGGCGCGCGCCCTGGTGAGAGGCAATTGCAGCATTCATGTGGAAATCTATCGCGGCAGCGGCGGCGACTATATCGACGTCACCGTCTACTGATCGCCGAAACGGGATTGCGCGGCGGCGCCATCCGGGCACGTCGCGGCTATTTCTTGTAGATCAGCCAGCTCTTGACGAAGTCCTTCTTCATGCCTTCCTCGAAGCGCATCGTCCGGTTTCGTCCGGCGCTCTTGGCGCTGTAGAGGGCGACGTCGGCGCGGCTGTAGAGTTCGCCGGCATCGGCGGCTTCGGAGGCCATGCACAGGCCCAGCGAGATGGTGACGGGACCGTAATTGACGCCGGTCTTGGAATTCTTGAACGGTGTCGTTTCCAGGACGCGTCGGATACGCTCGCAGATCTGCAGGGCCTCGTCTTCCGTTTGGCCCTCGACGATGATGGCGAATTCCTCGCCGCCGGTGCGGGCGACGAAAACATCGCGGCGCAGATTGCTGCGAATGATGCTGGCGACGGTGGCAAGGATCTTGTCGCCAACCGGATGGCCGAACGTATCGTTGATCCGCTTGAAATGATCGATATCGGCGATGATGAGGCTGGTGAGGCTGAGCGCCATCGGATTGTCGTAGAGCGAGACCAGCTTGTCGTCGAAGGCGCGTCGATTGGCCAGCCGCGTCAGCGAATCGGTATTGGCGATACGCTTGTATTCGTCGAGTTCGCGACGGACCTGATCCATCTCCTCCGACTTGCGGGCGAAACCCTCGACCGTCTTTTCGCCATGGGCCATCGTGTCGCCGGTGGCTTCCTGCAGAAGCTGCACCGCGTTGCGCAACAGGTCGGCGCTGGTCGTGTGCTTGTTGTTGATGCGCTCATAGGTCTCGCCGAGCAGCTTGTTATAGCTGTCGAGAGAAGTCTGCTCCTGGCGCAGCAGGCGCATCACGCCGTCGAGTTCGTTAATGAGCTTGATATGGGCCGCTTCGAAGATCCGGGCCTGCCCGTGAATGGCGTGCTGTTGGGCAATCGCGTCCAGTTCTTCCTGGGTCGCTCGGTTGCCCAATGCGGCGAGATCACGCGTCAGCGCAGGATTGGAGCCGATGTAGGCTTCGTAAAACAACTCGTAGTTGCGAGGTATGGGAGCGACTCCCATGGTCCGCATCGCATACGTGATCTGTCCTGCGATGTCAGGGATCTGCGCTTTCAGCGCAGGTGCCGTCGTCATTTCGGCTGCTCCTAACTGCTTGCTCACAACCTGAATGAATCTGTTACCGCAGAAACCTTGTGAAATTGCTAATGCATTTGCCCAAGTTGTTTCCGACAAGAATTCATAGGGAAGTTCGCATTTTTGAAATGTCGAACTTTACTTTGTCCTAAAATAGTAAACAAACACTTGGGCCTTGCCGGACGCCGGGGCGGATTTTGCCTTGCCCGCCCCGGCGGAGAAGTCAGCTCAGATTCAATTCCTGGAAGAAGTCGTTGCCCTTGTCGTCGATGACGATGAAGGCGGGGAAATCCACCACCTCGATCTTCCACACGGCTTCCATGCCGAGTTCGGGATATTCGAGAACCTCAACCTTTTTGATGCAATCCTGCGCGAGACGCGCGGCAGGTCCGCCGATGGAGCCGAGGTAGAATCCGCCATGCGCCTTGCAGGCGTCGCGCACGCTGCGCGAGCGGTTGCCCTTGGCGAGCATCACCATCGAGCCGCCGAAGGACTGGAACTGGTCGACATAGCTGTCCATGCGCCCCGCCGTGGTCGGCCCGAAGGAGCCGGAGGCGTAACCGGCCGGCGTCTTGGCCGGGCCGGCGTAATAGACCGGATGGTTCTTCATGTAGTCGGGCATGCCGAGACCGTTTTCGAGGCGCTCGCGGATCTTGGCATGTGCGAGGTCGCGGGCGACGATGATCGTGCCGGTCAGCGACAGGCGTGTCTTCACCGGATGGCGGCTAAGTTCGGCGAGGATGGCGCTCATCGGCTGGTTCAGGTCGATGCGCACCATCGAGCTGGAGAGCTTGGCCTCGTCGACCTCGGGCATGTATTTCGACGGATCGGTTTCGAGTTGTTCGAGGAAGATGCCGTCGCGGGTGATCTTGCCGAGCGCCTGGCGGTCGGCGGAGCAGGAGACGCCGAGGCCGATGGGGAGCGACGCGCCATGCCTGGGAAGGCGGATGACGCGCACGTCATGACAGAAATACTTGCCGCCGAACTGGGCGCCGACGCCGAGATTCTGGGTCAGCTTATGGATTTCGGCTTCCATTTCGAGGTCGCGGAAGGCATGGCCGCTTTCCGACCCTTGTGTCAGCAAGCCGTCGAGATAGCGGGCGGACGCCAGCTTCACCGTCTTCAGCGTCATCTCGGCGGAGGTGCCGCCGATGACGATCGCCAGATGGTAGGGGGGACAGGCTGCCGTTCCCAGCGTCAGGATCTTCTCCTTGAGGAAGTCGATCATCCGGTCGTGGGTCAGAAGCGAGGGCGTGCCCTGGTAGAGGAAGGTCTTGTTGGCCGAGCCGCCGCCCTTGGCCATGAACAGGAACTTGTAGGCGTCGGTGCCTTCCTCATAGAGGTCGATCTGGGCCGGCAGGTTGTTGCGGGTGTTCTTTTCCTCGAACATCTTCAGCGGCGCGAGCTGCGAATAGCGCAGGTTCTTGCGCTCGTAAGCGTCGAGCACGCCGCGCGCCAACGCATCGTAGTCGCCGCCATCGGTCCAGACGTTGCGGCCTTTCTTGCCCATGACGATCGCAGTGCCGGTATCCTGGCACATCGGCAGCACGCCGCCGGCGGCGATGTTGGCGTTCTTCAGCAAGTCATAGGCAACGAAGCGGTCGTTGTCGGTGGCCTCAGGGTCGTCGAGGATATGGGCGAGCTGGCTGAGATGGCCGGGGCGCAGCAGATGGTTGATGTCGGCGAAGGCGGCTTCGGCCAGCAGGCGCATGCCCTCCGGCTCGACGGTCAGGACGTCCTGGCCCTTGAACGTGTCGACCGAGACATGGTCGGAACTGATCTTGCGATAGGGGGTGGTGTCTTCGCTGAGCGGAAAAAGCGCATCTGCCATTGAAATAGCCTTCAAGGGTGGGAGATGGCGGTGGTTTACGCAGTCGAATTCCAAATTGCAATGAATCTAAAGAAGAAGACGGCCGCGTTGCCGCGACCGTCTTCCTTTCATGCGAAGTATGGTTTCAACTCCTTCAACCGGGCTGGATCATCCGCTCGGGACGCACGATGGAATCGTACTGCTCGGCGGTGACGAGGCCGGTCTTCAGGGCCTCCTCGCGCAGCGTCGTGCCGTTCTTGTGGGCGGTCTTGGCGATTTTGGCGGCACTGTCGTAGCCGATGGTCGGGGCAAGCGCGGTGACTAGCATCAGCGAACGCTCGACGCCATGACGGATATTGTCCTCGCGCGCCTCGATGCCGGTGACGCAATTGTCGGTGAAGGAGACGCTGGCATCGCCGAGCAACTGCACCGATTGCAGGAAGTTGTAGGCCATCACCGGATTGTAGACGTTCAGCTCGAAATGGCCCTGGCTGTCGGCGAAGGTCAGCGCCGCATGATTGCCGAACACCTGCACGCAAACCTGGGTCAGCGCCTCGCATTGCGTCGGGTTTACCTTGCCGGGCATGATCGACGAGCCCGGCTCGTTTTCCGGCAGCGCAAGCTCGCCGAGACCGGCGCGGGGGCCGGAGCCGAGCAGGCGGATGTCGTTGGCGATCTTGAACAGGGCGGCAGCCGCCGTGTTGATCGCGCCATGGGCAAAGACCATGGCGTCATGGGCAGCCAGCGCCTCGAACTTGTTCGGCGCGGTGACGAAGGGCAGGCCGGTGATGCCGGCGATCTCCTCAGCCACCTTCTCGGCAAAGCCGATGGGCGCGTTCAGCCCGGTGCCGACGGCGGTGCCGCCCTGCGCCAGCTCGTAGAGGCCGGGCAGCGTCAGCTCGATGCGGCGGATGGAGGAGGCGACCTGCGCGGCATAGCCGGAGAATTCCTGCCCCAGCGTCAGCGGCGTCGCATCCTGCGTATGGGTGCGGCCGATCTTGATGATGTGGTCGAAGCTTTTGCGCTTGGCTTCCAGCGCCCCGTGCAGGTGCTTCAGCGCCGGCAGCAGGCGGTGGACGATCACTTCGGCGCAGGCGATGTGCATGGCCGTCGGATAGGTGTCGTTAGACGACTGGCTCATGTTGACGTGATCGTTGGGATGCACCGGCTTCTTGGAGCCCATCACCCCGCCCAGCATCTCGATCGCGCGGTTGGAGATCACCTCGTTGGCGTTCATGTTCGATTGCGTGCCCGAGCCGGTCTGCCAGACGACCAGCGGGAAGTGTTCGTTCAGCTTGCCGTCGATGACCTCCTGCGCCGCCGCGACGATGGTTTTGCCGAGCTCGGGGTCGAGATGGCCGAGCGCCATGTTGGCGCGCGCCGCCGCCTGCTTGACGATGCCGAGCGCGCGCACGATCGACAGCGGCTGCTTTTCCCAGCCGATCTTGAAATTGCCGCGCGAGCGCTCGGCCTGCGCGCCCCAGTAGCGGTCGCTGGCAACCTCGATAGGGCCGAAGGTATCGGTTTCGGTGCGGGTGGTGCTCATGGTCTTCCTTCCGTGGCGTCAGGGGGGTCTCCCTGCGCTCTAGTATGGGTGCCCGCCTCGGCCGCCGCCAGCGTCAAGATGAGCGATGCGGCCGGACGGCGGGGGGACAGAGCTTCACGTTATGGTGAACGTCCGACCCCAAAGGCCGATGTCGTTGCTTTCCGGACACAGCCACAATGATTTCAACGAATTGCATGGGCGCCCCTGATGTCGCAAACAAGGCTGGCGAAAAAAATCGCGAAAAATTAACCAATCATTTCATAATTTTGTATGAATGTCAGTATGCACGAAGCGGCCGTGTTTTTTCGGAAACAGGTCGTCGCGAATAACCGTCCGTACCCGGCCGTTTGCTTTTCAACGCAGGGACGATCCAGTAACACTGCGTTTTATCAAGAATGCGCCGGGGCGGTGCCGACCTCAGATGACGGGGATGACTTTTTACATGACGAAATACCGGAGTGTCGGCGCGCTGGCGCTGGGTCTGATGTGCAGTGTGGCGTTCCTCGGCGCTCAGCCGGCGTCGGCCGGCACGTTGTTCGATTTTCTGCGCAGCAACAAGCTGGCGCAATCGCCGGGCCGCCAGGCGCAGCAGCAGGCTCTGCCGGGCGTGGCCATGCCGATGGCGACGAGCCCCGCACAGGAGGCGATGGCCGCGCCTTCCGAGCCGAAGCCGCTGCCCAAGGTCACCGGCCCGACTTACTACACCTACAAGGCCGATGGCCTGCGCCTCGTCTCGACGGCCCGATTCGCCGATCCGGTCGTCACCGGCGCCGTCACCGCCGAACCGAGCGAGGTCGGCTTGGCGCCGAGCCCGTCCGATGGTCTCGGCCAGCGCCGCACCATGTCGGAAGCCAGGGTAATGGCGCCCGACGATATCGCCAAGGCTCTGGAAACCTATTACGGCGACGGCGCGCCCCTTCTCTGGGTCGCCGGCGAGCAGGTGACCGACAAGGCCCGCGCGGCGATCGACGTGCTAAATGCGGCCGCCGATGTCGGCCTCGACCCACGCGACTATGCCGTGTCGCTGCCGACCGAGCCCGCCGACCCGGCCGATGCCGAAGGACGCGCCCGCGGCCTGATGCAGTTTGAGCTGGATCTCTCCGCCAGGATGCTCGCCTATGTGCAGGACACCGTGCGCGGCCGCGTCGATCCCAACCGCATTTCCGGCTATCACGATTTCAAGCGCAAGACGGTCAATCTGGCCGGTGTCATGAAGGTGGCGTCCGCTTCGCCCGACATCGCCGCCTATCTCAACAGCCGCTCGCCTTCCAGCCCGCAATTCGCGGCGCTGAAGGCGGAGCTTGCGAAGCTGCGCGCCGAGCAGGGCGAGGGCGCCCAGCCGATTTCGATCACGCTGACCGGCGCTCTCAAGCCGGGCGGCACGTCCGACCAGTTGCCGAACATCGTCGCCGCCATCGCCCGCTCGGGCTCGGCCGACCTGAAGGCCGCTCACGCCACGACTCTGGCGACGGCCACGGCCGCGCAGGACTATACGCCCGAAATCGTCGATCTCGTCGAGGCTTTCCAGAAGGAGCGTGGGCTGAAGCCGGATGGCGTCATCGGGCAGGCGACCGTGCGGGCGCTCATCGGCCATAGCGACGGCGCGAAGCAGCAGAAGCTGATCGTCGCCATGGAGCAGGCGCGCTGGCTGCCGAACGATTTGGGCAGCCGCTATGTCTTCATCAACCAGCCGGCCTTCATGGTCTACTACCACAACAACAACCGCGAAGAGCTGTCGATGCGCACCGTCGTCGGCTCAAAGGCGCACCAGACGTTCTTCTTCGAAGACGAGATCCAGACCGTCGAGTTCAATCCCTTCTGGGGCGTTCCGCAGTCGATCATCATCAACGAGATGCTGCCGAAGCTGCGCGCTGATCCCGGTTATCTCGATCGCATGGGCTACGAGGTCGCCGTCAACGGTCAGGCCGTGTCGTCCAGCAGCGTCAACTGGTACGGCTCGACCAACGCCATCTCGGTGCGCCAGCCGCCGAGCGGCGACAATGCGCTGGGCGAACTGAAGATCCTGTTCCCCAACAGCCATGCGATCTACATGCATGACACGCCGCAGAAGAGCTTCTTCAAGAAGGATATGCGTGCCCTCAGCCACGGCTGTGTGCGCCTGTCCGATCCGCGCGCCATGGCGGCAGCCGTTCTCGGCACCAGCGTCGACGACGTCGCCAAGCAGATCGCGGCCGGCAAGAACAAGGCGGTCGCCGTTCCACAGAAGATCCCGGTCTATGTCGCCTACTTCACGGCATGGCCGAACAAGAACGACGAGGTCGAATACTTCGACGACGTTTACGGCCGGGATGATTATGTCGTGAAGGCTTTCGAGGCGACGACCAGGGCGCGCGAACAGAGCTGAGCCTTTCGCGGGACGGCAAGAGACGGGCGGGCGGGAAGCAATTCCCGTCCGTTTTCGTTCGGACCTGCCGTCACGGATTGTTTGTCTTGGGATGCGACTGTGACTTGCCGCCCGGCGCGACTGCCTTTACGCAGTCCGGGCGGATACACCAACGCCTCGCGGAGATTCTCATGGAACGCACCTGCCTTGCCGTCATCCTTGCCGCCGGGGAAAGCACCCGGATGAAGTCGTCGATGTCCAAGGTGCTGCATCCGGTCGCCGGCCGACCGATGATCGCCCATGTCATGGACGCCATCGTCCGTACCGGCATTTCCGATGTGGCGCTGGTGGTCGGCCGCAATGCCGAGGAGGTTGCGGCGGCCGCATCCGTGGCCGGCGCCTCGGTGACGCCGGTGCTGCAGACCGAACGCCTCGGCACCGGCCATGCCGTGCTCGCTGCCCGCGAGGCGATCGGGCGCGGCTACGATGATATCCTCGTCGCTTACGGTGACGTGCCGCTGATCACGGATGCGCCGCTGCGCGCCGCCCGCGAGGGTCTGGCCGCCGGCAATGACGTCGTGGTCATCGGTTTCCACACCGACAATCCCACCGGCTATGGCCGCCTGCTGGTCGCGGACGGCGAGTTGATCGCCATCCGCGAGGAGAAGGATGCCAGCGACGCCGAACGTGCGGTTACCTGGTGCAACAGCGGCTTGATGGCGATCAACGGTCGCAAGGCGCTCGACCTGCTCGGCCGCATCGGCAACAACAATGCCAAGGGCGAATTCTACCTCACCGATCTCGTGGAAATTGCCCGCTCGCTCGGCGGCCATGCGGTTGCCGTCGATGCGCCGGAAGAAGAACTGACCGGCTGCAACAACCGCGCCGAACTCGCCGCCATCGAAAAGCTCTGGCAGCAGCGCCGCCGCCATGAACTGATGATTTCCGGTGTCTCGATGATCGCCCCGGAAACCGTGTTCCTGTCGCATGACACCGTCATCGGTCAGGATGTGCTGATCGAGCCGAATGTCGTCTTCGGCCCCGGTGTCACCATCGAAAGCGGCGCCGTCATCCATGCCTTCAGCCATATCGAGGGCGCACATATCGCGACCGGCGCGACCGTCGGCCCCTTCGCTCGCCTGCGCCCCGGTGCGAAACTGGCGGAAGACTCCAAGGTCGGCAATTTCTGCGAGGTGAAGAACGGCGATATCGGCCGGGGGGCCAAGGTCAACCACCTGACCTATATCGGCGACGCCATCATCGGCGCCGGCAGCAATATCGGCGCCGGAACGATCACCTGCAATTACGACGGCGTCAACAAGCACCTGACCCGCATCGGCGAGAACAGTTTTATCGGCTCGAATTCGGCTCTCGTCGCCCCCGTCAGCATCGGCGACGGCGCTTACGTGGCATCGGGCAGCGTCATCACCGTCGACGTGCCGGATGAGGCCCTGGCGCTCGGCCGCGCCCGGCAGGAGACCAAGCCCGGCCGCGCAAAGCTGATCCGTGAGCGGGCGCTGGCGCTGAAGGCTGCGAAAAAAGCGGCGAAGTCGTAACCTGGCGAAATCGAATGTGACCGATGGGCGGGTTGCGTAAACCGCTGAAAAAGTTAGGACTGCCGCATACAAAAATGCGGACTGTTTCAGGAGGCTTGCATGTGCGGAATTGTCGGGATCGTCGGGACTGGCCCTGTGGCGGAGCGCCTTGTCGACGCGCTGACCCGTCTCGAGTATCGCGGCTATGATTCCGCCGGCGTCGCCACCATAAATGAGGGCAAGCTGGACCGGCGTCGCGCCGAAGGCAAGCTCGTCAACCTGCGCGGCGTGCTGGCGAAGGAGCCGCTTCCCGGCAATATCGGCATTGCTCATACTCGATGGGCGACGCACGGCGTGCCGAACGAGACCAATGCCCACCCGCATTTCGTCGATGGGGTCGCCGTCGTCCATAACGGCATCATCGAGAATTTCGCCGAGATCAAGCAGGAACTGATCGCCGGCGGCGCGACCTTCGAGACGCAGACGGATACGGAAGTCGTCGCCCAGCTTCTGGCGCGCTATCGCCGCGAAGGCCTCGGCCGTCGCCAGGCCATGCATGAAATGCTGAAGCGCGTCACCGGCGCCTATGCGCTGGCGGTGATGTTCGAGGACGATCCGTCGACGCTGATGGCCGCCCGCTCCGGCCCGCCGCTCGCCATCGGCTATGGCCGGGGGGAGGTCTATCTCGGCTCGGATGCGGTGGCGCTGTCGCCCTTCACCAACGAGGTCACCTATCTCCACGATGGCGACTGGGCCATCGTCGGCAAGGACGGGGTCTTCATCTTCGATCTGAGCGGTAGCCCGGTCTCGCGCCCGCGCCAGATAACCCAGGCCGCCGCCTATCTGGTCGACAAAGGCAACCACCGACACTTCATGGAAAAGGAGATTTATGAGCAGCCGGAAGTCATTTCCCATGCGCTCAGCCATTACGTCGATTTCGCCGAGCGGCGCGCGCGCTTCGATAGCGGCACCATCGATTTTTCCAAGGTAACGGGCCTGGCGATGTCCGCCTGCGGCACCGCCTTCCTCGCCGCCTCCATCGGCAAATACTGGTTCGAGCGTTACGCCCGCCTGCCGGTGGAAATCGACGTCGCCTCGGAATTCCGTTATCGCGAAATGCCGCTATCGCCCGATCAGGCCGCACTGTTCATTTCCCAATCCGGCGAGACCGCCGACACGCTGGCCTCGCTGCGCTATTGCAAGGAGCAGGGGCTGAAGATCGGCGCGGTGGTCAACGTCACCGAATCGACCATCGCGCGCGAGGCCGATGCCATCTTCCCGATCCTCGCCGGCCCGGAAATCGGCGTCGCCTCGACCAAGGCCTTCACCTGCCAGCTCGCGGTGCTTGCCTCGCTCGCCATCGGCGCGGCGCGTGCCCGTGGCACCATCGACGAAGCCACCGAAAAGACGCTGGTGCGGCACCTCACCGAAATGCCTCGCATCATGAGCCGGGTGCTGAACCTCATCCAGCCGCAGATGGAAGCGCTGTCGCGCGAGCTGTCGAAATGCAAGGACGTGCTCTATATCGGTCGCGGTACCAGCTACCCGCTGGCGATGGAAGGGGCGCTGAAACTCAAGGAAATCTCCTATATCCATGCCGAAGGCTATGCCGCCGGCGAGCTGAAGCATGGCCCCATCGCCCTGATCGACGAGAACATGCCGGTCATCGTCATCGCCCCGCATGACCGCTTCTTCGAAAAGACGGTGTCGAACATGCAGGAAGTCGCCGCCCGCGGCGGCCGCATCATCTTCATCACCGACGAGAAGGGCGCGGCCGCCTCGACCCTGCCGACCGTCGCCACCATCGTCCTGCCGGAAGTCGACGAGATCATCGCGCCGATGATCTTCTCGCTGCCGATCCAGTTGCTCGCCTATCACACCGCCGTCTTCATGGGCACGGATGTCGATCAGCCCCGCAACCTCGCCAAGTCGGTGACCGTCGAATGATGCTGCGCGCCGAAAGGCCTGGGGATGCCGCCGCCATCGAGGCCGTGACCGTCGCCGCCTTCGCGGACCACCCTCATAGCAACCAGACCGAACACATCATCGTCGCCCGCCTGCGCGCCGAAAACGCCCTGACGCTGTCGCTGGTGGCGGAGGAGGGCGCAGGGGTCGTCGGCCATATCGCCTTTTCGCCCGTGTCCATCGACGACGGCACGGCGGACTGGTATGGACTCGGGCCGGTCTCCGTTGCCCCGGAAGCGCAGGGCAAGGGCATCGGCTCGGCGCTGATCCGCGAAGGCCTGCAGCGCTTGGCCGCTGCCGGTGCGAAGGGCTGCGTCGTCATGGGCGACCCGGAGTTTTATAAGAAATTCGGCTTCCGCAACGAGGAGGGCGTCGTCTTCCCCGGTTGTGCGCCGCAATATTTTTTGGCGCTTGCCTTGTCAGGCCCGATGGCTTGCGGCAATGTTCGGTATCATGAAGCATTCGACTGTTGACGCGGCGGAACGTTCGGGCGGCACATGACGGACACTCCGAAGAGCGAAGGCATCGCCACGCGGGTGCGCAACAACTTCCTGACCGGGTTGATCATTTGCGCACCGATAGCGATTACCATCTGGCTGACCTGGACGTTCATTCACTGGGCGGATAGCTGGGTAAAGCCCTATATCCCCGCGCGCTACAATCCTGAAAGCTACCTGAAATTCGCCGTTCCGGGCTTCGGCCTGCTGATCGCGGTGGTGTTCATCACCATCATCGGCTTTCTCGGCAAGAACCTGATCGGCCGTTCCATCGTCAATTTCGGCGAATCGATCCTGCGGCGCACACCGATGGTCCGCACCGTCCACAGTTCCATCAAGCAGATTTTCGAGACCGTGTTGCAGGAGCGTTCGACCACCTTCAAGAAGGTCGGGTTGATCCAGTATCCGAGCCCGGGCCTGTGGTCGCTGGTGTTCATCGCCGGCGATGCCAAGGGCGAAATCGCCAGCCGTTTCGATCGCCTGGGGCAGGAAATGGTCACCGTCTTCCTGCCTCCGACCCCGGTGCCGACCGCCGGCTTCCTGCTGTTCGTGCCGAAGAAGGACGTCATCGTGCTCGACATGAGCGCAGAGGATGGCGCCAAGCTACTAATCTCAGGCGGACTGATCACGCCCGATTATGTCGAGAAGACAACGCCAGTAGATGCTTAGCCGACTAATTTATCCGGCCCTGAGGAAACGGATCGCTTCATCGCGGCGGTGCAGATAGAGCAGGGTACGGATCGCTTCGCCTCGGGCGCTCGTCAATTCTGGATCCTTTTCCAGCAGATAGGCCGCATCCTTGCGGGCGATTTCCAGCAGGTCGCCATGGGCTTCGAGACTGGCAATGCGGAAACCCGGCGTGCCGGATTGGCGGGTGCCGAGCAACTCGCCTTCGCCGCGCAGCTTCAGATCCTCCTCGGCGATGACGAAACCGTCTTCCGTGTCGCGCAGGATCGACAGCCGCGCATGGCCGGTCTCGCTGAGCGGCCCCTTGTAGAGCAGGATGCAGGTGGAAGCCTCGTCGCCGCGCCCGACGCGGCCGCGCAACTGGTGGAGCTGGGCAAGGCCGAAGCGCTCGGCATGCTCGATGACCATGATCGTCGCATCCGGCACGTCGACGCCGACCTCGACCACCGTCGTCGCCACCAGCAGCCGCAACTCGCCGTTCTTGAAGGCGAGCATCACGGCATCCTTCTCGCTGCCGCTCATCCGGCCATGCACGAGGCCGACATTGGCGCCGAAGACCTGCGCCAGCGTCGCATGGCGCTCCTCCGCCGACATCAGGTCGGATTCCTCCGATTCCTCGACCAGCGGGCAGATCCAGTAGGCCTTCTTGCCCTCGGAAATGGCGCTTTTGAGCCGGCTAACGATATCGCCGATTCGCTCGGTCGGTACGGTGACGGTCTGGATCGGCTTGCGGCCGGCCGGCTTTTCGGTGAGCTTGGAAACGTCCATGTCGCCGAAGGCGGCGAGCACCAGCGTGCGCGGGATCGGCGTCGCGGTCATGACAAGCATATGCGGCGAGATGCCCTTGGCGGTTAGGCGCAGGCGCTGATGCACGCCGAAACGGTGCTGTTCGTCGACGATGGCGAGCGCGAGGTCGTGATAGGCGACGGCATCCTGGAACAGCGCATGCGTGCCGATGACGATCTGGGTTTCGCCGGATGCAATGCGTTCGAGGATCGCCTCGCGCTCGCGACCCTTGGTGCGGCCGGTCAGCACGTCGACGGTGATGCCGGCGGCGTCGGCCAGCTTCGAGATGGTCGAAAAATGCTGGCGGGCGAGGATTTCGGTCGGGGCCATCAGCACCGCCTGTCCGCCGCTTTCGACGGCCGCCGCCATGGAGAGCAGCGCCACCAGCGTCTTGCCGGAGCCGACATCGCCCTGCAGCAGCCGCAGCATGCGCTGGTTGCCGGCCATGTCCTTGAGGATATCGGCCACCGCTTCCGTCTGGCTGCGGGTGGGCGAAAAGGGCAGGGCGGCGAGAATTCTTTTGCTGATCGCTCCCGTAGCGTGAACCGGCCGGCCGGCGACCTTGCGCAGCTTCTGCCGCACCAGCGACAGCGATACCTGCCCAGCCAGGAATTCGTCATAGGCAAGCCGCCGCCGCGCCGGAGACTGCGGATCGATATCCATCTCGTCGCGCGGATCATGCAGCGCGCGGAAGGCCTCGTCGACCTCGGGAAAACCCTGTTTCTGAGCCAGCGCCGGGTCCGCCCATTCGGGCATCACCGGCAGGCGGGCCAGCGCCCCGTCGATCGCCTTGCGCAGCACCTTCGACGAAAGGCCCGCGGTCATCGGATAGATCGGCTCGACCAGCGGCAAGTTCTGCGCCTCGGATGCCTTCACCATGTAATCGGGATGGACCATGGAGGCGCGGCCGTTGAACCAGTCGACCTTGCCGCTGACGGTCACGGTCTCGTCGATGGGCAGTGCCTTGCTGAGCCAGTCGCCCTTGGCGCGAAAGAAGGTCAGCGCCAGCTCGCCGGTCTGGTCATGCAGGAAGACGCGGTAGGGCATCGAGGATTTGCCTGGCGGCGGCGGCTGGTGGCGGTCGATGCGGCCGGTGATGGTCACGATCACGCCTTCGGGGGCGAGCGCGATGCCCGGCTGGTTGCGGCGGTCGACGATGGAACTCGGCGCATGGAACAGGAGGTCGAGCACGCGCGCATCCTCGGCATCCTCGCGGCCGAGCAGCCGCGCCAGAAGTTCCCCCAGCTTCGGGCCGACGCCGGGGAGGGAGGAAACGGAAGCGAACAGGGGATCGAGCAAAGCAGGGCGCATGCCCGGCAAAATGCGACGAGAAATGCGCTCTTGGCAAGGCTGACAATCGCCAAAGCAGCCGCTATATACCCCTGTCCTCCTTTCAACGCTGCGGCATCAACCGCGCCGCGGCGGCCAAAAAGATTCGCCACGATGCCAGAGACTGCGCTTCCCACCGGATTTGCCGCCCGATCCCCGACGTTGTTCGCCGGGGCGGCATTTGCGCTTCGCGCGCCCCCTCATGCGCCTGCCGGCACCTTCTCCCCGCTGGCGAGAAGGGGAGATGAGGAAAAGCTGCCATTCTCCTCTGGTGTCCTTGCATGTCACCGGACGGAAGCATCCGGCCTTCTTCTTCTCCCCGGCGGGGAGAAGATGTCCGACAGGACAGATGAGGGGGCCTTTACGTCCGCGAAATCTTCCGCATCGCCGAAACAATCGTCATCCCGTTCCGTTAGAAAGCTTCCGTCATGACAAGCATCAGCCGCACGAGCGCCGATCTCGACCCCCGCCGCCGCCGGATTCTCTATCGCTGCTGGCATCGCGGCATTCGTGAGATGGATCTGGTTCTCGGCCAGTTCGCGGAGGACGAGATAGCTGTTCTCGGCGATGCCGATCTGGACGAGCTGGAGCGGATCATGGCCGAGGAGGACAACGATCTGGTGCGCTGGATCACCGGTGCTGCCGAAACGCCTGAGCATATGCTGACCCCGATGTTCGCCCGCATCGCCGCCTATCGGCCGGATTTCGATCCGGTGCTCATCGAAAAGGTAAGGACCAAGGAATGATTCCCGGTTTCGATCCGAAGCTGCTTGCGAGCGTCGATTCGTCGCTGACCGTCGCCAATGTGCCGGCGGGCATGGAGCCGTTTCTCATCGCCGAACTGGCGCGCACCGGCCGTCCCGTCGCCTATGTGCTGTCGGACGGCCAGCGCATGGCCGATATCGAGCAGATGCTAGGGTTTGCCGCGCCCGATATCCCGGTCATGACGCTGCCGGCCTGGGATTGTTTGCCCTATGACCGCGTCTCGCCCAGCGCCGATGTCTCCGCGCGCCGGCTTGCGGCGCTCTCCGGACTGATCGCCTATGCCAAGAAGCCGCATCCGGCGATCCTGCTGGTCACCGTCAATGCGATGCTGCAGAAGATCGCGCCGCGCGACATCATCGAAAGCCTCGCCTTCTCCGCCAAGCCCGGCCAGACGATCCGCATGGACGATATCGCCGCAAGGCTGGAGCGCAACGGCTTCGACCGCGTCGCCACCGTGCGCGAGGTCGGCGAATTTGCCGTGCGCGGCGGTATTCTCGATGTCTTCGTGCCGGGCACGGAAGAGCCGGTGCGCCTCGATTTCTTCGGCGATTCGCTTGAAACAATCCGCACCTTCGATCCCGCCAGCCAGCGCACCACCGGCCAGGCCCGCTCGCTCGATCTCAACCCGATGAGCGAGGTGACGCTGACGCCGGATACGATTTCCCGCTTCCGCAAGAATTACCTGTCGCTGTTCGGCGCGGCAACCCGCGACGATGCGCTGTATGTCGCCGTCTCCGAAGGCCGCCGTTATGCTGGCATGGAGCATTGGCTGCCGCTGTTCTACGAAAAGCTGGAAACCGCCTTCGATTATCTCAAGGGTTTCCTCATCGTCACCGATCATACGGTGCGCGAGGCGGCGGAAGAGCGCTCCAAGCTGGTGCTCGATTACTTCGAGGCGCGGCAGAATTCCGGCCATCAGGGCAAGGGCCAGATGGCGCAGGGCACGCCCTACAAGCCCGTTTCCCCCGGCCAGCTTTATCTTGACGCGAAAACCTTCGGCAAAACGCTGGACATGTTCGCGGCCATCCGCCTGTCGCCCTTCAACGAGATGGAAGGCGTCGACCGCAAGGTCGTCACCGTGGACGCCCATGCCGGCCCGCGCTGGGCGAAGACCGCGAGCGAGGCGGAAAGCGGCGAGCGCATCAACGTCTTCGACCTCGCCGTCAAGCATATCGGCGAGCGCCGCGCCAAGGGCCGCAAGGTGTTGATCTCGGGCTGGTCGGAAGGCTCGCTCGACCGCTTGCTGCAGGTGCTGAACGAACACGGGCTGGAGCGCATCAAGCCGGTCAAGGCGCTGAAGGATTTGTCTAAGCTCGACAAGGGCGAGGCGGCCTCGACCGTGCTGAGCATCGAATCCGGCTTCGAATCCGGCGATCTCGTCGTCATCGGCGAGCAGGATATTCTGGGCGACCGCATGGTGCGCCGCGCCAAGCGCCGCAAGCGCGGGGCGGATTTCATCGCCGAGGTCGCCGGTCTGGACGAGGGTTCCATCGTCGTCCATGCCGAGCACGGCATCGGCCGCTTCATCGGCCTGAGGACCATCGAGGCGGCGGGTGCCCCCCACGCCTGCCTTGAGCTGTTATATGCCGACGACGCCAAACTGTTCCTGCCGGTCGAAAACATCGACCTGCTGTCGCGCTACGGTGGTGAGGGCACCGAGGTGCAACTCGACAAGCTGGGCGGCGGCGCATGGCAGATGCGCAAGGCCAAGCTCAAGAAAAAGCTGCTGGACATGGCCGACGGCCTGATCCGCATCGCCGCCGAGCGCATGATGCGCCACGCGCCGGTGCTGGCCGCGCCGGACGGGCTCTATGACGAATTCGCCGCCCGCTTCCCCTATGACGAGACCGACGACCAGATGACCGCCATCGATTCGGTACGCGACGATCTCGGCGCCGGGCGGCCGATGGATCGCCTCGTCTGCGGTGATGTCGGCTTTGGCAAGACGGAAGTGGCGCTGCGCGCCGCCTTCGTCGCCGCCATGAACGGCGTGCAGGTGGCCGTCGTCGTGCCGACAACGCTGCTTGCCCGCCAGCATTTCAAGACTTTCTCCGAGCGCCTGCGCGGCTTTCCAATCCGCATCGCCCAGGCTTCGCGCCTCGTCGGCTCCAAGGAGCTGTCGCAGACCAAGAAGGAAGTCGCCGATGGCAAGGTGGATGTGGTGGTCGGCACCCATGCGCTGCTCGGCTCCGGCATCAACTTCGCCAATCTCGGCCTGCTGATCATCGACGAGGAGCAGCATTTCGGCGTTAAGCACAAGGAGCGGCTGAAGGAGCTGAAGAGCGACGTCCATGTGTTGACGCTCTCGGCGACGCCGATCCCGCGCACCCTGCAGCTGGCGATGACCGGCGTGCGCGAGCTGTCGTTGATCACCACGCCGCCGGTGGACCGCATGGCGGTGCGCACCTTCATCTCGCCCTTCGATCCGCTTGTGATCCGCGAGACGCTGATGCGCGAGCATTATCGCGGCGGCCAGAGTTTTTACGTCTGCCCGCGCCTCTCGGATCTCGCCGATATCCAGGCTTTCCTGCAATCGGACGTGCCGGAACTGAAGGTCGCCATCGCCCATGGCCAGATGGCGGCGGGCGAGCTGGAAGACATCATGAATGCTTTCTATGACGGCAAATACGATGTGCTGCTCTCGACCACCATCGTCGAATCCGGCCTCGACGTGCCCACCGCCAATACGCTGATCGTCCACCGCGCCGATATGTTCGGCCTGGCGCAGCTTTACCAGATCCGTGGCCGTGTCGGCCGCTCCAAGGTGCGCGCCTTCGCGCTGCTGACGCTGCCGGTCAACAAGGTGCTGACCACGGGCGCAGAGCGGCGTCTCAAGGTGCTGCAATCGCTGGATACGCTGGGCGCCGGCTTCCAGCTCGCCAGCCACGACCTCGACATCCGCGGGGCCGGCAACCTGCTCGGCGAGGAGCAATCCGGCCATATCAAGGAAGTCGGCTTCGAGCTTTACCAGCAGATGCTGGAGGAGGCGGTGGCCGAGGTGAAGGGCGACGACGACATCGTCGACAGCGGCTGGTCGCCGCAGATCTCGGTCGGCACGCCGGTGATGATCCCCGACGATTACGTGCCCGACCTGCATCTGCGCATGGGCCTCTATCGCCGCCTCGGCGAAATCACCGAACTGCGCGATATCGACGGTTTCGGCGCGGAGATGATCGACCGCTTCGGGCCTCTGCCCATCGAGGTGCAGCACCTGCTGAAGATCGTCTACGTCAAGTCGCTGTGCCGCAAGGCCAATGTCGAGAAGCTGGAGGCCGGGCCGAAGGGCGTCGTCGTGCAGTTCCGCAACCGCGAATTCCCCGATCCGGCGGCGCTGGTCGGCTATATCGCCAAGCAGGGAACGATGGCGAAGATCCGCCCGGATCACAGCGTCTTCCTCAGCCGCGACCTGCCGACGCCGGAGAAGCGGCTGGCGGGCGCGGCCACGGTCATGACCCAGCTTGCGGGGCTTCTCGACAAAAAGTGATGGTCAGTGCCGCCGGTATATCGGACAGTGCGAATCGACTTGAGAATGGAGTGAGACGAAATGGCGACCTACACGGTGACGATCGACTGGAAGCGGGGCGAGGGTGAGGATTTCGTCGACAACCGCTATTCGCGCGCCCATGTCTGGCATTTCGACGGCAATATCAGCGTGCCGGCCTCGTCGTCGAAACATGTCGTGCCGCTGCCGCTCTCGGTGGAAGCCGCCGTCGATCCGGAGGAGGCCTTCGTCGCCTCGCTCTCCTCCTGCCATATGCTGTGGTTCCTCTCGATTGCCGCCAAGGCCGGCTTCCGCATCGATGCCTATGAGGACATGGCCGAAGGCATCATGGCGCGCAATGCCGAGGGCAAGCTTGCGATGATCGAGGTGACGTTGCAGCCGGAGGTGCGGTTTTCGCCGGAGACGCCCATCGACAAGGCGCGCCACGAGGCCTTGCATCATGAGGCGCACGAGGCCTGCTTCATCGCCAATTCGGTGCTGACGCAGATCAGGCTGCGCCCGCGCCTCGCATAAGCTATTTGTCTTCCTGGGGCGTGACGGCGACGGCCGCCTGCGCATCGGCGCCGAGGGGCGGGGGCAGGCGCGTGCCGCGCTTGCGCTCGCGCACCAGCGTCATCAGGCCCGAGCCGACGATCAGCACGATGCCGGCCCAGGTCGGCATGTCGACGCCGTCGCCGAAGGCGAGATAGCCGAGCAGGATCGCCCATAGCATCTGACTATACTGGATCGGGCCGATGATCCCCGCCTCGACATAGGTCGCGGCATACATCATCAGCACGTTGGCGAGCGCCGCCAGCAGGCCGAAGCCGGCGAGATAGAGCCATTGTTCCGGCGTCGGCCAGATGAAACCCGGCACCATCAGCGCCGCGCTGATCGCCATCCAGCCGAAGACGCCGGCGCCGTAGAGCGAGATGTTCTTTTCCTTCGGCCCCATGGCCCGGAAGATGACGATGGAGATCGCGCCGCTGAAGCCGCCAACGATCGCGCCGAGATGGCCGATGGACAATTCGCGAAAGCCGGGCCGCAGCACCACCAGCACGCCGAGGAAGCCGACCAGCACCGCCAGCCAGCGGCGGATGCCGACGACCTCCTTGAGAAACACCACCGACATGATGGTGACGAAGGAGGGCAGCAGGAAGATCAGCGCGAAGGCTTCCGCCATGCTCAGATGCGTGAAGGCGACGACGCTGCCGATGGCGCCGGAGGCGGCGCAGGCGAAGCGCAGCAGCCAGAGCGGCCGGTTGGTGGAGCGCACCACGTCGCTCCAGCGGTCGCCCTTCTTCACCAGGAACGGCATGGCAACCAGGCCGAAGACGGCGCCGAAAAACGCGGTTTCATAGGGCGAAAGCGCGCCTTCGATCAGCTTGATGCTGGCATCACTGAACGAAAAGGCGGCGAAGGCGGCAAAGCCGAGCACGACGCCCTTCAGACGCTGGTCTGTGGACACGGGTGACACTCCGATGGCAGAAAGCGCCGCCGATACCGGCCGCGCGATGCAGCCGCCGGAAAAACGCTGGAAAAGAATGGCTCTCTTAGCGTTTCCGGCGCGAGTCGTCATCCGATTTCGCGGGTGTCAGTTGGCCTTGGCGCGGGCCTCGGCCTTCATGCGGGCGATGTCGCGCAGCGCGCCGACGAGAAGCTCCGGCGTCTGGGCGCCGCTGACGGCATATTTCTGCTCGAAGACGAAGAAGGGCACGCCGCTGACGCCCATGCGGCGCGATTGCTCTATTTCTTTCTCGATCATGTCGCGATCCGCGTCCGATTCCAGAAGCTTCGCGATGACGGCGCGGTTAAGGCCCGCCTGTTCGGCGATGTCGAGCAGTACGGCATGATCGCCGACATTGCGGCCTTCCTCGAAATTCGCCTTGAACAGCAGGCCGGCGACGGTATTTTGCATCTCGTGGCCCTCGGTATGCGCCCAGAGCAGCAGGCGATGCGCATCCATCGTGTTGGGACCGATCTTGATGGCGTCGAAATTGAAATGGATGCCGACCTCTTCGCCCAGATGCGTCAGCGTCTGGTGGGCGCGATCCATGTTTTCCTTGCCGCCGAGTTTTGCCGCCAGCGTCGTCTGCTGATCGACCCCTTCCGCCGGGTAATCGGGATTGAGCTGATAGGGCCGCCAGTTGATCTCGGCCTCGATGTCGCCGGCGACCTCGCTGAGCGCCTTTTCCAACCGCGCCTTGCCGAGATAGCACCAGGGGCAGACCACGTCCGAAACGATGTCGATGGTGATGGTTTCCATGGGCTGTGAGTCCTTTCGCGCTGCTGGCCGGTTTCAGACCATGTATGCGCCCGACGGCATCCGTTCAACCGGTTACCGGAAGGGAACCGTCTTCTATTGTGCCCGCGCATCCCACCAGGTCTGGAGTTGATAACCGTAGAGCGGCAGGGTGTCGGGTCTTCCGATGGTCTTGTGACGGGCGATCCATTGTTCGCCGAGATGATAAAGCGGTACGAAATAGCTGCCTGAAATCAGCATCCGGTCGAAGGAACGCACCGCCGCCTGGAAGCTTTCGGCCGTGCGGGCGGTCAGCATGTTGTTGATCAGCCTGTCGATATCGGGATCGGCGGTTCCGGCGTAGTTCTCGCTCCCCTGCCTGTCGCGGGCAAG
The DNA here is from genome assembly GCF_029601685.1 of Rhizobium sp. YJ-22. Classification (NCBI taxonomy): domain Bacteria; kingdom Pseudomonadati; phylum Pseudomonadota; class Alphaproteobacteria; order Hyphomicrobiales; family Rhizobiaceae; genus Rhizobium; species Rhizobium sp. YJ-22. The sequence continues at coordinate 168,552 of NZ_JARRIR010000004.1, read as the reverse complement.
CGACCCCCAGCGCGACACCTGCTCGATGCCCGGTGACAGCGAGGAGGTGAAGCTTTTCATCACCATGTCGAAATTGAAGGCGATCGTCCGGTTCTGATATTGCGAATCATCGACGGTACGCACCGTCAGCGCGATGCCCAAGGCCCGGAGCGAGCGCTGATAGGCGAGCGCCAGCTTCTCCTGATCGGCATTTTGGGTCATGATCTCGAAGGCGAGCGGCGTTCCCTTGGCATCGACCATCTGGCCGCCCCGGATCGAATAGCCGGCCTGCTTCAGCAGGTCGACGGCCTGTTTCAGCACCTTTCGGTCCCGACCCGACCCATCGGTCACCGGCAGCCGATAGCTGCCGTCCAGCACGGCGGGATCGATGCGTGCGGTGATGTCGCCCATCATCTCGCGCTCCAGCGGACTGGCCGGCACGCCGAGGCTGGAAAGGTCGGAATTCTGCCAGTAGCTCTGGGTGCGGGTATAGGCATTTTCGAACAGGTTGCGGTTTGCCCATTCGAAATCGAACACCAGCGACAGGCCCTTGCGCAGCCGGGCATCGGCGAAATAGGGGCGGCGGGTGTTGAAGACGAAGCCGAGCATGCCGGTTGGCAGTTTCGGCTTGAATACGTCCTTGATCACTTTGCCAGAGGCGACCGCGGGGAAATCATAGGCCCGGTCCCAATGGCTGGGATTGCCTTCGGGATAGATATCGACCTCGCCCTTCTTGAAGGCCTCGAACAGCGTGCTTTCCTGCAGAAAATATTCCACCGCGATCTCGTCGTAATTGTCGAAACCGACTTTGGACGGGATGTCCTTGCCCCAATAGTTCGGATCGCGCCGGTAGACGATGCGCTCGCCGGGATTGATCGACTTGATCCTGTAGGGGCCTGAACCGATTGGCGGCGCCAGCGTCGATTGCTCGAAGCTTTCAGGGACGGTCGCATGTTTCGGCAGCACGGGCGTGTAGGCGGCGATGATCAATGGCGTCTCGCGGTCTGCCTTGTCGTTGAAGGTGAAGCGTACCGAGCGCTCCCCGACCTTTTCCAGCTTGGCGACTGCCTCCATGCGCCGGCTGAAGGGCGTGCGGCCCTTGTCGCGCAGCAGCTCGAAGGTGAAGATCACATCCTCCGGCGTCACCGGCTTTCCGTCCGACCAGTGTGCGCGCGGATCGAGGTTGAACTGGATGAAACTGCGCGCCTCGTCCCATTCCACGGTTTCGGCCAGCAAACCATAGAGCGAGAAGGGCTCGTCGGCGGAGCGGGTCATCAGCGATTCGAACATCATGTTGCCGAATTGCGGATCCCACATGCCGCGCGCCGTGGTGCGCATGCTCTTCAGGATGAAGGGGTTGAGATTGTCGAAGGTGCCGACGACGCCGTAGGTGATCCGGCCGCCCTTCTTGACCTCGGGATTGACGTAAGGGAAATGCGCATAATCCCTGGGCAACGACACGTCTCCATGCATGGCGATGCCATGCAGCGGTTCGGCGGCAAGCGGGCTCCAGAAAAGGAGGGAGACGAGGGCTATGGCGAAGAGACGGCGCACCGGAGAGACGTTCCTTTGATCTGCTGTCCGGGCAGGGCGGCGGCCTTCCCGAATCCTTGTAGGCGGCATGTTAGCGCATGTCTCTACTCGGTTGCCACCGGCTGCATGTCGCTCCAGGGTTTATGCGAAGCTTAAACTGCCGCGCCATAAGGCTATTTCGAGGCGTCGAACATCAAAAATCTCACGTTGAACGCGGTGGAGTTCAAAGAAAAGCTGGATATCCGCTGCGCTGCGATGTAACAGGGTGCCAGGATCGGGGGTCATGTATTTGCCTCATTTGCGCGACAGGTGACGGCGGAATGGACCAAATCAGTCGGGACCGGTGGAGAACCGCCCGGGCACCGGATTTCAGGAGACGGATTTCGTTATGATGATCAAGGCAACCACTTTCACGCGTGCAGCCCTCTCGGCGCTCGCAGTTTCTTTCGGCGCAGCGGCGATGCCGTCCGTCTCCAGCGCGCAGGAGGCCGCACCCGCCGGCCAGCCGCCGCTCGGCTGGTTCAAGACCTGCTCGAAGCAGGAAGACAACGACATCTGTGCGGTTCAGAACATCCTGCGCGCCAATAGCGGCCAGATGATCACCGCCGTCGGCCTGATCTCGGTCTCGGGCAAGGTCAATCGCAAGCTGCTCCAGGTCTCGGTTCCCTCCGCGCGCCTGATCCCGCCGGGCGTCGTTATGCAGATCGACGGCGGCAAGGGCCAGAAGCTGGATTATGCCGTCTGCCTGCCCGACCGCTGCACCGCCGAAATCGTCCTGACCGACGCCATGATCGCATCGCTGAAGAAGGGCAACGAGGTCGTCTTCACCTCGATCAACTTCCGCCGCGCCCCGAACCCGATCAAGATTCCGCTGACCGGTTTCACCGGCGCCTATGACGGCGAGCCGATGTCCGAATCGAAGCTGGCCGAAAGCCAGCGCAGCCTGGAAGAAGGCATGCAAAAGAAGGCCGAGGAAGCCCGTAAGAAGCTGGAAGACGCTCAGAAGGCTGCCACTCAGCAGTAATCTGCCCTTTGAGGCAAAGAAAAGCCCGGTCGCGATTGTCGCGGCCGGGCTTTTTCGTCTTGGGAGGACGATTGCTTCAGATCTATATGACGCATTTCCGGACGGAAAACCGCTTCACACTTTTCCTGGAAATGCTTAGTGAGCGATATTGAACTTCGGACGGTAACGGCCGGCCGACTGCGGATCGAAAATCTGCATGACCTGCGGATTGCGCAGCGGCGTGCCGCTTTGGTCGGAGATCAGGTTCTGCTCCGAGACATAGGCCACATATTCCGTCTCGTCGTTTTCGGCGAGGATGTGGTAAAAAGGCTGGTCCTTGTGCGGACGGATTTCCGCCGGAATTGCGTTCCACCATTCTTCGGTGTTGGCGAATTCGGGGTCAACATCGAAGACAACACCGCGGAACGGAAAAACCCGGTGGCGGACGACTTCACCGATATTGAATTTCGCGTTGCTCTGTTTCATGGCATTTTCCTTTCGTCCTGTATGTGGTGATAACGGTCGCCACGATCAAGAGTTTCACGGCATTGCTGTTAAAATCCTGTCATAGGGCGACAAGGGCTGATTCACCTGTCTCAAGGGGAAACGGCTGCCGCCTCCGTGTGCGTCCGCCCCGGCTTGCTTGCGCCTGCGGCCGTTTCGCGCTACCTCAATCCTCCATGCAACCGCATTCCGGGTGATATCCGTGACCAATCAATGGGGCAGAGGCGGGACGACGAACGGCCGCCGACCCGGCAATTCCTCCGGCATGGTGCTGGCGATCGTCGCGAGCCTGCTGATCGGCGCCGCCGGAAGCTATGGTTATGTGCGTTACGCCGGCCATCAGGAGCGCCAGACCTACCAGGCGGTGCAGGAGGAGCGCGACAAGCTCGCCGATCAGGTTCGCCGCCAGTCCGCCGAACTCGACGATCTGACCCTGAAACTGATGGCCGCCGATGGCGACAAGTCCAAGGACAATCAGGCCGCCGACGCCGAGGAGCGCAAGCTGCAGGACGACTTGGCGCGGATGACCCAATCCCGCGACAAGCTGCAGCAAGACAATGATCGCCTGGGCAACGAGGCAGCCGGCCTGCGGGCGCAGATCGACGGCCTTACCCGCCGTCTGACACTGGCCGAGCAGGGCAACACCGATGCCGACGGCGCCCGCGCCCGTCTGACCAAAGCGCTGGCCGATGCCGAGCAGGCCCGCGATGCGGCGCTGAAGCAGACCGGCGACCTCAAGGCCAGCCTCGATGAGGCGCAGGCCAATCTTCGCAGTGCGGCGGCGGAGCGCGACAAGGCCCGCGACAGCGAGATGGACAGTATGCAGGTGGCCCGCGAGACCAGCCTGACCATCAAGACGCTGACTGCCGAACTGGACAAGACGAAGACCGAAGCTGGTGAGCAGGCAAAGGCGGCCAACGATGCCCGCCAGGCGCTGGCGCGTATAAGTGGCGATCTCGCTGCGGCGCGCCAGTCGCAGCAGCGCCTGCAGGCGGATCTGGCCCGCGTCACCGCCGAGCGCGATGCGCTGTCGCAGCAGGCGACCAGGGAGCCTTCAGGCGATCAGCCCGCCGGTGGACCACCTGCCGCCGAGCAGCCTGCGGCGCCCACCGAGACCGTGACGCCGCGCCCGGCCGATACGGTGGAGCGCGTGCTGGGACGCACGCCGGGCCTTGCCGGGCTTAGCGATGACAAGCGTGACGATCTCAAGCGGCAATTGATCGCCGGCGCCTGCGTGGCGACCGCGCTGGAGAGCGCCTTCGGGCGTGTACCGCTGGTGACGCTGCGCAACATGATCCGGGATTTGCAGAGCGACTGCTGATCAAACGCGAAAAGGAGGGAACATGGTGGTTCGGTGGGGTGCGGCGCTGGCGTCGGCGGTGATGATTTTGGCGGGAACCGGCACGCTTGCGGCGGAATTCGAGCGCAGCATCATGACGGGCGCGCCGACCGGCACCTATATCCAGATCGGCCGCGATATCGCCGCGCTTGGCAAGGAATGCGGCCAGACGCTCAACGTCATCGAAAGCGCCGGCTCGCTGGAAAACTTCGTCGGCGTGCGCAATCGCCGCAACACCCAGTTTGGCATCGTCCAGAGCGACGTGCTGGAATATTTGAAAACCTTCGAGGCTAACGATCCCGATGTGCAGCAGGCGGTGCGCGGCGTGCGCATCATGTTCCCGCTCTATAACGAAGAAGTCCATGTGCTCGCCCGCAAGGACATCGCCGACCTCAAGGGGCTGGCCGGACATAAGATCGCCGTCGGCAAGAAGGATAGCGGCACTTTCCTGACCTCGTCGCTGATCCTCGATATCCTGCAGGTCAAGGGTGGCGAGCGCCTGCCGCTCAATCCCGACGAGGCGCTGCCGAAGCTGCTTTCCGGCGAGATCGACGCCTTCTTCTACGTGGCCGGCGCGCCGGCGCCACTGTTCCGCGACAGCAAGATCGACCCGGCGAAATTCCACCTGCTGCCGATCACGGACCAGCCGCTGCTCGCCACCTACACGCCCTCGCGCATCGAAGCCGGCACCTATTCTTTCCAGGACGAGCCGCTCGACCTGATCGCGGTCAAGGCGGTGCTGATGACCTATGATTACGACGTCAAGCGCAACGCTTATCAGCGCGACAGTTGCAAGGCGGTGGCGGATTTCTCGAGCCTGATCCTCGGTCATCTCGACCAGCTCGCCGAGCGCGGCCATCCGAAGTGGAAGACCGTCGACCTGACCGCGCTGCCGCCCGGCTGGCAGGTCGGCATCTGCGTCAAGAAGGGTATGCAGGCCGATTACAAGCCCGATTGCAAGGCGCCCGTCCAGCAGCAGCCGGCGGCGGGAGGGGCAGACGAGGAATATCTGAACCTGCTGAAACAGCGTCTGAAAAAGCAGTAAGCCAAAGCAAAACCGGCGGCCAATGGCCGCCGGTTCCATATCCGGCCCCGGCAAAACCGGGGCCTTTAGAGCATTTCCAGGAAAAGTGGATACCGGTTTTCCGTCCGGAAATGCGACAAAATAAAGAGTCGTCGCGCCGATCAGGCGGAGTAGTACATGTCGAATTCGACCGGGTGCGGGGTCATGTCGTAGCGCATGACTTCCTGCATTTTCAGTTCGATGAAGCTGTCGATCAGGTCGTCGTCGAAGACGCCGCCGGCGGTCAGGAACTTGCGGTCCTTGTCGAGGCTTTCCAGCGCTTCGCGGAGCGAGCCGCAGACGGTCGGGATCTTCTTCAGCTCCTTCGGCGGCAGGTCGTAGAGATCCTTGTCCATCGGCTTGCCGGGATGGATTTTGTTCTTGATCCCGTCGAGGCCGGCCATCAGCATGGCGGCGAAGGAGAGGTAGGGGTTGGCGACCGGATCCGGGAAGCGGACTTCCAGGCGCTTGGCCTTCGGGCTGGAGCCGATCGGGATACGGCAGGAGGCGGAGCGGTTACGGGCCGAATAGGCCAGCAGCACCGGCGCTTCATAGCCCGGGACGAGACGCTTGTAGGAATTCGTCGACGGGTTGGTGAAGGCATTCAGCGCCTTGGCATGCTTGATGATGCCGCCGATGTAGTAGAGGCAGCTTTCCGACAGGCCTGCATATTCGTCGCCGGCAAAGGTCGGCTTGCCGCCCTTCCAGATCGACTGGTGGACATGCATGCCCGAGCCGTTGTCGCCATAGATCGGCTTCGGCATGAAGGTCGCGGTCTTGCCATAGGCGTTGGCGACCTGATGCACGACGTATTTGTAGAGCTGGATCTTGTCGGCGTTGCGCACCAGCGTGTCGAACTTGATGCCGAGCTCGTGCTGGGCGGAAGCGACTTCATGGTGATGCTTTTCGACGACGACGCCCATCTCGCCGAGAACGGTCAGCATTTCCGAGCGCATGTCCTGCAAGCTGTCGATCGGCGGAACCGGGAAATAGCCGCCCTTGACGCGCGGACGGTGGCCGAGGTTGCCGGTCTCGTAGTCGGTGTCGTCGTTCGACGGCAGCTCGGAGGAGTCGAGCTTGAAGCCGGTGTTGAAAGGGTCGGCCTTGTACTTGACGTCGTCGAACACGAAGAATTCCGGCTCCGGACCGACATAGACGGTGTCGCCGATGCCCGATGCCTTGAGATAGGCTTCGGCCTTCTTGGCGACGCCGCGCGGATCGCGGTTATAGGCTTCGCCGGAAACCGGGTCGAGGATGTCGCAAAGGATAACCATGGTCGACTGGGCGAAGAACGGGTCCATATGGACCGTTTCCGGATCCGGCATCAGCACCATGTCGGATTCGTTGATCGCCTTCCAGCCGCCGATCGAGGAGCCGTCGAACATGACGCCGTCGGCAAACATGTCTTCGTCGACGCAGACGACGTCCATCGTGACGTGGTGCAGCTTGCCCTTGGGATCGGTGAAGCGCAGATCGACGAACTTGACGTCGTTTTCCTTGATCTGTTTCAGGATATCGTTTGCGGTCGTCATAGACGGTTTCCTTGAATAAGATGACGAATATAGGCTCCGCGGCCCTCAGGGGGCGGAGCTAAGATTTCAAATGGCGTCGATGCCCGTTTCGCCGGTGCGGATACGGATGACCTCTTCGATGTTGGACACGAAGATCTTTCCGTCGCCGATGCGCCCCGTCTGGGCCGCATTGCGGATGGCCTCGATCACGGCTTCGGCGTTTTCATCCGCCAATACGACTTCGACTTTCACTTTCGGAAGGAAATCGACGACATATTCCGCCCCGCGATACAGTTCCGTGTGGCCTTTCTGGCGACCGAAGCCCTTCGCTTCCGTGACGGTGATCCCTTGAAGGCCGACTTCCTGAAGGGCTTCCTTCACCTCGTCGAGCTTGAAAGGCTTGATGATCGCTTCGATCTTTTTCATGAGAAAATATCTCTCCGCTTCTCCCCATTGCAGCAGGAATGTTCCCGCCGGCGACCCTCATGCACATTGCATGCCAGACCGACCGCAGGCATTGGCGTCGCTGCCTCCGATGGTCCGTCTCCAAGGTTTTCGCCTGAATTTTTCAAAAAGGCCAGCCGTTGCTGCCCAAATTTTATGTGAATCGACGCCGGTTACGGTGGGGTTCGCCCGGATGGACAGAGCGCCTGTTTTTCAGGCAGCAGGAACATGTTCAAAAATTGGGCATATGCATAAATTATCGACGTCAAGGCATTTTGTTTTCCGATTGTGTTTTGGGCGGAATGGAGCCAGACAATGAAGCATGGCCGATTTTCTTGCGATGCTGCTCCTCACCCCCGCTGAAATGAATCGCTGCGATGCCGCCGCCGCGGCTTCCGGCCTCGACAGTTTCGGGCTGATGGAGCGGGCGGGGCAGGCGGTCGCGGCTTCGGCACTGCGCCATTTCGGCGAGGCCTTGCGTTTCGTGGTGCTCTGCGGACCGGGCAACAATGGTGGCGACGGCTATGTCGCGGCGCGTGCCCTATTGGAGTCCAGTTGCAAGGTCGATGTCTTCCATCTCGGCGATCCCGGCCGGCTGAAGGGCGATGCCCGGACGGCGCGCGCGCTGTGCCCGATCCCCTCCGCGCCGCTGGCGGATTACGCGCCGCAGGCCGGTGATCTCGTCATTGATGCGCTGTTCGGAGCCGGTCTCGCGCGGGCGGTCTCGGAGGAGGTCGCGGCCGTCATAGCGGCGGTGAAGGCAGCGGGCGTGCCAGTGCTGGCGGTCGATCTTCCTTCCGGCCTGTGCGGCGAGCGCGGCATTGCGCTGGGCTCGGCCTTTTCTGCGGCGCGCACGGTAACTTTCATGACGCGAAAGCCCGGGCATGTGCTGCTGCCGGGACGCACGCTCTGCGGTGCTTTGGAGGTGTTCGATATCGGCATTCCGCATCGCTTCGTGAGGGAGGCCTGGGGCGGCAGGCTGCGGATCAACGATCCCGGCTGGTGGGGTGCGGTCATGCCACGCGAGGATGCGGATTCGCATAAATTCAAGCGCGGCCATCTCGTCGTCTTTTCGGGTTCGGCCACACATACGGGAGCGGCGCGGCTTGCGTCGCGCGCCGGTTTTCGCGCCGGCGCCGGGCTGGTGACGGTCGCAGCCCCCCGCGATGCGCTGGCGGTCAATGCGGCGTCGCTGACCGCCGTGATGCTGCGCGAGATCGAGGATGCCGCTGCGCTTGCGGACTGGCTGGAGGATACGCGTCTTACGACCTTCGTGCTCGGCCCGGCCTTCGGCATCGGCGAAAAAGCGCGAAAATTCGTGTCGCTTCTGGCGCAGCGTTCGCTGGTGCTGGATGCTGATGGCATCAGTTCCTTCCGCGACGATCCTGCAGCATTATTTGCGTTGTTTTCCGAGGGCGAGACGAGGCTGGTGCTGACGCCGCATGAGGGCGAATTCGCACGGCTGTTTCCGGATATCGCCGCTGACGAGACGCTCGGCAAGGTGGCGAAGGCGCAAGATGCCGCCGCCCGCGCCCATGGCGTCGTCATCTACAAGGGCGCCGATACGGTGATCGCCGCGCCGGATGGGCGCGCGGCGATCAACACCACCGCGCCACCCTGGCTGGCGACGGCCGGCTCCGGCGACGTGCTGGCCGGCATCACCGGCGGCCTGCTGGCGCAAGGCGTGCCGGCCTTCGAGGCGGCCTGCGCCGCCGTCTTCCTGCATGGCCAGGCGGCCGATCTGCTCGGACGCGGCATGACCGCAGAGGATCTGGCAGATAACGTCAGGCCCTACGGGGACGATTGAGCTTGCGTTTGGGCTCCCGCAGGATCGGCCGCACGGCGCGATAGAGGATGAGCAGCAGGATCAGCCCGATATAGATATATTGTTCGAGGCTCAGCACTTTGGTCGACAGCGCGAAATGCAGCACGCCAAGCGCCGCGACGATATAAACGAGCCGATGCAGTTTTATCCAGTTGGGTCCGAGCGTGCGGATCGAGGCCGCATTCGAGGTGACGGCCAGTGGCACAAGCAGCACCAGCCCCGCCATGCCGAACATGATGAACGGCCGCTTCAGGACGTCGGCAATGATGGCGTCGAGCATCAGCGTCTGGTCAAGCACCGCATACACGGTGAAATGCATGGCCGCATAATAGAAAGTCAGCAATCCCAGTGCTCGCCGGTATCGCAAAAAGCTCCAGCCGCCGAGCTCCCGCAAGGGACTGACGGCTAATGTCAGGATCAGGAAACGCAGCGTCCATAGCCCGAGCAGGAGCTCGAATGACTTGACCGGATCGGCCCCGAGCCCGCCCGTTGCGCCAAGATAGAAGGACCAGGCCGCCGGCACCAGCCCGATGGCGTAGACCAGCCAGACCGAAACTGAGGTCCAGCGCTTGGAGAAGATCAGCGTCGCCGTCGCCATCAGAAATTCGCCCGCAGATCCATGCCGCTGTACAGGCTGGCGACGTCTTCGGCATAGCCGTTGAAGGGCAGCGTGGGGCGGCGCGCGCCGGCCGAGAAGAAGCCGCCTTCGCCGATGCGCCGCTCGGTCGCCTGGCTCCAGCGCGGATGGTCGACCTCCGGGTTCACATTGGCGTAAAAACCGTATTCGCCGGGATTGGTGATTTGCCAGGTATTCTTCGGCTGCTGGTCCGTCAGCGTGATGCGCACGATCGACTTGATGCCCTTGAAGCCATATTTCCACGGCACGACGAGGCGGATCGGCGCGCCGTTCTGGTTCGGCAGGGTTTCGCCATAGAGGCCGACCGCAAGCAGTGTCAGCGGATGCCGAGCCTCATCGAGCCGCAGGCCCTCGACATAGGGCCAGTTCAACGATTGGAATAGCCCGCTCTGCCCTGGCATTTCCGAGGGACGAACGATGGTTTCGAAGGCGACGTATTTGGCGCTGCCGAGCGGCTCGACCTTGTCGAGCAGGGCGGCGAGCGGAAAACCGTCCCAGGGAATGACCATCGACCACGCCTCGACGCAGCGCATGCGATAGATGCGTTCTTCGAGCGGGAATTCGGCGATCAGCGTGTCGATGTCGAAGGTGGCGGGCTTGGCGACCATGCCGTCGACCTTAATCGTCCACGGGCGCGGCTTGAAATCGCCTGACAGTTTTGCCGGATCGCCCTTGTCGAGGCCGAATTCGTAGAAATTGTTGTAGGTGGTCACGTCCTCGCGCGGCGTCGTCTTTTCATCCACCTTGTAGGCGCCGGGTTTGGTCGTCAGCGGCGCGCCGAGCGCCTTGGTCGCAATCAGCCCGCCGGCGGCAAGCCCGGCGGCGGCGATGAACTGCCGGCGGTTCAGCCAGGCGCTGAGCGGGGTGATTTCGGAGCTTGGAATATGCGGTGGACGATAGGCAGCCATGGGAACCATCCTGAGTGCGCGTTGCGGATTTATACCGCTATTACGGGCGGGAATGGCATTTTGTTACGCGAAGGGCGCGCTATCGGACCGGGTTTCGGACACGTTTTCGTGTAAGATAGGTGAGATTTGATCCACCGTCCGCCCGGGCGTACCGGAATCGCCCGACCCGATAGTGACAGATTCCGGCGTTTGCGTTAGGAGAACGGCACCAGAGCATTTCCAGGAAAAGTGTGAAACGGTTTTCCGTCCGGAAATGCGACAAATAAAGAGCTAACGGGCGCGGCATTGACGTCCTTGCCGGGCGCTTCCAGATTTTCCTGATATAACGACGTCGAGGATAACACCATGCCTGCATATCGTTCGAGAACCACGACCCATGGCCGCAACATGGCCGGTGCGCGCGGCCTTTGGCGCGCGACGGGCATGAAGGACGGCGATTTCGGCAAGCCGATCATCGCGGTGGTGAACTCCTTCACCCAGTTCGTGCCCGGTCACGTCCACCTGAAGGATCTCGGCCAACTCGTCGCCCGCGAAATCGAAGCGGCCGGCGGCGTCGCCAAGGAATTCAACACCATCGCGGTCGATGACGGCATCGCCATGGGCCATGACGGCATGCTCTATTCGCTGCCCTCGCGCGAAATCATCGCCGATTCGGTCGAATACATGGTCAATGCGCATTGCGCCGATGCCATGGTCTGCATCTCGAACTGCGACAAGATCACCCCCGGCATGTTGAACGCCGCCATGCGCCTCAACATCCCCGCCGTCTTCGTCTCCGGCGGCCCGATGGAAGCCGGCAAGGTCGTGTTGCACGGCAAGACCCATGCGCTCGATCTCGTCGACGCCATGGTCGCCGCCGCCGATGACAAGATCTCGGACGAGGACGTCAAGGTCATCGAGCGTTCGGCCTGCCCGACCTGCGGCTCGTGCTCGGGCATGTTTACCGCCAATTCGATGAACTGTCTGACCGAGGCGCTCGGACTGTCCCTGCCGGGCAACGGCTCGACGCTCGCCACCCATGCCGACCGCAAGCGCCTGTTCGTCGAGGCCGGCCACCTGATCGTCGATCTCGCCCGCCGCTATTACGAGCAGGACGACGAAAGCATCCTGCCGCGCAACGTCGCCAACAAGAAGGCGTTCGAAAACGCCATGTCGCTCGACATCGCCATGGGCGGTTCGACCAACACGGTTCTGCACATCCTGGCAGCCGCCTATGAAGGCGGCATCGACTTCGACCTCGATGATATCGACCAACTTTCTCGCCGTGTGCCTTGCCTTTCCAAGGTCGCCCCGGCCAAGGCGGATGTTCATATGGAGGACGTCCATCGCGCCGGCGGCATCATGCGCATCCTTGGCGAGCTGGAGCGCGGCGGCCTGATCCATCGCGACACGCCGACCGTCCATGCGGCGACGCTGGGCGACGCCATCGACCGTTGGGACATCACCCGCACCGGCAGCGAAACCGTGCGCACCTTCTTCCGTGCGGCGCCGGGCGGTATCCCGACCCAGGTCGCCTTCAGCCAGGAAGCCCGCTGGGACGAGCTGGATGCCGATGGCGAAAACGGCGTCATCCGCTCCGTGGAACATCCTTTTTCCAAGGATGGCGGCCTGGCCGTGCTCTCCGGCAACATCGCGCTCGACGGCTGCATCGTGAAGACGGCCGGCGTAGACGAATCGATCCTGAAATTCTCCGGCCCGGCGGTCGTCTATGAAAGCCAGGATGCGGCGGTGAAGGGCATTCTCGGGAACGAGGTCAAGGCCGGCGACGTCGTCGTCATCCGCTACGAAGGCCCCAAGGGCGGCCCGGGCATGCAGGAAATGCTCTATCCGACCAGCTACTTGAAGTCGAAGGGCCTCGGCAAGGCTTGCGCCCTGATCACCGACGGCCGCTTCTCCGGCGGCACCTCGGGCCTGTCCATCGGCCATGCCTCGCCGGAAGCGGCGCAAGGAGGCGCGATCGGCCTGGTGCGCAACGGCGATATCGTGGAGATCGATATCCCCAACCGCACGATCAACCTGGCGATTTCCGAAGGCGAAATGTCCGCCCGCCGCGCCGAGCAGGACAAGCTCGGCTGGAAGCCGGCGGCCCCGCGCAAGCGCAACGTCACCACCGCGCTGAAGGCCTACGCCGCCTTCGCCGCCAGTGCCGACAAGGGCGCGGTTCGCATCCTGCCGGAGTAAGGCTGCACCCTCTCCACGTCATCCTCGGCCTTGTGCCGAGGATCTGCCAACTCCTGCCAAGGTATTGACGGTAAAGGATATATCTCGCGTGCTTAGATGGTCGGGACAAGCCCGGCTATGACGGAGAGGGATAAGCCCTGTCAAAAATTCAAGCCCGGCATCGCCGGGCTTTTTGCATTCAAAGCGGCTTGTTGATCATCTTGAAGGTCTCGTCCAACTCCTTCAGCCGCTTGTCATAGGCGGCCATGAGGCAGGCGGCATCGGCGCCGCAGGCCTGGCGTTCGGCCAGCCATTTCACCTGCTGTTCCTGCATCGTGCCGCGCGCGCCCATGGCAAGCAGGGGTGAAAGGATGTCAAAGGTGGTCGCCATCTTCACATCGGCATCGTTAAGCGAACGCGTATCGCAGATCGTCTTCTCATCCGGCTTGAGTTCTTTCGATTCGCAATCGAAGCTGGCGGCATGGACCGCGCTGGCACTCATGGCGGCAAGCAACGCTATGACCGGCAGAACGGTTTTTGTTTTCAGCATGATAACCCCGTGTGCTGATGAATCCGTAGAGATAACGCATGAGCGCGGCGATAGGTTTCACCTCGGCTTTTCGTCCACGCTTCCGCCGTTTTTCCAAGCCGAGAGAAGGGGTATGGGGAAACCGCCTCTTTTCCGGTGTGCCGGCCAACCCTATCTCCTTGTTTTCACGCCATTCGGACGGATGAAATTCGCTTCTCTCCCGGCCCGCAATTGCGCTAAAAGACTACTCTGTCCTCACGAGGGAAATTGAATGCCCGCTTCGTTCTATCGCGCCTCCGTCGCCCTTCTGGCCCTGATGATCGCCGTGCCGACACCGATTCTGGCGCAGGAAACCAAGGTGCTGCCGGAAAGCCACGAGCAGATGCAGCTCTCCTTTGCGCCGCTGGTCAAGCGCACGGCGTCTGCCGTCGTCAATGTCTATGCCGAGCGCATGGTCGAGCGCCGCTCGCCGATCTTCGACGATCCCTTCTTTCAGCAGTTCTTCGGCCAGCAGATGCCGAACCGCACGGAAAAACAGTCCTCGCTCGGCTCCGGCGTCATCGTCGAATCCAAGGGCATCGTGGTCACCAACAATCACGTCATCGAAGGCGCCGACGATATCAAGGTGGCGCTGTCGGACGGGCGCGAATACCCCTGCGACGTCGTGCTGAAGGACGACCGCGTCGATCTCGCCGTGCTGAAGATCAAGACCGGCGGCGATTATCCGTCGCTTCCGATCGGCAATTCGGATGCAGTTGAGGTCGGTGACCTGGTGCTCGCCATCGGCAATCCATTCGGCGTCGGCCAGACGGTGACCAGTGGCATCGTCTCGGCGCTCGCCCGCAACCAGGTCGTCAAATCCGAATTCGGCTTCTTCATCCAGACAGACGCCTCGATCAATCCCGGCAATTCCGGCGGCGCGCTGATGAACATGAAGGGCGAGTTGATCGGCATCAACACCGCGATTTTTTCGCGCGGCGGCGGCTCGAACGGGGTCGGCTTCGCCATTCCCGCCAATCTGGTAAAAGTCTTCCTCGCCGCCGCCGACAAGGGCGCGTCGAGCTTCGAGCGGCCCTTCGTCGGTGCCACCTTCGAGCCGGTGACGTCGGAAGTCGCGGAGGCGCTAGGCTTGAGCACGCCGCGCGGCGCGCTGGTCATCAAGATCATTCCCGATAGCCCCGCCGCCAAGGCCGGCCTGAAGCCGGGCGAGGTGATTTCCGCCGTCGATGGCGTTCCGGTCGAACATCCCGATGCGCTGTCCTATCGCCTGACCACCGCCGGCCTCGGCAAGACCGTGGCGTTGAAGGTACTGAACAACGGTACGGAGCGTTCGGTGGAGATGACGCTGAGCGGCGCGCCGGAAACCTCGCCGCGCGACCAGCGTACCATCGAGGGCAACAATCCCTTCGCCGGCGCCGTCGTCGCCAACCTGTCGCCACGCGTCGCGGATGAACTGCACATGTCGGCGGAAGCGACCGGCGTCGTCATCACCGACGTCAAGCGCGGCTCGCCGGCCAATCGCCTCGGCTTCGCCCCGCGCGATGTCATCGTCTCGCTGAACGGCACGCCGGTCGCCTCGACCAAGGATTTCGCCGCCGCGCTGCAGGGCGATCCGGGTTTCTGGCGGGTCGAGATCGACCGCGACGGCCAGCGCCTGCGGCAGTTCTTCCGATGAACCTGTTTGCGGCGAGCGCGCCGACGCCCCTTGCCGAATTGCTGCGGCCGACCGCGCTTTCCGAGGTGATCGGTCAGGATCACCTCATCGGCGAGGATGGCCCGATCGCCCGCATGGTCACATCCGGCAAGGTCGGCTCCTTTATTTTGTGGGGGCCACCCGGCGTCGGCAAGACGACCATTGCCCGCCTCGTCGCTCAGCAATCCGGCATGCGTTTCGTCCAGCTTTCGGCTGTCATGTCCGGCATTGCCGATCTCAGAAAAGTGTTCGAGGAGGCGCAGAAGGACCGCGTCGTCGGCCGCCAGACGGCGCTGTTCGTCGACGAGCTGCATCGCTTCAACCGCACGACGCAGGATGCGATGCTGCCGCATGTCGAGAACGGCACGGTGGTGCTGATCGGCGCGACGACGGAAAATCCGAGTTTTTCGCTCGTCTCGGCGCTTCTGTCGCGGGTCAAGGTGTTCACGCTGGAGCCGCTTGGGGCGGAGGCTTCCGAGCTATTGCTTCAACGGGCGGAAAAATATCGCGAAAAGACATTGCCGCTGACCCCGGAGGCGCGCGGCGCACTGCTGTCGCTCGCCGATGGCGATGGGCGCTATCTGATCGGCCTGGCCGAGGATCTGTTCGAGCTGGAGCCCGGGGAACCGCTGGACGAAAAGGCGCTGGCCGGCGTGTTGCAGAAACGCATGCCGATCTACGACAAGGCGCAGGACGGCCATTACAACCTGCTCTCCTGCTTCCACAAGAGCATGCGCGGCAGCGATGTCGATGCCGGGCTATACTGGGCGGCGCGGATGATGGTGGCCGGCGAGGATGCCGGCACGATCTTCCGGCGGCTCTGCTGCATCGCGTCGGAGGATATCGGCATGGCCGATCCGCAGGCGCTGGTGCAGGTCGTCACCGCTTGGACGGCCTTCGAGCGCATCGGCTGGCCGGAAGGGCGGCTGTTCATGGCGCAGGCGATCAATTATGTCGGCACCGCCCCGAAATCCAACGCCTCCTACCGCGCCTTCGATGCGGCGCTGTCGCTGGCGCGCCAGACCGGCTCGGTGCCGCCGCCGAAACATATCCTCAACGCTCCGACCAAGCTCATGGAAGAACTCGGCTATCACGCCGGCTATAAATACGATCACGATTACCCCGATGCCTTTTCCGGGCAGGATTTCTTCCCCGACAAGCTCGGGCAGCAGCGCTTCTACGATCCGCCGGAGCGCGGCTTCGAGCGCGATATCCGCAAGCGGCTGGATTTCTGGGCCAAGCTGAAGCGCGAGCGCAAAGCGGAGTGAGGCGCGGCCCTTGCGGGCCACGCCTCCTGATAAAATATTCTCTCAGCGCTGGAAGATCACCGGGAACCAGTCTTCGCGCAGCTTCTGGCCGGCCACCATGCCATGGCCGGGGAAGGGCGGCGAGGTACGGCCGGGGCGCTCCACGTAATGGGCATCGTCGCCCAACAGGCGCAGCGAGAAGGCGCGGCGGCGAGCCTGGCTCTGGTTGCCACGCGCGCCGTGCAGGGTCTTGTAGTCGAAGGCGACGGCGTCCCCCGGCTCCATTTCCCATTCGACGACGGTCATGCCTTCGGCATCCGGATCCGGCACCGGCATGTAGACGTCGGAGTCGGGATAAAAGTTCTTTTCAGACAGCCACCGCGTCGGCAGGACCGGCTTTTCCCAGAGATGCGAACCGGCGACACAGCGCAGCGATGCTTCCTTCACATGGTCGAGCGGCGACCAGAAGCTGACTGTCTGCCGGCCCTCGACGAAATAATAGGGGGAATCCTGATGCCATGGCGTCGGCTTGGAGGTGCCGGGCTCCTTGACCAGGACGTGATCGTGGAAAACCTGCACGCCGTTCGAGCGCATCAGATCGGCGGCGACTTCGGCGGCGGGAGAGGTGCGGATGACCTCCTCGAATTCGGGAATGCGCTGCCAGTTGCAATAATCGTCGAAGAAGCGACCGCCTTCGCCGGCATTGAGGTTTTCGGCGGCATATTCGCCGGGCTGGGTCATGTTGGTCTCGACGCCACGGCGCAGCGTCTCGACGTGATCGCGGAACAGGCCCTTGACCAGAACGACCCCGTCGCGCTGATATTTTTCGATGTGTTCCTCGGTAATGAGCGGATGCGGCATGTCATGTCTCCCTGCTGGTGTGACGCGATCATGGCCGCCACCGATTTTAATTTCCAATAATATATCGATAAGATAAATATAGGTTCATGTTATATCTTTCGCTCCGGCAATTCGAATATGTGGTGGCGGTGGCCCATGCCGGCAGCCTGACCGTCGCCGCCCAGCAATTGAACGTCTCGCAGCCGGCTTTGTCGGTCGCCGTCACCCAGGTCGAGACGCATCTCGGGCGAAAACTCTTCCTGCGGCGCAAGGGCGCGCCGGTGACGCTGACCGCCTTCGGCCGCTTGTTCTTGAGCGATGCGGAGGCGCTGCTCACGGAGGCCGCGCGGCTGGAAAATCCGCAAACATTGGGCCGACGCCGGCTCGACCGCATCACCCTCGGCATTTTCGAGGACATCGCCCCCATCTACCTCGCGCCCTTGCTGCGCAATTTGCGTGAACAATTTCCCGATGTGGAAATCCGCGCAAGGGTGGCGAGCTTCGAGGTGCTGGCCGAAGCGGTGCTGGCCGGCCAGATCGACCTGGCGCTGACCTACGATCTCGGTCTGGACGCGAGTTTCGAGCGCGCGCTCTACACCCGCGTCTCGCCGCAGGCCTGGTTTCCGCCGGACGATCCCCTGGCAACGAAAGGGGAGATCACGCTTGCCGACCTCGCCGAACGGCCACTGATCCTCTCCGACCAAGGCCTTTCGATCCGCCACATGCTTGGCCTGTTCCGCTCGCTTGGGCTGGCGCCCGTGGTTGCGCACCGCGCCGCCTCCATCGAGGTCTTGCGCAGCCTCGCCGCCAACGGCGAGGGCATCGGCGTCAGCTACACCAACCCGGCCGGCATGCTCAGCTATGACGGCCGCCCACTTTCCCGCGCCGTCATCACCGACCCGCAAGCCATCGAACCGATCGTCCTCATCCACTGCGGCGACCAGCCGAACCCGCTGCCGGATATCCACGCGGCTATCCTCAAGTCGGCGCGCTGATGAAACGAAAAACGCCGCGCGTCGGGAGACGCGCGGCGCTGTTTAAGTGTCGCGTCCGCTTAAACGACGCCAAATGCCCCTGGAAATCATTGAGAAATTTCGAGGTTGTCCGATCTAGTTTGCCGCGATCCAAAGAAGTTTGCCACAGGGCTAAAATAGCCCGGGAATAAAGCACAAAAAAAGCCCGGCAGGTGCCGGGCTTAGATTCCGATTTCGCAACTCATGGTAGGTCGCACCGCTTGTAAAATATTTGTCCGATGAGTTCTTTTGGAGGCGATGGTGCGATGCCCCGTTTTGTTAACTCTCGCAACAAGGTCCGAGGGTGTTTACGTGCGCCGGTTGGCTTGAATTGTCTCCTCGCTCAACTCGTCCGCTGTGTAGGATGCACGAACCCGGAACCCAGCTGAATAAAGGCCGACTGCTTCAGCTCCACTTGCGGTACCGATAGTCACAGCTTTCAGTTTCCGAACCGGGCGGGGCACTAGCCTTTGCGAAATTTTCCCGCCACGGCGAATTCCGGAGAGATACTGGATCGTGCTGAGGGCGTCCCAGCTAAACGACTCCGTGCTGAACGCAGGAAATCCGCCAACAAACCCGCCTTTGGTCAGCTTATCCAGTGCATATCTTGCTTCGGCAAATTTCTGCCGAACCGGGTTATCGATCTTTAGGTACGGCCAGTCTTCCATCGACACGTTCATGAGCGGAAATATTTCGTCGAAATCGCTCAGGACGATGGTGGCGAGTTCAACGATTTCCTGCTCTGTTTCAGCAAGGAACGCGTGTCCCTCCGCTTCAAGCTCTGGCCAGTCGTTATAAAGTTCGTCAATTTCGTCATCTCCGAGAGATTCAAGAAATTCACTATCTCGAAGTTTGTGCTCGTGATTGATCAGCTTGTAACGCCAAGCCTCGTAGCTGTGCATCAGCCCGTATAATTTTTTCGCCAGTTCATTAAACCGATCCATCCGGGTGCTCGCTATCCGATGACATTCGTCTCGGAGATATTCGTCCCTGATATTCATAGCTTGATCAAAGTCGGAGGTCTTAGCTGCGTCTGGCACGGCGCGCAAAGACTCAAGTTCACGCTCGCCGAGACGGCCGTTGGCTTCCAAAACAGTAATCGAATGGCGTATCTCGTCCTCACTCATTCGGCTGAGTGCCCGAAATGCATCGTAGCTTAGTGAGAGGCCATCGAACTGGCTGCTGTACGACCCCGCATTCGATGTGAAGCCCCTTAAGGTCGCGATCTCATCATCGGTAAAACCGACATCGCGAAGAACGGCTACCGCCCGTTCTTCGGGTAAGAACTGGGACAAGTAATCGACCTTTTTGATAATCTCTCGCATTTGTTCTGCGAGATTGCCTCGCCTTATGCAAAGGGACAACGTGGTATCATAGATCACTGTGTCGCGAGTAGGGATTTCAATAGGCTCTGGCATCGGGAGAACTCCTTTTCGCGGCATGCGTCATATGCCCCGGAAGGAATTCTCATCGAGAAAATAAAGAAATTAAATCTTGAACAATTGAGGGATTTTCTCTTCGAAACAAGTCTTTGCGTTTTAACGCGATACGCCCATCGATCTGCCACAGTCCTAAATCACGGCCGTAACGACGCACCGGTATGCCCTAACTTAACGACCTCGCGATGGAATAACGTGCGCCTCATCACAATCCACCTCATCATTGAAATCGAGCGGCTTCATTCTCGCGTGCCATGTCTCGCTCTTCGGATCGTAAATACCCGGCAATGGATGGATTGCATTTATTTGTAAGAGATCGCGCACGTTCAAGGTGGCGATAGCCGTTCGATAAACGAGCGCGGTTGCAGCAATGTACAGGTCTTGTCCAAACGTAGGGTCTCTGGCGTCCGCACGAGGAACCCGCAAATTCTTGAGCCTAGGTTCCGCTGCAAATGTTCCGCAGACTTCGATGATCTCCAGGGTCGGAAAGATGATTGGTATCTCTCCGTTCGTCAGCTCCTTGTACCAAGCGCTCAACCGAACGGCCTTCATGGGACTGCGGGCGCAGACTTCTGTAATCCCTTTTTGGATTTCCAGAAGAGCAGCTGCCGGTAGGAAAATGTTTGGAGCTGTTCGTAGAAACTCGACCACATTGGGATGTGGATTTACCTTGCTCGTTTCACTTACAACGTCGGTATCCAGTAAAAAAGCCAATTTCATCTTCGACCTCAATCCATGCGAGGTCTGATTTTTATCCCTGTTGGGTATTAGTCTGCGAAAGACTAATTAACATACGATGAATGTAAATGGCGTATTGTTGTCGTTCACGGATTCCGAATTTCCCTCAACGTCCGTGCCTCGCGGCTTCAAACTCGTTGCAAGAATTTCCAGGCCGGTGATAAGTTATCCGTGATGGGTGCCAAGGACTCAATTACGATCCAGCCTGGCGACAAGGAACTCTTACAGTTCCTTGAACGCGTCCGTGCGCTCGGATCGGCCGTCATCGAGACAGGGAACATTCGTTATTTCGTCACGGTCCGGACTGACGTGGTCAGCGACAAGGGGCGAGAGTTCCTGGCACATGGTGGACCAGCAGATTAGGTCAAAATGCCCGTTCTAAATCTCTGCAAAACGCTTCCGGCAGCGCCGTTTGCACGCGCGCAAGTGGAAAACCTCAGCTTTCGTTGTCACCAATCTTGAGTTCGCTGGCCAATAACACCAGTCTCTTCCGCGACGAAAAACGCGGTATTGGAAAATGCGACTCCATCCGGTGCAAAAGGACGTGGCTCTCTACGAAGAGGGGTTCGGTGAATCCGACCTCCTAGGAAGAAAAGCTACTGGGCAGCGAATTTCAGAACTACTGGAGCGTGTTGAAGACCCTATCGTCTTGGCCGTCGACGGGCCTTGGGGAAGTGGAAAGTCGTATTTTCTGAAGCGTTGGGTTGGGGCGCATACTGTCGAGAACAGTGGCGCTGCCACCACTGTCTACTTCGATGCGTTTGCCAATGACTATCTGGATGATCCACTGATCGGGCTTACCGGTGCGATAGGTGACCGTTTACCTGCAGGGAAGCCCCAAAAGAGCTGGAAAAAGGCGAAGAACGTGGTCGCCACGGTTGCGCGCCCGGCTCTGAGAATTGCTGCTGCTTTTGCGACAGCAGGCGTGACTGAAATCACGGGGCCTCTGGTCGATGCAGCCGTTGAGGCTGCAGGGAAGGAGGCTCAAGACGCCGCCGAAGCATTCTGGAAGCGCGAGGACGGCCGTCGGGCTGCCATGCTGCAGTTTCGTGCCGCTCTCAGTGAGCTAACCAATGACGGGAAACCTCTACCCGCCTGTGCTCGGGCGAAACCTGTCTCGGACGAGGCGTTTTTGTGGCTTGGGATTGGAGTTGATCAATTTCAGAAAGGCGGAAAATCCGAACTTGGGCACGTGGCTCATTTTGCTGAATTCCTGTTGTCTACTGATCTGATTTAGCTCCCGATCCCTGAACTGTTTCTGTTTTGTTGTTGGTCCCGGGCAGGACCTACCTGCCCGGGGAACGATTTTTTTATCTTTGGTGAACGGTCACCCTTTCCAAGCAATCAACTCACGAAAGCTCGGAGGCCAGTTTTGGCTTCAATCCCGGCCATTTTCCTCGCGGACTGGCCAGGATCAGCTTCGGTTTCTCAATCGCCTATCGTCACCCCAAGACAGGTCTCGGAACTATCCTATGGTTGCATCGCCACATTACTTCCAAGGTCAGTTTGGCAGCCTTTGTCGGATTCGTCCGGTGAACCTTGCCAATGGCATCGTTTCACCGGACGCGACATTAAGCAATGCGGTCTACGCAGCCACTTGGATTGTCCCAACCGTTTTCACGATTCCAAGCACTTAGCACCCGCCGCAGACAGCGAAGAATGTCCCAAATGACAGCTTGGTTTGTCCCAAAATCGCAAGTCGATGAATCATCATCGTTTCAGGGGCAGCAATCGAATTTCAGAAAGAGGATGGAGCTCTCGTGTGAATCGAAGAGTTCTGGAACGGGCAGCTCGAAACCGAGCTATCGAGTTATCATCCCGCGGTAGGTTGTTGTGTGATCGCATGGACGATGGCGAGTTGCTTGCCGCATTGGATCGGATGAATACGACCGAGATCGCGGGACCAGGTCGGTTATGCGACCACACTCAATGTCACTGAAGTTTTGAGATCGATGCGATTCCAGAGGAACGGCTGATGGCGTTCGTGGATAGGTCCACGAGGCGATCTCTGTCATCGTTCAAGTGATCGCGACGGTGCGGTTCCAAGCCTGTAGATGCTGACGAGCTGACAGCGATCCAATACTGGCATCAATCGAATCCGGACGTGGACCGATGTATTGGCATCAGCAATTGAACCAATTATTGGTTCTATCGGTCCAAAAACAGGTTCACCTGATGTCCACAATCGACTTTATGCTTTCAGGTAGGCAGCAACGCATGCTCGGAGCTCTTCTCCTGAACCCGGAGAAGGAGTTTGGCACAAACGAGCTTTTGTCTATCGGCGGCCCCGGCGTAGGTGCCGGGCGCAACATCATCCGCGCCTTCGAGAGGTCGGATATCGTCGTCAAGTCGTCACGAGGAAACCAGGTCGTCTATTCGATCAACTCGAAGAACCCGATATATAATGAATTGCGATTGATCTGCCTCAAGACCTTCGGACTGAGGGATGTCATTGCGGGCGTTCTCAGACCCCTTCGCGACCGCATCGAACTGGCATTCATCTTCGGATCCATCGTCAAGGGAAGTGAGCGTGCCAGCAGTGACGTTGACCTCATGGTCATTGGCAACATCGACTTTCTCGAGATTGGAGAGGCCGTGCAAAAGATGGAGGAGGTTGTCGGTCGCGAGATAGACCTTCAGCTCCACACATCGGAGGAATGGAAGCAGCTTGCCGGGGATCGCGTGATCGGAGCGATTATGGGAGGAGAAAAGATCATGGTGGTTGGTGGATGCCCTTGAAAGCCAATGCAGGGAACGATGCTCCGCATGGGGCAATCCGAAACAGGCCACAGTCTGGGGTGAGAGAACTCAGGCAGCGGTAGCCAGCAAGCGAGGAATGGCGCTCCGAGCGATCAGGATGGCTCCGATTTCGTCTTGGGGGAATGCGGGAACAATCTCCCGTCGTCGGATCCGATGCATGAGCTCCATTCGGTTGAGACCGTATTCCGTGCACACGGCCCCGAACGAGAGATACGCCGATCGAAACGCCTCCACTTCGCGCTCGTCGTAGAGCTGCCGCTTGTGGAAGCCATATTTGATGGGGGTCAGTTCTCCGCGTTTGACGAGCGCGGTGAGCGGGCCGCGCTTGATCCCGAGCAGCCGCGCGGTCTCGGTGGCATTTAGCCCAATACGGTGGCCAAGGGCGGAACTGACTTCTTTGCCGTCCACCAGCAGCCGTGAACTGAATGGACCATGATTCTTCATGGCGACGGTTTTCAATCTCTGGTCCAAAACGAGTTGCAACAGCTCTTTCTGTTGCCTTCCCATAGACTTCGCAGCGGTCGCTACGGAGATCATGCCAGTGGCAGGCTTGGCAGTGATGGCATTGTCCAGCTTTGCCTTGAACGCCTCGATCTCCGACCTCGCGTAGCGATCCAGCATCACATAGCTGCGGTCTTCGGCTGCGCGGCGTTCGAACGGCATCGGCTTGATGAATCCTTCGGCCACCAGACGCGCGAAGAAGGGTTCCTCGCAGCCGATGATCTTCGCGGCCGCGTTGGACAAGACACTGCTGTTGAGCATGCCAATGGCCTCTTCAGCATCAGCGCGTAATATGAACTGCTCACCTTTGTCCGGGTAATGGGTCCGAAGGTGCCCCATGGCGCAGAGTATTCTACGAACCGTCTGATCACTGATGCCCGTGGCTTTCACGACCATGTTGACGGAAGTCCAGGCGCTGTCCTCGACCTTGCCGAAGAAGTCGGATCCGTTGAGGATCGGCATCGATGCCAGCGTATATTCGCGGATCGCCTTCCGGATTGAATCGAACTCCGGGCCTTCGCGGTAGTCGTGAAGGCTGTTGTACATCCGACCGTAGATGGCCTGACCGCCACGCAGGTTCGACAGCGTGCTCTCTTTTCTGACGACATCGAGGAGCGCGTGCAGTCCCTCCTCGCCCTTCTCGAGTTTCAGAAAGGCATGGTTGGCCGCCTCGAGAAGGGCGGTATCACCAAGACTGTTCACCCGGCAGCGCTTTCCGTGGAGGGCGGCAACCCCGATGAGTTCGCAGAAGTGGGTGCAAGACGCGAGCGTGAGGCCATCAAGCAGCGGCCCGTGATCGCGCCTACCGGCTACGCGGTCGCTGACGAAGATCTCAAACGGCGTGACTTTCTGGGGAACGCTCCGGCCGACGATCTCCGGCATGTTGTCCTTCTCCATTTCGAGCGCGGTCAGAAAATCGTAGGCATGGTTGATGTAGCGGACATCGAGAGACTGCACCAACGTCTGACCGTGCTTCCGGCATGCCCGGATCGTCGGGAACATCCATTCCCTCCGGCAGTACGGGCGGGTGCCAGGGATTCGACGCTGATCCGCCTCGTCATCGGCAAGACAACCCGGACAGAACCGCAGCTTCCGCCGCGCAAGGGAGGGAGCCGGGAAATATTCGCCACCGATGACCGCACCGTGATTGTCGCGGACTTCCACCGCGTGGGGCATCAGCTTCGATACCGGCATCTCGACCAGTTCTGCGAAACGCAGGATCTGCGCTCTGTCGCCCTTCTCGAACCTGATCCGGTTGATTCCCACATCGCGGCAGAATTCACTTGAACGGGTGCGGCCGTTCGCGCGCGAGATCCTTGACATGAAGCTCGTGAGGAGCTCGTCCTCGAACAGCGGTACCTTGGTCAGGCCGAACATTGTAGGATCCTCATCTGCCGGAAACGGTTGTCGTCAGTGTCCCGTCCTCGTTCACCTCCCGGATGATCTCGAACCACCGCTCGCTGGTGAACACGTTCGTGTATTCGTCGCAGTTGGAAATGCGCTGGTAGGCTTCCACAAAATGGCGGTATACGATCTTGCCGCCGGACTTCTCGTCCCACAGCGAACGCTCGATCGCCATCTTGATGATCTGGATCGTCATGCCGAGGCGCCAGATCCCGGCATGCAGGAGCCGCCGCAGGAACTCGCGGCTCAGGGGCACGGCAAGATCCAGCCTGCATGTACGGGTGAGATGTTCGAGGACATCCCCCATGAAGTCGATGTCATTGTCGTCGTTGCCGTCGTCCGGGCTGTCCGACAGTTCGTCAATCCACACGACGGGAGCCCGGCGCTTCATCTGCTTGAACGGATCCCGTTCGATGAAAGTGAGCAGATCGGGTACGCCGCTGAGGATCATCCAAAGCGGCCATCTCAGATCCTGCATCGCACCCTTCACGATGTTCGCAAGATAATCGACTCCCTTCTGGTTGGGAGCGTGCAGGGCGTGCTGGAATTCGTCGAGATAGAGGATGTAGGTCTGCTTGCGCATCATGGTGGTGACCACCTGATCCCAGATGTAGGGGTCCGAGCGGGTATCTGCAACCGGATTGCCTGCATGCCTGAGGATCGCCAGGCCGAGGCTCTTGGCCGTGCAGCCTGGCGGAGTCCGAACACGCAGGCACGCACCGATCATGTTGTCGTACTCGTCCTTGAAAGGCTGCAGGGACGGGTTGGCATCGAGGCGGCGCTTGACGATGGTGCTCTTTCCGGCTCCCGATTTTCCGACCACGGCCACCGCATAGCCCTCGTCCGCGTTGCCGCTCATGATGTGGGCCAGCATGAGTTCGAGCTCTGCGTCGATAAGGTCATCGAATCTCGTGACGATGTGCGTGGCCTTTAAGTCCGCGAGGATGGCGGATCGCTCGACCGTCTTGCTGCCGGCGGTGTTGCGGATGTGATCGAGCATGCTGCGCCGAGGTGCCGATTCCATCATGGTCAGTCGTCCTTCCTGGTGCTTTCGATCCTGAGCGGCCGTCGACCGCCGCGACGCGTCGTCGATGCTTCATCGACGGCAGGTCCGTCCACGGGCTTGCCGATTTCCCGGTCTTCTCCGTCCGGTGACAGCGCTGCCCCGAGGTCGGCCTGCGTTGGCTCGCGGTCACTCCTAGTCGTCGACTTTCTGCCTAGGGACGCAGGCGACTCCGATCTCGTCTGATCAGGCAACCCTGGAATGGGTTCGAAAACCCCCTGCGGGTTGAACGGATCTTCATCGGATGACACGGACACGTCGGCCGGGGCGACCAGGGCGGGGTCCCCGAAGTCGATGTTCTCGCGCTTGGAGTAGCGGTTCGTGGCGATCTCCTTCTCCTCGAAGTCGCGAACCTCCCGCGCCGTCACACCCGGAGTGCTGATCTTGGCGGCGACCTTGCTCTGTCTGGAGGCCTCCCTCACGTCGACGAGACCGATGCGCATCTTTTCCTGATACCACATCGCCATGCGTCCGAACTTGCGTTTGACGTGGCGGATGTTTTCCATCCATTCGAAAAGGCTGACACCTTCCAGCCCGTCCTCGGTGCAGCCGACATCCATCCACTTGTTGGTGTAGAGATTTTTGACCGAGATCTTCGACATGTCCTGGTCGTTGATGCGGATTGTCAGTTCCGCATTCTGCCAGCGCTTGCGGAGAGCCTGCAACTCGTCGCTGCGATAGAACAGGTTCAGGATCTGGATGCCCTTGTTTCCAATCTTGCGAGTGTCGGTGATACCGAAGATCTCACGGTAGCGGTCGGGGCCCGGAGGGCCCTTTACAGCGCCGTCGGCGTACTGCGAACCCCAGTACCAAGCTTCCAGCGGGGTCAGTCCATAGAGACCCCGATGGGGCGTGTTGTGGTAGCATTCGACGATGAGGCGCACGAGCAGCGAGCATAACTCGTCATGCGTGATGTGGGCATGCTTCTCGGCATTGTACTCGTCCCTGAGGAGCACGTTGCTGAAGGTCTGGCCCGAAAACATATGGATGTAGCGTTGGTTGATCGTGCGGAAGAAGCGCTCAACCCTTGCCCGAAGGTGCGGATGCTTCGAGGGCGGGATTGCGGCGCGACCAGTGAACGCCATTGCGGCGACTTGGAACTTGTCGGCGATGTAGCCAGCGCCCGCGTCCGTGTGGATGTCCTCGGGTTGGCCTGCCTGGGGCCATTCGCAAGTGGTGCCAGCAAGGGCGGCGATGTTGTTTTTATCCTGGGCAACCATCGCCAGGGTCGCAACTGCGGCATCAGCGTCCGGTTCGGCATACAAGATCTTCAGGCCGCACACGGATCTCGACCACGCGTCAAGCGCCACGGACATCCAGGCCCTCCGCCTGTCCTCAATGCGCTTCTGCACATCCGGATGAAGGAACCGCCAGATTCCGTTTCTGTTGAGAAGGCGCACGAGATCCATCTCGTGCTCGTCCATCTCGATGATCTGGAGCGGCCTTTTCACCTGCAGGCCCTTCTGCGCGATGATGAACTTGCGCATCACCCGATGCTTGTTTTCCGAGCGCGCGAATTCCTTCCGGAAGTCTCCGTATTCGTTGATCATCCGTTGGAACGATCGAAGAGAAGGTAGGTTGAGGGAAGCCTCTCCTGCCTTCACCCGTTTCAGGTTCTGCCCGACCATTTCCTCCCAGCACGCCTTCATGGTGAGCTTGTCCTTTGTCAGGTACATCTCTGCATGCTTCTGGTGAAACGCCAGTTCGTCGGGGGTGTAGGTGATGGAAGGAGCGGTGCGTCCCTGGTAGCGTGGCAGCAATGACCGGGGATCCAATCCTCCCAGTTCAAAGCGTTTCAGGAGCCTCCGGAACTGGCGGGGCGATGGCTTCTCTCTTTTCAGATTCAGACCGTTGCCGCCCTTTTCAGGTTCCTGCTCCTCGCATTGCGCGATGAAGACGGCGAGGAATTTGGCGATGCAGGCATCGGACCTGCTGAACTTGACCCCGGTGTCGTACACGTCGAATTCGGCCGCCAGGAATTCACTGACCATGCGGGCGCGCAGGACCACACGAGGCGGAAGCTCGAAAATCTTCGCCTCCTGCAGTCTAAGGATGGCGTTCCGCTCCGTATGGTAGTCGTACAGGATCTCAAGGACGCCGATCTCCAGCTTCCTCGTGACATCCCGCCATACCAGAGGCTCGAATTCCACTGGTCTGTCCGTCTCCACAGACCGGAGGACCACGCCGTTCTCGAACTCCGTGGAGTAGTCCCACAAGCGACCCCGGTAGCGGCATCGATCGTTCGGACCGATGCCGTACCGGGTGAACCTGTCATCCTTTGTAAGGAAGCTAGTTTGCATGGCGGGCTCCCTCCGAGATCCGGAGCCAGGAAAGCTTCGAGAGCGGCGTGGAATCCGCTGCCGGATGATCGTGGATTACGAGGCCAGCATCGATCAGGACCCAGACTGCATTCCAGGTGATGGAGAAGGCGGTATCGGGCATGTTCAGCATGACATCGAACATCCGGGCACGGCCACCAAGTTTGCGGAGGACTTCAAGCGCAAGCGCATTGTTCTTCTCGTTCTTCAAGTTGCGTGCGCGGAGAATTTCCCGAGCCCGGTAAACGGCAGGTTTCGAAATCTCCTTTTCCGTCAGCAGGATGATGCGATGAGCATGCTTCCTCATCTCTTGGTTACGAATGAGTTCAAGATCGATCTCGAGATCGCCGAGACCCTCCTCATGCCGGACCGCGTAAAGAGACCGGCAGCCGTTGCTGAAGCATGCGAGCAAATCGAACATGTGCCGCTTCTCCACCCCGCTGCGGCGGAACTTGATCCATCCATACTGCGCCTGGATGCGCACGCCGGGGTCGCTGGCCATGAGGATCTCCATGGCGTTCGCCTCAAGCAGGCTTTCGAGACGGTGATAAGTGTCGGTCGCCTCGTTGACGACATTGACCCGGTTGGTCGCGATGCTCTTGCGCTCTTCGGCAGGGATTTTGCCGGGAGTGTTGCGGAGAGCGAGGCTACGGTCGGCGTGGCCCGCGGACGGCTGACTGCGCCAAAGAATCTCGCTGGCGGGATCCTTATCGTAATATTTCAAAACCTCCTTCGCGCACGCCGACCTCGCGCATCCACGCGTTGTCGGGAGATGCATAGACAGTCTTGCGCTCGTACGGCTGGGCCAGCAGGTCGATACCCTGACGGCGCTCGTGAATGGTCTGAACGATAAACCCCGGACCCATTGTGGTCTCCCTTGATTAGATGCTGCCAGCGAACCGACGGCCAGCGTCGGTGTCCGGAGCCGCGAACGGCTCCGGCATCATCAGAACAGTCTCAGTGACGTGCGCAGGACGGGTATGCGAAGGTCCCGTAATCGCTGATCCACAGCTCCGCATCATCCGCTTCGTGGTTGAGAACGGAGCGTTCGTCGGCGAAGATTCCGACAGACGGCACGGTCAGGATCCACTTGAGGTCCGGCTCGTCACAGAAGTCTGCATCAAGAACACGGTGCAGGCTGTCGGATTCGTGCGCGCGGGCGCCGAACGTCGTCTCGGCCTCCAGGGCCTCCTCAACGCAGAGATCGAGGAAATCCTCGAACGTCGGGTACGTCATCAGGGGTTCGCCCTGAAGGTGGCGCGACTGGTTCTCGACATCGATCGCGTCGAGATACGAGAGGTAGTGGCTCGAGAGGTCGAGCGGGCGGGTCGGGCGGAGGTTGGTGGTGGTCATGGCAGACGCCTTTCTCTGGGCAGTATGGGACCGGCGCGCGGAATGCGTGCCGTAAATTCGGTTTGAGAGAGGGAAAGGGATCAGGGGGTGATGCGCGCACGGGTGCCGGGGCTGTCCGGAACGGATTCCGAAAACAACGGGCGGGCGGCAACGTCGTCATGACGTCTGCTTGAGGTGGGTTTGGTATCTCTGGAAGTCATTGCATGTCCCCTGGTTTGTCTTCGAGCTTGCGAAGGGGGGACGGCCGTGCCTCGATGGGCAGCGGCCAGAT
This sequence comes from Rhizobium sp. YJ-22, assembly GCF_029601685.1. Lineage (NCBI taxonomy): Bacteria > Pseudomonadati > Pseudomonadota > Alphaproteobacteria > Hyphomicrobiales > Rhizobiaceae > Rhizobium > Rhizobium sp. YJ-22. Next base: position 138,477 of record NZ_JARRIR010000004.1, on the reverse strand, counting down.
TCATGGCGATACCCTAGATCGAGGAAAGGCGGCCGTCCCGCCTGGCTATCGATATGGCTTTAAAGCCCATGACTTCATTCCTTGCCGGGGATGGCACCACGCCATCCGAGCGCTGCGAACATAAGAGACGATTTCAACTTTTGCAACGGAATAAAATCAACAAAAACAGCCACTTAGTGGAGTTGTCGCCCAATTAATAGAAACCCTAAAGTTTGAACTATCCACGGAACTCTTCCGGGGCATCTGCATGTTTTTGGGATGTCCCAGTAATTTTATCGCGCTGTTAAGTCGATTTCCACCGACAGATGTAGTATTCACCTATTTTGGCGGCAGTTATATTTTGCTGAGCGGGCGTTTTATTAGATGCTGTCGGATGAAATTTTACCCGTCCAAGTATGGACGAGCGCGAGATATCGTACTCGTGGATTCCGTTTTTGCTCTAAGCTTGAGTTTACATTCTCCCGAACGGAACGTTGTCGCTTGCACCTCCGATACCCACCATTCCGTCCAGGGAGACGGACATGGACATCACAACAATCAACCAATGGCTCGTTGATCGAGGATTTTCGGCGACCGGCGGCGGCAACTTCGAAAGCGCTTATGCTGGATACAGTGTGAGAGTTGCGCTGAACCGGACCGGCGGCCGCGTTACAGCCCATAGGCATTCGCGGCGGCTGGATATCGCAGTCTTCAGATTGGACCAGTTGTGGATCGACACCCATGGCATGCTCCGGGCGGCGGGCCTTGACGACTACTTCGCCGACAGAATGAAAGCAGGCAACCCTGCGCCCAGGTGGTTCCCGGAAGGTTTCCGCCGCGCGGTCTACCGAGATGCCGAGCGACCCAATGTCCTCGCAGAGGAACTCCCGAATGCGGAACGGGCCATCCGGTGGGCCTGTGAAAATGGGTTCACCAGGGTCGGACCCCGAACCTTCCAGGCGGACTATGCCGACAGCATCGTCGAATTCCACGTGGGAAGATCCGAGATCGTGACCCAGATGATCACCGGGAACCGGAGGGAGCTGATCATGACCAAGCCGATACGATCCCTCAGGTTCGATGCAACGGGCATGATCCGTGGAGCGGGACTTGACGGATACTTCGTGCGGGAGATGGAGATCGGTGGCGAAACTCCGATCTGGTTCAACGCCAGCTACGTCGAAGCTCTCGAGAGCGGGATCGCAAGGCCTTCGATGCGCTGATGCGGCCTCAAAGCATGGGTAGCATCTCTTCACGGCATTCCTCCATTTCGTCGAGGCGTGGGAGAACGAATTCTGTCTCAGGCGGCACGTACCAGTGCGACTCCAAGGGATGGTACAAACCCGGCAGCGGGAACCTCTGATGGATTTTCAAGTAGTCACGGGTGTTCCCCGTCAGAATTGGCAAGCCGTGCGTGATGGCGACCGCGGCGATCATCAGGTCATGCCCCAGTCGCGTCGCCCGCTCACCACGCTGAACCGTCCACATTGGCCTGAGGCACGAGACCGATGTCATCTGTGCGTAGACGTAGGCGACTTCGGTATTCATCTCGGGCGAGGGGAAGTCGATATTCAGTATCTCGTTCACCCACTCCATGATCCGAGCGGCTCTTTGCGGATCGTCGCGCTGTTTCAGATGGGCGCCGCGCATCAATTCCGTTATAACGGGGTAACTAATATGCAGACGATGTATTCCTACTCGCAGCAGCCAAGCCCGCAGTCCTGGAGGAGGGCGTGTCCTACCCATCAGGCTTACAATGTCGGTATCAAGTAGAAGCGGAGGTTCGGTCATTGCCAAATCCTGCAGGTCGAGCTGACTTCACTGTGGATGATAAGGCAGCGCATCGTGGGGCTGCTTTGCCATCCGACCATTTCGGTTAATCGAAGAGGCAAGAGTGTCGGACATGTGGGAACGAGATGAAGCCGAAGCTCGCATGCATGAATTTCTGAATGCGGCAAAAATCCTTGGCCCGCAGACGGTGATCGACCGCCACGGGACTTAAGCGATCGTTTTCACTCAGCGCAAACCAGGACTGGAGGCACTGTTCTCCTTACCTGGCCCCCTGAAGGACGACGACCTTGGAAATTGTTTTGATTTCTTGACTTGCCTGGACCGTAACCGGTGTTTCAGCGGTCAACAAGATAGCGTCGTAAAGAATCTACAGTTGCTGTAGCTATAGTATTGACGAATCAAATTTTAATTTTTCACCGGTCCCGGACGAGGGATGAATCAAGGGTCTTCCGGGGGCCACTCAGCAGGCAGTCCCACCAGATCCGCGAGCGATCTGCCCTCGATGCGCCCGTAGTCTCCGTCTCCATCCGGTAGGCCGAAGCCCGGAAGCGGCATGACATCGTGAGACAGCGGATTCGCTGCAAAGGGGTTGTATGCGATGATCGGCTGCCAGCGGTCGTCGCGGAGTTTCCAGAGGTTCGGCTCGGGAAGCAAGGCCACGGCGCTGACGTTGGTATTCCTGGGATCGCCGTACCTTCCCCAGAAACCGTCCGCCGTCCGCTCGTCGTAGGTCTCCATGCTACCGTCGGCTAGGCGCCGGAATCTGACGCTCGGGCTTCCGAACAGTCCGTCGATGAGAGCGTCCTCCACATGATCCCCTACTGGAATCGACCCCTTGCAGTCCGCGACGACGATGAGGTAGGGCGTTTCCTGGATCCCATACTTCCTCGCCTTGTTCTCCAACGCCACCCGCAGGTCCAGGTGAGGAGAAACAGATCGCAGCCCCATCATCGCCGCGCCGATCTTTCGCTCGTAGTTCTTATCCTTGCTGAAGCCTCCGAGAAGCGTGAGATCGAATTCCCAGTCCTGGGCCGCGAATGTGCGCCTGGGGGTCACCCTCGTGTCGTCCCCACACTCGTTCCGGGCCCACAGCTCGACCTCGGATTTCAGCTTGTTCACGCTCGGTGCCGTCTGACCATGTTTTCGGACCTCGTATCCCATGAGCCAGCCGGGCGGCAGATCCACGGTCTCAAGACCGTTATAGATGGCGGCTTCGCGGTTATCGCGAGCGACCGTCCTCACATCCGGGCCGAAGGATGTCACCTCCACGTAGGCCAATGCCACGCCCGAGGTGTCTTTCACCAGAAAGTCTGGCTTGTTCGTAGGATGGGGGCATGCCGGGTGAATCTCGACTTCATGACCCAGGCGCTTCAGCGCGATGTATGTCACGATCTCGGCAAGCGCCTGCTCGTACTGTGCATCGTTACGGTTCTTCATCCGACTTATCAGCTCGAGCTGCTCGGATGAGGGAAATTCTGCAATCCAGCCGTTCACAAGGTCGCGGTAGACGACATAAGGGTTTCTGCCGGAGCTGTCGTAGAAATCGAAGCAAGGCTCCCCGGAGCGCCGGGGCGATCTGCGTGTACGCTCTTTTTCCTCGAAAAGTGCCATGCATCCTCCCTTGCCAGTCAATCTCCAGAGATACCCCGGCCTGCCCCATCGTCCAGGGACTCGCCTTGACTGGCTTGCCTTCCTCCGGCTGAAAAAAATCTTTCATGCCGCCATGGCCCACCAAGATAGGACCATAGATCGAGTCCTTCCACGGAAATGGTGCTTCGAGCGAACTCCAGCGACAGCGTGTCGTACAACGCCTCGGCTTTCTGCCAATGCACCTTGTTCTGTACCGTGATGTGGGGACCCCATGGCTGATGATCCTGGGGTGCGAGCCAGGGCGTGAACTCCGTCTTCAAGCGAGCTCTCGTTGCCATGAGATGTTCACTGTCGAGAACGAAGGCAACGCCGTTGCCCATGTTGCGAACGCCGATTACCCCGACTTCGATCGCTCGCGTCATCCGCGCCGCTTCGGCCTCGAGGATATCCTCGATCTGCGGAAGATGCTCCGAGGGGAGCTTGTGGAACATGGTTACGTGCGCTCGCAGAAAGTTGCGATCCGCAGGGAAGAACTGCGCCCTGAGATTGTCGAAGAACAGCAAGTCCTGATCGTTCACATGCGCTGTCAGTATCAATGGAGGGTTCGACATCAAAAAGATCTAGGACTTGTCGGCGACGAATCAAACCGGCTTGACGTCGGGAAAATCGTTCCTTATTCGTTCCGTCATGAGCAATTTCAGCGCCCCCACGTTCCGAATAGGTTGACCGAGTCCGGGACGGTTCCCGGTCTCCGCCACATCACCTATTCGTTGGAGGCAAGGTCATGACGACCTTTGTTGCGCATGCCGCAGGCGATGAAGCTTGCGATCTCCCCATCTCTTACAAGTCACGCTTTCCTTCTCACACAACGAAGTGCCGCGGTCGCACGCTCTATCGTTCCCAAGAGGCAAGCGATTATGCCTGCCTGCTGGAAGTCGACCCTATGGTGGTCCACTGGCGGTGCGTGACACAGCCTATCGTCAATGACTCCCCTGCGCTCAAGCCACGTCACCGCTACGTGGATTTCTCGGTGCGGACCTCGGATGAGCGGAATCTCCTCATCGACATCTGGCGCGGTATCCCTGAAACCATCACCTGGCTGCCGGCGGTCGCGGAGCGCCTTGGTTATCGGTACCAGGCAGTCTCCATCTTCGACCTGAACCCGGTTCGAATTCAGAACGCCAGAGACCTCGTCCGATACGCGGGCTGGCAAGCGACACTCGGAGACCGCGTCCGCATCCTGGCGGGACTTGAAGAGGAGGGGTCACTGACGCTCGCCGAATGCCTCGGGGCGGTGCGCGAGAGCAGACCGATGGCATCGATCGCCAGCATGATCATGATGGGTCTGCTGGAAGTCGATCTCGATGAAGCGCTGCTCGGGCCGGATACCGCCATCCGCGCCGTCCGTTCGTAGGAGGCAATCATGAAAAGGGCAAAACATGACGAGCGAAAGCAATCGCTCGAAGTGGCAACCTATGCCAATTCTCTACGCCTGCCGCTACGTCGCTGCGGCATCTTCCTTCGAGGAGACAAGACTGCTGGGGTGCTTCTGCCACCCGAAGCTGACATCGAACTCTATGAACGTGCGGTGAAAGACATGCTTGCCACCAGCGGACTGAACTACATCGTCGCCCTGGTGCGTGTCAGCAAGCATCAGGGGGAAACTGACTCAGCCGAGGCGCAAAGGGCGGTGGCTTCAAGCAAGTCCGTCATCGTGCTCATGGCGCACGGCGCAAACCCACCACCGGAACTGTCGGTGGCACTGGACCGTATCGAGCAGGTCGGCGCGGTCAAGCCGTATCATCTGGTCCTCGCTGCGAAGAGCGTCTTCGGGTTGGAAATCGACCGTGAGCACGCGGTGCGACTCTTCTCCTACCCTCTGTCCGTGGTGTTCTCTGCCATCAAGGGAACGCGGCCCATCGAGGTCACCCTGGAGAAGCTCGAAGGTTCGGCCAAGGTGAAGGAGATCAAACGCTCGGTCTCCTGGGAACCGACGATCGAGCAGCTTGCTGGCTACGGAAAGGCGACCGAGTGGGCGCTGGACCTCATTGAAGATATCACCGCCTGGCGACAAGGCGAGATCGATTGGCGTGACGTCGACGGTGGCCTGCTCATCAGCGGACCGCCGGGATGTGGCAAGACGCTTTTTGCGAGTGCGGTCGCAAGATCTTGCGGCGCGACCCTGGTGACAGCATCGAGCGCCCAGTGGCAGGCGAAAGGGCACTTGGGAGATATGCTGCGTGCCATGCGTGCAAGCTTCAAGGAGGCGATCGAAGCAGCGCCCTCCATCCTGTTCATCGATGAGTTCGACTCGTTCGGTTCCAGGGCGCACCTCAAGGGTGAGAATGCCGCCTATGGTCTCCAGGTCATCAACGCCCTTCTCGAACTTCTCGACGGTGCATCCGGACGGGACGGCGTCGTGGTAATCGCCGCCACGAACAGGCCTGACGACATCGATGAGGCCCTTCGCAGGCCGGGTAGGCTTGATCGGCACATCCAGGTCGAGATGCCGGATCTGGAGGCTCGAGAACAGATCCTTTCGGCGCATCTCGGTCTCGCCATCCCGGCGGACGAGATGCGAACCATTGCTCTCGCGACTAGCGGGTACTCCGGCGCAGCCCTACGGCAGCTCGTCAGGGATGCGCGCCGTATCGCGCGTAAAAACCGCAGGACAGTGTGCGGCGGTGATTTCCTTTCCATCGTGCCGCCCGTCGAGACCCTTTCAGAGAAAGAAAGGTGGGCAGTCTGCGTACATGAGGCTGGTCATGCGATCGTTGGAATGGCGCTCGGGACCGGCGAGATCGAGGCGATTGTTGTCGCAAGGCAAGCTGGACATCGCGACCGCAGTTTGGGGCACGTCGAGTGGCGCAGGTCCAATTTGCGTAACAGGACGATCCAGATGTATCGGAATGAAATTGCGATGCTGCTAGGCGCTCGGGCAGCCGAACATGTGATCCTTGGAGAAATCCACGAAGGTTCCGGCGGGATGCAGGGGTCCGACCTGCACAGGGCGGCTGACATCGCTACGGTACTTATCGGTGGCCACGGCGTGAACGGATTAGGCTACACGAACGTGTCGGCTTCGCGAGATCTCGATAAGCTGAGGGCCAGCGATGCCGTGATGAGGATGCACGTGGAGAGCCTGCTCTCCGAGGAACTGGCGAGGGCGGAGGGCATCATCCGGCAGCAACGCGAGGACACGATGGCGATCGCATCGGCATTGATGGGGACCGAAGTCCTTTCAGGGGCGGCCGCGGCTCAGATCCTGAGACCTGACGCTCCACTTCGTCGACGCGAAGGATGAAGAGGCCGCACTTCAACCCCATCAACATGTTCGGAGACACCAGATGTCGGGCGACAGGAAATCTGATGATGACAAGGGCGGCGATCGTGATCCCGAGAACGAAGTGGCGGAAACCGCAGAGACGGCTGTCGAAGGTCTCGCAAATGCTGGCTTCGCGCCTTCCAAGAGAGCGCGCCGGATTCTATCTCAAGGAAATCCCAGAGAGCGCCTGCGAAGGCGCATCTGCGGAAATGAGGAGGCGGAAGAACATGTCCTTCGAACGCGACCGCCCGATCAGGCGGACGATGGTGTTCGCTGAAGGGAAAGCGGCTTCGAGATAGGGCAGGAGGCACCACACGCGCTCGACCCGGAGATATCTGACGGAAACGAAGGGCCTTGGCCGCGGCATCATACTGGTTCATGAGCGAGCGCCGGATTCCTGATGCCCGCAGCCGCAGAGTTTACGTCGTGGTCAGCAAAGAGGGGAGGAGCGTCCACGAGTTCCCGTCTCGCCTCGTCCGGCCAAAGCATCGCCTCGAAATCGAGCGGGACATCTCGCATCGCTGACACCAGCGCCAGCCCGACGGCTTGGGCAAGCCGTGCCGGAACTGCGTTCCCGATCTGCTTGGCGACTGCTTGCTTGCCGCCCACGAATTCCCAGGTGTCCGGGAAATCCTGGATCCGCGCTCTCATCCGCAGGGTGAGTGACGGAAGGTATCCCGGCCTTGAAGCCTCTTCCTGCGTCGGGGCGCGGTCCGGCATGCCCGTCGCGTCGAACCCGATCGCGAGCTGGACATCCTGTTCATTCCTGCGCCGTTTTCCCCGGCTGGTAACAATGGTGGATGCCTGGGCACCATGCGCGACGATCTCGCCGTGTCGGTTCAGGACAGGCTGCTCCCGCCGCTGCCGCGCCCATTCGCGTGCGCCTGTCCAGCCATTCGCGGCCATCAGATCCAGGAGAAGATCGCCCACATTCATCCTGCGATCCTGGAATGTCGGCGGCATGCGGAATGCGTCCGCCAGATCATCACGCAAACCGATGATGAGCACGCGGCGGCGAACCTGCGCAATCCCATAGTCAGATGCCTGAACTCGATGGATCTCGGTCTGATATCCGGCTCGGCGAAAGCCGCGGAGAATGTCGGCGATGTGGTCGCTATGCTTGCCATGCAACAGCCCTTCCACATTTTCGAAGACGAACGCGCGAGGCTTGATCTCGTTCACGATCCGGACGGCATCGGGGAAAAGGTCGCGTGGATCTGCCTTGCCTAGACCTTTCCCTTCGATCGAGTAGGGCTGACACGCCAAACCTCCGGCGACGAGATCGATATCAAGGGCCTGATAGGGAGTGAAGTCGATTGTCTTCAGATCGTCCTCAATCACAGTCCATGCGGGCCTGTTTTTCCTCAGCGTCGCCGCTGCGTGTGGATCGCATTCGACCAGCGCCACATGATCGAAGCCCGCACGCTCGAAACCGATGGCCATACCACCCGCGCCAGCGCATAGTTCCACAACGGTCGGACGAGGATTGAATGCGGTCTTGAGAGGATCTGTCTTCTTCGGCGCCTCGCGAGGAGGAGAGACGCGTCCGGAAAGTGACTGCAGCGCGACGAGCCACGGATGATGGTCTCCCGGAAGCCATTCGCCGACCCCCGCCGCAACGGCGAGCGTTCCTTCTGAAAGATGGATGAGCGCGAGATAGGCCGCGGCAATCTGGTGAGCCTGGGAGTTGCGCTTGAGCTTCTCGAGTGGCTGGTGATCAGCTCCGAAGAAGTGTTCGAATTCGACCTTGAGGTCGTAAGCCGTCGTGCGGATCTCGTCGTCGAGGAGATCACCCGCATTCCTGATGAGATTGATGCGGCGCACGAAGGCATCAAGCCGCCACTGGAACTCGGAAGCCTGATATGCGCCATTCCGCCGTGCCGCGGCCGCTGCCAGCCTGCCGTTGCGCTGCGCCATGACTTCCGCAGGCGTCAGGCCCGCCACCTTGAGCCGCTTCCTGATGGCGCTGATGTCATTCGTCGAGATCCGCGCGCCGATATCCATGCGCTCGATGATCTCATCGAGGACAGCGCTGTCCACGGAAACCAAGGCCTTCACGACAGGGAACGACACCCGGCCTTTTTCGAGCACATCCTCATGGCCAGCGAGCGTGTCGGCGAACTTCACGTAGGTCGACAGCTCCGAAGTCGGCACGTTGCAGGTCACGCGAAGGAATTCCCTGGCCTCGCGCTCGGTCACGACCTTCGTAAGCTTCGCGACCTCCGCAGCCATCTTCAGAATTCGATCGGTCATCTGCGACTGCAGCTCCACAATCCTCTTCTTCGCCGCAGCCAGTGCCTCGGATTTCGGATTCATCTCGTTCCCCGTTGTCTCATTGCGGGGCATGTCATATCCGGACACTTGTTGCGACACCGGTAAGCGGATGGATCGAATTTTAATGGAGACCAAGATCGGTGAGATAAAGACTTGGGCTGCCGTGGGTGCGACACTAGAGATCCGATCTACCCATCTCAGGAACCGCCGCTGCTCGAGTTCCGCTTTCGCTCCCAGTACTCGAACTCCTCAGCGAGCTTCCGTCTCCGCTCTTCCTTTGCTGTCTCCGCCAGGTTCTTTTTTTCGGCAGCGGTCAAAGGCGCTCGCTTGACCTTTTTCGTCCTGCTCGGTGGAGCCTGGATCTTGTTCTTCCTGACCTTTGTCATCTTCCCTATCGGACGGGTCTTTCGAAAGTGCCACTCGACATTGTCAGGGGAAAACCCGAGCTCCCTGTCCTTCGGCGCCAGATACCGCCCCGCGCTCGAGGTCGGAGTCATGTCCCAGAGGTCGGCCTGAAAACGCTCGAAAGAATCGCGCCAGCCCGACCAGACATATTCGCCCGAACCGATCATTCGTTCGTATTCGTTGCAGAGGAAGCTTTGCTTATCCATCGTTTCGCCACCTGAATGACTGAGCTAGAGGCCGATCGCCTCAGCGATCTCGATGGCCTCCGAGCGTGTCCGGTTCGGTTTGTGGGGGTAGTGTTCCCAGCACCACCATTGCGGTTCCGATCTGCCCTTGGAAAACCCAAAGCCGCCCCACTTGCCGCAGTCGCCGACACAGCACCAGTGATCGACATGGATGCCCGCACGAGGCTGACTGGTTCGGCTGTCCGGATCCATACTCATCTGTCTATCGCGGCTCCCCTGAACATGTTGAGCGGATACTATCTCTGTCGATAGGAGTGTTCTTGTTATGTTCTTTTTTGATCAGGAGTCAAGCCTGCGGGGTCATCACCGTCACCGCCCATGGAACCGCGCGATCCGGGCCGCACTCCGTTCAGCCGTGATCCGTCGTGCAGAGGTCATGGTTCGCAAGAGCACGGATCACGTAGCAGTCGCGGATCTGGCTGGCATTGCACTGGGTGGAGATGCGCTCGAGTTCCGCCTCCAGCTTCTTGAGACGTGCGATCTTCTCACGAACGGTCGCTAGCTGTTCAGCGGCAATCCGGTCCGCTTCGGCACAAGGAAGCTCTGGATCCTGGCTGAGATCGATGAGTTCGCGGATGGCCTCGAGCGTAAGCCCGAGATCGCGCGCATGCCTGATGAAAGACAGCCGATCCTGTTCCGCAGCGGAATAGCGGCGCTGGTTGCCGCCGGACCGTCCGGAATGGGAGACGAGACCCATCTGCTCGTAGTAGCGGATAGTGGTGACCTTGACACCGGTCGTCTTCGAAAGCTCGCCGATTGTAAGCATGCGAATCCTCCAGGACATGCAGCGGCAATTTTCAACTGCGCGATCTTTAAAGCCTCAGCAGAAAATGAATCCATCATGGACAGCGGCGGCACCGGAGCATGCGCGAATCCTGCTCGACAAATCAAGTGCGTAGATCACCAAACAGGCCACGGCAGATGCGTATTGGGTCAATTCGTCAGGATACGCGGCAACTCTGGCGGCAAGGCATCATTCCAAAAAATGGATCGACCGATCCAAGTTTTGGACTGATGCGGCGATACCTGTGAGATCCGCTTGCAGGTGCATCTCTTCATGCCGTCCACGAATCCTTTAGAACACCTTGCTAATCCGTGCCATGGCACTCCCGCTTTCTGCTTCAAAATCATCTTCAGGATCTCTGCATGCGCAGCACCCCGCCTCTCGAAGGAGTCGTTGTCATCGTCCAGGACGAGGCCGACACCGCACGCAAGCTGGAACTCGCACTTTCCCAGAAAGGTGCGACCGTCTTCACGACATCCACCATCCGGGAGACGGTGGACCTCATGTGGTCTCTCAAGCCGTCCGCAGTGGTCCTGGATCCCACTCCGGATATGGTCGGCGCGCTGTTTCTGGCGGCGCAGGCGAAGGAGCAGGGCATCACGGTCGTCCATTATGCCGACGGCGATCAAGGCGCCTGTGACATCCGGGTCGCGCGGACGAAAAACGCGTCCGCAGTCGTCGACGGGCTGGTCGCCAGGTTCCCAGCCGACACCTGAACACGCAACGGCGATCTTGATTGACTGTTAACGCGTTCGCATTATGTTCGGTAATGCAACCGGAAGGCATAGATGGCGACCGCGATTCTCTTCAAGGCCTGCAAGCACTGCGACCGCCCGCATGAGCGCGAAGGCGGGAACTACTCTGCTGATGGGTTCTGCAACGCATGCAGCGGCGACCGCAGGGCGAAGGCGGCTGCGATCCTGAAGGCGCGCCCGGTGTCACGGACTGAAATCATCGCTTCCGGCAGTTATCTCGCGCGCTCCCCGAGCCGTGCTAGCCGCCGAAATACTTCCTGAGCTGGCTGTCCGCCAGGCTCTTCGCAACGGGGCCGCCCGAACTTCCCACGGTCTTCTTCGATCCCTTGACCAGCGGATGGCTCACGGCCGTCCAGTTCCACAGCTTTCCGTGCTTCACGAGATCGACCTCGATCCGGCGGCCTTTGATCTCCCGTGTCCATCTCACACCGGCCGCGTCGATTGTGCAGTCCCAGGCGGCTTCCCCTGCGATCTCGGCGAGCGCATCCAAAGCTCGTCGGCTTGTCGCCAGACGCGTTGCGGTGTCGTCGGCAAGCATCGCCCTGATGAGACGGCGCCATCGTCCGGAAATGTGCGGGAGCCATGTCAGCCTGTCGGCATATCCTCCATCGGCCACGCTGAAGCGGGGCAGGGGGCTCTGCCTGTACCATGCGTCCCCGTGGAGCAGGCGGTAGAGCGTCATCCCCAGTGCCCAGAAATCGGATTTCTTGCTAGACAGTCCTGTCTCATGTGATTCCGGAGCCAGGTGATCGGTGTACGAGTAGCCTAGTTCGGCGTAACCCAGCACCATCTCGTCGGTCACGAGACCAAAGTCGCCGAGCTTCACGGTGCCGTTCTTCGTGACCAGAATGTTGCCGGGCTTCAGGTCGCGGTGGAGCATGTCCCGGTCATGCAGTGACCCCAGACCGTGACAGATCTGCGTCGCTATCCGATGGACTTCGGTCGACGGGAGCGGGCCCGCCTCATAAGGCTTCTGAAGAGAGCCACGCTCGCATAGTTCCATGACAAGGTAGATTGCGTCCTCGGTCGTCGATCGGTTGACATAGTAGACCTGGACGATGTTGTCGTGGGTCGCCTTCTTGAGGCTGACACCCTCCTTCACAAGGTTCTCCTTCCGCTCCTCCCACTTGTCGGGAGTGTCGTCATCCTTGGGGCGGATGACCTTGACGGCAAGCTGTTCGTGGATGTCGTCGCTTCCGAGGTGCACGTCGCCGAAATGCCCGTTGCCAAGCTTGGCGCCGATCTTGAGATTGGAAGAGAACTCGCTCATCTCAGCGGGTCGCCAATATGAGGAGGGCGGCCTCGCGGCTTCCGGTGCGCATCGCCAGACCGTCGAGGTTCTCCTTCCAGAAATCGTTGTCCTTCAGATATTCGTCCGCCTTGCGCTCGCCGAAACCTTTGCTGATGCGGGCCTTGGAGACCTGCTCGACCGGGCACCCACAAGCCAGCGCGCATATGGCAACCCCGCGCAGTTCAGCCGCCTGAAGATGTGCAAGACCCATGCCTCGAGCGTTGGCGGCGCTCTCCTTGATGACGGCCTTGGCGATGCCTTTGTCGCGGACATAGTCGGAGAGACGCTTATAGATCGTCTGGAAAGCCTTCGGGCGATCGCCCTTCTCCAGCTTCCAGGACTCGTCTGCTACGACGACTATCGGGCCGTCATCAGGAACCTCGGCGTCGACTATGATCAGTCCGTCGCCTGAAACGTGCACACCCAGCCACCTGTCCGTCACTATCTTCCGAGTCCTTTAGGGCACCCGGAGAGACAACGCAGTCGCGAAACGCAGGGGTGCTTTAGTCGTTTGAAACTAGCGGGATAGTTGATGACGGGGACGATTCGGTCAAGGTGCGGCACGAAGCTGCTGGCGGCAGCATACAGCTATTTGCTCGTGCTTGCGGGTGCCCCGTTTTGATGGGCAGCGTCTTTCACGGAATTGCTATCGCCACGTCATTCGCTGGTTGCACTTCGTTAATTTTCGGCCCGTAAGAAAGTGCAACCCTAACTGTATATTTATGCAGTTTTTAATGATCGGCAGTGCTTGTTTCAATTTGCCGTTGGCTGTCATCAATGCTGTGTAAAGGTTCGGATCATCTCGTGACACAGGCTCTCTGCGTCGGCGCATGCTTCTCACAGGTCGGTTTGCAATGCTCTCATTCGTTGTGCGGCTCCGAAGCCGATCCCATTTCAGCCTGAAGAGCAGGGCGGGTGCGTCAGGAGCGCCGCTTGTGGGGGCAGGTGCGCGAAGGCGAAGTCAGGCCAGGCAGCGCGTCGGCATCCTGATAGCCGGGTTCGCGGTCTGCTTCTCGGTCGTCGGAGGCCGCCTTGTCTGGTACGGGTTTGCCGAGCCGCTGACGACGGCATCGATCGGCAATCCTGCCATGGTTGCATCCCGTCCGGACATTCTGGACCGGAACGGAGAGCTACTGGCGACCGATCTCAACATGACCTCCCTATATGCGGATCCACGCAGGATCGTTGATCCCGACGAGGTCGTAGAGAAGCTCTCCTCGGTAATCCCCAACCTCGACTGGCGGGAGACGCATCAGAAGCTACGTTCGAAAACGGCGTTCCAGTGGCTGAAGCGCCAACTCACTCCCAGGCAGCAGGCCGATATTCTGGCCCTGGGTATTCCGGGCATCGGCTTTCGTCCTGAAAAGCGGCGCTTCTACCCCGGTGCCGAGACCGCCTCCCACATCGTCGGCCACGTCAATATCGACAATCAGGGTCTCGCAGGTATGGAGCGTTACCTTGATCAGCAGGGTTTGGCCGATCTCCGCCAGCTCGGCATGACGAGCGGCGCGCCACTTGAACCCGTGCGCCTGTCGATCGACATCCGTGCACAGACCATCGTCCGCGATGTTGCCGCAAAGGCAATGGAATCCTATCAAGCGGAAGCCGCCGGCGCGGCAATCATCGACGTGGAGACGGGCGAGGTTCTCGCGATGGCGTCGGTGCCAGACTACAATCCGAACGAGCCTTCCCGGATGCTTGCCGACGGCCGCATCGACAAGGAATACGAGAAAGGCTGGTTCAACCGGATGAGCAACGCGACCTTCGAGATGGGGTCGACGTTCAAAAGCTTCACCCTTGCCATGGGTCTCGATGCTGGCAAGATCGACCTCAACACAGTCGTAGATGCTTCAAGACCAATCCGGATGGGCGGTTTCACCATCAAGGACTTCAAGGGCAAGAACAGGCCGCTTAGCATCCCTGAGGTCTTCCAGTACTCTTCGAACATCGGTACCGCGGCCGTCGCGGACAGGGTGGGCATCGAGGGCCACCAGGAATTCCTCACACGGCTGGGTCTGCTTTCGAAGATGGAGACCGAAATGCCGGGGGTGGCTACACCAACTCAGCCGCGCACCTGGAAGAAGATCAACTCGGTGACGATCTCCTTCGGCCATGGAGTTGCGACCACACCACTTCAGACAGCGGTCGCGGCGGCCTCCCTGATCAACGGTGGCAAGCTGCTGCCACCGACATTTCTTCCCCGCGCTCCCGAGGCGGCCGCGGAGCTCGCGAAGACCGTGGTCAAGTCATCGACAAGCACCGACATGCGCTACCTGTTTTCGTGGAACGGTACCAAGGGATCCGGCCGAGCAGCGCAGGTCGAAGGATTCCGGGTAGGCGGGAAGACTGGAACTGCGGACAAGGTCATCAACGGGCGATACGCGAGCGATGTCAACTTCAATGCCTTCGTAGCGGCTTACCCGATGGACAAGCCGAAATACGTCGTGCTGAGCATCATCGATGCACCGAAGACCGGAGAGCATGGGGGGCGGACTGCGGCCTCCACCGCAGCTCCGATGGTCAAGCAGATCATCGCGCGCACCGCCCCATTGCTCGGGGTGCAGCCCAGCTTTGGATCGAGCGCGCAACCTTATCTAGTGGCGGACTACTGAATATCTCGTCCGGCACACGATGGCCGCCGCGCCGACGATGCGCATCGGGCCTAGCGGGAGCGATCCTTGTGATCGTGGCCGCCATGACCATGAAACAGGTGCATCAGGGGGCAGACGAGCAATAGGAGATATGGTGCCAGACCCCGGGCATGCCCCCAGTGCTCGCGCAGAATGAAGAAGGCAACGACGATGACGAGCGAGGCAGCCATCAGAAGCCATGTGCGAGACGAGTTCATAGATTGACGCTCCTCAGTCTGAGTGAGTTGGCGATCACGCTGACCGATGACAGGGCCATTGCCGCGGCGGCAATGATTGGCGACAGAAGAAGCCCGAACGTCGGGTAGAGGGCGCCCGCCGCGACTGGAATTCCGGCGGCGTTGTATATGAACGCGAAGAACAGGTTCTGGCGGATGTTCCGCATCGTCATCCGGCTCAACTGCCGGGCGCGGGCGATGCCCTGCAGGTCGCCCTTCAGAAGGGTCACCCCGGCGCTTTCGATCGCAACGTCGGTGCCTGTCCCCATGGCAATGCCGACATCCGCTGCCGCCAGTGCGGGAGCGTCGTTCACGCCGTCCCCGGCC
The DNA here is from genome assembly GCF_029601685.1 of Rhizobium sp. YJ-22. Taxonomy (NCBI): domain Bacteria; kingdom Pseudomonadati; phylum Pseudomonadota; class Alphaproteobacteria; order Hyphomicrobiales; family Rhizobiaceae; genus Rhizobium; species Rhizobium sp. YJ-22. Next base: position 122,845 of record NZ_JARRIR010000004.1, on the reverse strand, counting down.
ATGGCGACGATGCGCCCCTCTTTCCGGAGTCGGGCGACGATCTTGCTCTTGTCCTCCGGCAGGACTTCGGCCTCGACTTCGGTAATGCCGAGCTTCCGCGCCACAGCCTCGGCGGTCGTCCGGTTGTCACCAGTCAGCATGACCACCCGAACGTTTTCATTCACAAGCGTCCTGACTGCGTCAGACGTGGTCGCCTTGATCGGATCTGCTATGGCGAACAGGCCTACCAGAACGTTGTCGGCCGCCATGAAGATGACAGTCGCGCCTTCGCCGCGCAGCTCCTCGGCCGTCGATGCCATCGCTGACACATCGACACTGGCCTCCCCCATGATCCGGTGGCTGCCCAGAATTAGCTTCCTGTCTTCGACCGTGCCCGTCACACCCTTACCCACCGGGCTGTCGAAGTCCTGTGCGTCGCCGAGCGGGATTTTGCGCTCATTGGCCACGTTTACGATCGCCAACGCCAGCGGGTGCTCGCTCGACCGCTCCAAGGTGGCAGCGAGCCTGAGAAGGTCCACTTCGGAAATGCCCTCGCGGGGTGCAATCGCGGTAACTTTGGGGTGGCCTTCGGTCAGGGTTCCGGTCTTGTCGACGACCAAGGTGTCGATCTTTTCGAAGCGTTCAAGAGCCTCGGCGTTCTTTATGAGCACGCCGAGCCTTGCGCCTCGGCCCACTCCCACCATGATGGACATCGGAGTTGCTAGACCCAGTGCACAGGGGCAGGCGATGATTAGGACCGCCACCGCCGCTATGAGGCCATGCGCAAACCGCGGCTCCGGCCCGACCAGCATCCAGATAATGAAGGACAAGACGGCGACCGCGATCACCACGGGGACGAACCAGCCGGACACTTCGTCCGCAAGCCGCTGAATGGGAGCGCGGGACCGTTGCGCTTCAGCCACCATCCTGACGATCTGGGACAGCATGGTGTCGCGCCCGACCTTGCCTGCCTCCATGATGAAGCCGCCAGTCTGGTTCATGGTACCCCCGATCAGGTTGGCTCCGACCGCCTTGGTCACAGGCATCGACTCCCCCGTGATCATAGACTCATCGACGGAGCTTCGACCCTCAAGCAGTGTGCCGTCGACGGGCACCTTCTCCCCCGGACGTACCCGCAGCCTGTCTCCCCCGGCGACCGCGTCAAGCCCGATGTCCTCGTCGGTTCCGTCTGTTTTCACGCGTCGTGCGACTTTCGGTGCCAGATCAAGCAGCGCCCGGATTGCGCCACCCGTCTGCTCGCGCGCCCGAAGCTCTAGCACCTGGCCGAGCAGCACCAAAACCGTGATGACGGCGGCCGCCTCGAAATAGACCGCGACCGTGCCCTCGGCCGAGCGCAGGCTTTCCGGAAACGCTCCTGGCAGGACCGTCCCGACGACGCTGTAGATCCACGCGACACCCGTACCCATCGCGATGAGGGTGAACATATTCAGATGGCGCGTCACCAGGGACTGCCAGCCGCGCTCGAAGAAAGGCCAGCCCGCCCATAGAACGACGGGAGTGGCCAGAACCATCTGAATCCAGTTGGATGTCTGCGGCCCGAGCAGCATGTGCAGGTTCGTCAGGTGCCCGCCCATTTCCAACGCGAGGACGGGAAGCGCCAGCACGAGGCCGATCCAGAACCTGCGTCGCATGTCGATAAGTTCGGGGCTTGGGCCGGAAGCGATCGTCGGTGATTCCGGTTCGAGTGTCATTCCGCAGATCGGGCAATTGCCTGGCCCGGTCTGCCTGACCTGTGGGTGCATCGGGCACGTGAAGATTGTTCCTTGCCCGGTGGGCGGCTGATGCCCCTTGAGAGGAACCACATTGCCCTTGTGGTGCCCATTCTCGCGATCGTGGTGGTGAGGATGTCCATAATGGTCGTGTGCCATGTCGGTCTCCTGATCAGATCGCGCCGTTGTAGGAAACATAGGTCATCATCCCCGTCGCCATGTGATACAGATGGTGGCAGTGCAGTGGCCAGTTGCCGGGATTGCCCGTATCGAACTCCACCGCGACCTCTGCCATCGGGGGCAGGAGGACGGTGTCCCGGACAGCCCCGCTGATATCACGGCCGTTGACGCGCAAGACCTGGAAGTGGTGCCCGTGCAGGTGCATGGGGTGCGCCATCATCGACATGTTCCGCATCGTCAGGCGAACTCGCTTGTCCTTGGAAACTTTCAGCGGTGCACCGGGCGATATGCTCCAAGTGTATGCGGCCATGTCACCTCCCAGTGTCAGTGTGAACTGATGGTCGGGCACGCGCGGGAAAATAGGTCTCCTTGCACGGAGCTGCTGCTCGAGACCGAGATCGAGAACAGGCCCTGGGCCTGAAGAGGTGGTGCCGATCTTCGCGACAGTCGCGCCGCTGGTTGCGAGGACAATTCCGGTCTGCTCCGTCGCGCCTTCGCGGAGAGCGAGGATCGGATATGAACCGGAACCTGCTGGAAGCTCGAGCCGGATGTCCAGGCGCTGGCCCATTGAGATCGGGAAGCGGCTTCCCGCCACGGGCTCGACATCGATGCCGTCCACGGCGATCAGATTGCCGACGATCGCTCCCGTATCGACCGTGAATGCAGTGGCAGTCGCTCCGTTGATGATGCGAAGCCGAACGCGACCCCCTTTCTCGGTTCTGATGACCTCGGGATCGTCCAGCGTGCGGTCGTTGGCGAGATATGCGTCGTATTCGATGTCGTTCAGGTCTGGTGACGACATCCCTTTCATCGGCATACTCATCGTCGACATGCCTGTCATCGGCATCTGGTGCCCCTGCATGTTCGTCATAGTCTGCATCATGTTCTGTTGGCCCGACTGCATCCCTCCGTGGCCGGAACTGCCGCCCTTCAAGGTTTCCAACAGCTCCTCGGGTGACTTGAAGGAAAAGTCATGTAGCAGGACCACGACTTCCTGTTCGTCCCGGCTTCTGTCTTCGGCCGTCCGGACGATGAGCGGTGCCGCAAGCAGGCTCTGCTCCTGAAGCGTATGGGCATGCATCCAGTGTGTGCCGCCGGGTCCGACAGGGAAGGTGTATTCCCGACTCTGTCCGGCAGGGAGCGGCGCGGCCGGATTTTCCGGTACGCCGTCCATGTCCCACGGCGGTGTCAAGCCGTGCCAATGGATGAGCGTGTCCTCCTTGGACTCGTTGATAAGGCGGACATTGAAGTCCGAGCCTGCATCAAGGACCAGACCGGGCCTGCTGTTGCGGTCGGCCAGCCCGTAGACCCTGGCGGCCTTGCCGTTCACCTCCAGGGTTCTGGTTCCGATGATGAGATCCACGGCGGCGGGATTCGCAAACGCACTTCTGGAATTGAGGATGGGAGAGACGGCTGCCGCCCCTGCGGCTAGCGTCTTCAGAAATTGGCGGCGATACATGATATGCCTCTTTGTCCTTGTCGGCATGCCGACATTGCTGATGATGGTTTTCCGCTGGAAGGCGGACGGATTCATCAGGCGGCGGACTGCGGGGGCTTAAGGGCAGGCGAGGGGGCTACCCCGGTCAGATGATCCTGCAGATCCGAGGTTCGGGTGAGCAGCATCGACACGGACGACAACTCGGTAGGCGTGGGAAGGATAAGCAGACAAACGGCGCAGATTGTGCTGCAGCAAGCCTGATCGGCAAGCACGGTCTTCGTTTTCGAATGATGGTCGCCGCTATGCTGATGTCCGACGGAAACACTGGTCTCCGTAGAGCAGGTGTGATGAGCAGCGGCTTGGGAGGCGGGCGCGCTGAAGAGGACGGCGACGGCAACAATGACCACGCAAATCCTCAACATCAGCGGTGAAAGCTTCCGCAGGTTCATCTTGTTCTGCCCAGTTTCGCACGGGAACAATCTACCGCGCTAGGATACGCTTGCGTTGATCTTCATCAAGTGGGTCGGAGATGCATCACGGCATCTCCGATTGGCATCAGCGGGCAGCACGGGTCACATTGCGTGGCCGCCAATGAAGCCCAGGGTGGCCGCCGCCATCCAGATGGCCATAGCGATCATCATCAGGTTCTCGGTGAGCGAGATGAAACCCAGCGGGACATTGCTGGATCCGCCCACGCATGCGCATTTCAGCTCCCGCTTGTCGATGTAGACGGCCTTGAAGACCGACACAGCGCCAATGGTGCCGATGAAAAGGGCGACGGGGATGGAGATCCAGTTGAGGGCGCCCGCCACCATGAGGATGCCCGCGAGGCCTTCCGCGTAAGGGTAGACGTAGCCATACGGAACCCACCGTTTCGCGAGCAGATCATAGTTCAGGAACATGGTGGCGAAGGTCTCGACGTTCTGAAGCTTCAGAAGCGCGAGCACGACCATCGAGAAGGCGATGAACCATTCAGCCGCTCTCAGCGTGAAAGGATCGCCGCTGACCGCATAGCTTGTCGCCATCGCTGTCAGCGCGGTCATGGCAAAGAGCACGATGACTGGGCGGTAGGTCGTCGCCTTGGGATCGGCAACCTTCTTGCCGAGAAACCTGCGCAGGTCATCATGTCCGCCGACGCGCCTGCCGTCGATGAACACTTGCGGCGTGGTCGCGACATCGTGCTCCTTCTTGAACGCGTCGGTTTCCTCGCGCGTCTCCAGGTGATGGTCTTCGACCTCGTAGCCGTAACGCTCGAGCAGATATTTGGCCTTCAAGCCGTAAGGGCAAGTATGGCCCGGCATCACCATGCGGTAGATGGCCGCTTTCTTCGTGTTCTGGACCTTGTCCAACATTTCACTTCTCCTTTGTCTTGTGAAAACGTTGGCATGACCATACGTTCCGTACCGTGGTACGGAGTCAACAGCCAATGGACATGACGATTGGAAAACTTGCTGCGGCCGGAAACGTCGGGGTAGAGACTATTCGCTTCTATCAGCGGCGAGGGCTGCTGACGACACCGAAGAAGCACGTGGGTGTTCGGCACTACGGGGAGGATGATCTCCGCCGCCTCATGTTCATCAGACAGGCGCAGACCGCGGGGTTCACGCTTGAGGAAATCAAGGAACTCATGGATCTCGATGCCGGAGACGATCGGGAAACTGCACGAAGGCTCGCGAAAGTTCGGCTTGAGGCCCTCGAAGCCCGCATCGCGGAGCTGGATCAGGCGAGGATTGCGCTCAAGCGGCTCGTGGGGGAGTGCGCATCCGGGAAGACCGGGCCATGCCCGATCCTGTCGTCGTTCGGTATCTGACGGGACGCGGTCACTTTGGTCTGACGGCGATGTAGACATAAGGCGCACCACCGTCCTTCGGTATCGCCATGACATCGTAGGATGCACCGGGATCAGTGCCCATGCCGAGGGATCCCTTCGGCATGCCTGCGACGGCCAGACCTGCGAGCGCTGGCTTTTCCGCGAGCAGTCGTTGTGCGGCTTCCAGAGGAACGTGTCCTTCGAGGAAGTATCCGTTCACAGTCGCGGTATGGCATCCCTGGATGGATGCGGGGATTTTCAGCCTCGCCTTGATTGCGTCCATGTCGTTCTCATTTCTGAGATCGACTTCGAAGCCCGCATCGGCAAACGCAGAAGCCCACGCCTCGCAACAGCCGCAGTAGGGATCCTTATGGACAACCAGTTTCGGCATGCTTGCCACGGCCGCGCCAGGGAGAAGCACCGCCGACGCTGCCATGCAGATGAATTGCCTACGTTTCATCGTCTCTTCCTTTCCTAGTGCCCGCACCATGCAGACCCACTGCAGTCTAACGGATAATCTGTCGCGTACGCATTCGCTGTGTTATACTGGCATGATAGTACCGGGAGGTGCTCATGTGCCGCATCAGTATTCTTGTCGCAGCATCCGCAGTCCTATGTTCAAGCGCTCAAGCCGAAGAACGCCAGCCCTTCCACATTGCCCGTTTTTCCGACAGCCGAACCATCAGCCTCGCCATAACATCGTCCATGAGGCCAGATGACATGCAGTACGACTACGAAGTCGGAATCGGCCTAACGGAGATGTCGCCGGGCGGGGATACCCTCTTCGTGGACCATAGTGCGCATGCCGTCCGGGTAAGATGCGAAGCACCTGGAGCAGTGAAGGTCGGCCGCTTCACCCATCTCATGCCCCAGCCGTCTTTCTCTGGGGACTGGATGCAGGACTTGTGGAAGGTCCTATGCCAGCAGCCCACTTCCTGAGGCTGGCGGCCGCGCCCCCAATCGGCGAGCGCGGCCGCCTCAGCGTCACTTGACCTGGGTGACGGTAAGCTTGCCGTTGACGCGCTCGGCAACGAACTGGACCTTCGCGCCTTCCTTGAGCTTTGTCAGGAGGGCATCGTCCTTGACCTCGAAGACCATGGTCATCGCAGGCATCTCGAGACCCTTGAGCTCTTCATGGATCAGGGTGACCTTCTTTGCCTTCGCGTCGAGCTTCTTCACGGTGCCGTTGGTGAACTCCTGGGCGAACGCGCCGGCTGCCGAGGAGAGGGCGATCGCCGCTGCGAGACCCAGCTTGATGATGTTTTTCATTTTCGAGTTCCTTTCAGGTTACTTGGCGACAGCAACGTCGCCGTGCATGCCAGCGTCGTAGTGGCCGGGAACAAGGCAGGCGATCTTGAACACTCCGTCGTTGGTGAACTTCCAGACGATCTCGCCGGACTTGCCGGATGCGAGCCGGATGGCATTGGGGTCGTCATGTTCCATGTCTGGGAACTTCTCCATGACAGCCTTGTGCTCCATGACCTTGTCTTCCTGGTCGAGAACGAACTCGTGATCGAGCTCGCCTTCGTTCTTGATCGTGAAGCGTACGGTCTGACCCTTGCGGACTTTGAAGTTGTTCGGGGTGAAAACCATCTTGCCGTCCGGTGTCTCCTTCATGCTGACGCGGATGGTCTGCGTGACCTTGGACTTGTCGCCCGGCTCGCCGACGGCCATGGCCTCGCCATGTCCTCCTGCGTGGCTGCCCGATGCGAGAGCAGGAGTAGTGAGGGCGGTTGCTAGAAGCATGCCGATGATTGCATTTCTCATATTTGTTTCCTTTTTGGTTGTTCAGGAGGGGTGTCAGCCGTGGTTCGAATGCTTCGAAGGTAGCTGCGTCTTCGCGTCTTTTGCCTTAGTCGCGTCGGGCAGGCTGCCCGTCCACTCCCAGGCCTGCGTGCCGGGCGGGTTCTCGTACCAGCCCGGATCGGTGTAATCGCCCGCGGATATTCCCTCGCGGACCTTCACCACGGAGAACATGCCGCCCATCTCGATGGGGCCGTGCGGGCCCCAGCCAGTCATCATGGGAACGGTGTTCTCCGGGATCTCCATCGACATCTCGCCCATGTCGGCCATGCCTGCGGTACCCATCGGCATGTATTCCGGGCGGAACTGTCGGATCTTCTTGGCGACTTCCTTCTTGTCGACCCCGATGAAGGTCGGGATCTCGTGGCCCATCGCGTTCATCGTGTGATGCGACTTGTGGCAGTGGATCGCCCAGTCGCCGACATATTTTGCGTCGAACTCGTATGCGCGCATCGCCCCAACGGGGATGTCGATCGACACCTCGGGCCAGCGGGCCTCCGGCCGCACCCAACCGCCGTCGGTGCAGGTCACCTCGAAGTCGTAGCCGTGCATGTGGATCGGATGGTTGGTCATCGTCAGGTTTCCAACCCGCACGCGGACCTTGTCGTTCTTCGATACGACCAGAGGATCGATGCCGGGGAACACGCGGCTGTTCCAGGTCCACAGGTTGAAGTCGGTCATCTCCATGACCCGCGGTACATATGAGCCGGGATCGATGTCGTACGCGCTGAGGAGAAAGACGAAGTCACGATCGACGGGCATGAACGCCGGGTCCTTCGGATGGACCACGAAAAAGCCCATCATGCCCATCGCCATCTGCACCATCTCGTCGGAGTGGGGGTGGTACATGAACGTCCCTGACTTCACGAGGTCGAACTCGTAGACGAACGTCTTGCCGACCGGGATATGCGGCTGCGAAAGGCCGCCCACGCCGTCCATGCCCGACGGCAGGATCATGCCGTGCCAGTGGACGGTGGTGTGCTCCGGCAGCTTGTTGGTCACGAAGATCCGGACGCGGTCGCCTTCGACGGCCTCGATGGTCGGACCCGGCGACTGACCATTATAGCCCCACAGGTAAGCAGTCATGCCTTCAGCCATCTCGCGTTCGACAGGTTCTGCGACGAGGTGGAATTCCTTGACCCCGTTGTTCATACGGAAGGGCAGGGTCCAGCCATTGAGAGTTACTACCGGATTGTAGTCCGGGCCGACCGAGGGCTTCACGGGCTTTTGGGTCGCCGCCGATTCCATGACGGCGGCTTCCGGCAGACCCATGTTGGTTGTCTGGCTCCAGGACTGGGAGGAGACGAGGGCGGCGGAGGCAGCACCTGCTCCGAGCAATTGTCTTCTACTGAACATTCTCGTTTTCCTTTCTCAGTGTCCGCCCGCGGGCGCCGCTTCTGCCGCAGACGCGACTTCCGTCTCCGCTGCGCCTGACCCTGTACTTCCGCCGTAGATGACGGGAGCGAGGTTCGCCTCGGCAAGCCAGAAGTCGCGCTTTGCGTTGACGGCAAGGATTGTGGAAGTGATCTTGTCGCGCGTGTCCGAAATGAGTTCGAACGTGCTGGTGATCATGCCGTTGTAGTTGAGCATCGACTGCTGCTCGATCGCACTTCGCAATGGCAGGACGTTGTTGCGATAGTGCCGGGCAATGTCGTAGTTCGATCTGTAGGCCACATAAGCCGACCGCGCTTCCGACCGGACGTTTACAGCCAGCGCCGCCAACTGGTTTGCCGCCCGCATGTATGCCAGCTCGCCCTTGCGCAGCCGCGCCTGGCCGGAGTCGAAGATCGGGATCGTGAATTCGAGAGATGCGGTCTTCGAGATGTCGGAGAGGATCTTGCCGTCCTCGCGCTCGCGCTCCTTCTCCCATGTGCCGACGAGTCCGATGTCCGTCACGATGCGCGTTGCGTTCGTGAGGTCGTAGGATTTCGCCGTAGCTTGAAGCTCGAGCCGTGAGACCTGCAGGTCCATCCTCTTGTGGATGGCCTCGGCTTCGATGTCGTCCCGCTTGATCAGCGCCTTCGGCAGGTTCGGAAGGCGGTTCGGTATCTGAAAGTCGATATCCGTTCCCGACAGGCCCATGAGCCGGACGAGTTCTTCCTTGGCGAGTTTCGCTTCCAGCCGGGCCTTGGCCGTGTCACCCGTCAGCTCGGCATAGAAGACGTGCTCGCGGGCCTGTTCGCCCTTGGGCATGGAGCCAGCCTCGCCGATTTTCTTGGCGAGTTCGGAGGAAGCGTCGGCGGCGTTCTTCGCCTGGTTCAGGTAGGCAACGTTCTCCCAGGCCGCGACGGCGTTGATCCACGCGCGTCGGGTTTCCGCGGCGAGCGAAATGGTGGCGATCGATGCCTTGAGCTGGGCCTGCCGGAAACGGTTGTCGGCAAGCTTGATGTTCCGGTCGTAGGTCGCGAGCGCGAGGATGTTGGCCGCGATAGCGCCTTCGAGAATCCGGTAGGCTTCCAGACCAGGCGTGCCGATCCCGCTCAAACCGACCGAAAACGTCGGAAACACAGAAAGCTGTGTCTGCCATGCGTCGGCGGAACTGTCGCCGAGATCCGCATAGGATGCCTGAAGACCCTTGTTGTTGAGGAGCGCGACCTGGACGGCTGTCTCAACGTCGATGGTCTTCTTCGCCATAAGCGATTTTACCCGATCACGGGTCGCCTGGGCCTGCTTCTGATTCTGGATCCAGACGGTCTGCTTGCCCGTGGCCTCGCCGCTCTTTAGCGACGCGTTCGCGAACCCTGTGTCAACAGCCGAATAGTCGGTCGTCACACACCCGGCGGCTACCAATGGCAGAGCGACGGCGGAAATGATCTTGATGTTGCGTAGCATCATTTTCCCTCAGCCCTTCTTCTTCGGGGCCTGGGAATCGTTGAGATCCCGCCAGGGCTTCGGATCGACGGGAACGCGGTGGGTGTATCCACCGATGGGGCTCTGATAACGGACAGGGCGAGCGTCCGACACAGTGTCGGGACTGTCGGCGATGGCTACGACTTCAGGAAGGGTGGACGCGCATCCGCTCACAGCGAGCGGCATGGCAACCACCAGGAACAAACGTTTCATGGTGAGAATCCGAGAATAAGATCGCGTTTGTGCGGCCACGCGGTAGCGCGCGGACGCACAGCAAGACCCGCAGTGCGGGTGCTAGTTCTCAGATATTAGGTGGACGATGAAGGCTCGGAGCTTCGCCGACGGTGTCCGTGTCGTCAGCGAACTCGCGGATGGAGACCACGCGCGGGTGGCTCAGCGAAGAGCCAGTGCACGTGATGGCGGCGACACCGCAGTAGTCCTTGCAGCAGGAGTTCTTTGTCTTCTCCGGGCTGCTGTGATCATGCTGGTCGCCGTGATCATCCGACTGGACCATGGCACTGTGATCGTTGCCGTGGTGGGACGAATGATCGTTCTCCATCTGGGAGACTTGAGGCGCGCTTTCGGGATGCATCGCAGCATTGACGGCGGAAAAGCTGTAGCCAGCCAGTGACAGTATCATCACCAGTCTGAACAACAGTGCCATCGCTTTAGATGTGATTCGATACATCCCGCTCATGCCTTCAAGGATCGCCAGAGCCATCGAGCTTGTCAATCGACGTAGTCTTCAATCATCCATTCGCGTTGATTGTGTGGCAATGCCAACACGACGCGGAGGGTGTCTCCCGATGCATCTGAGGACACCGGGACACTTTGATCATGGTTTCAGCCTGAAACGCGTCGCGCTGAACTCCGGCGCGACGGTTCTTCCCTTCCCACGCGGAACACCCGCTCGTGCTCGGCCCACGCCGTGGTGAAAAGGATGCTCCCCAGCGCTTGTGCCAGGAACCTGATGGATATCGTCTTCATAACAAGGCCGACTACGCAAACACCCTGATCAGTGACGGTTGCGAGCCCGGAGAGCTTCCGCCGCCGGATCGGAGAACGTAACTGTTCCGTACTTGGCGTTGGTCCGACGAACACGGCCATCGGCGAGTACTTCAAACGATACCGAGCGGTCCGAAGATGCGACTGCGCTCTCGCCAGCTCGACCATGGCCCTGGACGATCCGGTCAACGTTGCTTGCCCTCTCGCTCAGTGGTCCAGTCGCAAACGCGGACGTTGCGGTCGATGCCAGGACAATGAATGCCGTTACGAACTTTGTCTTCATGATGATCTCCTCGCATGAAAGCTGCGGTTTGCAGCATGGAGACAATAGATCGACGTTCTGACATGGCCCTCTCGCGAACTTTACAATTTTGTAAAGTACGGCGATCGGGCGCGCCTGAATCCGCGGAGGGGTCCATTAAAGGGGCGAATGATCGAAGAGAACTCTGGCCGGATCGAAAAATACATCGTCGTGAACGGCTGAACTCGCTATGCGTCAGGTGCGCTGGCTGTAAACGTAGCGCTCCGCCGTAACAATGCCTGATTTTTCCGGCTTCCCGGCTTGTGAACGCGACAGCGGCATACGAATCGCGCATGGATTCCACTACGATGAAGATCCTGCTTCTTGAAGATGACCAGAAAACCGGAGAATACCTTTCGAAAGGGTTGAACTCGTCCGGGCACGTCGTCGATTGGGTTCGCGACGGCCGCGACTGTCTCTCGGCTGCCCTGGAATCGAGCTACGACGTGATGGTCGTAGATCGCATGGTGCCTGGATTGGACGGGCTTCTGGTCGTCAAGACAATGCGTGCCGCCGCCGTACGCACTCCAGTGCTCTTCCTGACCTCCATGAGCGGTGTAGATGACCGCGTTGAAGGGCTCGAGGCGGGCGGTGACGACTACCTCGTGAAACCTTTCGCTTTTTCCGAACTCGCCGCCAGGATAAACGCACTTGTGAGACGTCCTCCGATTGCCGCAGAGAAGACGACGTTGCGAGTGGGCGATCTGGAGATCGATCTCGTGAAGCGGACTACGCAACGCGGAGGCGCCCCCGTTGAACTGCTGCCCCGGGAATTCCTGTTGCTGGAGCATTTCATGAGGAACGAGGGCAGGGTTCTTACCAAGACGATGCTTCTCGAGCGGATCTGGAACTTCAATTTCGACCCCGAAAGTTCCGTCGTAGAAACGCATATCAGCAGGCTGCGCGCGAAGATCGACAAGCCCTTCGACTTCCCGCTGCTCCACACCGTGCGCAACGTCGGCTATTCGCTCCATGCTCGGCGGTAGCTTCTTCAAGAGCACCGCTGTCCGGCTCGCCATCATCTACAGCTCGCTGTTCGTATTCGCCTATCTTGGGGCAAATGTCGTCGCATATCAGATGGTGCTCGGGTATCTCGACGACCGTCTCGACGCGGCCGTCATGGAGCGGTACCGGGAGATCGAGACCGCGTTCCTGGCCCGAGGCGTGTCCGGGGCGATCGACATGGTCAACAGCCACGGCCCCGCCATCAGGGGACAGGAGACCGTCTACACTCTTCGAGATCCGAAGGGAAAGGTGCTGGCAGGCAACGCCGCGCTCGGGACCGTTCCCGACGGATTCTCAGATCTGATGTCGCAGAGCCAGCGCGAGGGAGCGACAGGGTACAAGCTCTTCAGGGGAAAGCTCGGCGACAACGATCTCGTGGTGGGCACAAGCGAAGGAGACACCGAGCAACTCGCCCGTATCGTACTTCTCAGCTTCGGATGGACAACCGCCATCGTCTTCGCCGTGGGTTTGCTTGGTGCGGCAGTGCTCAGATACCGCGCGCGCAACCGGATTTTTGCTCTGTCGCAGGCGGCGCACGCAATCGGTCATGGCGAACTGTCGAGAAGGCTTGCGGTGTCGCCGCGCATGGACGAGATCGATGTACTTTCGAGCGAGGTAAATGTCGCCCTGGGTAGGTTGGAGGCGAGCGTAACCGCCCTTAAACAGGTTACGACAGATATCGCCCACGATCTCAAGACCCCGATCGGACGCGCTTTTCTTGCACTTGACGACGCGTTGAGCAGCGAGCATCCGGATGAAGTGAAGAGCGCCGTCGCGGTATCGCTTCAGGAATTAACATCTCTCGCCAAAACCTTCGACGCTCTGCTCCGCATCGCCCAGATCGAATCCAGAAGCAGAAGGGCGCAGTTTGTCGAGATCAATCTGGTCGACCTCGTTCGCGACATTCACGAGATATATGAGGTAATCGCCTCCGAGGAAGGACACCTTCTTCGAATGGTGGTTCTCGAGGGGGAGCTTCGCCTGCAGGGCGATCCCGATCTTATCAGGCAGATGATGACAAATCTGCTCGCGAACTCCATGCGGCACACTCCCACCGGAACGGCAATCGTCCTCGAGCTCGTGCGCCATGAAAAGAGCATCGCACTCACCATCAGCGATAATGGTCCGGGAGTTCCAGAGGCCGAACGCTCCAAGGTACTCGAGCGCTTTTATCGCCTCGATAAGAGCAGGACGACCGAAGGTTCAGGTCTCGGCCTGAGCATGGTGAAGGCGATCTGTGAACTGCATGATGCCCGGATCGAACTCTCCGACAACGCTCCTGGCCTCAAGGTCACGGTCATCTTCCCAGGCGGTCGAAAGTGAAGGTGGAAAACTCACTGCCTGGCAGGGAGATCGCCGAAGCGTCCGAGATCGAACGTCGCTGTTGCGGTCACTGGCTTGAAGCCATCCTGGGACGGATATCCGGTCGTGTAGCTCGCACTGAAGGAACTCTTCGCAATACGTTGCGATTCCGTCGGAGTCACGAGAGCTGCCGCAAGCTCCTTGCTGGGCAGGGGGATAGATCCGGCCGAAGCCTGAACCGTGTCCGACATCTTCGCAGTCGATGCAGTGATAACCTTCTCAGCCTGCACGGGCCGCGAGGCGAAGACAGGGATCGGGATCGCGTAGCCGGACAGGTCTTCGAAGGGCGCAGTCTGCTCGACCTTTCCAGAAGCCGCTGATGTCACTGCGACAAAAGCTTCGTGCTCTGTCGGCGTGGTGGGACGCAGTGCCGTCAGGAGGGTTCCGTTGCCCGGGCGGGCGACCGGAACCGGGGCCGTGAACTTCGCCGCCGGCTCCGCTGAGGCCATCACAACGGGCTGCTGCTCGGACTTCGTCGGCTGCGCGGCGGGCTTGTTCCTGGTCGATGCCGTGCTTTCCGCTACGTCCTCCTCCTCCTCGGTATCGCCTCCTCCGAACAGGGCTGTGAAGAAATTGCCCTTCCGCTTTGCACCACCGAAGCTGGCAATTTCGACGGCAGAACCCGCGCCCCGGCGTTTGTATTCCGCGACAGCCGTCTCGTAGCCTGGCAGGGGCTTTCCGTCGCTTGGGACGTGGAGCGTCTTGCCATTCGGAAAGAGTTGAACGAGCTCCTGTCGGCTCATGCGGGGCCATGCCCGCACCCCACCCACGTCGACATGGACGAAGGGTGATCCCGACGCTGGGTAGTAGCCGACTCCGCCACCTTGAACCTGCATCGCGAGCGCGCGAAGGCTTGCGAGCTTCACTCCGGGAATGAAGAAGTCCATGGCCTTGCCATGTGTATGCTGGCTTTCCTTAGCCACGCCCGACGAACGGGTGCGTAGCATCGCATTGGTGTTCGGAGACCTATAGCCGGACACGACGTTAATGTAGTCGCTCGCACCGCTTCGTCTGTACACCTCCCAGACAATGTCGAAGAGCCGGGGATCCATCTTTGTGCTCTTTTCCGCACGCCAGTCGCGCAGGAACTGATTGAGCTGGTTCAACCCGGCCTGGTCGAATACGCCGTTCCTTTTGAAGGTGATGACGGCGCGTTCGCCAGTGTGCCCGAAGTAGAGCTTCAGGGTGCGGTCTTCGGCAGATGCGTGTGTGGCGGATCCAAGAAGCGCCAGGAGGCCGCCCGCCATGAGGGCGCGGCCTCTTCCCGACATGCGGTTGCGATTTTTCTTCGAGGCAGCAGTATGCCGCGCTTCAGTTGCCAACATTCGCTTCAAGGTGAGTCCTGTCTCCGCCGCCGCTTCAGCCTCATCAACTGTCATTGCGGCGGGAGGATGTCATAAATGTCACACTTGTCCATTATTATTCTTCATATTCGAGAAATGGTTAATTTAGTGAGTGATGGGGCAGGTGTTCCGGGCTGCTGCCGTCCGCCTCAACAAAGAAATCTATCGAATGTCGGCAAATCGGAAAATTCGCACTGGCTGCCATCCCCTGCTTGGAACTTTATCCTCTGCCCGATGTTCAAGCCGCAACCTCGGGAGTGGCATATGATCCTCAAACTCGGCCTGCGGCATGTGCTGTGCGCCCTCGCGATCGTGATGGTGGCGCTGAACCTGCTCGCGATGACATCCGCTGCCGCTGCCGCTGCACCGCACGCATGCGATGCTGTCCATTCAGAGGCGGCGGCCAACCATGATCATCATGCCGGAACACAGCCAGGTTGCTGCGACAGCGTGCACTGCTGTCCGATGCTTCCGCACCTCCCGTCGTCAGGACTGCCGTCGGAAACCTTGCTCCGTCCCGAGGCCTATTTGAAATCCGAGCAGCCTCTACTGCTCGTGAAATCGATCGATCCCCCTCCACGATCTCTTGGCTCGTGAACCAGAACGTTATCTCACGAAACAGGAGTTCAAGATGAACAACATGATCAAGACTGCTCTCGCCTCGTCTTTCCTCGCCGCGGCCGTCGTCGCCTTACCGCTTTCTGCCTCCGCCCAGATGGCATCCTCGCAGATGGCCTATCCGGATAAGTGCAAGTCCGAAATGTCGTCCGGCGGTGACATGTCCATGCAGGGGCACCAGATGTCGGGCATGGCCGAATTCCAGAAGGAATCCATGGACGGCATGAAGTCGATGAATATGAACATGATGCAGGGAATGATGAAGAAGGATCCCGATGTGGCCTTCGCCTGCGGGATGATCGCCCACCACATGGGCGCGATCAGCATGGCCCAGGTCGAGCTGAAGTACGGTAAGAATGCCGAAACGAAAGCGAAGGCCCAGAAGATCATCGACGACCAGACCAAGGAGATCAAGGAGCTGACGGCCTGGGTTGAGAAGGAGGCCAAGTGATGCATCACATGTCTTCCGAGATGAAGGAATGCATCGACAACTGCCTCGCATGCTATAGCGAGTGCCTGTCGATGGCGATGGGTCACTGCCTGGAGACGGGCGGCAAGCACACCGAACCGTCGCATTTCAAGCTGATGATGGCGTGCTCTGAGATGTGCCGGACATCCGCGCATTTCATGCTGATCGGCACCGAGCACCACAGGCATACCTGCAAGGAGTGCGCGGAGATCTGCAGGCAGTGCGCTGACGACTGCGAACGTGTGGGCGACATGCAGAGCTGTGTCGATGCCTGCCGAAACTGCGCCGATAGTTGCCAGAAGATGGCAGCCTAACCCAGCGTCGGGAGGGTGTCGTCACCCTCCCGACCACCTCCGATAATGCGCCGCACGGGGCGACCGGATGGCGCAGCGCGCTCCAGCGGCTTCACAAAGGCTCCGTTGTCGTGCAAGAATGAACCCATGAAGCCACTGATGGTCATTCAACGCATTCTCTGCGCGTTCGCCATGCTCGCGGTCCTCATCGGACCAGTGAGCGTGACGGCGGCTGCAGCGGCCATGGCTTCATCAGCCCCGATGCCGGGCATGGCGATGGGGAGCCAGGTTGCGGACGAAGAGGCAATGGCGGATATGCCATGCTGTCCGGAAGGGAAAAAGCCCGCCAAACCCGACTGCATGAAATCCTGCCCTCTCGCGCTCGTTTGCTCGACTGTGATCGTCGGCAACCTCTCTTCGGATGCCAGCCTGCCTCTTATCCACCCACTACCAGTATCGTTCCCGCGCATTGCCGGAGAGGAATTCGCATCGACTCTTGTCGAGCCACTCCCGAGACCACCGCGCGCCTGATTCACTCTCGTTCACTGCGTCAGCCTGTTCCGATTTGCGGAACTTCCCGGCGCATCCGGATTCCACGCGCTTCCACGCGTCAAGAGATGTGAATCATGATGAAGAGAAACCTTTCCGTGCGCGCCGTCGTCGCCGCACTCGCTATGCTTACCGTAACCGCGGGCACCGCTCTGGCCGGAGCCAGAGATTACGAATTCCAACCCGTCGCTTCCGAGGTGAAGCATGGTCCCCAGGCCGAAGTAGCCGTCAGACTTGTCGACAAGAGGTCCGGAAATCCCGTGTCTGGCGCCGTTATCTTCACCACCCGGATGGATATGGCACCGGACGGCATGGAGATGATGACGACCTCGGTGGAAAACCTCCCGGAAACGGAGCCGGGCACGTATCGCTTCCGCACCAACCTGTCGATGGCTGGCGGCTGGCGTTTCAAAGTGGCTGCCAAGGTGCAGGGCGAGCCCGAGACCGTGCAGGGCGAAGTCGTTCTGAAGGCACTACCGTGAAGAGCGCTGCATTGCTATTAATCGCGTGCTCTCTCGCCATCGGTGGCGGGGGAGGGTACCTGCTTGGCTCCGGCAGGGTCGCCATGCCCGATTTCGCCGCCATCAGGCTTCTGATGGCCGAGGCTCCGGCCGTCGCCAAAGATGCCCCGTCTCCGGGCGGCGGCCGCGTCATCTACTATCGGCATCCTGACGGTGCCCCCGCATGGTCTGCGAAACCTGCAAAAACGTCGGAAGGCAGGAACTTCGTCCCGGTGCTCGCCAGTCAGGATATCAGTTTCGCCGACAAGCCCGAGGCGAGGCAGGCCGATCCCGGCATGGAGGAAGCTGGATCTGCACGAGCTCCCGCGATTGAGCGGAAGATACTCTATTACCGCAACCCCATGGGGCTTCCCGACACCTCCAAATTGCCGAAGAAGGATTCGATGGGGATGGATTACATCCCGGTATACGAGGGCGCGGCCGATGGCGGCTCGACCGTGCGGGTTCCGCTCGGGAAGCTTCAGCGCACAGGTGTCAGGACCGCGGAGGTCACGAGAGAAAGGCTGCCGACCAAGCTAAGTATACCCGGCATCGTCATGCTCGACGACCGCAGGATCCACTCGGTAAGCATGCGCTCCGACTCCTTTATCGAGGAGGTCGCCTCAGTGACCGCGGGCAGCCGCGTGAAGGCCGGGGATAGCCTCTTCAGGTTCTACTCCAGGGAAGTCGCGACAGCCGCATCCGAGTACGCAAACGTCGTGTCCGGAGGTGGTGATACCGCCGGGAGCGCCCTGAGGCTTCGCAACCTCGGAATGTCCGACCGTGCGATCGAAACTATTCGCAGGGATCGCAAGGTTCCACCAAGCATGTCGTTCGATGCGCCTGCGGATGGGATCATTATTGAGCGGGCGACGACCCCCGGCAGTATGGCCGAACCGGGCGACATCCTCTTCAGGATTGCCGACACCCGGGAAATGTGGATCGTGGCCGATGTGCCGGAAAGCCAGCTCGGCGCTGTCGCAGTCGGCGCTACCGCAACCGTGACCGTAAGCGCCCGGCCCGGTGTCGCAGTGCGCGGCACAGTCGAGCTCGTCGATCCCGAAATCCGCGACCGGACACGAACGGCCAAGGTGCGGATCCGGATACCGAATGCGGATGGCACGCTTCTTCCGAACATGTTCGCAATTGCCGAGATATCGTCCGGTCAGCCGAACCCTGTCGTCTCGGTTCCCAACGACGCGATCGTCGACACCGGCAGCAGACGCGTCGTGTTCATCGATAAGGGCGAGGGGAGGTTCGAACCACGCGACATCGAGGTCGGTGTCAGGGGTGCGCAGAGGACGGAGGTGACGGTCGGCCTCGCGGCAGGAGATCGAGTGGTCGTCTCGGCCAACTTCCTCATCGATGCCGAGAGCAACCTGAACTCTGCCTTAAGCGCCCTTACCGCAGGAGACGAACAGCCATGATATCGAAACTTATCTCCTGGTCGGCGCGCAACCTGCTGCTCGTCTTCGTCTGCGCCTTTATGGTGGCGGCAGGAGGCGTTCATGCGCTGCGCACGCTCCCGCTCGATGCGATCCCTGATCTCTCCGACGTTCAGGTCATCGTCTACACGGACTTCCCCGGACAGGCTCCCCAGGTCGTGGAGGACCAGGTCACCTATCCGCTCACGAGTTCGATGCTGACGGTCCCAAAGTCCAAGGTCGTCAGAGGCTTTTCCTTCTTCGGAGTCTCCTTCGTCTACGTGATCTTCGAGGACGGGACGGATCCATACTGGGCGAGAAGCCGGGTGCTCGAGTTTCTGAACGCCGCCTCAAGCCGCCTGCCGGAGAGCGTCACGCCGACGCTCGGCCCAGATGCCACAGGCGTGGGCTGGGTCTATCAGTATGCGGTGATCGCCAAGGAGATGTCCCTTGCCGAACTCCGCTCGCTACAGGACTGGGTCGTGAAGTTCGGCCTGTCGCGCTCCGAAGGCGTGGCGGAGGTGGCGAGCGTCGGCGGCTTCGTGAAACAGTATTCGATCGTCGTCGACCCGGTCAGGCTGAAGGCGCAGGGCATCACCCTGGACGACGTCGCGTCTGCGGTGAAGGCCAGCAATCGGGACGTCGGTGGTCGCACAGTCGAGCTGTCCGAGTTCGAATACATGGTGCGCGGCCGCGGCTACCTTCAGGGTATCGCAGACATCGAGAACATCGTCCTCAAGTCCGAGAAGGGAGTGCCGTTGCGGCTGGCGGACGTGGCGAGGGTGGAGCTGGTTCCCGACGAGCGCCGCGGGATCACGGAGATGAACGGTGACGGCGAAGTCGCCGGGGGCATAGTGCTGCAGCGCTACGGCTCCAACGCTCTGACCGTCATCGAAAACACCAAAAAGAACATCGAAGCCATGAAGGCCAGCCTTCCTACCGGAGTGGAGATCGTTCCCGTCTATGACCGATCGCGGCTCATCGAGGCGGCGATCGAGACTCTGAAGGGGACGCTGCTCGAAGAGTCGCTCGTCGTCGCGGTCGTGACGATCGTCTTCCTGATGCATGTAAGGAGCGCGCTCGTCGCCATCATCATGCTTCCCATCGGGATCCTGATGGCATTCGGGGCGATGAGGATGCTTGGAATCGGAGCCAACATCATGAGCCTCGGCGGCATCGCCATCGCCATCGGCGCGATGATCGACGCGGCCATCGTGATGATCGAGAATGCCCACAAGCATTTGGAGCGCGCCCCTGCGGACAAGCCACGCCTGGAGGTCCTGATCGAAGCTGCATCCGAAGTCGGTCCGGCACTTTTCTTCAGCCTGCTGATCATCACCGTCTCGTTCCTGCCGATATTCACGCTTGAATCCCAGGAGGGACGGCTGTTCGGGCCGCTCGCGTTCACCAAGACCTTCGCAATGGCCGCGGCGGCGATCCTGTCGGTGACGCTCGTGCCAGCGCTCATGGTCGTTTTCGTCCGAGGCAGGATCATTCCCGAGCACAGGAACCCTGTGAACCGGGTGCTTATCTGGGTCTACCGCCCGATCATCGCAGGGGTCCTCAAAGCCAGGACGCTGACAATCGTCATCGCGCTCGCGGCGCTGGCGGTCACGGTCTGGCCAGCGCGGCAGCTCGGCAGCGAGTTCATGCCCGCGCTCGACGAAGGGACGCTCATGTACATGCCGACAACCCTGCCAGGTCTTTCGGTCACCAAGGCAGCCGAACTGATGCAGACGCAGGATCGGATCATCAAGTCCTTCCCGGAAGTCGAAACCGTGTTCGGCAAGGCGGGCAGGGCGCTCACGGCGACCGATCCCGCTCCGACCGAAATGTTCGAGACCATCATCACCCTGAAGCCCAAGGACCAGTGGCGGCCCGGCGTGACGGTAGATTCCCTCAGGCAGGAGATGGATGGCGCGCTTCAGTTTCCCGGGGTCTCCAACGCTTGGACGATGCCCATCCGTGCACGGATCGACATGCTGTCGACCGGGATCCGCACCCCGGTCGGCGTGAAGGTCTTCGGCACCGATCTCGGTGAGATGGAGAAGGTGGCGCGCCGCGTCGAGACCATCCTCCGGACGGTTCCCGGAACCTCATCTGCCTATGCCGAACGGGTGATCGGCGGCTATTACCTCGATATCCTTCCCGACCGTGCGGCGCTCGCCCGATACGGCCTGACGGTCGACAGTGTTCAGGATGTGGTCGGCATGGCTCTGGGATCCGAGACCCTGACTCAAACAGTGGAGGGAAGGGAGCGTTATTCGGTCGCCATCCGCTACCCGCGCGACTACCGCAGCGACCCGCAGGCGATCGGCAGGTACGTTCTCGTCAGTCTGCCGGGCGGCGGAACCGTGCCGCTCGGAGATGTCGCCAGGATCGAGCTGACCAGAGGTGCGACATCGATCCGAACAGAGAACGGTCAGCTTGCCGTCTACGTCTTCGTCGACATCGCGGGCCGCGACCTCGGCGGATATGTGGCCGAGGCGAAGGCTGCAGTCGAGGGCGAGGTCTCTTTGCCGCCGGGCTATTCACTCGGCTGGAGTGGGCAGTTCGAATATCTCGAGCGGGCGAAGGCGCGACTGGCATTTGTCGTGCCTCTGACGCTGGCCCTGATCTTCCTGCTGCTCTACCTCAATTTCAGGCGGCTAACCGAGACCCTCATCGTCATGCTCTCTCTGCCCTTCGCGCTGGTCGGCGGCATCTGGCTGATGTGGTGGCTGGGCTTCAACATGTCCGTCGCGGTCGCGGTGGGCTTCATAGCGCTCGCGGGCGTGGCGGCCGAAACGGGGGTGATCATGCTCATCTATCTGGATCACGCGCTGGCCGAAGAGCGAGCACGGTGCGCGGCGGAAGGGCGCGAGCTGACCGCTGAGGACCTGCACAGGGCGATCGTCGTCGGAGCGGTCGAGCGCGTTCGCCCCAAGATGATGACCGTGGTCGCCATCATGGCCGGACTGATACCCATTCTGTGGAGCACCGGAACCGGGTCTGAGATCATGCAGAGGATCGCGGTTCCGATGATCGGCGGCATGATGTCGTCGACGGTGCTGACCCTCGTCGTCATCCCGGCCGTCTATGCTCTCGCCAAAGGCTGGCGGCTCGGTCGCGCAACCGAAACCCGGGAGGTGCATCAGTGAGATCGTACGGCGGCATCGGCGCGACCACGGTCGTTCTTCTCACACTGGCTGGCGCAGTTGCCGCCGCGCCAGCTTGGGAGCGGCAATCCGGCATGAAATCGATGGCGGACTCCGCAAGGATCATCGGGGACCTGTTCAGCGGTAGACGGGCGTACTCCCAGACGGAGTTCAGGGCGGCTGCGGAAAGCATCCGGACGCGTGCGGGAAAGCGCCTTGTCGACGACTTCGGCGGCGGGCACCAACCCGATTCGAAGGCGGATGCGGAAATGATCTCTTCATCGTCCGAAGAATTTGGAAGGCTCGCCCGCGACCTCGAGACATACGCCGCCGCGCTCTCCTCGGCCGCCGACAGAAATCCGAAGGAACTGGGGCCCGACACCAGGATGGGCGGCACGCTTCTCGGCAGTCCCTTCGGGCGTAAGGCGGATGCAGATCGGGATGCGGCTTCGATGCCCCCGGAACATGCGTACCACCTCATGCTTCAAACATGCACGAGCTGCCATGCGAGGTTCCGCATGCCGTGAGGGATTTGCATGGATCGCAGCGGGCTGTGGGCGGGCAACGGGTCGTCGTCGATCACGAGCAACAGGCCTTCTGCGGCTGTGAACCAAAGCATCCGTCGTCTGTCTTTGGGTTTTCTGCGAGCCAGCGGTCGCGCGGCTTGCAGCTTGCAGTCCGTGGGGCCAGAGCTACCTCGAATACTCCGGCATGAAGGCGCGGTGCGGACGCGCAATAGAGCGACATCGGCCGCACGCCATCACTGACTTCGAACGTCAGCTTTGCGGATGACACGAGCCGGACATGGTCGGAGACTTTCCTTATGATCGCCGAGAACTTGCCAGCATGCATGTGTGTCCGGCCATCCTCGTCGATATCCCATAGCTGAACGAAAATCTCCGACCAGGCTTCCGGGTTGGCCCCGCAGTCAAGGGCCGCGAACTGCCCGGCCTTCACCTCGGTGACATGGTATCCCGGACGGATGGGGTTGCCGTCATAGGTGAACACCAGTGGTGCATCCGGAACGACCGCCAGAACGTCGAGGAGATGGCCGAGTGTGATGTCTGAAGAAACTGCCTTGTCGATCGCGTTCATGTGCGATATCCCTTCTGTGCGATAATTCAAGGAATATTGAAGTATGGACGAACGTCAAGCTCTTTCGTCATTCGCGGCACTCTCCCAGGAGACCCGTCTTGCCATCGTCCGGGCGCTGGTCGTTGCTGGCCCCGAGGGATTGGCAGCAGGCGTGATCGCCGAGCGCATGGGCGTATCGGCCACGAATGTCTCATTCCATCTGAAAGAGCTGGAGCGTTCTGGACTTATCTCCCAGCGAAGGGAATCCCGCTCGATCATCTACAGCGCCAGCTACGAGAGCCTGGCCGATCTCGTGAAGTTCCTGATGGAGGATTGCTGTGCCGGACACCCTGCGATCCGGGAGAATATCGAGAAGAGCGACGGCTGCTGCAGTCCGGCTGATGAGGTAGCAAGTGCATAGTCGACAGCTTCTCGCGGGGATCGTCTCCGCACTCGGGATCACGCAGATCATCGGCTACGGCACTCTCTATTACAGTTTCAGCATTCTCGCCCCCGGCATGGCCGCCGATCTCGACCTCTCGCTCTCGCAGGTCTTTGGGGTCTTCTCCATCTCCCTGTTCGTAGGCGGTCTGTCAGCCACCTATCTCGGCAAGCAGATGGATCGGATCGGCGCCGCCACCATCATGACGATCGGATCCATGCTCGCCGCCTTGACGCTCGCGCTGTGCGCCTGGTCGCCTTCGGTCGCGGTGTTCGCCATCGCCATCATCCTGCTCGAGGTGTCATCGGGCATGGTGCAGTATCAGGCGGCATTCGCGACGCTGGTCGAGAGCGATCCGCGCACGGCATCCCGGAGCATCACCTACCTCACCCTGATCGGAGGGTTTGCATCGACCATCTTCTGGCCGATCTCGGCAGCACTTTCCGGATGGATGTCGTGGCGCGAGATCTATCTGGTTTTCGCAGCGCTGAACCTGCTCCTCTGCATGCCGCTGCATTTCTGGATCATGCGCGTCGGCAAGTCCGGATCGAATGCGGAAGCAGCCGCCAGGCCTCGCGAAGCTGTCATCGGAGCAGTCCCCCACGTTGCGCGCCGCCGAAGCATGATCATGGTGTCATTCGCCTTCGCGCTTCTCGGGTTCACCCTTGCCGCGATCCTCGCGCACATGGTGCCGATGCTCAGCTCCATCGGCCTCGGTGCCGCGGCCGTGGCGATCGGATCCCTGTTCGGCCCGGCACAGGTCGCCAGCCGCCTGATCAACATGGTCTTCGGAAAGAATCTGTCGCCGCCGGCACTCGCGGTGGTGTCCGCAGTGCTGATCGTGTTCGGCATCCTGATCCTGCTGGCTAGTGGAGACTGGATGCCGGGGGCTGTCGCGTTCGCAATCTGCCTCGGGCTCGGTTCCGGCATCAACAGCATCGCGCAGGGCAGCCTGCCGCTCTACCTCTTCGGGTCGGACGGGTATGGCGCAATCACGGGCAAGATGGCAGCGGCTCGACTGGCGCTCGGTGCCGGGGCACCCTTCGCGTTCGCGGCCGCGATGGAGAACCTGGGCCTGAGCCTGTCACTCATTGGAAACGCATGTCTTGGCGCGGTCAGCATCGCGGCATTCGTTGCGGTGGCGACATCCTGTCGGCGGCCCGTCACCGCAACGGCCTAGCTCGTCAGATCGACTTCAGCGAAACCCGCTTCTCCAACTCGGCCGCCTCTTCCTTCCGCTCGCTGTAGCGGTCGGTCAGGTAGGTGGAGGCATCGCGGGTCATGATGGTGAACTTCACCAACTCCTCGCAGACGTCGACCACACGGTCGTAGTAGGATGACGGCTTCATGCGACCATCGGCATCGAATTCCTGAAACGCCTTCGCCACGCTGCTCTGGTTGGGAATGGTGATCATCCGCATCCAGCGGCCAAGGATGCGCAACTGATTGACGGCGTTGAAGGACTGACTGCCGCCGGAAACCTCCATCACCGCAAGCGTCTTGCCCTGCGTCGGCCGCACGGAACCGACCGATAGCGGGATCCAGTCGATCTGCGATTTCATGATCCCGGTCATCGCGCCATGCCGTTCCGGGCTGATCCAGACATGGCCTTCAGACCACTGGGTCAGTTCGCGGAGTTCCTGAACCTTCGGATGGCTGACAGGCGCCTCGTCCGGTAGCGGCAGTCCCGCCGGATCAAAGATCCGAACCTCGCATCCCATGCGTTCGAGCAGCCGACGAACCTCGAACGCGAGCAGACGACTGTACGACACCTCGCGGAGCGATCCGTAGAGGATCAGGATCCGTGGCTTGTGCGTCGAGAAGGCGGGCCGCAGGGATTCGATGTCGATCGGCTGGATGTGCTGGTCGTTCAGTGCGGGGAGTGTATCAGGCAATGCGCTTTCCTTCACTGTCGAGGACCTGCTCACCGTCTTCCTTGGTGAAGGGCCCCGTGAATGCGTCGGCGGGCAGGATGTCGAGAACTGCCTCCGAAGGCCGGGCAAGCCTGGTGCCAAGCGGGGTGACAACGAGCGGACGGTTAATGAGGATCGGTGTCGCGATCATCGCATCCAGCAATTGCTCGTCGGTCAGATCGGGATTGTCGAGACCAAGCTCGGCATAGGGCGTGCCCTTCTCCCGGATCGCCTCGCGTACAGATAGGCCAGCGTCCATAATCATCTTCGCGAGCAGGTCCCGCGTCGGCGGGTTCTGGAGATATTCGATGACGGTGGGCTCGATCCCGGCGGCGCGGATGAGCGCCAGCGTGTTGCGAGACGTGCCGCAGGCCGGGTTGTGGTAGATGGTGACATCCATGATCATGTCCTTTCGGTAGCGGTTGTTTTTGCGACGGCGGGCGATGCCTCGTACCAGCCCTTGGAACGGTTCACGATCCAGACGACGGACAGCATCACCGGGACCTCGATCAGAACTCCGACGACTGTGGCGAGCGCCGCGCCCGACTGAAATCCGAACAGGCTGATGGCGGCGGCGACTGCGAGTTCGAAAAAGTTGCTGGCACCGATGAGTGCGGAGGGTCCGGCGACGCAATGGCGTTCTCCAGACATCCGGTTCAGGAGGTAGGCGAGACCCGAGTTGAAGTAGACCTGGATCAGGATCGGAACCGCGAGCAGAGCGATGATCGTCGGCTGCGCGATGATCTGCTCACCTTGAAATGCAAAGAGAAGCACGAGGGTGGCGAGCAGCGCGACCAGCGACAACGGTTGAAGCTTCGCGAGCAGTCCGTCGAGCGCTCGGGTGGTTCCGTCGGAGGTCAGGCGGCTCCGGAGAACCTGCGCGATGATGACGGGCACGACGATGTAGAGAGCGACGGACAGGGCAAGCGTCGCCCACGGAACAGTGATCGCGGAAAGCCCGAGCAGCAGACCGACGATCGGCGCGAAGGCGACGACCATGATCGCATCGTTCAGAGCCACCTGAGAGAGCGTGAACAGCGGCTCGCCGCGCGTCAGGTTGCTCCACACGAAAACCATGGCGGTACATGGTGCCGCGGCAAGGATGATCAGGCCAGCGATGTAGGAGTCGATCTGATCCGCTGGCAGATAGGGTCGGAAGAGCCATCCGATGAACAGCCATCCCAGAAGTGCCATCGAGAACGGCTTGACCGCCCAGTTGATGAATAGGGTGACTCCGATCCCGCGCCAGTAGGATCCGACCTGCGTGAGCGACCGGAAATCGATTTTCAGCAGCATCGGGATGATCATCAGCCAGATCAGGATAGCGACGGGGATGTTGACCTTGGCGATCTCGGCGGAGCCGATGATCTGGAAGAAGCCAGGCAGGAGGTGGCCGAGAGCTACGCCGACGGCGATGCAGAGGAAGACCCAGACGGTCAGGTATCGTTCGAAAGTGGACATCAGGATGCCTTCCCTTGCGGCGAGGTCGAGCCCTCCATCGCGCCGATCTGGCGGAGCCTTGTCTCGAGAGCCAGCCGATCGATCGAGGTGATCGGCAGGTTGATGAAGGCTGAGATGCGGTTCTTCAGGAAGCGGGCGGCCTGCGCAAAGGCGCGTTGGATCTCGACCTCGGATCCGACGACGGCCGCCGGATCCTCGACACCCCAGTGCGCCGTCATCGGATGGCCGATCCAGACCGGGCAGGCCTCGCCCGCCGCGCTGTCGCAGACGGTGAAAATGAAATCCATCTCGGGAGCGCCGGGTTCGGCGAAGACATCCCAGCTCTTGGACGAGAAACCTGTCGCCGGATACCCTAGGGCAGTCAGCTCCGCCAAGGCATGAGGATTGACCTCGCCCTTCGGCTGGCTGCCAGCGGAATAGGCCTTGAAGCGGCCGCCGCCTTCCTTGTCGAGGATGGATTCGGCGAGAATAGAGCGAGCGGAATTGCCCGTGCACAGGAAGAGCACGTTGTAGATCTTGTCGGTCATGGTCGTTGTCCGTTTTAGGTCGGAGGCCTTTGGAGCTTCATGATGGTCGCCGACGATGGGCAGATGGAGGAAAGCTGGCGGGTGGCGCGCACAGCCGGAGGCACGCTCTCCCGCGGAACTTCAAAGAACCCGATGATCGAGAAGAACGGCGCCGCCGTCGTGGTTGCCAGGTATGTGTCTGAGTAACCGTTCGATTCTCGCAGGGTGGCTTCAACGATTGCGCGGCCAAAGCCCCGACCACGGCGCTCGGGGTCGACCACGACGGAACGCAACAGACGGCAGTCGCCACATCGCTCGATGCCGCAATATCCGACGGATGAGCCATCCCCTGCCACGGCTTTGTAGAAGATGCGGCCCTCATCCTCGATATCGTCGGTCGGGAGGTGTGCCTCAACGAGTGCTTGGCGGAGCTCCGGGTCGCTCCCCGACACCTGTTTCAGCGAAATCGCGTTCAGCATTGTCTCGCCTCCGGTAAGCAGCATGGCGTGAGTTCCGCGATCAGTGGTGCACACAGCTCTGCCGAACCGCCACAGCAATCCTTCAGGAGAAACAGTGTGAGGTCGCGGAGGCCATCAAGATCCGCTCGGTATATGATCGATCGGCTCTGCCGCTCGTTCCTGACCAGTCCGGCGCGTGAAAGGGTCGCGAGATGCGCAGACATCGTGTTCTGAGGCACGTCAAGCAATCTCGCGAGTTCACCTGCTGGAACGCCGTCGGGCTCGCGGCGCACAAGCAACCGAAAGGTCTCGAGCCGGGTGTTCTGGGCAAGCGCGGCAAGCGCGGCGATGGCAGCTATATTATCCATGTATCCAGAATAACGGATATAATCTCGAAATGTCAAATGCTTTTCCCGGGACTATTGCGACTGTGGCGCAACGCGGGATGGGTTCAGGTGTTGGAACGGATGGGCATCCCGGCACAGCATCACGCCCAGCTCAGTATTGCGATCGTTGCCGCAAGCGCGCCCGCTGCCACGAGCGCGGCGGCCAGAAAGTGCTTCCGGGCCTTCGTACGGATTGGACGGGGGAGGCTCCGCCTCCGATGCGGCCCGGTAGGCGCACCAGCGGTTGGATTGATCCTGTAGGTCTTCTTGCGCCCTCCCATCATTTCTCCCCATCCGAATGAGATAGTGGTGGCTCGCCTGCCGTCACAAGCGAGAGCACCCATCATGGGATTGACGTAGTCAGACAGACTTGAAGGTCGTCGGATACCCAGCGTCGTTGATGGCTGCCGCCATCGCCTCCGGCGAGACCGAAGTCTCTATCTTCGCCTTCCTGGTGCCGACATCGATGATCGAACTCGCTGCCGGGTCGGCCTGCTCGATCGCCTTCTTGACGGTCCCCGCGCAGTGGCCGCAGGTCATGTTGGGAATGTCGAATTCGTACATCTTGTTCTCCTGTCGATGTGAGCGAATCCAGAGATAGGGTTTCCCACTGTGGGAAGGTCAAGGAGGCTCTAACCGCGCACGGCGGTCACGATTCGCTTGAAATCGATCGCCCCGCATCACATCTACCCCTCATCACCCGTTACGATGATTGCCTGCAGCGCCGCTGGCGGCCGCGCGTTCGCGATTCTCCGGGTCAGAAGGGCGCTCCCCGGAACATGGGTCGAGCGCCCTTCGTCTTCCACCATGGCACGCCGACGGTCACGGCACAGGCAATCATTCTGATCGACGAGGTCGCACGACAGCGAGCTCACTCTCCGATGAACTCCAACAGTTCCAGCAGCGCATCGGCCTGCCTGATGACAACTGCGCGAAGACGGTATCTGCCTTCCTCGACATCGTGATCGAAGTGGCCGTGGCGAAAGAGGGTTGACCCCATTTCCATCACTGTCGCTCCGAATGCGAGCCGCCCGCCCACTGCCGTGGCCTCAAGCGCAAGGCAGGCCGTGTCGATCTTCTCGAGATATGCTTCGCGTGCTTCTGGTGTCATGACCGTGATTGCCTCCTGGGAGACAAGAGCGGATCCAGGTGCAAGCGACAACGTCGGACGAGCGAAACGGAACTGCATCTTGACCTTCAGCCGGGCCCGCCGGAGCGGGTGGCCCCGCTACCACACAAGCTTGATGCCGGAAACGAGCAGCAGCAGCGCCAGGATCCCCCTCAGTATTCGTTCGGAGAGAAATCGGCTCCCGACGAAGGCACCCAGTCCACCACCTGCCACTACGGCGGCTATCCACCATGACGAGGGAAGGGCGACGCCTTCGTAGCTGGTGCTCGCCCCGGCAAGAGCGGCCGCCGAGGCCAGGAGATTGTAGACGGCCGTCGTGGCCGCCGTCTGCCTGGCCGTCGCCCAGCCAAAAGCAAGGATGACCGGAGCCAAGAATACGCCACCTCCGGTCCCCGTCGTTCCCGATATGAACCCGATCACCGCACCCACCGCAATGGCTGCGGGCAGCGGTGGCTTCACGGTGCTCGAAGACACCATTCCCCGCCCGAGCGATGCTTTAGCCATCTGAAAAGCGGAGACGATGAGCACCACCCCCACAACGGGGTTGTAGACCTCTTCCGGGAGCTCGACCATTCCCCCGATCACCGACAGAGGCAAGCCAAGGATCATGAACGGATAGACGGCCTTCCACGAGACCAGACCCCTCCTGAAGAAAAGAGCTGTGCCGATCCCCGCTACGAGGAGATTGAGGGTCAGAGCCGTGATCCTGATCGTCGACGGAGGAAAACCCTGCAGTGACATCAGCGCTATGTAACCGGATGCTCCAGCCTGACCCACTGCGGCATAGAGAAGGGCCACGAGGCCGAACCCGATAGAGAGCCAAACCGTTTCCATGTCCATGCGCACGCCTGCTCCCGTGAGACGCGAAGCACGGTTAACGACATCCCGTGTGCCTGTCGAGCGCGAACCGCGTCGGAGGCGCGACACGTCCCGCCATTGACGGCGGCGAGTTCCTGCCTAGGTCTCGCAATGGAGGAACTCACATGGAAACCGAACGTCATGATATCAGCCCGGATGCGGCGATGCTCGCGGAAGCCGTCCAACGGTGGTTCGACTTCCACGAGGTCGAACGGACCGAGCACGTCGACAGATTCGTGTGCGAGGCCGCGATCCGAATATACTGGCAAGGCTACCGAAGCGTCGACGATGTCGCGACAGTGCTCATCGCCACCTATTTCGGTCCGTTGGCGACTGCGGTGAACGCGCCTTCGTCCTCATCCGTGCACTAGACGCAAGGTCTCGAACGGCTTGTGGGGCATGGAAGGCGATGCGGACTTCATCTGGTCACATTCCATCTGTAAAGATCTACGCAGCATTGCTAGTGAGCGCTGAAATGATTTCGTTGCTCGCGATGCGATTTCGCTGATCGGCTTCCGACCACGGATGTACTGGCTTAGGTGAATGGCGAAATGAGGAAGGTCGGTGCGATTTCGCCCCGGCCTTTTTTGTTGCGCTCGGATCCCATCGCAAAGCATTCCGTTTCGACTTCCCAACGATGGCAAGATCTTCCGTCATGATTGACATGGACAATCATTTCGCCGCCGACGCTCCGCAGTTGCTCGGACAGTTGGAGAGGCGGCACGACCGTTCGAATGACGATTCGATGACATCGCGCGCAGGATCTGTGATCAAAACCTCGTCGGTCGACGCAAGTGGCTTGCACGCGGCTACCGAATCCGTGGACACGGTACGAGCATGAAAACGATCGACGACTCCATCCGATGAGCGACACCATCACCGCCGACCTTCTGCGAGCCGCGAACAGCCTGCATAAGATCAGCAGAGCTGGGACCAGCGACCTGCTCTATCGCGCCATCCGGGAAATCAGCGATCTTCGGGTGTCGGTCGGTATTCCGGGCTCAGGCACGAATCAGGACGCGATCATCAGGCTGCTTGATGTCGCCGCCCGGGCGGAGGATCAGCCCGATGGCGATGTTTCCAGCGCGCTGCTTGAAGCCGCGGACATGATCAGGACGCTGCGGGTGATAGCGGGGAGCGGGATAGAGTTGAAGCTGAAGATCCGTGATTTCTCCGAAGAGACTGCATCAGATCAGTGAAGGGCCGCCGTCGTCGCGGTGGAAATCTCCCGGACGCAGACTTTGCAGATCTCCCAACGTGCACGATGAAGGAACGATACGTTTTCCCCGAAAGAAGGCAGGATATAGCGTTAGTTCTTGCGCCCTCATGGTGATCAAGAGCGTGAACGCCGAAGGAACATCGACGATCTCAAGCTCGTGCACTCCTGGGGTGCTTGATGCATCGGCCTGGGCGGCTTCTAGTGCTTCAAAGTATCCGCGCGCGAAGTCGCCGCGTCGGAAGGAACTGTATGATCCATCCGGCTTGCCACTGATGTCCAGCACGCCATACCCGTCCGCGTCCTGAACCAGATACTGCCATCCCATTGAATATGGAGCGGCAAGGTCGGCTTCGGAGCGTGGAATGCCTTCAAGCACTCTCCTCGGAAAGGGGCCGATATGACGATATTCGGTGCTGCTATGGTTCCGCCCTGGCATCGCGGCCAAGATTGCCATTGCGCGATCGAATTTCTCGCTGACCGATGTCGGGGCCTCACGTATCGCAATCGTCATTCCGTCTCTCCTGTCGCAAGCCCATCAAGCCGTCTTCAAGGCTTGCGGACCTGGTATGTTTGAACCCAGCGACCGCCTACCTCAAGGTAGTCATCTCGAAGTTCGCGCCCAGGCACTGGAAACGAACATCCAAAGCCGGGATCACCCACGAGGAAATGATCATCTCCGGCTTCATCGAACCAACCTCCATGGATCACCACAGCATGCCCTTTATTCGACGGCCACTTTATCTGGACGCAAACAGGGTTTCCCAGATCCAGTTGCCGCAAAACTTGCCGAAGACTGGCAAAGCCAGGATATGTCGAGCTCTCGCAACGCACTATGCAAAGTCCTGTAAGCATCGTGGCACCTCTATTCCACGACTCGTCGGAGACCCAAGGCGGCGGAAGACCGAGCGCGCGTCCGACGATCTCGTCCTGAGAAAGATGGTAGTCTGGACCGTAGTAGTGCGAGATGCTCGAGGCCGTCGCGGCCCAGCACCAATTGTCCCACTGCTGCAACTGCATCTCGAAGACCAGCGAAAATCGATTTGGATATCGTACTCGGTCCGGAAGACGGTAGATGCCGATGATCCATTCGAACAAGGAGATGACGATCTTCATGCGTCAGGCATTCCTGAGGCGGCCAACGAAACGGGAATGTGCGGTATCAGCGACGCTCAGATCCAGGATGCCGCCGTCGATCACTGTCACCACACCCGCGACAGGAGCGACCGCCTGAACAACTGTCTCGCGGCCGTCCGGCTTTATGTGGAGAGCCGAAAGGAGACCTCTCTCATAGGCACCAGTGTCGACGGCGATGCGCCCGTGGAAACGCTCGGCCATCAACGAGGACGTTGCAGTGTGGCCGTGAACGACGGTTTTCCCGAAGGAGCCGCGATGGCTCAGAAACGGCTCCCGGATCCACATCAGTTTGTACGGATCCTGCCGATCCATAGCCACCCCAGGCTCGAGCCCGGCATGGACGAGAATGTGTCGATCAAGCTCGACATACTTTTCGGCGCCGCGGAGGATCTCCACGTGTCCGGCATCGATCACATCGAGTATCCGGGCGGGATCGACATCTGAAAAATCCAAGCCGTAGGAGGCGAGGGTGGCTCCGCCGCCCATCTTGGCGATCCAATGCAGGATAAGAGCCTGCCTTCGAACCTGATCGGTCTCGTCCAGCATGCGAAGGATGAAGGAGTCGTGATTTCCGAGGATCAGCCGCGAACCGGGAATCTGGTTCAGTGTCGTGGAGACCAAGCTCATCGCCTGTCGGCTCTCGGGCCCGTGGTCGATCACGTCACCCAGGAAGACGATCCGGTAGGTGTATCCCATGCGAGACGCACGTGACGAGATCCCGTCGAGCAGGCCGCGAAGTAGGTCCGCCCGTCCGTGTATGTCGCCAATTGCGAAGGTGTGGATGCTGTTCACGTTGATGATGTCCTCGTTCGAGGCGCTGACCTCGCACGCCGAACCTTGGCGAAACCTTTACAGTCGATCCTTGTGTGGCTGGACGGTTGACGGGAGATGAATCCATCCGGACGAATTTGCCACCTGCGTTTTGGCCTCCTTTAGTTCTTGCGAGCTATCAGAGGGGAAAATATGGAGCAGACATGAACATCAAGATGGGCGAACTCGCGCGGCACACGGACGAGAAGTTCGGAGTTACGGTTCTTCGCAGCGTGCATGGATGGTATTGGGTCGTCGCCGCAAGCGATGGCGACACGACAGAGGAACTCAGGGAAGTCGTCGCCGATATCAGCAGGCGTGACGATGCCTGGTGGTACGTCGACCGCAAGCCCTGGACGGCGGTGTGGACGCTGGAGTTGCCAGACGCAGGCGCTGGCCGCTGCGCTACGGTCTCCGGCATGGTCACTCACGCGCTTTCCACCCACTTTCCCCAGAACGAACACGATGTCTTCCGCGCTCCCGAGCACGACAACAAGCTGTTTGAAATACTCACTGCCTACGAGGAGCATATCCGACATGTAGCCGAGACCAGGGAATGGCCAGCGGATGTCGCCATGTTCGACGAACCACCGGGAGGGAGGATCGAGGGCGCGCAGGAGGAAGTTCCGGCCAGGGAAGCGCCTAGGCGTTGGCAGATCGACTATAACGTCGACTACCGCTGGCGGTTCGTCTCCGACACTGAATGCGGATACGACCTTCCGGAAAGGGAGATTCAGCTTTTCCAGCTCGGCGATGCGGGCGAGTGGATCGTGCGGATTTCGGAAAAGACCGTGCAGCCATGGTCGAATTTCGCCCGGGTAAGCCGTTTCCGCGACACCGTTGATCTGGGACATGGCCAGGGACTATCGTACGATCAGGCCCGCGAGATCGGAAAACTCTGGATGGATGGAACGGAGCCGGAAGCCCTCGGTCTACCCTACGAGCCGAGGCCCGAGTACCCGATACGGTCCTTTTACGAACAGTAAGTCATGCCTCGAACCCGCCGCCCGGGGATCCGCGCTGGCTGATCACCTTGAGGCATGTTGGGCTCCGGCAGTCCCGTGGCGCGGGTTGCTGCGCGACTTGAAGAGACGCGAGCACCAGCGGGTGCCCGCTCGCCCTCATGATGGTCTGCGGGAAGAGGCACGACCTGATGTCTGCTTCGTTGAGCTTGCGCTTCCCGTCCGCAAAGTTGCGCAATAGGTACCCCGGTCGATTCTAAGCGCTTCCTCGGCTACTGCATGCGCTCCTCGTCTCGATTGGTGCACCTTGCTACAAGTTCGGCAGACTTGTAGCAAGGTGTCGATTGGTGTAACCTTGCTACAAGTTCGGCAGACTTGTAGCAAGGTGGAGCCATGAGATCGCTTTCCATTATCGATCAAACAGCGTTTTCTGAACTCGTTGAGCGGGCTCATGATGTCCAGTTTAGCGACCAGTTTCCCGTGACAGGTTCCTTCATCAAACTACGCAGGCACAACCGTGAATATTGGTATCACCGAACGCTCGAGAGAGGTGACGGCTCGGCACCTCCAAAGCTTCAGTCAAAATATGTAGGACCTGTCGACGATGTCGATGTCACCAGGCGCGTTGAAAACGCAAGCGAACTGAAAGCTGACTACGTCGCACGTCGCAAGCTGGCGAGCCAGCTCAGGCGGTCTGGCCTTCCGTCTCCGTCTGCAACGGAAGGCGAGACGATCGAGAAACTGGCTGCCAACGGCCTGTTCCGCCTTCGTGCAACCCTCGTGGGTTCGCATGCCTTCCAGGCCTACGGCGGGCTGCTGGGCATCAAGCTCGATCAGGCCACCTACCGCACCGACGACATCGATATCGCTCAGTTCTATAGTATCTCAGTCCTCGTGGAGGACTCAATGACCGACATCGGCAACCTTCTCGTAGACGTTGACAGCACGTTCAAGCCGATCTTCAACGCATTTTCTCCAAACCTGGTGGCGGGGTATCGGAACAAGGACGGCTTAAAGATCGAGATTCTGACCCCGAACAGGGGCGATGCGGACTATGGAAAGGGCCTGTCGAAGATGCCTGCGCTCGGTAATATCGGCGCACAGGCCCTGCCATTTCTCGACTTCCTGATCTACGAACCGGTCAGATCAGTCGTCCTTCATGGTGCCGGAGTAGGGGTAGTGGTGCCTGCACCACAGCGTTTCGCGGTGCACAAGCTCATCCTCTCGACCCGCCGACAAGGCGGGATGCAGGCGGCAAGCAAGGTGTCAAAGGATCTGGCGCAGTCTGCTTCTCTGATCCGCGGGCTGGCGGAGGCCAAACAAGACTTCGAACTGGGTGCGGCATGGATGGAAGCCTGGAGGCGAGGCCCCAAATGGAGGAAGCACCTCGCGATCGGCTCTCTCCGCCTTCGGGATAGCGACTTCGGCCTTCTCGAAGATGCCGTATGTTACGCAGAAAAGATGACGGGCACTGAGCTGCGGAGCCACGGCATGGGGGATGGAAAAGAAGGTCTGATCGACTTCCGGCGGAGGATGGGAGGTGTCAGGCCCCAGACCTGATCGAGTGGGTGGGACCGGGCAGTGTGAGTCCTGACGCGGCGGCCACATCATTTAGGGTTCCGCCAGCTCAGTAATCATCTTTTCCGCCGACTACTGTCATTCCATCGATTACGGATGCCTGAACGCTCGGCGAACTTCCGAAATCCGTCCCAATGGAACTTCTGGAAGGCGAAGGTACGAGCCTGGCGGCGGAGCGAAATCGATCAAAGGGAATCGCGCCATTCTGCACCCTGATTCCGTCGCGCCGCGCTTCCGAGAGAAGAGGGTCGGGAACCTGCGACGGCTTCCGGCGTTGCGCCCGGTCACTGCAGGAGATCACGATGACTTTGAAGTATCATGTAGCAGAGCACGATGGTGGTTACGCGTATCGGCTCGGAGACGTGTGGTCGGAGCCTTACCCGGATCACGAAACAGCCGTGAAAGCCGCGAACGACGCTGCGCCGCGGCAGGAGGTGGGCGGCGAACCCGCCGAAATCTCGTACCAGCTTGCGGACGGCCAGTGGCAGACCCAGCATGTCGATGGAGGCGACCGACCGGAGACGGAAGTCATCGACGATAATCCTACGGCCGCCTGACGATCGCCGATTGACCTTTATTCGATCGCGAAGGTCGGCGACGACGGCGCTCGGCTCGTGGAGACAATCCACGAGCGGGGGCGATCTGGTCATGGTCGTTCGAAACTAGCTTGGTCCGATCTCGCTGACGGGTTTTACCGATCATTTTACTATGGCGGCAGGATTTTCTGCCAGGTTATCGCATCGTAACAAGCGCTTAGGATTGTCTGCCTAGTTCGGTTTCGTGATGTGCTCAAGAACTCCCAGTGCACATAATACGCAATCGAAAGGTGAAATCGTGCCAGTCGTATTTGAACGAGCATCCGGGCCAGTCCAGCCAATTACCATCGAACCATCCGAGGAGGAGACGAAGCAGGTCATCGGGATCATGAAGCAGTTCGAACGTACGCTGCTGGATCCCGAGAACCAGGATCCTCTCTCCGTGTTTTATTTCGGCGTCACCGCGGATCGGGTTGCATGGGATGATTATCCGATCGACGTGACGGGAAGTCGGGATCCGGTCGTGGCCATATTCATGGACATTCACGAAATGTCGCGGGGACGTTTCGAGGAAATCACTCCGGAGGACCTCCATGCGCTTCTATTCAGCGGCCCAGAAAGCAGGAAGTTGGCAAACGCGTTGGTGATGGCGCTGTTCGTCGAGCGCCATCGCTTTCTACATGGCGAGGTCGACGGCGGTCACAGCGCTCTGATCCAAGACTGGCTGATCGTCGCGCGCGACGCGATCTTCGCGAACTGTAATGTGGCAGCGGAGTAGGTCGCGGCTAGAGCAGGTGGCGCGGGCGAGGCACGACCAACATGGCACGGCGGCGGGATGTGGGTGCTGTGAAACTTCTAGTGCCTCGTTCCCGCATTTCTGAATGTCATCTCGTGCTCCGCCGCACACAGGCGGCCGATCATCGTATCCATCTCGTCCACGACCTTGAGCATCGTCGGATCCGATATCAGGGTCGGGTCGCCTACCACTCCACGTTCGCGCAGCGTCTTCGAGATCGGCTCTTCGAATGCCACCCAGGCAGCCGCCATCCGGCCAGCCGCCGCCATCTCTTCTCCATACGTGCGATCGGGCCACTCTTCCCAGCCCGTCTCGTTCGTCACGAAGGCAAGGGAGAAACCATCCCGGCCTTCCCTAGGAACCGTCGTAAAGTACACGCCATCGAGGAAGATCGAGGGCTTGTGCTTTAGCTTGAAGCCGGACTCCTCCCCGAAATGCAGGTAGAAGTGCTGCTCCGGAATGTTGAAATCCATCAGGTGGGCATCGTCCCAGTTGAACGCATCGGCTCCGTTCAGGGAGTTGATGTCGAACAGCACGCTTCCTTGCACCCGCCAGGACAGGTGTACGTTATCGATGGCGTTCTTGAACCTCTGCGACCTCTTGAAGTTCATATCCTTGGGGATTTCCTGGTGGACGAGCGCCGTAGCCCCGGCTTTGAACCGCGGGCTGTCCGGCCCATGCTGCATCGCCAGCTCGCGCATCTGCCAGTTCACCCTGCTGCTCGCCGACTCGATGCAGGTCTGCAAAAGCGGGTAGCGGACGGGGTGATATTTTTCCATGGTGTGTCTCCTTCAATGAAGGAATGGTCGGCGTATCCGATGCAAGGAAGAAGGCTTTACCGATGGCAGGTGGTCGATGGCGTGACGAGGAACTTGAAGGCGAGATACAGCGCGTGCGAGGAGCCATTCAGGCGTGGGCAGAACAGCACGACCTTTGGTTCGACTGCGGTTTCGCGGATTACTTGAAGCACGTGGACAGCGAACCTGGCGACCCCCCGGTGGTCACCCTCCTGATCGTAGGTGGCGACCTCCACAACATGTTCGAGGGGTACTACGGCGGAGAACTTGAAAACGGCTTCTCTCGCCTCCTTGAGGATATGGGATACTGGTACGAGAACCGAGACGGTGCAACCGTAGCCATCTATCCGGAGGAGGGCGGGGCACTCTCCGCCAGGTTTCAGTCCTACTTCCACTGGCAATGGGTCTGCAGCCTGATCGAGGAGGACACGTCCGACGTTTACGAGGAGCTCTACGCTCACTTCGCGAATCGTCCGGAGGACTTGCACCGCCTTCATTGGCGGGATTTCGAAGTGCTGTTGTTTCGGATCTTCCAGAATCAAGGATTCAAGGCGGAGCTCGGACCAGGAAGCGGCGATGACGGAGTCGACCTTAGGCTGTGGCAGCGGGATCCCATTGGCGATGTCCTGACGGTCGTTCAAGCCAAGCGGTATGCTCAGGGGAACAAGATAAATCTCACCGAGGTGGCCGCCCTGCAAGGGGTGGCCGACGCAGAGCGGGCCGACAGGGCTCTGTTTGTCACGACCTCGAGCTATCTCCCAGTCGCCAGAAGGTTCACCGCTCGCATTGAAAGGCCTCTCTTTCTTGCCGAGCGCAACGATATCGTCGCCTGGTGCGCGCAGGCGGCGAACGGGGTGGTTTTGGACAAGTCGACACTCGTCTCTAAGGGGGCCGTGGAGAAGCTGATCTACGAGGTCGCGCGGAAGCGGGACCCTCGGATCGTGCGTGCTCGCTCCGGATACAACACCACCATGAATGAATTCGCCCTAGTCGTGAAAGAGACGAAACACGCTGCGCTGCTTATGGGGCTTTCAGGAACCACGTTGAGCCACGATGGATTTGGACAGCGCGGAACCGAGGTCCCGTTGCTTGATGGATCCACGATCAGCCGCCTGACTGGTGAATTGGTATGGCGCGCAAGGCGAAACGTAAGGGATCGAGAGGTGACTTACTGGGACGGAAGGCATCTGTTCTACCCCTGGAACGGCGAGCCGATGCTCTTCGACTATGTCGATTAGCGCGGAACGTCTGCCTCACTTTGTGATAGTCGCTGGTGTTCCGTTTCCCGAGATGGTGACGCGTTCGGTGATTCGAAATGGTTCCGGACACGGTCGTGCTGTGATCGATGGCGGAGAGCGTGGGAGATTGTCGCTATCGGGTTCGCGCGGTATCGATGCGGCGGCATCCGGATGCTCTGGCGAACGCTGAACGACGTGGCGGAAGACTTTCTCGCCCAATGGTTCCGTATCGCCTTGCAAGACCGCAGTCGGACCAGTGCCTTGTGAGAATTTTCCGAATACTCGGAGATCACATGATCAATGGAGCTCACCACCCGGAAACGATCGTCACCTCCGGCGAACGCTCGCGGAAGCCGTGAACATCACGTCCATTTTCGGGCATCCCTCAACAATCGTACGGACAGCTTGACCGCAATTTAACCTGTGCAATCTATCAAAGTGATCTGCAGACAGAAAAAATAAACCCCGAGACCGGCGTACCTGTCTCAGGGTTGGTAGTGCGATTGCTCGCTGCTATGAGAGAGAAACTAGAGCGCGTATGGCAGAAAGTCAAGACCTCTTCACCTATGATCCGAGCTTCAACACGTTGCTGGAAAGCAACCTGTCAGAGCCTCGCCTCGCGCCGTACATCAAAGCGGCAAATGGGGACCGATCCTATGCCACCAAGTTGTACCTCTGGAACGCGCGCCTTGCAAAGGCATTCTTGTTTCCGCTTCAGATCGCGGAAATCGTCACGAGGAACTCGATAAACAAGGCCTTCGCTACCGAGTTTAAGGACCCTGACTGGGTGAAATCGCCGCCGTTTACGCTAACGCCACCGAGTACGGTCTCGTACCAGGCATCAAGAGGCAGACTGTCTCGGCAGAAGTCGGCCCCACACTCCGCTGACGACATTGTGGCTTCACTTACCTTTGATTTCTGGTCGAACCTCTTTCGAGCCGAGTACGATTCTCTGTGGTCGTCGCCCGGCTTGTTGAAAAGCGTGTTTCCTCTAATGCCATCAGGCTTCGACCGCACCCAGATCCAGGTCAGGGTCGCACGCATCAACTGGCTGCGAAACCGAATTGCTCATCATGAGACGATACACGCGAAAATCAATTCCGTCGTCTATTTGGACCACATCGACGAGTTCCTCGGGTTTATCTGCGACGATACGAGGCGCTGGGTCAAAGCGAATGCAACTGTGAAAGCGGTCTTCAATGCGCCGCCCACCGCCATTTCAGATTTCAGCGGCACGCCTCTTTCTCTCTCAAATTACCGTAGCCCGCCCAGATTTTCCGGGGGTGAGACACTACTTGAGGCAATGCGCAAGTTGATGGCAGTCCGCCCTTCAGTTGGGCTTGTCGATGACAGCGCGGGCGATGCGCCGTACAGGCTCGTAACCAACGAAATGATCATGTTGTTTATCGAGAAGGTCGCTTCTCACGCTGATGGCTATGTCGCGCTCCAGGATAACACAGTACGCGCCGTAATCGATACATTCCCATCACCCGACTTTGCATTGATCTCCATCGATTGCACAACCGGGGACGCTCGAAATCTCTTCTTTCCGAAAGGGAAAACGAAACAGAGGCCCCAGGCGTTGATTGTGATCGACCAATCCAAAACGCCCAAGGAGATAGGGATTCTGATGAAACCCGCTATCAAGTATTGATAGCTCTGGGACGCTTTCGAACGGATCTGCAGTCACGGAGGGGGGAAGAGGTCTCATCCCTCAGCGAACGCTATCCATTGTAGGGTCCGAGCCTCATGAAGTGTTCGCGGAGCTTGTCGCACGCCGGAGCCATGAGAGCGGCGGCATCCTGGTTGGCTTCATAGCGGTACGGGATCGTTGTGATTCCGCTCATGTCACTCGGGAGCTTTACCTTCTCGTCGCGAGGCTCCATGAGGATTGCACGCTGCCTGCCAAGTCTTCCCATGAACATGCCGAGCTCGAAAATGACGTTGTCGCGAGGGCTCGGCCAAGGTTTGCCTCTGCTTTCGGTAAGATCGTCGGCATGGGCGATCGCGACCGCAAAATCGGAATCGTCGATCTCAGCCTCGAGATCCTGAAGAGTGTAGTTTGCGATCTTGAAGACGTCGTCGGTCCATAGCGTTGCTAGGATCGTGTCGGTGTCATGGGCGAATGCATTGCGGATCATCCTCCCGACGTGACGGGCTTCGGCGGAGGAGATGATGAAAACGCGAATCCTGTCTCGAAACGCGCCAACATGCTTGTTCCGCTCAAGCAGGCGGCGGGATAGGGACCGGGCGATATGACGATAGATGTCCGGATGCTTCTTCCCAAGCTGACCGAACTGCTGCGAGGTGAGCCGTCCAACAATCGACGGCTCCTCCGCGATCACCGTTGCGGATCGGCGCTGAGTGGGCTCGATCGCCGCCATCTCACCGACATGGTCGCCGCGCCCGCGTACACCGATGCGACGGCCGTTCACATGGATGCTGAACGACCCGGAGATGATCAGAAAAATGTCGTCGTCTTCGGCGTTCTGCTCGATAACCGTTTCACCAGTCTCGAATTCGACCAGCTCCGCAATATCCGACAACTCTTCAGCGAGTGCCAGGTCTCGTCCGACCATGTTTTGAGAAAGAAACGCTTCGATCCTCAGATCTCGCCCTTCCTGCCCTTGGAAGCGTTCCAGCATCCTGCTCAAGTGAAAGTCCTCCAATAGGTCGTCGACCAGATCTCTTCGTTGTCGTGCTGCGACCAGTTCCACGACTTCCAGATATTCTCGCCCTGAGGGCCCTTCTTCTGAGCCTCGTCCAGGTAGCTGTGAACCCTCTTGGTGATCCAAATCGGCTGATCAGCGCTGAGGGCTGTGAGTTTGGCGGCCAGATTTGCCGCGTTGCCAATCCAGACGATGTCGTTGTCGCCGCGGACGCCAGTTCTGGATGCTCTGATTTCCGACGTGTCGATGCCCACGACATGACGGATCTTAAAGTCCGAAGTGTATTGCTTGTTCAACTGTTGCTGGACGATGCCCTTGATCGCGTAATTGATTTCGAGAGCGCAGGAAACTGCGGTGTTTCGTTGCCTGTCGGATATGAAGATCCCCATTACACGGTCGCCGTCGTAGGAAACGATCGTTCCGCCGTGTTTTCTGATCAGGCGAGAAGTTGCATAGAGGAAGGTCTTGTATACCTCCCCTGCGAACTGCCATGTCTTCTTCTCAACGAGGTTCGTCGATCCGTCCAGGTCCGCATAAAGGATCGTGGCGGTCTTGAAGTGCACCGCGTCGTTGGAAAGTCTCAGATCCGCAGGCGCAGGTACGGTTGTGCCTTCGCGCACGATCCAGTTCGTTCGGAATGTCGTGCTCGAATTGTCCCTGATGTCGTCCGCAATTGTCATCGCGATACCTCTATCAGTGCAGTTGCCTGACCGCCCACAATAGCTTTTCGTACGCTTCCTGTTGGCCGTTCTTTGCCATTGATCACCGTGGGGAATTCGGGGCTGAATGCGTCGATCTGGATGGGGTGGCGCACTGCGTCGAGTCCTTGAGCCCGCAGGTCAGCATGGTTCCGCAGCATTCCTCTCCAAGCATTCTTGCGAACGAGTAGTAGGACTCGACCTTCTCGCGCCGGAGCTTCTCTTCGATTACGAGCTTGGCGACGGCGTGCGAGCGACAGCACTCAGACCGTGGTACCAGAATTCCGTGCGTCGCGCACCCAACGGGGCAGGGCAGAGAGCCATCCCCCAGGATTCCGGCGGCATCGATCTTAAGATCCGGATCAGAGAACCAGGCAGTTTCGCCAGCCAGCATCGCCATATACTCATTAGCGATGCCGAGTTCCTTAGCGGCATCCAAGGCGGCTAGCTGATGAGGCCCGGCGCTGCCATGAGCGACTTCTTGCTGAGGTGGCCACTGTCTGGTTCTTTCCGCAACTCTCTGCAGCCTGAGGAAGTGCTTGAGCAAACCCCACCATACAACGCCGTGGTCGAATGAGACGATGCCATATCCGGCGTTGAAACCGATGCAGAAGTGTTTGTCAGACTGCAAATGGCGCTCATGACATGTTCCTGGGAACCGCGTGCCGGGAACCTGCTCCTGAACGGCAATCACGCCGTCATCCTCATGGACACGAAGGTCGACCTCAATAACACCTACGATGTCGTCGAAGCGGATCGAGGTGGATCCGAAGATCTCGGTGGCTGTCGTGCCGGTGACGTTGAACCAGCCCGGCACCGCCGCAAGAAGGTGGTCTAGTGGCACTCACCGTTCTCCGCCGCTGTAGGGTGCCGCCGTGGCGCTCACGTCACCGCTGCTGACCTGAGGAGGGGGGCTGAGATGTTCTTCGACCGATCCAGCGTCCAGGCCCCAGGCGACACCACCTTCGAACAATCTCCGGATGGTCGCGGGAGCATGGTTAAGAGCGATCGGACCAACTGCGGTCTGGTCGCCCGTGCAGTTGCTTTGAAGTTCTTCGGACCGAGAGACCGCCCTGCTGACCGAGCACCGAACACTTCGCTCACCACGGATCCCGATGCGGGTGATGGGTGTCTCGCCAAATTCAAGACCGATGGCGATCCCCAGATTATCGATGCCATCGAGTTCTTCCTGGCAAAGTTCGAAGCTCGAACGCATCCCGCCGGCAGCCTTCACCGCCGAAACAACGGAGGCCGAAGCGTCCGTCTCCTGAGAGGTGCCCTCGGCAAGAAGGCCATGGATGCAATCTCCGATGAACCGTACCTTGCGACCGGAATAGTCGTCGGAGAGAGTGGCCGCCAGTTCACTGCGGATCACGTGGAGGTTGGAGACCATCTCGCCGATCCGGTGTTGGGTGATGCATTCGTCCACATACTTCGTGAAGCCTTCGATATCGCCGAAGATCGACATCAGCCCCATTCTAATGGAGTTCGACGGCATCAGCGAGGTGAAGTCGATCGACTTCAGGGGCGGCGTATGCCTGTGAAACGAGAAGGTTGCGTCAGTACCAACGTCGACCACAAACCGGGCCTTGGCGCGGGAGGCAGCGGTCAGGATAGCGGAATCAGAGAGACGCTTTGACTGATAACTGCTGTTCGCCGAAAGCCCAATGTTTCCTATGGGCGAAGTCGGATTCGCGCGTTCGGCCGCAAGCGTGTCGAGGCTGAAGAGCGGCTGCAGCCCAAGATCCTGGCGGACCCTGTTCGACATGAAGATACCTTCCTCATCACCCTCAGCGAGCTTGGCTGCGTAGTTTGCGGGTGCCCCAAGGAATAACGGCTCGCGCTCGTCTTTCGTCCCGCTGTTCACGGCAACCGCCGAACCGCTGTCAACGCCGACCCGAATGCGGGTCGAATAGCGCCCGCTCTCCGTAATACGACCGACCTCCTCGATCGCACGCTTGGCAGCTTCCGCAAAAGCAAGGGCTCGCTCGGCGCGCTCCTTCTCGTTGCCTGGACCAGGAGGAGAGACAATGACGGCATGCATGCGTGCGCCATGGAAATCGACGCGCTGGGCTTCGAACTCTTCGGCGACTTGATCGCAGGCTGCGTAGTTCAGATGGAGCATGGAGAGCACGCGGCGGTGACTGGCTTCGGTTTCGCGCTCGCGCTCAGTCATGGCGGCGGCGAAGTCCAGCATTTGGATGTAGACGTGAACGCCCTCGACCTTAATAGCGGTGTCGGGCGGGACATCGAAGATCAGCGGCTCGGACTTCCCGCCCAGTCTGATCTTCGTCTGTATCGTCGCCGCTCGTGCGGTCATGTAGCTCA
This sequence comes from Rhizobium sp. YJ-22, assembly GCF_029601685.1. Lineage (NCBI taxonomy): Bacteria > Pseudomonadati > Pseudomonadota > Alphaproteobacteria > Hyphomicrobiales > Rhizobiaceae > Rhizobium > Rhizobium sp. YJ-22. The sequence goes on along the minus strand of NZ_JARRIR010000004.1, from coordinate 78,057 downwards.
AATCGAAGCTTCTAAGGTTGATCGAGGCTGCGGGCGCGGTGTTGCGAAACGACCGGATACGCTGAAGACTCTTGTTACGGGACCAACTCATTACAACTTCCTCTTGGCTGGCATCGCTGCAATTCGGGTGCTGAAAGATCGATGGGTGGTGCGAATAGGGAAATCCTACTTCCGCGATTGTTTCCCTGTTTGTTCCTCTTGGCATTTCCAGGCGCTTTTCAGCGCCTGGAAATATTCGTTTGAAGGATTGGATTTGGGACAAATTCAGTGGCCGTGGGACAAACCTATTGGCCGCCTAGATGCGGTTCTGTTGCTTAGCTGCAGCCGCTGGTGCTGCCGCAAGTGTCGCACTTTTCGCAGGTGCCATTGCGGACCATGGTGAAGTTCTGGCACTCCGAGCACATGTTGCCGGTGTAGCCCTGCATGATCGAGCGGGCGCGGCGTTCGGCTTCCAGCTTCTTGGCGTCCGCCTTGGCGCTGGCCGCATCGGCGGCGGCCTTGTCGGAGAACAGGGCGGTGGTTTCCGTTTCGGCTTCCGAGACCTCTTCGGCGATCTCCTCGGCCAATTCCTTGGCGCGCTCCTCGTAATCGCGCTTGAAGGCGACGATTTCGGAGGTCGAGACCGAGGCGATCGGTTCCAGCTTGCGCGCGGCATTGCCGGTGAAAGCGGTGATCGTCGCGCCAGCGGAGGCCTTGGCGGGGGTGGCGGTGGCAGCACCCTTCGGCTCGCCGGCGAAGCGGTCGCTGCCCGTGCCCGGAACCAGCGTCGGCTTGTAGCCGCGCGTCCAGCCGGTGGAGAGCAGGTTGGTCTTGCCTTCCTGGATGCCCTTGCCGAGTGCTGTGTTGGAGAAATCCGACGTATCGACATGCGCCAGGTCGTGGCGGCCGAGATAGGAGACGGCGAGTTCGCGAAACACGTAGTCGAGGATCGACGTGGCGTTCTTGATCGCGTCGTTACCCTGAACCATGCCGGCCGGCTCGAACTTGGTGAAGGTGAAGGCCTCCACATATTCTTCCAGCGGCACGCCATATTGCAGGCCCAGCGAGATGGCGATGGCGAAGTTGTTCATCATCGCGCGGAAGGCGGCGCCTTCCTTGTGCATGTCGATGAAGATTTCGCCGAGGCGGCCGTCGCCGAATTCGCCGGTGCGCAGGTAAACCTTGTGCCCGCCGATGATCGCCTTCTGGGTATAGCCCTGGCGGCGGTTCGGCAGCTTTTCCCGCTCGCGTACGACGCGCTCGATCACCCGCTCGATGACCTTTTCGGTGATGGTCACCGCCTGCGCCGCGGCCGGGGCCTGGATCAGCTCTTCCAGCGCGTCCTCGTCGTCCTGATCGTCGATCAGCGCGGCGTTCAGCGGCTGCGACAGCTTGGAGCCGTCGCGATAAAGCGCGTTGGCCTTCAGGCCGAGCTTCCACGAGAGCATGTAGGCGCTCTTGCAATCCTCGACGGTCGCCTCGTTCGGCATGTTGATCGTCTTGGAGATCGCACCCGAGATGAACGGCTGGGCAGCCGCCATCATGCGGATATGGCTGTCGACCGAGAGGTAACGCTTGCCGATCTTGCCGCAGGGATTGGCGCAATCGAACACGGCCAGATGCTCGTCCTTGAGGTGCGGGGCGCCTTCCAGCGTCATCGCGCCGCAGACATGGACGTTGGCGGCCTCGATGTCCTTCCGCGAGAAACCGAGATGCTCCAGCAGGTTGAAGTCGATGGCCGAAAGCTGCGCGTCGGAAACCTTCAGCACCTGCTTGAGGAAATCGGCGCCGAGCGTCCACTGGTTGAAGACGAACTTGATGTCGAAGGCCTGGCCGAGGGCGGCGTTGACGGCGTCGATCTTCTCCTGCGTAAAGCCCTTGGCCTTCAGCGTCGAGGGGTTGACGGCCGGCGCCTGGTTGAGGTTGCCATGGCCGACGGCATAGGCCTCGATCTCGGCGATCTGGCTTTCCGAATAGCCCAGCGAACGCAGCGCTTCGGGAACGGCGCGGTTGATGATCTTGAAGTAGCCGCCGCCGGCGAGCTTCTTGAATTTCACCAGCGCGAAATCGGGCTCGATGCCGGTCGTGTCGCAATCCATGACCAGGCCGATCGTGCCGGTCGGCGCGATGACGGTGGTCTGGGCGTTGCGATAGCCGTGCTTCTCGCCGAGTTCCAGTGCCTTGTCCCAGGCGGCCTTGGCATGGGCGACCAGATCCTGATCCGGGCAATCGCCATGGATCAGCGCCACCGGATTGACCGCCAGGCCCTCGTAACCCGAGGACTTGCCATGCGCGGCGCGGCGATGGTTGCGCATGACGCGCAGCATGTTGTCGCGGTTCGGCTTGAAGCCGGGGAAGGTGCCGAGCTCGGCGGCCATTTCGGCCGAGGTCGCATAGGCGATGCCGGTCATGATCGCAGTCAGCGCGCCGCCGATGGCGCGTCCTTCAGCGGAGTCGTAAGGAATGCCGGAGGACATCAGCAGGCCGCCGATATTGGCATAACCGAGGCCGAGCGTGCGGTATTCGTAGGACAGCTCGGCGATCTGGCGCGAGGGGAACTGCGCCATCATGACCGAGACTTCGAGCACGACGGTCCACAGGCGCACGGCATGTTCGTAATCGGCGATGTTGATGCGCTTGGTCGCCGCATCCTTGAACTGCATCAGGTTCAGCGAGGCAAGATTGCAGGCCGTGTCGTCGAGGAACATGTATTCCGAGCACGGATTGGAAGCGCGGATCGAGCCGGCGGCCGGGCAGGTGTGCCAGTCGTTCATCGTCGTGTTGAAGTGCAGGCCGGGATCGGCAGAGGCCCAGGCGGCGTAGGAGATCTGCTCCCAGAGGTCGCGCGCCTTCAGCGTCTTGACGGTGCGGCCGTCCTTGCGGGCCGTGAGGTTCCACTCGCCGTCATTCTCGACGGCACGGAGGAAGTCGTCCTTCAGCGAGACGGAGTTGTTGGAGTTCTGGCCGGAAACGGTGAGATAGGCTTCCGAATCCCAGTCGGTGTCGTAGGTCTTGAATTCGAGGTCGGTATAGCCCTGGCGCGCGAACTGGATGACGCGGCCGACATAGTTTTCCGGCACCTGGTTCTTCTTGGCTGCGCGGATTTCGCGCTTCAGTTCCGGGTTCTTCGCCGGGTCGAAACGGTCGTCGGCGGCGACCTCGATGGTCGCGCAGGCCTTCATGATCGCCTTCAGGTGGCCGGCGACGATCTTCGAGCCGGTAACGAGGGCGGCGACCTTCTGCTCTTCCTTGACCTTCCAGTTGATGTAGGCCTCGATATCGGGATGGTCGATATCGACGACCACCATCTTGGCGGCGCGGCGCGTCGTGCCGCCCGACTTGATGGCGCCGGCGGCGCGGTCGCCGATCTTGAGGAAGCTCATCAGGCCGGAAGACTTGCCGCCGCCCGAAAGCTTTTCGCCTTCGCCGCGCAGATGCGAGAAGTTGGAGCCGGTGCCGGAGCCGTATTTGAACAGGCGCGCCTCGCGCACCCACAGGTCCATAATGCCGCCCTCGTTGACGAGGTCGTCCTCGACGGACTGGATGAAGCAGGCATGCGGCTGCGGATGCTCATAGGCGGACTTCGACTTCACCAGCTTGCCGGTGAAGGGGTCGACATAGAAATGGCCCTGGCCGGGGCCATCGATGCCATAGGCCCAGTGCAGGCCGGTGTTGAACCATTGCGGGCTGTTCGGCGCCACGCGCTGGGTGGCGAGCATATAGGCCAGCTCGTCGCGGAAGGCGAGCGCATCCGCCTCCGACGAGAAGTAGCCGCCCTTCCAGCCCCAATAGGTCCAGGTGCCGGCCAGACGGTCGAAGACCTGGCGGGCATCGGTTTCCGAGCCGTACTGCTCGTCCTTCGGAAGCGCCTTCAGCGCCTCGACGTCAGCTTCGGAGCGCCAGAGCCAGGAGGGAACCGTATTCTCCTCGACCGCCTTCAGGCGGGCCGGCACGCCCGCCTTGCGGAAATACTTCTGCGCCAGAATGTCGGCCGCGACCTGGCTGAACTGCGCGGGAACGTCGATGTTGGCGAGCCGGAAGACGATGGAGCCGTCCGGGTTCTTGATCTCGCTGGTGGCCTTGCGGAATTCGATTTCCGCGTAGGGGGATTGGCCTTCCCGGGTGAAACGACGTTCTATGCGCATGTCCGTCCGTCCTTCGTGTGGTGCGCCCGCCCTCGTCGCGGCGCGCAGGATTTCGTTCCGGCTCGGCAAGGCGGTTCCTTGCGCGGCCAGTTGTCTCCGCTTGACCTTGGGGTCGACATCAACAGATGCGAACCCTGTATATTGTGATGAACTCAGCTGCAAACACTAAATATAGCGCTTTTGTTCCATTCAACAACTCTCTGCAGCCGATCTTGCGATCACGTTTTCTTAAACGCAGCACTGGTTGCGGCGAGCACGGGCATCCGCGTGCCGCCTCGTCATGAAGCCGCATGGAAATGCGAACGCATCGAAGGGTGAACCGCCTCGTCATGATCCGGCCGCGCCGCCGCCGCAACGCATCTCCCATTAACCGGAAAACCCCCGATTCCGTCAAGAGGTGGGTCTTAGCGGATTTTTAACCACAACATATTGTGGTCAATGCTGTGGAAAATGGGGGAAAACGAAAGACGGAAAGAGATTCAAGGACTTGTGCAAAGGCCTTGTCAATGCGGCGGTGGGCCTTTTTGCCGGCCATACGAAAAACCCCGCGCAAATGCTTGAAATATGCCCGCGACCGCCGGTTTGCTGCAGCGTTGCGAAACGTGTGGAAAAACGCAACGCCGCCGTCTCCGTGTCACACCGCCTAAAGCTTGCCGCACAAAAGTGTGCAGCGGTTCTGCGCCGGATGACATGCGGAAAATCAAAGATCGAAAGTGCAAAATCTAATCTTGACAGATTGCGACACGCTTTAGAGATAGTCGAGGTTTATGCCGACGGTGATCGCGCCGATTGGATTGCCCTTGGCGTCGGTGATCGTCATGCTCGCCTGCGATTGCAGCACCTGGGTGGAGTCGTCCTTCTCCGGCTCGTCGATGAACAGCCCATTCGCTCCGGCTTCGAAGGTCTTGCGGAACTTCATCTCGTCGCCCTGCCAGTAATCGCTGCTGATGGTGCTGACAGCGACGTTGAGGCCGCGCGCATCCATCAGGATGATCTCGGTGATGACGCCGGTCGAATCGTCGCTTTTCTGGCGTAGCAGGGCGCTTGCCGGGCTGGAAAGCACACCTTGGATCAGCTTGTATTGGCCGCTGGCGCGCTCCTCGCGCCACAGCCGGTCGAGAAGCTGGATATCTTCGTCGCGCAGCGCCGCATGCAGCGCGTTGTCCTTTTTCAGCGCCGCGAGGATGATCGGATCGTGGATCCAGGGTTTGATGCGGGTCTCGACATACTGCCGGATCAGCGAGACGCGATAATCGTCGGCTGCGCAAGCGGAACCGATGCATGTGGAGAGGAAAAGAGCGAGGAAGGCGGCAGCGCCACGGCGCATGAAAGTCTCCACATGTGAGGGCCCAGGGGCGAGCCCCCGGGGAGCTTGCATTTTTATCCGCGCGAGCCTTTTGCGATCGGCTCCTGATAGGTGAAGCCAAGATCCCAGGGGAAATAGATCCAGGTGTCCTGGCTGACCTCGGTAATGAAGGTGTCGATGGTCGGCACGCCCTTGGGCTTGGCGTAGACGCAGGCGAAATGTGCCTTCGGCATCAGCGTGCGCACTTCCATCGCCGTCTTGCCGGTGTCGGTCAGGTCGTCGACGACCAGCACGCCGTCGCCGTCGTTCTTCATCAGGTCGGGGGAGATGCCTTTCAGCAGGTTCATTTCGCCCTGGTTGACATAGTCGTGGTAGGAGGCGACGCAGACGGTCTCGATCAGGCGGATATTGAGCTCACGCGAGATGATCGCCGTCGGCACAAGGCCGCCGCGGGTGATGCAGACGATCGCGTGAAACTCGCGACCGAGCCCCGCAAGGCGCCAGGCCAGCGCGCGGGCATCACGATGAAATTGATCCCAGGAGACGGGAAAGGCTTTTTCCGGAAGCGACATGACTTTCGACTTTCAGCAAGGCGGCAATGTGGAGGTTACGCCGGGCTTGCCAGCGACCGAGCCGGCGAAACGCCTGCCGTTTGCGGGATGCTCGGGCGGCCAAGACGGCCGGGCCCAGTCCCGAAACCCTGCAAGCTTCCGTTTCGGTCGCAGCAATTAGCGTTATTTTCCTGCCGAAAGCAAGTCGCGTTCGTTCAGCGTGAGAGCAGGGTCAGCGCTGTCATCGATTCCAGCAATGTTTTCGTCGTGCCGCCGAAGAGCATCTGCCACAGCCGCGAATGGGTATAGGCCCCCATGACCAGCAGGTCGATGCTGCTATCCGAGAGACGGTTTTCGATGACCGCCGAGCGCGACATGCCATGCGCCTCGCCAACGGACAGCGTCGCCTTGACGCCGTGCCGTGCCAGCGTGGCAGCGATTTCCGCCCCGGCAATGGCGCCGGTCTGCGTTGCCGTATCGTCGGGATCGACGGTGAAGATCTCCACTTCGTCGGCCTTCTTGAGGAAGGGCAGGGCGTCGAACGTGGCGCGCGTCGCTTCGCGCGAGCCGTTCCAGGCGATCAATACACGCCGGATCGGCTTCGGTTGCGAAAGGATGTTCGGCACCATCAGCACCGGCCGGCCGCTCTCGAACAGGAAGCCGTCGAGGTCGCGAAAACCTTCCGGCGACTTCGGGTCGCCCTGGGCTGCAATGATCAGGTCGGCGCAACGCGCCGTCTCGATGACGCCGGAGGTGTTGTAGCCGGCGCTGGCCAGCAGGCTGCGCCATTCGCCGGTGGCGCCGTTGGCGGCGAGGCGCTGGCGGAACTGCTGCTCGATGGTGAGCGTCTCCTCATGCGCCATGTCCTGCAGCGCCTGGATGGTCACCGGATCGGGGATCTCCATCGGCATCACCACGGGCGTCATCGTCACCGCTTCGGCATGCAGGCCGATCAGGTGGGCATCGCAGGCGTCGGCCAGGAAGATCGCGAAATCGGAGACCTGGCGCGCATAGCGGGGAACGTCGAGAACGGCAACGATGGTCTTGTATGTCATGATGAAATCTCCTCGAACGGCGTTCTGGATGATGCATGAATAATGCTGCTGCGCAAAGCTGCGTTCCTTGATCTGCCGCAAATCACCCGGCCGGCGTACGGTTCTCCGACACGCGTGCGGCGCGGATATTCTCGATCATCGCAGCGACATCGGCAACGGCCGCAGCCAGCGCCGATTCGTCGCGGGCGCGCACCACGATCTCGGTGAAGAAGCCGCTCTCTGTGAATTTGGGGTAGGAACCGATGCTGGTTTCGGGATGCGCCTTCTGGATGGCGGAGAGCGGCGTGCCGATATCGCCTTCGCCGAAGGGGCAGGGGATGGCGCGCGACAGCATGGTCTGGCCATGCCGCAATTGCGGGACGACGCTGTCCAGCATCGCCTGGAACACCTGCGGCACGCCGGCCATGACGAAGACATTGCCGATGGCGAAGCCCGGCGCGGTCGAAACCGGATTGGGGATATGCCGCGCCCCTTCGGGCATGCGCGCCATGCGTTGCCGCGCCTCGGTGAATTCGACGCCGCGACGTTCGTACATGTCGCCGAGCAGCCGCATGGCCTCGGCATCGTGCAGGCAGGGCAGGTTGAAGGCGGCGGAGACGGCATCGGCGGTGATGTCGTCATGCGTCGGGCCGATGCCGCCGGAGGTGAACACATAGGTGTAGCGGGCACGTAGAGCATTCAACGCCTCGACGATCGCTTCCTGCTCGTCGCTGACGATGCGCACTTCCTTGAGGTCGATGCCGGCAAGCGTCAGCACGTCGGCAAGATGGCCGATATTCTTGTCCTTGGTGCGCCCGGAAAGAAGCTCGTCGCCGATGGCGAGCATGGCGGCGGAAACGGCGGTCGGCAGGGTCATGGGTGAGCGTTCCGATTGATGTTGCCGCACCCTAAACCCACGGAAGGAGAATGCAAGCGCGGCGGCCGCAGGAGGACGACGCGGCATCGTCGTTCACTGGAAATGAACAGTGCGTTGCCTGTTGGTCCGAATGCATTTGTCATCGGAGCCTGCTACCAAGACAGGCAGCCAGGCACGATGCAATGGCGGCCTCAGGTTTATGGAGCAAGCAATGGCAAAAGTTCTCGTCCTTTATTACTCGTCGTATGGGCATATCGAAAGCATGGCAAATGCTGTGGCCGAAGGTGCGCGCGCCGGCGGCGCCGAGGTCGCCGTGAAGCGCGTTCCGGAACTTGTGCCGGAAGAGGTTGCCAGGAACTCGCATTTCAAGCTCGACCAGCCCGCGCCGATCGCAACGCCGGACGAACTCGCCGAATACGACGCCATCATTGTCGGCTGCGGCACGCGTTTCGGCACCATGGCCTCGCAGATGCGCAATTTCTGGGACCAGACAGGCGGACTCTGGGCGCAGGGCAAACTGGTCGGCAAGGTCGGCTCGGTCTTCACGTCCTCCGCGACCCAGCATGGCGGCCAGGAATCGACCATCCTCGGCTTCATCCCGACCCTGCTGCACCACGGCCTCGTGGTCGTCGGCCTGCCCTATGCTTTCCAGGGCCAGATGGGCGTCGATGCGGTCAAGGGCGGTTCGCCCTATGGCGCCTCCACGATCACCGATGGCGACGGTTCGCGCCAGCCCTCCGAAGTCGAGCTGCAGGCCGCCCGTTTCCAGGGCGAGCATGTCGCACGGATCGCCGCGAAGCTCGCCGGCTGAGTCTTGGCAATGGCGCGGCACGGCCCGCGCTTCAGACAGAAAAGGCGGCTTTCAAGGCCGCCTTTTTCCTTAAGAATTCAATAGATGCCAAGGCTGTCGGGATCGAAGTTGACGGCCTTGAGCTCCTTGCGGAGCAACGGAACCTGCGCGGCGAAGACACCGCTCGGCTGGTAGGTGCCGTCTGGCTTGTAGATGGTGTCGAAGCCTTGGCTCGTATCGCCGAGCATGCCGGCCGCCTGCGATTGCGCCGAATCGAACAGGTTGCCGTCGAGTTTGGTGTCGCCCATCTTCTGCTTCAGGGCGCCGAAGAAGCCGCTGACGCCGCCGCCATGCTTGGCGCGCTTGTCGGCGAAGGTGCGGCCGACATTGGAAATTGCCTGGCTCGTCCCGGTGCTGGTGAATTCCTTCAGCTTCTGCGAGATGTTGACGATGCCGAGATAGGCGTTGTCCTGCAGCGCCTGCGGAATGTTTCCTTCGATGAACCAATCGTTCAAAAACACCGCCTGCCGCTTCAGGCGGCTCTCGCGGAAGGCATCGACCAGCAGGAAGAAGATTGCCTGGTCCTGAACAAAACGCTGCGTGCAATAGCAATAGAATGTGTGACGGCGTGTCGGCGTATTCGTAAAGCTCTGCAATTTCTGTTTGTCAGCCATCGGACCCTCGGAAAAGTATGAAAAAGCTTTTCTAGCCGATCAGGTTTTAAGAACGTCTAACCGGATTCATTCAGATTACGCGCGCAAGCAATATGCGCCGAAGACGAACAAGCGCGACGGGCGGAGGGCGGCATCGCGTAAGAAAAAATGGTGCGGACGGCGGGGATCGAACCCGCACGGATCGCTCCGAGAGATTTTAAGTCTCTTGCGTCTACCGGTTTCGCCACGTCCGCGTGAGGCTTCTTCTCAAGCACTTATACGCTGTCGTCAAGGCCGGGTTTGCAACTTCGTTTCTCCGTTTCGCGAAATTGGCGGCTGGCATTTTGCACGGCCGACGCTGGTATCACCGGCCAATTTTCAGCGGACCCGCCGCGCCCGTTGAGAATCGGCCGGTCCTGCCGTTAGTCGGGCGTCTGATGCATTCGATCGAGGGGGTTTCCATGCCGTTTAAGTTCCGTCTCGCCGCCGTGGTCGCGCTCGCGATCGCCGCCGGTTGCACGACCACCGAAGAAGCCAACCAGGCTATCCAGTCGCGGTGGATCGGCCAGCCCGCCGATATGTTCTTCGCGCAATACGGGCCGCCGGAAAGCCTCTATCGCATGACCAATGGCGGCAAGGTCTATACCTGGCGCGGCGGCGACAGGACCCGCTACATTCCTGCGCAATACGAACGCGTCGAACAGCCCGTGACCGGGCAGAGCGTCACCACCGAAGTCTCCGCTGATGGCAAGGTCACGAAAACCTCCACCTCCACCTTCGCCGCTTCGGGCCCGGTGCGCCAGCGGATGATCTCGGGGCCGCGCGAGGAGGCGTTGTTTTGCGAAATACAGATCGCCACCGATCCCGCAGACCGTATCCAGACGATACGCGCCTCCAACGATACGGATGGCGAAGGCCTCAGCCTGTCGCGCTGCGCCGAGGTGATGGGCGTCAAACCCTGACCTAGCTCTGCTTTTCCTGGAATCTCTAAGGCTTGAGCGTAAATGGCTGCTCGAAATTCACCGAGCGGCCGCTGCCCGTATCGTTCAGCGTATAGCGCAGCACGTAATCGCCCGGCTGGGCGCCGGTGATGTCGAGCGTCAGGTGGGTGAAGATTTCCTGGTTGCGCACGAAGCCGACGAAGCTGAAATTGCCGAAGGCCTTCTGCGCGGCGAGGACGTCGCCCTTGCTGTCGGCCAGTTCGAAATCGACGGTGAAATTCGTCTGCGTCTTGCCGTCGCCGGTCGTTTTCCAGGTCAGCCCGATCGGCTCGACATAGGTGACCAGCGGCTCGCCGGATCTGAAAACCGAATCGGCGCGCGGCTTATAGATGCCGTAGGCGGTCGGCACGCCGTCGACGAAGGCAGCCTTGCCGATGGTGAGCGGCAGGTTGGCGGCGAAATCGCCAAGCGCTTCGCGCATGATCGTATAGGCGCCGATGGCATCGCCGCTCGCCGCCTTTTCCTCGGCGCGCGCGGCCGCCTCCTGCAACGGCCCGGCCTGGGCTTCTGCTGCGCCGACGACCAGCGCGAGGCCGAGGCAAAGACAGGTCGGCAGGGCGGCTTTTCGCGCAGCAGTCCAAATCATGGAAAATCCCTTTCTCAAGGCCGGGCGAGTGTCATTCTGGTGCAATTTCCAGCGCTTGTGCCAGGCAGGCCGGCTGCCAGCGGCGCAAACGCCGGAAATCTCCGCTTTATGGTGGCATTCATCGCATCATCAAGGCTAAAAGAGTGTGAAGAATGCGAGCGCTTCACGCTTGCACCTGTCGAAAACTGAATCCCGGGGATGACCACCGTGAACCGATCGGATGTGCTGGACGCCGAAGCCGCGATGCGCGCGCTTTTCCCGCCGACACCCTTGCAACTCAACGATTACCTCAGCGCCCGCTATGGCGCCTCCATCTGGCTGAAGCGCGAGGATCTGTCGCCCGTCCGCTCCTACAAGATTCGCGGCGCGTTCAATTTCTTCCGCAAGGCGATCGCCGCCGGCCAGACGGACCGGATTTTCGTCTGCGCCTCCGCCGGCAACCATGCGCAAGGCTTCGCCTTCGTTTGCCGGCATTTCCAGGTGCATGGCGTCGTCTTCATGCCGGTGACCACGCCGCAGCAGAAGATCGACAAGACCCAGGCCTTCGGCGGCCCGTTCATCACCATCCGCCTGCATGGCGACTTCTTCGACCAGTGCTACGATGCCGCCCGCCGGCATGTGGCCGAAACCGACGGCGTCATGGTGCCGCCTTTCGACAACCCCGACATCATCGAGGGGCAGGCGACGGTCGCCGCCGAAATCCTGGACCAGATGCCGGAGGGCGAAAAGCCCGATCTCGTCATCCTGCCGGTCGGCGGCGGCGGCCTTTCCGCCGGGGTGACGGGGTATCTGGAAGGAACGGTGCCGGAGAGCGGCTTTCGCTTCACCGAGCCTGCCGGCGCGCCAAGCCTGAAGCGCAGCCTGGAGGCCGGTCATGTGCTGACCTTGCCCAAGGTCGACAATTTCGTCGATGGCGCCGCCGTCGCCCGTATCGGTGACCTGAACTACGCCGCACTCAGCCGCTTCAAGCCGGAGCAAGTGGTGCTGATTCCCGAGAACGCCATCTGCGTGACGATGATCGAGATGCTGAACGTCGAGGGCGTGGTGCTTGAGCCGGCCGGCGCGCTGTCGATCGCCACGCTCAATGCCCTGCCGCCTGAACTGCTGGCGGGACGCAATATCGTCGCCGTGGTCTCCGGCGGCAATTTCGATTTCGAGCGCCTGCCCGATGTCAAGGAGCGCGCCATGCGATACTCCGGCGTCAAGAAATACTTCATCCTGCGGCTCGCCCAGCGCCCCGGCGCCTTGCGCGATTTCCTCAATCTGCTGGGTCCGGAAGACGATATCGCCCGCTTCGAATATCTGAAGAAGACCGCCCGCAATTTCGGCTCGATCCTGATCGGCATCGAAACCCGCAGGCCGGAAAATTTTGCCGCGCTCGTCGAGCGCTTCGAGGCGGCGGGCCTCGGCTTCGAGGACATCACCGAAAACGAAATCCTGTCCAACCTGATCATCTGAGCCGGGAGCGCCATCCCAAAACAGCTTTTGGGGTGGCCCATGATGTGGTAAGCCGAAATGGTCCGGCCTGTCTGTGCCGGTTTCGGGTGAAGACATGCGAAAACAACAAGATAAGGCGCCTTGCATGAACCCGGTCGAACGCAGCGCGCTTGAGGAGTGAACCCTTGTCCATCCTGTCGAACATCATTTCCCTGTTTTCCGGCGCGCCCGCGCAGGAGAAGGCCGAACCCGCGCCCTCCGCCGAGCCGCAGGCCCATGGCGATTGCACCATCTATCCGCAGCCCATGCGCGAGGGATCGCAGTATCGCCTGGCGGGGCGCATCGAGAAACAGGTGAACGGCGAAACGCTGGTGCGCACCTTCGTGCGCGCCGACGTCTTCACCACCGCGGACGACGCCGTCGAATTCACCCTGCGCAAGGCTCGCCAGATCATCGACCAGAACGGCCCGAGCCTGTTTTCGGATGGCGCCAAGACGCGTCAGGTGTGATCCCCGCCTTTACGGAACGAAAAGGCCGGCAGTGATGCCGGCCTTTTCCATGTCGTGCAAGCGCCCCGCTCAGGCAGCCTGTGCCAGCTCACTGGCGCGGGTGACGGCGGCGGCGATGGATTTTTCAGCCGCTTCCGGGCCGAAGGCCAGGCCTTCGACATAGATCACCTCGACATCGGTAATGCCGATGAAGCCCAGAACGGTCTTCAGATATGGTACGGCGTGGTTCATCGCGGCGGCCGGGCCATCGGAATAGACGCCGCCCGAAGCCAGCACCAGATAGGCCTTCTTGCCGGTGGCGAGGCCAACCGGGCCGTTTTCCGTATAAGTGAAGGTGCGGCCGGCGCGGGCGATATGGTCGATCCAGGCCTTCAGCGACGAATAGATGTTGAAGTTGATCAGGCCTGTGCCGATGACCAGAGTGTCGGCCGCCAGCAATTCATCGACCAGCACGTCGGACACGGCGGCAGCCTTGGCTTCCTCGGCATTGCGCTGGTCGGCCGGCTTGCGGATGGCAGCGGCGAAGACTCCGTCGATATGCGGCAGCGGGTTGCTGACGAGGTCGCGGGTGACCACGGCTTTGCCGGACTGGTCTGCCAGCCTGGTGGCCAGCTCGGTCGCAATGCGGTTGGACTGGGACTCGGCGCCACGCGGGCTGGAAGTGACGAGAAGAATGTTAGACATGACTGAATTCCTTTGCGAATCTCGAATTTGCGGCGCCGGGGCAGGGGAGGCGCGCTGTTCGAGGCAGAAGATAGGTCTGGATTTCCATCGAAAAAACCGGGATAATTTCGAAAGAAGTCATCGATAGATTGGATAGGTCCATGGAAGCCAACCCGACGCTCGATCAGCTCCAGGTTTTCCTTGCCGTGGCGGAAAGCGGTAGTTTTTCCGGCGCTTCGCGCAGTCTCAACCGGGCGCAATCGGTCATCAGCTATACCATCGCCAATCTGGAAGCGCAGTTCGACGTGCCGCTGTTTGAGCGCACCGGCCTGCGCCAGCCGCGCCTGACGGATGCCGGCAAGGCGCTGCTGTCGGATGCCCGCCGCATCGTCGCCGACCTGCAGGTGATGCGCGCCCGCGCCAAGGGATTCAAGCAGGGGCTGGAGGCCGAGGTCAGCCTGGCGATCAGCGTCATGGTGCCGACACATGCGGTGGTCGACGTGCTGCGTGAATTTCGCGATCTGTTTCCCTCGGTCGGCATGCGGCTGAATGTCGGGGAACTCGGCGTGGTCATGGACATGGTGCTGAACGACCAGGCCTCCATCGGCATTGGCGGCGCGGTCGTGCAGCAGCACGATGCGCTACTGGCCGAGCGCATCGGCCATGCTTTCATGATGCCGGTCGCCGCCGCCGATCATCCTCTGGCGCGGCTCCGACGCCCCCTGACCCTCAACGACGTGCGCGAGGAGGTGCAACTGGTCGTCACCGATGCCTCGGACCTGACGAAGGGGCGGGATTTCAACGTGCTGTCCTACAAGATCTGGCGGGTCAGCGACATGGCGACCAAGCATCACCTTATCCGCGGCGGTCTCGGCTGGGGCGGCATACCGGCATCGCTGATCACAGACGACCTGCGCGCCGGCCGGCTGAGGCGACTTGATCTGCCGGCCTACGAGCAGGGCGAATATCCGATCTATGTCGTGCGCAAGCACGCAAATCCGCCCGGCCCGGCCGCCTCCTGGCTGATCCAGACGTTTGGCGAGCGCCTGTCGCGTTGTCCCAATCGCCAGGATTTCGAAACGATGATCGAGGCACAGATGCTGCCGAATGCGGCCGAGGCAGCGGAATAGAAGCACTGGAGCATTTCCAGCCAAAGCGGGATCGCTTCGGCGTTGGACAATGGGCTAAAAACCAAAAAGATGGAGCATCTCCGGTGAACCCGTGTCACCAGAAATGCTTTATGTGCCGCGGCGACCGAAGCTCGGAAGCGCATCCTTGTGAACGAAGCGGAAATAGGATGTCACCTGCGCCCGGGCATTTGAGGTCGGGCTGAAGCGCACGCCGATCCGCCCGCGATTGCACCAACGCACCATGCCCTCGAGATAACCGATCTCGTCGCACTGGATTTTCACCTGGCTGCCGGTCGCGGCATGCAGTGGCGTTTGCAGGTCGAGCGCGATGCCATCGGCCGAAAGATTGACGACGCGGCCTTCGACCTCCTGCAAACCATAGCGGATTTTCCCAACGATCCGCGCCGCCTTGCGCGTCGATTTCCGGGTTTCCATATTGATACGGCCTTTGATCACGACTTCCCCCATGCTGATGTCCGAAGCCATCAGTCTAGGCGGGAAAGCTTCATGCGGGCTTTGCGCGATCGCTTCAATTCGAACGAAATGCGTCTTCTCGAGCCGCATTACAACCCGACATTCGGCCGGTCGATAATCTCACGCAGCGCGAAGGACGAGTTGATCTTTACCACATGAGGCAGCGCCGACAGCCAGTCGCGATGGATGCGCTCGTAATCTTCCAGATCCTTGGCAGCGACACGCAGGATATAGTCATATTCCCCCGACATCAGGTAGCAGACGAGGATGTTGGGACACTTCTTCACCGCCGCCTCGAATTCCTGCAATGTCTTGGCGAACTGGCCGCTCAGCGAGATATGCACGATGACGATCATCTTGTAGTCCAGCGCCTTGTTGGACAGCCGAGCGTGGTAGCCGCTGATGACGCCGGATTTTTCCAGGATATCGACCCGGCGCGAGCAGGCCGAGGGCGACAGCCCCACCTTGGCGGCGAGGTCTGCATTCGACATGCGGCCGTTCTGCTGCAGAATCCGCAGGATCGCAGCATCTATGGTATCGAGGTTCGACATTGATGGATTCGTCTGAAATTTCGCTGAGATACGCAAGAATATTCGAAGATCGCGCCGTTGGCAAAGCCTCTTTGCAAGGACATTGCGGTTCTTTTCTGGTCTCCTGATTTCGTCAACAAACGGCCGAAAGCCTATAAACAAGAGAGGAACGCTCCATGCGTGTCGGTTGCCCGAAGGAAATCAAGAACCATGAATATCGTGTCGGTCTCACCCCCGGTGCGGTGCGCGAATATGTGGCGCATGGCCATGAGGTGCTGATCGAAACCAAGGCGGGTGCCGGCATCGGTGCCGATGACGCCGCCTATATCGCCGCCGGCGCGAAAATTGTCGGCTCCGCCAAGGATGTGTTCGAAAAGTCGGACATGGTCGTGAAGGTCAAGGAACCTCAAGCCAGCGAATGGACGCAACTGAGGGACGGCCAGATCCTCTATACCTATCTTCACCTCGCGCCCGATCCGGAACAGACCAAGGGCCTGCTCGCTTCCGGTGTGACGGCGGTGGCCTATGAAACCGTGACAGACGAGCGCGGCGGCCTGCCGCTGCTCGCGCCGATGTCCGAAGTCGCCGGCCGCCTGTCGATCCAAGCCGGCGCCGTGGCGCTACAGAAGGCCAATGGCGGCCGCGGCATCCTGCTCGGCGGCGTTCCCGGCGTTATGCCGGCCAAGGTGGCGGTCATCGGCGGCGGCGTCGTCGGCCTGCATGCCGCCAGGATGGCCGCCGGGCTCGGGGCAGACGTCACCATTCTCGACCGCTCGCTGCCGCGCCTGCGCCAGCTCGACGATATCTTCAACGGCCGCGTGCACACCCGTTTCTCGACCATCGATGCGCTCGAAGACGAAGTCTTCTCCGCCGATCTCGTCATCGGCGCCGTGCTCATTCCGGGCGCTGCCGCACCGAAGCTGGTGACTCGCGAAATGCTTTCCGGCATGAAGAAAGGCGCCGTGATCGTCGACGTCGCCATCGACCAGGGCGGCTGCTTCGAAACCTCGCACGCCACCACCCATTCCGACCCGACCTATGAGGTCGACGGCATCATTCATTATTGCGTGGCCAACATGCCCGGCGCCGTGCCGATCACTTCGGCGCATGCGCTCAACAATGCGACGCTGCATCATGGCCTCGCGCTTGCCGATCGCGGCCTCCGGGCCATCGCCGAGGACCGGCACCTGCGCAACGGCCTCAATGTCCACAAAGGCCGCATCACCAACGCTCCGGTCGCCGAAGCGCTCGGCTACGAAGCCTATGCGCCGGAAAGCGTGCTGAACGTCGCTTGATTTCTCCGTCAATGCACCGCGCGTCACCGACGCGCGGTGCTTCTATTTTGTCGAAACCGACGGCCGCGACCGCCTTCCACTCAAGCCGTCCCGTCGATCCGTGCCTGCAGGGCGATCGCGCCATGCGGCGCATTGACCTTGCCCTCATGGATCATGAAGGCATAGACGTCGCGCGGCATTTTCTCGACCTTCCTGTGCTCATCGACCAGCGGCAGGTCGCTGGGCACCTTGCCCTCAGCCCAGGTCTTCAGCCGCTCGGCCCAGTCGCCCAGATCCTTGTCGTCGTAGCAGGTCGGAATATCGTCCGAGCCTTTCTGCAGGCGGGCATAGACGAAATCGGCGGTGACGTCTGCCACCATTGGATAATCGAAATGCTCGGCGCAAACCGGGGCCACGCCATATTTTTCCAGCATCGTTACGAATTCCGGTACCTTGAAGGAATCGTGGCGCACTTCCACCACATGGCGCAAAGCAATGCCGTCCTGCTTCGCCGGCAGCAGTTTCAGAAACGCCTCGAAATCCTGCGGATCGAATTTCTTCGTCGGTGCGAACTGCCAGAGCAGCGGACCGAGATGATCGCCAAGCTCGCTGATGCCGGAGGACAGGAACTTTTCCATCGACTCGCCGGCTTCGGCCAGCACACGGCGATTGGTAACGAAACGCGTTGCCTTCAGCGAGAAGACGAAATCCTCGGGCACATCCGCCGCCCATTTCGCGAAGGTTTCCGGCTTCTGGGTGCTGTAATAGGTGCCGTTGACCTCGATGATGCGCATCTGGCGGCTGGCGTAATGCAACTCGTCTTTCTGCTTGAGATCGGCAGGATAGAAATGTCCGCGCCACGGTTCGAACGTCCAGCCGCCGATGCCGGTGCGGATCGTGCCTTGCTTCGTCATCTGAGGATCCCCAATTGGTGCTTCGAGAGAAAATTCAAGACGGTGGAATGAAAGGTTGAGAAATTTCCTGGAACGCCACCTGCGCCTCGAAATGCCGGCAATGGGTTGCGAGCGCAGCGTAATCATCAAGCTTCAGCAGATCGGGATGGGATTCCGCAGCATGCCGCATCGCGCAGACGACGGCGACATCCGCATGGGTGATGCGGCCCTCGAACAGAAATTCCCCTGTTTTAGCCGCGCAGATATCCTCCAGCGCCGCAAGCGTGGAACCGATCTGCGAAGCGCAACGCTTCGACCAGATTTCGGAGCCATATTCATGCAGCCGCATCTCATAAAACAGGCTGACGGCCTTGTCGGCGAGGCCGGTGGCGAGCGCGGCCACTTTCATGGCATGGCGGCGCTTTTCGCCCTGTGGCCAAAGCCGCCGGCTCTCCGGCACCAGGCCATCGATATGGTCGAGGATGGTGACGCTGTCGACCAGCACGAAACCGTCATCCAGCACCATGGTCGGCACCCGCATCAGCGGGTTGAGTTCGCGGATGCGCTCGCCATCGCCAAACACCGACCACGGCCGGTGCTCGAAGGGCAGGCCGTAGATGCGCAATGCCAGCGCCACGCGGCGCACGAAGGAGGAATCGTATTGGCCGATCAGGATCATGGCATCACTCCGCCGCCGCAGCGGCCCTCGAGGGGCGACGCTCCAGCAGTTCCTTGAGGAACTGGCCGGTATAGGAGCGCTTTTCCTTGACAATGGTTTCCGGCGTGCCGATCGCGACGATCTCGCCGCCGCCATCGCCGCCTTCCGGACCGAAATCGAGGATCCAGTCTGCGGTCTTGATGACTTCGAGATTGTGCTCGATGACCACGACCGAATTGCCCTGGTTCACCAGTTCCTGCAGCATTTCCAAGAGCTTGGCGACATCGTGGAAATGCAGGCCGGTCGTCGGCTCGTCGAGGATGTAGAGCGTGCGCCCCGTCGAGCGCTTCGACAGCTCCTTGGCGAGCTTGACGCGCTGCGCCTCGCCGCCGGAGAGCGTATTGGCCTGCTGACCGACTTTGATATAGCCGAGGCCGACATCCTTCAGCGATTGCAGCTTGTCGCGCACCGCCGGCACCGCCGCGAAGAACTCGACGCCTTCCTCGACGGTCATGTCGAGCACGTCGGCGATCGACTTGCCCTTGAAGGTGACATCGAGCGTTTCGCGATTGTAACGCTTGCCGTGGCAGACGTCGCAGGTGACGTAGACATCCGGCAGGAAATGCATCTCGATCTTGATGACGCCGTCGCCCTGGCAGGCCTCGCAGCGGCCGCCCTTGACGTTGAAGGAGAAGCGGCCCGGCTGGTAGCCGCGCGCCTTGGCTTCCGGCAGGCCGGCGAACCAGTCACGGATCGGCGTGAAGGCGCCGGTATAGGTCGCTGGGTTGGAGCGCGGCGTGCGCCCGATCGGCGACTGGTCGATGTCGATGACCTTGTCGATATGCTCGAAGCCGTCGATGCGGTCGTGGTCGGCCGGATTTTCACGCGCACCCATGACGCGACGCGCCGCCGCCTTGTAGAGCGTCTCGATCAGGAAGGTCGACTTGCCGCCACCGGACACGCCTGTCACCGCTGTGAAGACGCCGAGCGGGATCGAAGCCGTGACATTCTTCAGATTGTTACCGCGTGCGCCGATAACCTTGATTTCCTTGCCCTTCTTCGGCTTTCGCCGTTCGGCTGGAACTCGCACGCCGAGTTCGCCCGACAAATACTTGCCGGTGAGGGATTTCGGATTGTCCATCACCTGCTGCGGCGTGCCCTCGGCCACGACCTGACCGCCATGCACGCCGGCGGCGGGACCGATATCGACGACGTAATCGGCCGTCAGGATCGCATCCTCGTCATGCTCGACGACGATGACGGTATTGCCGATGTCGCGCAGGTGCTTCAGCGTTTCAAGCAGGCGGGCATTGTCGCGTTGATGCAGGCCGATGGAGGGCTCATCAAGCACGTAAAGCACGCCTGTCAGGCCCGAGCCTATCTGCGAGGCGAGACGAATGCGCTGGCTTTCGCCACCCGACAGCGTGCCGGAATTGCGCGACAGGCTGAGATAATCCAGGCCGACATCGTTGAGGAAGCGCAGGCGCTCGCGGATTTCCTTGAGGATGCGCACGGCGATTTCGTTCTGCTTGGCGCTGAGATGGGCCGGCAATTCCTCGAACCAGTCGCGGGCGATGCGGATCGACATGTCGGTGACCTGACCGATATGCAGGCCATGCACCTTCACCGCCAGCGCTTCCGGCTTCAGGCGATAGCCGTTGCAGGCCGGGCAGGGCGCGGCCGACATGTAGCGCTCGATCTCCTCGCGCGCCCAGGCGGAATCGGTTTCCTTCCAGCGCCGTTCGAGATTGGGAACGATGCCTTCGAAAGTCTTGGTCGTCTTGTAGGAGCGGGCACCGTCGGCATAGTGGAATTCGATCTTCTCGTCGGTGCCGTGCAGGATCGCCTTCTGCGCCGGCGCAGGCAGATCAGCCCAGCGATCCGTCAACTTGAAGCCGTAGGCCTGGCCAAGCGCCTCCAGCGTCTGGTTATAATAGGGCGATGAGGATTTTGCCCAGGGCGCGATGGCACCGTCCTTGAGGCGGCGGTCGTGCTCGGGCACGATCAGCGCCTCGTCGATCTTCTGCTGTGAGCCGAGGCCGTCGCAGGAGGGACAAGCACCAAAAGGATTGTTGAAGGAAAACAAGCGCGGCTCGATTTCCGGAATGGTGAAACCGGAGACGGGGCAGGCGAATTTTTCCGAAAACAGCACTCGCTGGTGCGTCTCGTTCAGCGACTTGTTGGCCGAGCCGCCGGCCGCCGTCTCTTCGGCCGGCAGCGGCTTGTCGGCGAATTCGGCGACGGCCAACCCGTCAGCCAGCTTCAGGCTGGTTTCCAGGCTGTCGGCCAAGCGCGCGGCGATATCGGTGCGCACCACCAGGCGGTCGACCACCACGTCGATGTCGTGCTTGTATTTCTTGTCCAGCGCCGGCACCTCGGCGATCTCGTAGAACTGGCCGTCGACCTTGACGCGCTGGAACCCCTTCTTCATCAGTTCGGCGAGTTCCTTCTTGTACTCGCCCTTGCGGCCGCGCACCATCGGCGCGAGAATATAAAGGCGCGTGCCTTCTTCGAATTCCAGCACGCGGTCGACCATCTGGCTGACCGTCTGGCTTTCGATCGGCAGGCCGGTCGCCGGCGAATAGGGAATGCCGGCGCGCGCGAAGAGCAGGCGCATATAATCGTAGATTTCGGTGACCGTGCCGACCGTCGAGCGCGGATTGCGCGAGGTCGTCTTCTGCTCGATCGAAATCGCCGGCGACAATCCGTCGATCTGATCGACATCCGGCTTCTGCATCATTTCCAGGAACTGGCGCGCATAGGCCGAAAGGCTTTCGACATAGCGACGCTGTCCCTCGGCATAAATCGTGTCGAAGGCGAGCGAAGATTTGCCCGAACCCGACAGGCCGGTCATGACGATCAGCGAATTGCGCGGCAGATCGAGGTCGATGCCTTTCAGATTGTGCTCGCGCGCACCGCGGATGGAAATCGACTTCAACTCACTCATGGGGCTCACTCATATCCGGCCGGCAAGGGACATCCGGTCAATCCGGTCCTTATGTAGTCACGCTTTCGGGCATGTCGAGATGGAAATCCAGGATTCGCCACCCAGGACTCACTTGACGGCAGCATAGCGAATTATTAGAACAAAAAAAGAACAAATTTGTTTGTGGATTATTGTCGTCAGAGGACCGCGAGCGGATTATATTGGTTTAAGATACCGCGATAACGAAAACGGATGCCGCCGGGATGGCGGCAGGCAGGGTGAGGCGTATGGCTGGCAGTGTCAACAAGGTAATTCTGATCGGAAACGTCGGTGCGGATCCGGAAATCCGGCGCACGCAGGACGGCAAGCCGATCGCGAACCTGCGGATCGCCACGTCGGAGACCTGGCGCGACCGCAATTCCGGCGAGCGCCGCGAAAAGACCGAATGGCACAGTGTCGTCGTGTTCAACGAAGGCCTGTGCAAGGTGGTCGAGCAATATGTGAAGAAGGGCGCCAAGCTTTATATCGAAGGCGCTTTGCAGACCCGCAAGTGGCAGGACCGCGACGGGCAGGACCGGTACTCGACGGAAGTCGTCCTGCAGGGCTTCAATTCGACGCTGACCATGCTGGATGGTCGCGGCGAAGGCGGTGGCCGTAGCGTTGGCAGCGACTACGGCTCCGGCGGCGGCTACGATAATGATTTCGGCCAATCCTCCGCCCCGCGTGGCGGTGGCCAGAGCCGTGGCAGCCAGGGCAGCTCCGGTGGTGGTAATTTCTCGCGCGACCTCGACGACGACATTCCCTTCTGATTGTAAACGGACGGGTGAATAGAGCCGATGGATGCCACACCTGAAATCGAGATTGCTGCTATAACGGCAGCGCATATCGACGGTTTTCATGACGCACTCGATGCGGTGGCGCGTGAACGCAAGTATCTGACGATGCTTGAAGCGCCGCCGCTTCCCAGAATCCGTGAGTTCGTGCTCGACATGATAGACAAACGGAACCCGCAATTGGTTGCGGTTTGCGATGGTCAGGTTGTCGGCTGGTGCGATATTCGGCGGGATTTTTTTCCGTCCCATGCGCATAGAGGCACCTTGGGGATGGGAATTATTTCCGCTTATCGGGGGAGAGGCGTGGGGCGTCGATTGATCTATGCAGCACTGGAAAAAGCATCTCAGGAAAGGTTCATACGTATCGAGCTTTCTGTTCATGCGGACAACATGCCGGCCATCGCGCTCTATGAAAAAGCCGGCTTCATTTCCGAAGGTTTGCACAAACACGCCGTCTGTATTGACGAGCGCTTTATCGACGCGATCACGATGGCAAAGATACTCGACACAAAGCGGCAGCCCATATCATAAAAATTGCCGGTGACGGCCGTGTCGAATTGGCAAGGTCTTGAGCCAGTTCGCCAATTCAGCGGGCAGATTTTATGACGGCAGGGCGAAGGCCGAACGGATGCCGTCGACGACGAATTGTGCGGCAAGGGCGGCGAGGATGACGCCGAGCAGGCGGGTCAGGATGGCGCGGCCGGTGACGCCGAGAAAGCGGTCGATGCGCTCGGCGACCACCATCGTCGCGTAGAGCAGCGCCGCACAGAAGGCGATGATGGCAATGAGTTGCAGCCGCCCGATGGCGGTCGGCATCGAGGCGGCCAGCAGGATGGTCGCCGAGATGGCGCCAGGGCCGGCGATCAGAGGCAGAGCGAGGGGGAAGACGGCGATATTGTGGATGTGATCCTTGGTGATCGCCACTTCCGAGGTTTTTTCCTTTCGCTCCTGGCGCTTTTCGAACACCATTTCGAAGGCGATCCAGAAAAGCAGCAGCCCGCCCGCCAGCCGGAACGCGCCGATGGAAATGCCAAGCACAGCCAGCACGCTGGCCCCGAACAGGGCGAAGACGGCGAGGATGAAGAAGGCGATGACGGTGCCGCGTAGCGCTACCTGCTTGCGCTGGTCACGGCTCATGCCGACGGTGAGACCCAAAAAAATCGGTGCGAGGCCGGGCGGATCGAGCGTTACCAGCAACGTCGTCAGGGCATTGATCAATATGTCCACGGTACGTCATCCCCTTTGCCCGGGGCCGGCGGGCATTCCTTTCTTCGCCACCGCGGCCATCCGGCGGTCATGAACGCTGGAAGTCTCCTCAGGGAGTCACCACCGCTGTGACCTGCCATTCGCCGACGCCGGTCCTGTCGAGGACGGCAAGACCGGCGGTCGGATAGCCGCTGGGAAAATGGCGGTGCGTTTCTTCCGATCCGGCCAGCCGCTCGAACAGTTCCTCCATGGTCGGATTGTGGCCGACCAGCATCACCGACGTTTCCGGTCGCGATGCTAGCACGGTGAGATATGTATCGAGACTGCCCTCATAAAGAATGTCGGCGACGTCGAGCGCTACGTTGTCGCTGAGGCCGGCAAGCACGATGTCGCTGGTCTGCCGGCAGCGCGTTGCAGATGAGGATACCAGCGCATCCGGCGTCCAGCCCGCCTGCCGCATCTCATCTCCAATGAAAGCGGCTTCTTCGCGGCCGGTCGGGTCGAGTTCGCGCTGCTTGTCACGCTCGCCCGGCCGTGCGGCGGCCGCTTTCGCGTGGCGAAGGAGATAGAGGCGGGTGATGCTGCATGGCATGAAGAACTGGCTCCGTGGTGTCTGGTACGGCAATCGGGGCGCCCGCGTCGCGCCGCCTTTCCGGTGGCGGCAAGATTACAGAATGTCGCTGGCTAATCCAGCCTTGTCGCGGCTTGCGGCACAGACAATCGACCGCCTGTTCCATTGCGAAACGGATGGCGCGAAACGCAAACTGGCGCGGAGCTTGCTTGCCAAACTTGCTTCCATCTTTCGCCCTGCTGCGATCTGCTTGGAATTTTGATGAAAAAAGAGACGTTTAGCGGAATTTTAAGTCAGATTTATTATTGTGCTCAAAGCCTCTCTGAGACTTGAATCGCCAATGGCTGTTAAGGTATACACCCGCCATTGAGATGTTCTTCAGGAGAATCGCGTTGAGTGAGAAGATCGATCTTAACAACTATGTTCTCTCGGAATCCGATGAGTTCATGAATGCCAGCCAGCGTGCCTATTTTCGCGCAAAACTGATCGCATGGAAAAACGACATCCTGCGTGAAGCCCGCGAAACGCTCGGGCATCTGGCTGAGGAAAGCGCAAATCATCCCGACTTGGCTGACCGTGCTTCGTCGGAAACCGACCGGGCGATCGAGCTCCGGGCGCGGGACCGGCAGCGCAAGCTGATTTCGAAAATCGATGCAGCCTTGCAGCGGATCGACGACGGCACCTACGGCTACTGTGAGGAGACAGGTGAGCCGATCGGTCTGAAGCGGCTCGACGCTCGTCCGATCGCAACCCTGTCGATCGAGGCCCAGGAGCGTCACGAGCGGCGCGAGAAGGTCTATCGGGACGAATAACGCATCCGGTCGCGAGGCAACGATATCGCGATCTCCATGATTTTACTTGCCGTGCGATCCCGGGATCGCACGGCATTTTTATTTGCGAGCTGTCTTAATTGTTTTCGCCGCCGAAAATGCGCGCCATCTGAGCCTGCATGGCGCGCTGGTCGGCATTGGCGGGGGGCGGCGGTCCGCCCGTGTTGCGCGGGGCAGCCGGCGTCGCCGGACGGACGGAGGTCGGCTGGGAGCGTTGCTGGTTGGCGCGGCCGGCTTCGAGGCGCGAGGCCATTTCGGCTTCCAGCATGCGCTCGAAATCGTTCATCTGTTCGCTGATCACCGCCGCTTTGGGGGGAGCCGTGGTCTGCGCAGGCGCGGCGCGGCGCGGCGGCTCCGGTTTCGCCGTCACGGCAGGCGGTGTGACCGGGCGTGGCTCGGACGGCGTCGCTTCGCTATTAAATCGGCTTTCGGCGCGGCTGCGCCAGGCCTCGGCGGGGCCTATGGCCGCGCGCGCCGGTTCCTCACGCCAGGGCGGCGTGAAGGCCGGATGGGGCGGGGCGTCGTCGCGCGCGTCCTCGAAGGCATGGTCGTCCTTCGTCTCGTCGTCGTCATAAAAGCTGGCGGCGGGGAATGCTTCGGAAATATCGTCATAGTCGGCGTCGCCTTCGGCGACGATCCTGCTTTCGATCACCACATCGGTCGGGCCGCCGATCATGATCAGATGCTCGACATTGTCGCGCCGCACCAACACAAGGCGGCGGCGGGTATCGACAGGGGTGCTGTCGAGCACCTGCAGGCGGTTCTCCCGGCCGCGGCTGGCGCGCAGGAAGGGCAGCGGGCCGCGATTGCGAATGAAGCGCAGGACCATCACAAGGCAGGCCAGCGCTATGCCGACGCCCGCGATCGCGACGAGCAGGCGTCCTCCATAATTTCCGACGACGTCTTCCATGCTATAGTTCTCCAGGAACCGACTGTTGCGGCGGCGGCGATTCCGGTCAAGGCGCAATTCGCGGTTACGCACCGGAAGATGGGCCGGTGGCGCGGTTCGAGGCGTCTTACCGCTGATTTTGCCGTGGTGACAGCGGCCTGTCGAGCGCCGCCGCCACAAGATGACGTAAATCTTTGTGAATAGGTGGGCGAAGGCGAGATGCTTAAGCTTTTTGCGATAGCGACAAATTGATAGATCTGGAAAGTGCTGCTGATTCCACCTGCCCGAGGCCGTCGGCGCGCAGCCAGTTGCGAGGAATTCATGACGAAAGTGCCGCCACAAGGCGACAAGAATGCGCCCTTGGTCGATCGCGACGTGCGCTCCGGCACGGCGGCGCGCATCATTCTGCTGGCGATCGTGCTGATCGGCATGTCGGTCGCTTTCGTCGTCTTCAAGCGCCAGCTCGGCAACGAGATCGTGCTCGGTCTGCTCGGCGTTCTCGCCATGGTCGGCGTGTTCTTCCTGGTGTCGTCGGTCATCGGCTTCATCGAGGTGATGCCGCAGCGTCAGTCTGACGGGCTTGGCAAATCCTTCCTCGACAGCCATCCGGACGGCACGCTGATCACCGACGAGCGCGGCCGAGTCGTCTATGCCAATGCCGCCTATGGCGTGCTGACCGGCGCGGCCAAGCCGACAGAGGTGCAGACGCTGGAAACCCTGCTGTCGCGCCATCGCGAATCCAACGAGGCGTTGTATCGTCTCACCAATGGCCTGCGCGAAGGCCGCGACGGCCATGAGGAATTCCGCCTGATGCGGCCGCTGGGCGCGGCGAGCGCTGGCCCGGCCGCCCACTGGTATCGGTTGAAGGCGAGGCTCTTGCCGAAGACAGACGGAAAAAGCGCGCTGCATGTCTGGCAGATCACCGACATCACCATTGATCGCGACGATCAGGAGCGCTTCTTCAAGGAATTGCAGAACGCCATCGATTATCTCGACCATGCGCCCGCCGGCTTCTTCTCGGCTGGCCGCAAGGGCGAGATCGTCTATCTCAACGCCACACTGGCCGAATGGCTGGGCATCGACCTGACCAAATTCGCGCCGGGCTCGATGAGCATCGGCGACCTCGTCGCCGGCGAGGGACTGGCGCTAATCCAGTCGGTGAAGGCCGAGCCGGGGCTGAACCGCACCGAAACCTTCAATCTCGACCTGCGCCGCTCGAACGGCCAGAGCCTGCCGGTGCAGATGGTGCATCGGGTGACCGCGTTGCGTGACGGCGCGCCGGGCGAAAGCCTGACCATCGTGCTCACCCGCCAGGGCGCTGACGATGTCGACGGCTCCGCCTCCGCCGCTTCGATGCGTTTCGCCCGCTTCTTCAATAACACGCCGATGGCCATCGCCTCGGTCGATGGCGAGGGCCGCATCCTGCGCACCAACGCACCCTTCCTGAAGATGTTTTCCAGTGTCGTCTCGCGTGACGATATCGAGCGCGGCGCGCTGCTGGAAACCATCGTTCACGATCAGGATCGCTCGCGGCTGTTGCAGGCACTCTCGGCGGCACGCGACCGCCAGGGCGATATCGCGCCCATCGACTCCCGCCATCCCAAGGATGACACGCGCCATTTCCGCTTTTATGTCAACGCCGTCATCGATCAGAACGACGACGATCCGGAAGAGGTGGCGATCGTCTATGCGGTCGAGGTAACCGAGCAGAAGGCCCTGGAAAATCAGATGGCCCAGACGCAGAAGATGAACGCGGTCGGCACGCTCGCCGGCGGCATCGCCCATGATTTCAACAATGTGCTGACGGCGATCCTGCTCTCTTCCGACCATCTGCTGCTGCAGGTGCGCCCCTCGGATGCCAGCTTCGCCGACCTGATGGAAATCAAGCGCAACGCCAACCGCGCCGCCGTGCTGGTCCGGCAATTGCTCGCCTTCTCGCGCAAGCAGACGATGCGCCCGACCGTGCTCAGTCTCACCGATGTCGTCGGCGACTTGCGCATGCTGGTCGACCGGCTGATTTCCGGCACCAATGTCAAGCTGACGGTCGATTACGGCCGCGATCTCTGGCCGGTGAAGACTGACCTGTCACAGTTCGAGCAGGTGCTGATCAATCTTTGTGTCAATGCGCGCGATGCCATGCCGAATGGCGGCACGATCACGCTGCGCACCCGTAACCTTCCCGCCGCCGAGGTGGCGAGCCTGAATTATCCCGAACTGCCGAATGACGATCTGGTCATGATCGAGGTCGCCGATACCGGCACCGGCATTCCGCCCGAGATCATGGACAAGATCTTCGAGCCCTTCTTTACCACCAAGGAGGTCGGCAAGGGCACCGGACTTGGACTGGCCATGGTCTATGGTATCGTCAAGCAGTCCGGCGGCTACATCCATCCGGAATCGGAAGTCGGCAAGGGCACGGTGTTCCGCATCTTCCTGCCGCGCCATGTGATCGAGGTCGCGCCTGTCATCGCCGCCAACGAGAACTTGCCGGTCGCGCCGGCTGCGACCGAAGCGGAAAAGCCCAAAAAATCCGAGCCCGTCGATCTCACCGGGAAATCCGCCGTCGTCCTCCTGGTCGAGGACGAGGAGGCGGTGCGGCGCGGCGGCAAGCGCATGCTGGAAACGCGTGGCTACACCGTGCATGAGGCCGGCTCCGGCATCGAAGCGCTCGACATTATGGACGAACTCGACGGCAAGGTCGATATCGTCGTCTCCGATGTGGTGATGCCGGAGATGGACGGCCCGACGCTGCTCGGCGAGCTGCGCAAGAAATATCCGGACCTGAAATTCATCTTCGTCTCGGGCTATGCAGAGGATGCCTTCGCCCGAAACCTGCCCGCCGAGGCCAAGTTCGGCTTCCTGCCGAAACCGTTTTCGCTCAAGCAACTGGCCGAAGCCGTCTGGGAAATGCTCGACGGCGGCAAATGATGCCGGACGGTTGTCTTTATAAGAGGGGCGGATCCCACGATCCGCCCCTTTTTGTTATTTCAGCGCGACCGCGATGCGGGCGGCGAGGCGGGCATTGTTTTCCACCAGCGCGATATTGGTCTTGAGGCTGCGGCCGTTTGTCAGGTCGAAGATTTTCGACAGCAGGTAGGGCGTCACCGCCTTGCCGCTAATACCGTCTTCTTCCGCTGCATCAATGGCTTGGCTGATAAAGCCTTCCATCTCGTCCCGGCCGATTTCATCCTGCTCCGGCACCGGATTGGCGATCAGCATGCCGCCATCGATGCTCATCTGTTCGCGCACGGATTGGAAGCGGGCGATGCCTTCGGCGCTATTCAGGGTCAGCGGGCTGGCAAAGCCCGAGACCCGCGACCAGAAGGCCGGGAAATCGCGCGAACCGAAGGTAACGACCGGTACGCCGCGCGTTTCCAGCACTTCCAATGTCTTCGGAATATCAAGGATCGCCTTGGCCCCGGCGCAGACGACGATGACAGCCGTGCGCGCCAATTCTTCGAGGTCGGCCGAGATATCGAAGCTCTCCTCGGCGCCGCGATGCACGCCGCCGATGCCGCCGGTCGCGAAGACGCGCACGCCGCCGAGCGCTGCCGCAATCATTGTCGCCGCGACGGTGGTCGCTCCGGTACGCCCTTCGGCGATCGAGAAGGGTAGGTCGGCGCGCGACACCTTCATCGCGTCCCTGGTCTGCGCCAGCGCCTCGAGCTGCGGCTCTTCGAGGCCGATATGTAGCACGCCGTTGAGAACGGCAATGGTCGCCGGCACCGCGCCCTCGGCACGGATGATCGCCTCGACGCTGCGCGCCATGTCGATATTGCCGGGATAGGGCATGCCATGGGTGATGATCGTCGATTCGAGCGCCACCAGCGGCAGGCCCCCGGCCTTGGCGTCGGCGACTTCACGCGAATAGACGATCGGAAGAGTGGACTTGGTCTCTGTCATGGTTCGTATCCGTTGGCTGGCGCGAACGGGCGCCAGATGTTTCCCTTAGAGCGCTTGCGCCTCGGGAACGCGCATCAGCGCCGTCCGCATGCTGTCCTGGGAGAGGAGTTCACTCGTCGCATAGGGCGATTGCAGAGTGATGGCTGCGCAGGCGATCCCCAGGCGAGCCGCCTGCGCGATGTCCAAGCCGCCCATCAAGCCGAAAATCGTGCCGGCTGCAAGCGAATCTCCCGCCCCTGTGACATCATCGACAGCGGAAACAAACGGCGGCGCCAGCAGCGCCGCGTTTTCGCCGTCGAAGGCCACCAGGGATTTGCCGCCGCGCGTCACCACGCCGCCACGCAGTCCGGCCGCGCGCAGCAGCCCCGGCCATTCCGCCATGTCGGCGACATTTCGTCCCGCCAGCGCCCGCGCCTCGGCTTCGTTCATGAACAGGAAATCGAGCAGCCCGATCGCCTGTCGGTAACGGACCACCTTCGCCGGCGAAATCGCGATGCCCGCCACCCGCTTGCCAAGTCCTTTCGCCTGCCGCGTCAGCGCCAGGATCGTCTCTTCCGGCAGGTTGGCGTCGCAGAGCAGAAGCTCGCCATCGGCAATCGCATCGCGGATCGCACGCATGGCCGCGCGGCGCGGCGTGAACAGCTTGTAAAGCTCCATATCCGCGAGCGCGATGACCAGATTGCCGTCGTTTTCCAGGATGGCCGTATAGCTCGGCGTGCGTCGGTCGAGAAAGATGAAGGGACGGTCGATGACCCCGGCCTGTTCGGCGGCCGTGGTCACCATGTCGCCCTCGGCATCGCCGCCGCGCGGCGAAATCATCGTCACCGAAAGCTCGAGCCGGGCGAGATTGCGCGCCGCATTGAACCCGCCGCCGCCAGCCTCGCTGAACCAGGAGCCGGGATTGGACGCGCCGGGCGCG
Organism: Rhizobium sp. YJ-22; assembly: GCF_029601685.1. Taxonomy (NCBI): domain Bacteria; kingdom Pseudomonadati; phylum Pseudomonadota; class Alphaproteobacteria; order Hyphomicrobiales; family Rhizobiaceae; genus Rhizobium; species Rhizobium sp. YJ-22. The sequence continues at coordinate 47,490 of NZ_JARRIR010000004.1, read as the reverse complement.
GTGAGGCCCGAGATTCGCCCCCGCCGATCCACATGCGCACCGCCGCAAACCACCACTTTCGTCATCGCCCGCCCTCCGAAAAAAGCCCGATTCGATCATTCATTTCTGCGGACGAGGATCGCAATCCTCTGATAATACACATGAAAACAGAAAGGGAACGCATGCGTGATTTCTTTTTTGAATCAGGTGCTTGATCGGCTCTTGAAGAATAAGAACAAAAAGAGTACATATGGCGTAACAGCAGTTTCGTTGCCAGTGCGGCTTCAATAACCTAAAGGTGGACCCGATGTCACAGAATAGTTTGCGGCTCGTAGAGGACAAAGCGGTGGATAAAAGCAAGGCACTGGACGCAGCTCTTTCGCAGATCGAGCGCTCCTTCGGCAAGGGCTCGATCATGAAGCTCGGCTCCAACGAGAATGTCGTGGAGATCGAAACCGTCTCCACCGGCTCTCTCAGCCTGGATATCGCGCTCGGCGTCGGCGGTCTGCCGAAGGGACGTATCGTCGAAATTTATGGCCCGGAAAGCTCGGGCAAGACGACGCTGGCGCTGCAGACCATTGCCGAGGCGCAGAAGAAGGGCGGCATCTGCGCCTTCGTCGATGCCGAACATGCGCTCGATCCGGTCTATGCCCGCAAGCTCGGCGTCGATCTGCAGAACCTGCTGATCTCCCAGCCGGATACCGGCGAGCAGGCGCTTGAAATCACCGATACGCTGGTGCGCTCCGGCGCCATCGACGTGCTGGTCGTCGATTCAGTCGCGGCGCTCACGCCGCGCGCCGAAATCGAGGGCGAGATGGGCGATAGCCTGCCGGGCCTGCAGGCCCGCCTGATGAGCCAGGCGTTGCGCAAGCTGACGGCATCGATCTCCAAGTCGAACACCATGGTGATCTTCATCAACCAGATTCGCATGAAGATCGGGGTGATGTTCGGTTCGCCCGAGACGACGACGGGCGGTAACGCGCTGAAGTTCTATGCTTCGGTCCGTCTCGATATCCGCCGTATCGGCTCGGTCAAGGAGCGTGACGAGGTGGTCGGCAACCAGACCCGCGTCAAGGTCGTCAAGAACAAGATGGCGCCTCCCTTCAAGCAGGTCGAATTCGACATCATGTATGGCGAAGGCGTCTCGAAGACCGGCGAGCTGGTCGATCTCGGCGTCAAGGCCGGTATCGTCGAAAAGTCCGGTGCCTGGTTCTCCTATAACAGCCAGCGCCTGGGGCAGGGGCGTGAAAACGCCAAGTCCTTCCTGCGCGACAATCCTGATCTCGCCCGTGAGATCGAAATGGCTCTGCGCCAGAATGCCGGCCTGATCGCCGACCGCTTCTTGCAGAACGGCGGCCCGGAAGCCGAGGATGGGGATTCGGCGGCGGAAGCTTAATCCCGCCTATCTTTTCCGTTTCCTTGCGCCGGCCGTATTTCGAAAGATGTACGGCCGGTTTTGCTGTGCGGTGCTGGACAGGGTGCGGCACGAGCGATAAAAGCCGGTAACTTTGATTAAGAAGAATGCCGGGGTCCGGCGTGAATGAAGGGCGTATCATGAGCGGTGTGAATGAAATCCGGTCGACCTTTCTCGACTACTTTAAAAAGAACGGCCATGAGGTCGTGTCTTCCAGCCCGCTTGTGCCGCGCAACGACCCGACCCTGATGTTTACCAATGCCGGCATGGTGCAGTTCAAGAACGTCTTCACCGGCCTGGAGCAGCGTCCCTACTCGACGGCGGCCACCGCGCAGAAATGCGTGCGCGCCGGCGGCAAGCATAACGACCTCGACAATGTAGGTTATACCGCCCGCCACCATACCTTCTTCGAAATGCTCGGCAATTTCTCCTTCGGCGATTATTTCAAGGAGCGCGCCATCGAACTGGCCTGGAACCTGATCACCAGGGAATTCGGCCTCGACCGCGAGCGCCTGCTGGTTACGGTCTACCATACCGACGACGAAGCCTTCGACCTCTGGAAGAAGATCGCCGGGCTGCCGGACCAGAAGATCATCCGCATCCCGACCAGCGACAATTTCTGGGCGATGGGCGATACCGGCCCCTGCGGCCCCTGTTCGGAAATTTTTTATGACCACGGCGACCATATCTGGGGCGGCCCGCCCGGCTCGCCGGAGGAGGATGGCGACCGCTTCATCGAAATCTGGAACCTCGTCTTCATGCAGTACGAGCAGATTTCCAAGGAAGAGCGCGTCAACCTGCCGCGTCCGTCGATCGATACCGGCATGGGCCTGGAGCGCGTCGCGGCTGTGCTGCAGGGCAAGCATGACAATTACGACATCGACCTGTTCCGCGCCCTGATCGCCGCCTCCGAAGAGGCGACCGGCGTCAAGGCCGAGGGTGAGCGTCGCGCCAGCCACCGCGTCATCGCCGACCATCTGCGCTCGGCCTCCTTCCTGATCGCCGATGGCGTGTTGCCGTCCAACGAAGGCCGTGGTTATGTCCTGCGCCGCATCATGCGTCGCGCCATGCGCCATGCGCAGCTTCTTGGCGCCCGCGATCCGCTGATGTGGAAGCTGGTTCCCGCACTCGTCGCCCAGATGGGCCGCGCCTATCCCGAGCTCGTTCGCGCCGAGGCGCTGATTTCCGAAACGCTGAAGCTGGAGGAAACCCGCTTCCGCAAGACGCTGGAGCGCGGCCTCGGCCTGCTCTCGGATGCGACCGCCACTTTTGGCAAAGGCGATATGCTCGACGGCGAAACCGCCTTCAAGCTCTACGACACCTATGGCTTCCCGCTCGACCTGACGCAGGACGCGCTGCGCGCCCGCGGCATCAATGTCGATCTCGCCGGCTTCACCGATGCCATGGAGCGCCAGAAGGCGGAAGCGCGTTCGCACTGGGCTGGTTCCGGCGACAAGGCGACGGAAACGATCTGGTTCGAGCTCAAGGAAAAGCACGGCGCGACCGAATTCCTCGGATACGATACCGAAACCGCCGAAGGCGTGGTGCAGGCCATTGTGCGCGACGGCGCATCGGTCGATGCCGCCAATGCCGGCGAGCAGGTACAGATCGTCGTCAACCAGACGCCGTTCTATGGCGAATCCGGTGGCCAGATGGGTGATGCCGGCGTAATCTCTACCGACCATGCCAAGGTGTCGGTCTCCGATACCCAGAAGAAGGGCGAAGGCCTGTTCGTGCATTCGGCCACCGTTTCTGAAGGCACGCTGAAGGTCGGTGACGCGGTCGCCCTGGCCGTCGATCACGCCCGCCGCGCTCGGCTGCGCTCCAACCACTCCGCCACCCACCTGTTGCATGAAGCCATGCGTGAAGTGCTCGGCACCCATGTGGCGCAGAAGGGTTCGCTGGTCGCGCCCGAGCGTCTGCGCTTCGACGTATCGCATCCGAAGCCCATGTCGGCGGAGGAGTTGAAAGTCGTCGAGGACATGGCCAACGAGATCGTGCTGCAGAACGCGCCGGTCACAACGCGCCTCATGACCGTCGATGACGCCATCGCCGAAGGCGCGATGGCGCTGTTCGGTGAAAAATACGGCGATGAAGTCCGCGTCGTGTCGATGGGTCGTGGCGTGCATGGCTCCAAGGCCGGCAAGGCCTATTCGGTCGAACTCTGCGGCGGCACGCATGTCAATGCCACCGGCGATATCGGCTTGGTGCGCATCCTCTCCGAAAGCGCTGTCGGCGCCGGCGTCCGCCGCATCGAGGCGGTGACGGGCGAGGCGGCGCGCATCTATCTGGCCGAACAGGATGAGCGAGTGAAAGCCCTGGCGACGGCGCTGAAGGTGCAGCCGGGCGAGGTTCTCTCTCGCGTCGAATCCATGGTTGACGAACGCCGCAAGCTGGAGCGCGAACTGGCCGATGCCAAGCGCAAGCTCGCCATGGGCGGTGGCCAGGGCGGCGCGGCGGATGCCGTGCGCGAGATCGGCGGCGTGAAATTCCTCGGCAAGGCGATTTCCGGCGTCGATCCCAAGGATCTCAAGGGTCTGGCCGATGACGGAAAGACCAGCATCGGCTCCGGTGTCGTGACGCTGATCGGTGTTGCCGAGGACGGCAAGGCGAGCGCGGTGGTCGCGGTGACGCCGGACATGACCGAACGCTTCAGCGCCGTCGATCTGGTGCGCATCGCCTCGGCCGCGCTTGGTGGCAAGGGCGGCGGCGGCCGGCCGGATATGGCCCAGGCCGGCGGCCCGGACGGTGCGAAGGCAGCGGAGGCCATCGAGGCAGTCGCTGCGGCCCTCGGCGGCTGATGGTGACGGGCGTGGTCGCTTTGCCAATCCAGACGAGCGGCCCGTACAATGCTCTGTATTCCTTTGAAGCCTCGCGCCTCGGCGCGGGGCTTTTTGCATTCGGCCGGCAAAGGCGCGAACCAAGACTTGCATTCCGCAGTCAAACGTCGCACATCAGCCGTGATTTTCAGGGCCAGGGCCTTGCCGGTGGGCCTGCTGCGACACGCGAGGAGAGATCATGAACGCTGCCACCAATGCATCGGTCGAAGTCGGAAGCGGCGGAACCAGAGTGATCTTCAGCAATACGGCGCGTCTGTCGCTGATCGCCGGCCCCTGCCAGATGGAAAGCCGCGACCACGCCTTCACGATGGCCGGCAGGCTCAAGGAAATCTGTGGCGCGCTCGGCCTCGGCCTCGTCTACAAATCCTCCTTCGACAAGGCAAACCGCACCTCGCTCGGCGCCGAACGCGGCATCGGGCTGGAGAAAGCGCTGGAAATCTTCGCCGATATCAAGGCGGAATTCGGCTTGCCGGTCTTGACCGACGTCCATACGGAGGAGCAATGCGGCCTTGTCGCGGCCGTGGTGGATGTGCTGCAGATTCCGGCCTTCCTGTCGCGCCAGACCGACCTGCTGGTCGCGGCTGCGAAAACAGGTCGTGCGGTAAACGTCAAGAAGGGGCAGTTCCTCGCGCCCTGGGACATGAAGAACGTTCTGAACAAACTGAATGCCAGCGGCAACCGCAATGTCATGCTGTGCGAGCGCGGCGCCTCCTTCGGTTACAACACGCTGGTTTCCGACATGCGCGCCCTGCCGATCATGGCGGCCATGGGCGCGCCGGTGATTTTCGACGCCACCCATTCGGTGCAGCAGCCGGGTGGGCAGGGCGGTTCGTCGGGCGGGCAGCGCGAATTCGTGGAAACGCTGGCGCGGGCGGCGGTGGCCGTTGGCGTTGCCGGCGTCTTCATCGAGACGCATGATGATCCCGACCATGCGCCTTCGGATGGGCCGAACATGATCAAGCTCGCCGACTTGCCGCGCCTGCTGGAGAAGCTCGCCGCCTTCGATACAGTCGCGAAAGCGCTCTGAGCCGGCGCGCGAAAAGCTGTCATTGAATTTTCTCTGTCTTGGGATAAGACAGATTCAAACGATTTAACCACCAAAGGCAGGAAGACCCATGACCGCAATTACCGATATCATCGCCCGCCAGATTTTCGACAGCCGTGGCAATCCGACCGTCGAAGTCGATGTTCATCTGGAAGATGGCAGCATGGGCCGCGCCGCCGTTCCCTCGGGCGCATCCACGGGCGCGCATGAGGCCGTCGAACTGCGCGACGGCGGCAAGCGCTACGGTGGCAAGGGCGTCGAAAAGGCTGTCGAAGCGGTGAACACCGAGATCTTCGACGCCGTCGGCGGCCATGACGCCGAGAACCAGATCCAGATCGACCGCCTGATGATCGAGCTGGACGGAACGCCGAACAAATCGCGCCTCGGCGCCAATGCCATCCTCGGCGTATCCCTGGCGACCGCAAAGGCTGCGGCCCAAAGCGCCGGCCTGCCGCTCTACCGTTATGTCGGCGGTCCGAACGCCCATATTCTGCCGGTGCCGATGATGAACATCATCAATGGCGGCGCGCATGCCGACAACCCGATCGACTTCCAGGAATTCATGATCATGCCGGTCGGCGCCGAAACGCTGGCGGATGCCGTGCGCGTCGGTTCGGAAATCTTCCACGTGCTCAAGAAGGAACTGGCAAGCCAGGGTCACAACACCAATGTCGGCGATGAAGGCGGCTTCGCGCCCGGCCTGAAGAGCGCCACCGAAGCGCTCGATTTCATCATGAAGTCGATCGAGAAGGCCGGCTACCGTCCGGGCGACGACGTCATGCTCGGTCTCGACTGCGCCTCGACCGAATTCTTCAAGGACGGCAAGTATGTCATGGAGGGCGAGGGCCGCACGCTGGAATCCGGTGCCATGGCCGAATACCTCGCCGATCTCGCCGCCCGCTTCCCGATCATCTCGATCGAGGACGGCATGGCCGAAGACGACTGGGACGGCTGGAAGGCCCTGACCGACCTGATCGGCAAGAAGTGCCAGCTCGTCGGCGACGACCTGTTCGTCACCAACTCTGCCCGCCTGCGCGACGGCATCAAGATGGGCGTCGCCAACTCGATCCTCGTCAAGGTCAACCAGATCGGCTCGCTGTCGGAAACGCTCGACGCCGTCGAGACCGCGCACAAGGCCGCCTACACCGCCGTCATGTCGCATCGCTCGGGCGAGACGGAAGACTCCACCATCGCCGATCTCGCCGTCGCCACCAATTGCGGGCAGATCAAGACCGGCTCGCTGTCGCGCTCGGATCGTCTGGCCAAGTACAACCAGCTCATCCGCATCGAGGAAGAGCTGGGCCTGCAGGCCGTTTATGCCGGCCGCTCGATCCTGCGCGGCTGATTGGACCGACCCGTATCGAAAACAGGAACCCGCGGCTTCACGGCCGCGGGTTTTCTTTTGGCCAATTTCTTCAGCCCTGGCCGACGTGGTCAACGAAGAGTTAAACAATCGCGATTAGGTTTAACCGCATCGTCTACAGCGTATCGAGTACCGGGTTTTCATGTGGACCAAACATCATAAGAAGCGCAAGTTCGGCCGCCTCGTTCTTCCTGCGATCACTGTCGCATTCGTCTCCTATTTCAGCTATCATTCCGTGCACGGCGATTTCGGCCTGATCGCGACGGAGGCGTTCGAGCGTCAGCGTCTGGCCCGTGCCAGTGAGCTGGAAAAGCTGACGGCGACGCGTGAAACGCTGGAGCGTCAGGTCTCTCTGATGAGCGATGGCTCACTGGAGAAGGACATTCTCGACGAAAAAGCCCGGTATGCGCTGAATGTGTCCCGGAAGGACGAGATCGTTATTTTCAATACCTATCGATAATTAACCGTTTTCAGGTTAATTCGAAAAAGACTATAAAATTCATGGCCTTATATTGTATGAGAGCCATGCATTTATGGCATTGCTGACGGCTGCTTTATTGCCTATGGTACTCCTCACCAGAACATAGCCTATACTTATCCGGGAGGAGTGAATGGCATCGCGTAACGCCGCGTCCGTCGGCCGCAAATCGTCTGCGGCAAAAGCCGCCACCAAGGATTTCCTCAACGGAACGATCGCGGAGTTCGACCGCGACAAGGAACTCAATGCTTATCGCGAGATGCTGCTGATCCGGCGTTTCGAGGAAAAGGCCGGCCAGCTCTATGGCATGGGCTTCATCGGTGGCTTCTGTCACCTTTACATCGGCCAGGAAGCTGTCGTCGTCGGCATGCAGATGGCGCTCAAGGAAGGCGATCAGGTCATCACCGGCTATCGCGACCATGGCCATATGCTCGCCTGCGGCATGAGCGCCCGCGGCGTGATGGCGGAGCTGACCGGCCGCCGCGGCGGCCTTTCCAAGGGCAAGGGCGGCTCCATGCACATGTTCTCGAAAGAGAAGAATTTTTATGGCGGCCATGGCATCGTCGGTGCGCAGGTATCGCTCGGCACCGGTCTCGCCTTCGCCAACAAGTATCGCGGCAACGACAACGTCTCGCTCGCCTATTTCGGCGATGGCGCTGCCAATCAGGGCCAGGTCTATGAGAGCTTCAACATGGCCGCTCTCTGGAAACTGCCGGTAATCTACATCATCGAGAACAACCGTTACGCCATGGGCACCGCCGTGGCGCGCGCGTCCGCCGGCGTCGATTTCTCTCAGCGCGGTTCGGCGATCGGCATTCCGGGTTTCCAGGTGGACGGTATGGATGTGCGCGCCGTCAAGGCGGCGGCGGATGAGGCGGTCGCCTTCTGCCGCGACGGCAAGGGCCCGATCATCCTCGAAATGCAGACATACCGCTATCGCGGCCATTCCATGTCCGACCCGGCGAAGTATCGCAGCAAGGACGAAGTTCAGAAGATGCGGTCGGAGCACGACCCGATCGAGCAGGTGCGCGCCCGTTTGCTGGAGAAGGGCTGGGCGAGCGAGGACGATCTGAAGGCGATCGACAAGGACGTCCGCGACATCGTCGCCGATAGCGCCGATTTCGCCCAGAACGATCCGGAGCCGGATGCTTCCGAGCTCTACACTGATATCCTGCTTTGATCGACGGGGAGGACGATTGAAATGCCTGTACAGATCCTGATGCCCGCCCTTTCCCCGACGATGGAAGAGGGTACGCTTTCCAAGTGGCTGAAAAACGAGGGTGACAAGGTCACTGCCGGCGACGTGATCGCCGAAATCGAAACCGACAAGGCGACGATGGAAGTCGAAGCCGTGGACGAAGGCGTGATCGGCAAGCTGCTGATCCCGGCCGGCACCGAAGCGGTGAAGGTCAATACGCCGATCGCTGTTCTCCTGCAGGATGGCGAAAGCGCCGACGCCATCGATACGCAGAAGCCGGCACCCGCCAAGGCCGATGCCGATACGCCTGCTGCGGCAAGCGATGCCGGCGGCAAGGCGCGCGCTTCCGAAAACGAGCCGACTTCCGTTGCTTCCGACAAGGTTCCGGCCCAGCCGAAGGCTGAGGTCGCCGCCGATCCAGCCGTCCCCGCCGGCACGGAAATGGTGACGATGACGGTGCGCGAAGCGCTGCGTGACGCCATGGCCGAGGAAATGCGCCGCGACGAGGACGTCTTCGTCATGGGCGAGGAAGTCGCCGAATACCAGGGCGCCTACAAGATCACGCAAGGGCTGTTGCAGGAATTCGGCGCCCGCCGTGTCGTCGATACGCCGATCACCGAGCACGGCTTTGCCGGCGTCGGTGTCGGTGCCGCCATGGCCGGGCTGAAGCCGATCGTCGAATTCATGACCTTCAACTTCGCCATGCAGGCGATCGACCAGATCATCAACTCCGCCGCCAAGACGCTTTATATGTCGGGCGGCCAGATGGGTGCGCCGATCGTCTTCCGTGGCCCGAACGGCGCGGCCGCGCGCGTCGCCGCCCAGCACAGCCAGGATTATGCCGCCTGGTACAGCCATATTCCGGGCCTCAAGGTGGTGCAGCCCTATACGGCGGCCGATGCCAAGGGCCTGCTGAAGGCCGCGATCCGCGATCCGAACCCGGTCATCTTCCTCGAAAACGAAATTCTGTACGGCCAGTCCTTCGAGGTGCCGAAGCTGGATGATTTCGTCCTGCCGATCGGCAAGGCGCGCATCCATCGCGCCGGCAAGGACGTGACCATGGTCTCCTGGGGAATCGGCATGACCTATGCCGTCAAGGCCGTGGAAGAGCTGACCAAGGAAGGCATCGACGTCGAACTGATCGACCTGCGCACCATCCGCCCGATGGACCTGCCGGCCGTCATTGAATCGGTCAAGAAGACGGGCCGCCTGGTTACCGTCGAGGAAGGATACCCGCAGTCGTCGGTCGGCGATTTCATCGCCAACAGCGTCCAGCGCGCCGCCTTCGACTATCTCGATGCGCCGATCCTTTCGATCGCCGGCAAGGATGTGCCAATGCCTTACGCGGCAAATCTCGAAAAACTGGCTCTGCCGAATGTCGGCGAAGTCGTCCAGGCCGTCAAAGCCGTCTGCTACAAGTAAGGGAGGGCCGTTCCGATGCCGATCAACATCACCATGCCCGCGCTCTCCCCGACCATGGAAGAGGGCAACCTTTCCAAGTGGCTGGTCAAGGAAGGCGATAGCGTCAAGTCCGGCGACGTGATCGCCGAAATCGAAACCGACAAGGCGACGATGGAAGTCGAAGCCGTCGATGAAGGCGTCGTCGCCAAGATCGTCGTGCCCGCCGGTTCGGAAGGCGTGAAGGTCAATACCGTCATCGCCGTTCTCGCCGGCGAAGGCGAGGACGTCTCGGCCGCCGCCAGCGGTGCGGGCGCCGCGCCTGCTCCGAAGGCGGAAGCCGCGCCGACTCCGGCAAAGAGCGAAGCTGCACCTGCGGCTGCTCAAGCCCCGGCTCCTGCCGCTGCCCTGGCTCCGGCCGCAGCGCCCGCCGCTGCTCATGCCGATGGTTCGCGCGTCTTTTCCTCGCCGTTGGCGCGGCGTATGGCAAAGGATGCCGGTCTCGATATCGGCTCAATCGCCGGTTCCGGCCCGCATGGCCGCGTCGTCAAGAGCGACGTCGAAAAGGCGGTCGCCGGCGGTGCGCCGAAGGCTGCCGCCCAGCTGGCCGCTGCTGCTGCTTCGGCCGCTCCGACGGCTGCCGCGCCGGCAACGGCCGCCCCGAAGGGCATGTCGGACGAGGCCGTGCTCAAGCTGTTCGAAGCCGGTTCCTACGAATTGGTGCCGCATGACGGCATGCGCAAGACGATTGCCAAGCGCCTGCAGGAATCCAAGCAGACGATCCCGCATTTCTATGTGTCGGTCGATTGCGAACTGGACGCTCTGATGGCGTTGCGCGCCCAGCTCAACGATGCGGCTCCCGCCAGGGACGGCAAGGCGGTCTACAAGCTCTCGGTCAACGACATGGTCATCAAGGCCCTGGCGCTGGCGCTGCGCGACGTGCCGGACGCCAACGTCTCCTGGACGGACAGTGCTATGGTCAAGCACAAGCACGCCGATGTCGGGGTCGCCGTGTCGATCCCCGGCGGCCTGATCACCCCGATCATCCGCAGCGCCGAAACCAAGAGCCTGTCGGCCATCTCCAACGAGATGCGGGATCTCGGCAAGCGGGCGAAGGAGCGCAAGCTGAAGCCGGAAGAATACCAGGGCGGCACCTCTGCCGTGTCCAACATGGGCATGATGGGGGTGAAGAGCTTCTCCGCCGTGGTCAACCCGCCGCACGCCACCATCCTGGCGGTCGGCGCCGGCGAGGAGCGGGTCGTCGTCAAGAACAAGCAGATGGTCGTCGCCAACGTAATGACCGTGACGCTTTCGACCGACCATCGCTGCGTCGACGGCGCGCTTGGCGCCGAACTGCTCAAGGCATTCAAGGGCTATATCGAGAATCCGATGGGTATGCTTGTCTGACAATGCAAGCGGGGGAACCGTGATGAAGACCGTTCTTTGCTACGGCGATTCCCTGACCTGGGGGTATGATGCGGCCACGCTTGGCCGCCATGCCTTCGAGGACCGCTGGCCGAGCGTCCTGGCGAGGGCGCTCGGGCCGGAGGTCCATGTCATTGCGGAGGGCCTCAACGGCCGCACCACCGCGTATGACGACCATCTCGCCGATTGCGACCGCAACGGCGCGCGCATCCTGCCGACCCTCCTGCACAGCCACGATCCCATCGACCTCGTCATTCTTTTGCTCGGCGCCAACGACATGAAGCCGACGATCTGCGGCACGGCCTTCGGCGCGGCGCAAGGGGTGGAACGGCTGGTGGAACTGGTGCGCCACCATGCCTGGTCGTTCGAGTCCGGCGAGCAGCCGGAAATCCTCATCCTGTCGCCGCCGCCGATCTGCGAGACGGCCAATGCCGCCTTCGCGGCGATGTTTGCCGGCGGCGTCGAGGAATCTGACAAGCTTGCGACGCTCTATCGCGATCTCGCCGATGAACTGGGATGCAGCTTCTTCGATGCCGGCTCGGTGGCGAAGACCACGCCGCTCGATGGCGTGCACCTGGATGCGGAAAACACGCGTGCGATCGGGCGCGGCATTGAGCCGGTCGTGCGTATGTTGCTGGGGTTGTGAGCATGGCCTTGCGTCTTCGTCCGGCCGTGCGGCGCGATGCGGCGGAACTGGCGGTCATCGTCGACCTGTCGTCGCATAGTTTTGCGACCTGGCTGTGGCTTGGCGCGACCGAAGCCGGCGAGGCCGATACGGCGATGGAATTCGGTCGCAGCTGGCTTGCCGACGACGACCAACTCGGCGGATGGCGCGATGCGGTGATCGCCGAGGCGGATGACGATATCGCCGGGGCCGCCATCGGCTACGCCCTGGAGGAGGATATCCTGGCCGTCGTGCCGGCGCAGGAGGCGCTTGTGCCGCTGGTCGATCTGCAAAGGCCGCTGGCCGGCCATTGGTTCATCGACAGCGTCGGCGTCTATCGCCGGCACCGCCGCAAGGGCGTGGCGAGGCGGCTGGTGGAAAGCGAGATCGGGCGCGCGGCCGGACGGCCGGTCAGCCTGATCACCGAAAGTTACAACGAGGCCGCCCGGTCTCTCTACGAGAGTCTGGGCTTCTCGGAAGCGGCGCGGCGCGATGCGCTGCCGCTGCATCCGGAAAGCGCCAGACATCAATGGGTTTTGATGACCCGCAGCGCGGTTTGATAAAAAAGAAGGCAGGAAACAGAATGGCTGAGAACTACGACGTCATCGTTATCGGCTCCGGTCCGGGGGGATACATCGCGGCGATCCGCGCCGCGCAACTAGGTCTGAAGACGGCGGTCGTCGAGCGCGAGCATCTCGCCGGCATCTGCTCGAACTGGGGCTGTATCCCGACCAAGGCGCTACTGCGCTCTGCAGAGGTGCTGCACAATGCCCAGCACGCCAAGAACTACGGCCTGACGCTGGAGGGCCAGATCAAGCCGGACCTGAAGGCCATCGTCGCCCGCTCGCGCGGTATCGCCGAGCGCATGAATGGCGGCGTCGGTTTCCTGATGAAGAAGAACAAGATCGACGTCATCTGGGGCGAGGCCAAGATCGTCAAGCCCGGCGAGATCGTCGTGTCGAAGACGACGAAGGCCATCCAGCAGCCACAGGCGCCGCAGCCGAAGAATACTCTGCCGGAAGGCACCTACAAGGCCAAGCACATCATCATCGCCACCGGTGCGCGCCCGCGGGCGCTGCCGGGCATCGAGCCGGACGGAAAGCTGATCTGGACCTATTTCGAGGCGATGAAGCCGGCGGAAATGCCGAAGTCGCTGCTGGTCATGGGCTCGGGCGCCATCGGCATCGAATTCGCTTCCTTCTACCGCACGATGGGCGTCGAGGTGACGGTCGTCGAAATCATGAGCCAGGTCATGCCGGTCGAGGATGCGGAGATTTCCGCGCTTGCGAAGAAGCAGTTCGAGAAGCAAGGCATGAAGATCCTGCTGGAAGCCAAGGTCGCCAAGGTCGAGAAGGGCGCCAATTCGGTGACCGCCCATATCGAAACCAAGGACGGCAAGACCCAGACGATCACCGCCGACCGCATGATTTCCGCTGTCGGCGTTCAGGCCAATATCGAGAATATCGGCCTTGAGGCGCTGGGTGTGAAGACCGATCGCGGCTTCATCGCCATCGACAGTTACGGCAAGACCAACGTGCCCGGCATCTACGCCATCGGCGACGTCGCCGGCCCGCCGTTGCTTGCCCACAAGGCCGAGCACGAGGCTGTCATCTGCGTCGAGAAGATCGCCGGCCTGCCGAACGTTCATCCGATGGATCGGAACAAGATCCCCGGCTGCACCTATTGCCAGCCGCAGGTCGCCTCCGTCGGCCTGACCGAAGCCAAGGCCAAGGAGCAGGGTCGCGATATCCGCGTCGGCCGCTTCCCCTTCGTCGCCAATGGCAAGGCGATCGCGCTCGGCGAGGACCAGGGCCTGGTCAAGACCATCTTCGACAGGAAGACCGGCGAACTCCTCGGCGCGCATCTGGTCGGTGCCGAAGTGACCGAACTGATCCAGGGCTTCGTCGTGGCGATGAACCTCGAAACGACGGAAGAGGAACTGATGCACACCATCTTCCCGCATCCGACGATTTCGGAAACGCTGAAGGAAAGCGTGCTCGACGCCTATGGACGGGCGCTGAATGCTTGATAATTTCCCCTGCCGCTCTTGATTTCGAGGCTGGCAAACAGGAAAGGAAACGCCCATGTCTCTATCGATCGGTGCACAAGCCTGGATCGTCTTTCTGCTGATCGGCCTCGTGGCCGGATTTCTGGCAAGCCTGGTGGTTGGCGGCGGCGGGTTGATCCGGTGCCTGTTGAGTGGGGTGATCGGGGCTTTCGTCGGCGGCTTCCTGTTTCAGGCGCTCGGCATTTCCCTGGGGATCGACAACGCGCTGGTGGTGCAGATCATTCACGCGACGGTCGGCGCCATCATCGTCGTGCTGGCGGCGCGGCTTATTGCATAGTATGGGAACGTGATATGGAAAATGTCGGCTGGATTGCTTCGATCTTCATCGGTGGCCTTGCCGGGTGGCTGGCCGGCAAGTTCATGGATGTGCGCTTCGGCGTCATCATGAACATCATCCTGGGCATCGTCGGCTCTGTGGTCGCTGTCGCCGTGCTCCGGCAGTTCAATGTTTTCGTCCAGGATAGCAAGCTCGGCTATCTGGTGACGGCATTTCTCGGCGCCAGCCTGCTGCTGTTCGTCGTGAAGCTGATCAAGCGGTAGTTGGTTTCTGCGCGAAGGCGCAGAGAAAGCGGTTTGCAAATGGTGACGATTCTCGACACGATCACGGCGGACGCCAGGCGCGTGCGCCATCCCGAAAAGGCCCATCGCCCGGATACCGAGGTGATGCGCAAGCCGGAATGGATTCGTGTGAAGGCGCCGGTGTCGAAGGGCTATAGCGAGACCCGCGCCATCGTGAAGGAAAACAAGCTGGTCACCGTCTGCGAGGAGGCGGGGTGTCCCAACATCGGCGAATGCTGGGACAAGAAGCACGCCACTTTCATGATCATGGGCGAGATCTGCACCCGCGCCTGCGCCTTTTGCAACGTCGCGACCGGCAAGCCGCATGCGCTCGATATGGACGAGCCGGAAAACGTCGCCAGGGCGGTGAAGACCATGGGGCTGTCCCACGTCGTCATCACCTCCGTCGACCGCGACGATCTTGAAGACGGCGGCGCCGAGCATTTCGAAAAGGTGATCTGGGCGATCCGCGCCGCTTCGCCGCTGACGACCATCGAGATCCTGACGCCGGACTTTCTCAAGAAGCCGGGCGCTCTGGAGCGTGTCGTCGCCGCCAAGCCCGATGTCTTCAACCACAATCTCGAGACAGTACCCGGCAACTACCTCACTGTCCGTCCGGGCGCGCGTTACTTCCATTCGCTGCGCCTTCTGCAGCGGGTGAAGGAACTCGATCCCACGATGTTCACCAAGTCCGGCATCATGGTCGGGCTTGGCGAAGAGCGCAATGAAGTGTTGCAGCTCATGGACGACCTGCGCACCGCCGATGTCGACTTCATGACCATCGGCCAATACCTGCAGCCGACCCGAAAGCATCACAAGGTGGAGAAATTCGTCACACCGGAGGAATTCAAGTCCTACGAGACCGTAGCCTATTCCAAGGGGTTCCTCATGGTCGCCTCCAGCCCGCTGACGCGCTCGTCGCATCATGCCGGTGACGATTTCGCCCGCCTGCGCGCTGCCCGCGAGAAGAAACTTCTGGCCGCCGCCGAATAGACATTCCTGCCGTCCTGGATTAAACCCGCCGTCCCGCAGGACATGGCGGGTTTTTTGTATCGGAGGCAGGGATGACGGTTTCGATCTCGCTTGAAGAGGCAGCCGAACGGCTGAGGACGGCGGAGCGCGTCATGGTGATCGGCTGCTCCGGCGGCGGTAAGAGCACGCTGTCGCAAAAACTCTGCGCCCGGCTCGCCATTCCCTACGTTTCCATGGATCGCGACTTCTACTGGCTGCCGGGCTGGGTCAAGCGCGACAAGGCAGAGGAACGGGCGCTGATCGCAGAAACGGCCGCGCGCGAGCGCTGGCTGATGGACGGCAGCGGTCCGTCGACCTTTGATCTCAGGCTGCCGCGGGCGCAGATGGTGCTCTGGGTTCGTCTTCCCCGCTGGCGGTGCCTGCTCGGCGTGACCAGGCGCGGTTTGCGACACAGGGGCCAGACCCGCCCGGAGATGGCGCCGGGTTGCCTCGAGAAATTTCCGGACCGGGAGTTCATGTCTTACATCTGGCACTTCGAGAAGCGCTTTGTTCCGATTATCCTGCTGCAGTTGCAGAGATACGGACCGGATGTTCCGGTTGTGCAGTTGAAAAGTCACGAGCAGATGCGCCGCCTTCTTGATCTTCTCGATGCGCCCGCTTAACTGCCATTCATGCCCCAGTTCGAGACCAGACGCTCCGTCGCCCACAGCCCCGAAAAAATGTTCGATCTCGTCGCCGATGTCGAACGCTATCCGGAATTCCTGCCGCTCTGCGAGGCGTTGACCGTGCGCAGCCGCAAGGAGCGGGACGGCAAGGAACTGCTGGTCGCCGACATGACCGTCGGCTACAAGGCGATCCGCGAGACCTTCGCGACGCAGGTGCTTCTCAATCGCGCCGAACGGGTGATCGACGTCAAATATATCGACGGCCCGTTCAAATATCTCGATAACCGCTGGCGCTTCGAAGAGGCGCCCGGTGGCGGCACGGTCGTGAATTTCTTCATCGATTATGAGTTCAAGAGCCGCATCCTCGGCGCGCTCATGGGCTCGATGTTCGACCGCGCCTTTCGCATGTTCGCCGAAGCGTTCGAGAAGCGCGCCGACAAGATCTATGCGCCCTGAGCATTTCCGGGAAAAGTGGATACCGGCTTTCCGTCCGGGCGTGGGAAAAACTAACTGGCGGCTTCCACCAGCATTTCCAGCGCAGTCCTGACCGTCGCCAACCGGATCTCCGTGCGGCCGATATCGCCATAGCGCATCTCGCGATGCAGCGGATCGCCGTTGCAGGCCTTGGCGGCGAGATGCACAAGGCCGACCGGCTTTTCCTTCGAGCCGCCGCCCGGGCCGGCAATGCCGGTGACCGCCACCGCGACGCTGGCGCGCGACCGGTAGAGCGCCCCGTTCACCATCTGCAATGCGGTCTCGCGGGAAACGGCCCCGTATTGGCGCAGCGCCTCGGTCTGCACGCCGAGCAGGTCGCTCTTGGCCTCGTTGGTATAGGTGACGAAGCCGCGATCCACGACGGCAGAGGAGCCGGCGATCTCGGTCAGCGCGCCGGCGATCAGGCCGCCGGTGCAGGATTCTGCCGTAGCGACCATCAGCTTCCGTAACGTGAAGTCGTTGACGATACGGCGGGCTATCTCCTCGATATCAGCGGGAAACAGGCTCATGCGCTTCTCCTTCCATAGACGACGGTGGCGGTGGCGATCGCCGCGATGCCTTCACGGCGGCCGATGAAGCCGATGGTCTCGTTGGTCGTCGCCTTCACCGAGCAGCGTTCGAGGTCGATCTTCAGCATGTCGGCGAGATTGGCGCGCATGGCGTCGCGATGCGGCCCGATCTTCGGGGCCTCGGCGATCAAGGAGACATCGGCATTCATGATCGTGCCGCCCTTTTCGCGGACGATACCGGCCGCATGTTCGAGAAAGATGCGCGACGCCGCACCCCGCCATTGCGGATCGGAGGGTGGGAAATGGTCGCCGATATCGCCTGCGCCGCAGGTGGCGAGCAGCGCGTCGGTCAGCGCGTGAAGCGCGACGTCGGCATCGGAATGGCCCTTCAGCCGCTGATCATGCGGAATGAAGATGCCGCACAGCGTCACACCGTCCCCAGGCTCCAACTGGTGGACGTCGTAACCGTTGCCGGTGCGCACATCCGGCAGGTGGGCGGAAAGCTTTTCGTCGGCCATGTCGATATCCCGTTTCACAGTCAGTTTTACATTGTCCGGCATGCCGGCGATAAGGGTTACCGGTAGCCCGGCCCATTCGGCGATGGAGGCGTCATCGGTGAAGCCGGCATGGCCGGCCAACGCCGCCTTCTCATGCGCATCGAGAATCTCGGCGAAGCGGAAGGACTGCGGCGTCTGCGCCGCATAAAGCCCGGCGCGCGGCACCGTCTCGATCACCTGGCCCCGCGCGTCGCCGCGCTTCAGCGTGTCTGTAACCGGAATGGCTGGCAGCACGCCGATGGCGCCGGCTTCGAAGGCGTTCACCACCCGGTCGAGCAGGGCGTGGTCGATGAAGGGGCGCACGGCATCCTGGATCATCACATGGCCGATGCCGGCGTCGGAAAAATGCCGCAAGCCGTTCAGCACCGATTGCTGCCGGGTCGTTCCGCCATACACCACGGCGACATCGTCGCGCTTGGGAACAGCCTGGGCCAGCAGGCATTCGTCATCGGGATGGATGACGATGCAGACGGAAACCGGCAGGCGCCATCTGCGGAAACAATCCAGCGTATGGGCGATCACCGGTCGTCCGCCGATGAAACGGTATTGTTTCGGCCCGTCCTGTGGCGCGCCTGCGCGTTCGCCGCGCCCGGCGGCGACAATCACGACGCCGATGGAGAAAGGAGCTTCCGCTGGCATGATCCTTGCGTTTCTTTGGTCAGGCTGAATTTCGCCCAAGCTCTACCGGCTTGGCCACGGCTTTTCCAGCAGCCGCCCAAAAAATACCGCCGTCGTCACAAGGGTCTTGGCAAGCCCGGCAAGACTGGCTAAAAATGGTGCAACACAATGAACTGCTCGAAAGATAATCATTTGAGCTTCAACTTTCTGGAAACACCCCTTGAAATCGGCGGGGTCGCTCTGCGCAACCGCGTGATCCTGGCGCCGATGTCCGGCGTTACCGATCTGCCTTTCCGGCAATTGGCCTGGCGCTATGGCGCCGGCCTCGTGGTCACCGAAATGGTGGCCAGCCGAGAGCTGGTCGGCAATGCCCATGAATCCTGGGCGCGCTTGAAAAGCATGGGCCTCAAGCCGCATATGGTGCAGCTTGCCGGCCGCGAGGCGCGCTGGATGGGTGAGGCGGCAAGGATCGTTGCCGACAATGGCGCCGATATCATTGACATCAACATGGGCTGTCCCGCCAAGAAGGTGACCGGCGGTTATTCCGGCGCGGCGCTGATGCGCGATCCCGATCTCGCTCTTTCGCTTGTCGAGGCGACGGTCGCCGCCGTCTCCGTTCCGGTGACCGTGAAGATGCGGCTCGGTTGGGACGAGAATTCGCTGAATGCGCCCGAGATTGCCCGCCGCGCGGTGGAGGCTGGCGCCGCGGCCATCACCGTACATGGCCGCACCCGCATGCAATTCTACGAGGGGCGGGCGGATTGGGATGCGATCCGCGCCGTGCGGGAGGTCGTATCCGTGCCTCTCATCGCCAATGGCGATGTCGATAGCCGTGAGGATGCGCTGGAGATTCTGCGCCGCTCCGGTGCCGATGCCGTCATGGTCGGCCGGGCTTCTCAGGGGCGGCCCTGGCATGCCGGCTGGTTGGCTGGCCACGCCGCACCGGGACGGCGGGAGATCGCCGCCATCGCGGTCGCCCATTACCGCGCCATGCTGGAATTCTACGGCGAGACGGTTGGCGTTCGCCACGCGCGAAAACATCTCGATTGGTATCTGCAACGCTTTGCGCCTGGTCTTGCCGGCGAGGACAAGGCTGCGCTCCTGACCTGCCGCGAGCCGGATGTGGTCTGCGAACGCCTGTCGGTCGCGCTCGAGGCCGGCGCAAACCCGGAAAGGGATGCAGCATGAACGATTCGTTCAACATGCCGGACGCCGCCGGCAAAGCGCTGGCCCTGACCGTGCTCAACGCCATCCAGAACTCGGTCATCATGGTCAATGAAGAAGGCTTCATCACCTTCGCCAACTGGGAGGCGGAAGCCTTTTTCGGCGCCAGTGCCGCGCATCTGGCGCGTTACCGCATCTCCACCTTCATTCCCTTCGGCAGCCCGCTGCTGGCCCTGATCGATCAGGTTCGTGAGCGGCTGGCGCCTGTCAATGAATACCGCGTGGATCTGAGTTCGCCGCGTCTCGGGCAGGAAAAGCTGGTCGATCTGTATGTCGCTCCGGTCGTGACGGAGCAGGGTTCGGTGGTCATCGTCTTCCAGGAGCGCTCGATGGCCGACAAGATCGATCGCCAGCTCACCCATCGCGCCGCCGCGCGCTCGGTGACGGGGCTGGCCTCGATGCTGGCGCATGAGATCAAGAATCCGCTGTCGGGCATTCGCGGCGCCGCCCAGCTTCTCGAAAGCGCCGTCGCGGGCGAGGACCGGTCGCTGACCCGGCTGATCTGCGAGGAAACCGACCGCATCGTCTCGCTGGTCGATCGCATGGAGGTGTTTTCCGACGAGCGACCGGTCGATCGCCAGCCGATCAACATCCACGCGGTGCTCGATCATGTGAAGGCGGTGGCCAAGGCCGGTTTTGCTCGCGATATCAAGATCGTCGAGAATTACGATCCGTCGCTGCCTTCGGTCCATGCCAATCGCGACCAACTCATACAGGTCTTCCTCAATCTGGTGAAGAACGCGGCGGAAGCGGTCGGCAACCGGCCGGATGGCGAGATCGTCCTGACGACGGCCTATCGTCCCGGTATCCGTCTGTCTGTCGCCGGTACGCGGGAAAAGATTTCGCTGCCGTTGGAGTTCTGTGTGCATGACAACGGTCCTGGCGTGCCCGCCGACCTGTTGCCGCATCTTTTCGATCCCTTCATCACCACCAAGACCAACGGCTCCGGCCTTGGCCTTGCGCTGGTCGCGAAGATCATCGGCGCCCATGGCGGCATCGTCGAATGCGACAGCCAGAACCACCGCACTACCTTCCGCGTGCTGATGCCGGCCCACAAGGATGCCGCGCTCGAAGATTCAAGCCCCACAGGAACCCATCGATGACCGCCACGATCCTTGTCGCCGACGACGACGCCGCCATCCGCACGGTGCTGAACCAGGCCTTGAGCCGCGCGGGTTACGACGTGCGCATCACCTCCAATGCCGCGACGCTCTGGCGCTGGATCTCGGCCGGCGAGGGCGATCTCGTCGTCACCGACGTGGTCATGCCGGATGAGAACGCCTTCGATCTGCTGCCGCGCATCAAAAAGGCGCGGCCGGATCTGCCCGTGCTGGTGATGAGCGCCCAAAACACCTTCATGACCGCCATCAAGGCTTCCGAAAAGGGCGCTTACGACTACCTGCCCAAGCCCTTCGACCTCACCGAACTGATCGCCATCATCGGCCGTGCCCTTTCGGAGCCGAAGCGCCGGCCGGCCAAGCTGGAGGACGAATCGCAGGACGGAATGCCTTTGGTGGGCCGTTCCGCCGCCATGCAGGAAATCTACCGCGTGCTGGCGAGGCTGATGCAGACCGACCTGACGCTGATGATCACAGGCGAATCCGGCACCGGCAAAGAGCTGGTGGCGCGTGCCCTGCATGACTATGGCAAGCGTCGCAACGGCCCGTTCGTGGCGATCAACATGGCGGCGATCCCCCGTGACCTGATCGAATCGGAGCTCTTCGGCCATGAGAAGGGCGCCTTCACCGGCGCGCAGGCCCGCTCCACCGGGCGCTTCGAGCAGGCCGAAGGCGGAACGCTGTTTCTCGATGAAATCGGCGATATGCCGATGGATGCGCAGACGCGCCTGCTGCGCGTGTTGCAGCAAGGCGAATATACCACCGTCGGCGGACGCACCCCGATCCGCACCGACGTGCGCATCGTCGCGGCGACCAACAAGGATCTGAAACAGTCGATCAATCAAGGACTTTTCCGAGAAGACCTTTACTACCGCTTGAACGTCGTGCCCTTGCGCCTGCCGCCCTTGCGTGACCGTGCCGAGGACATTCCAGACCTCGTGCGACACTTCATCCAGCAGGCGGAAAAGGAAGGGCTCGGCACCAAGCGCTTCGACCATGAGGCGCTGGAACTGATGAAGGCCTATCCTTGGCCCGGAAACGTGCGCGAGTTGGAAAACCTCATCCGCCGCCTGATGGCGCTCTATCCGCAGGATATCATCAGCCGCGAGATCATCGAGGCCGAACTGCGCAACGACGTCCCCGACAGTCCAATCGAAAAGGGCGTGGTGCGGACCGGGTCCGTCACCATCGCCCAGGCGGTGGAAGAGAACATGCGCGCCTATTTCGCCAGCTTCGGCGACAAGCTGCCGCCATCCGGCCTCTATGAGCGTGTCCTCGGCGAAATGGAGTATCCGCTGATCCTGGCGGCGCTGACGGCCACGCGCGGAAACCAGATCAAAGCCGCCGATCTGCTCGGCCTGAACCGCAACACGCTGCGCAAGAAGATTCGCGAGCTTGGCGTCTCCGTGTATCGCAGTTCCCGCACAGCTTGACATTGCGACGCAAAGCGTTGCATTTTCGCCACAATGCGTTGCTTAAAGGTCACGCTGACGTGGCGCGAACGACTCGGAGAATGATTTTCCTAGTCCGAGCCGGGTGTCCGTGTGGGTGGCGACTGCGCACAAGATTGTGTGCCTGTTTGGCGTAATCGTAAATGAAACGAAGCCGCGGCGGTCTATCCGAAGCGGCTTGAAGCTGTGGCAAGCAGCGGAGGGGTTGATGACGCCAATGGCGACAGACGAGGCGGGGACGATCGCGCATGATCGTCGCGCGTCTTTCGCATTGCCGGGGTTGATCCTTGCCGGCGGTGCGCTGATCAGCGCCATCCTATCCCTGATCGTGCTGCTCGGCCTGACACCGATTCCGCCGACCACCAATGTTGTGATCGCTTCCGCCGGGGTGAACTCGCTGTTCGTCATCGGGCTCGCGATCCTGATCGGCCGCGAAATTGCCCGCCTGCTGAAGGCGCGGCGTCGTGGACGTGCGGCGGCGCGGCTGCATGTGCGCATCGTCGTCCTGTTCTCCATCGTCGCCATCACGCCGGCGATCCTCGTCGCCATCTTCGCCAGCGTCACCCTGAATGTCGGCCTCGATCGCTGGTTCTCGCTACGCACCCAGTCGATCGTTTCGTCCTCCATGGCCGTGGCGCAGGCCTATATGATGGAAAACGCCAGTTATCTTCAGGGTCAGACAGTGTCGATGTCGAACGACCTGGAGCGAAACCGCGCGCTCTACAGCCTCGACCGCACCGGCTTTGCCGACCTGATGACCCGACAGGCACGCGGACGCGGCATGTTGGGCGCCTTCCTGGTTCGCGCCGACGGCTCGACCATCGTGCAGGCCGAAGTCACCACCGAAAAGCCCCTGCCGGCGATCCCCAAGGATGCGCTGGCCTCTTCCGCTGCCGGCCAGCCGACGCTGATTCCGCCTGGCGTCACCAATCTCGTCGGCGCGATCATCAAGCTCGACGATATCCCTGGTGCTTTCCTCTATACCATCCGCGCTGTCGATCCGAAGGTTATGGCCGCGTTGCGGCTGATGGAAGAGAACACCGCCGAATACAAGTCGATGGAGGCCTCGCGCGCCTCGCTGCAATTCGCTTTCGCCGTGCTCTATCTCGGCTTCGCGCTGATCGTGCTGCTGGCGGCGATCTGGACCGCGATCGCGGTCGCCGACCGGATCGTCCGCCCGATTCGCCTGCTGATCGGTGCAGCCGACAGCGTCGCCTCGGGCAATATGAACGTCATCGTGCCGGTGCGCGCTGCCGATGGCGACGTCGGCAACCTGTCGCGCACCTTCAACAAGATGATCTCGGAAATCCGCAGCCAGCGCGACGAGATCCTCGAGGCCAAGGACGAGGTGGACGACCGTCGCCGCTTCATCGAGGCCGTGCTGTCCGGCGTGACCGCCGCCGTCATCGGCGTCGAGGACGACCGCCGCATCAGCATCGTCAACCCGTCCGCCGAACTGTTCCTGGCGCTGCCGGCCGCCGATCTCATCGGCAAGCCGCTGGCCGAGGTCGCGCCGGAAATCGACCAGGTGTTGACCGAGGCCGCTTCGCGCTACCGCAACGATTTCCGCAAGTCGATCAACCTGATGCGCAGCGGCACCGAGCGGACGCTCAACATTCAGGTCACTCGCGAGGAAGCGCGCGACGACGCCAAGGAATCCTATGTCGTCACTTTGGATGACATCACCGATCTGGTCATCGCGCAGCGCTCCACCGCCTGGGCTGACGTTGCGCGACGCATCGCCCATGAGATCAAGAATCCGCTGACTCCGATCCAGCTTTCCGCCGAGCGAATCAAGCGCCGATATGGCCGCCAGATCGCCGAGGACGATCGCGCCGTCTTCGATCAATGCACCGACACCATTGTTCGCCAGGTCGAGGATATCGGCCGCATGGTCGACGAATTCTCCGCCTTCGCCCGCATGCCGAAACCGACGAAGGAAGTGACCGACCTGCGCGGCATCCTGCGCGATGCCGTCTTCCTGCGCGAGATGGGTAACAACCACATCGCCTTCCAGCGCGAGTTCGGCGACAAGCCGCTGCAGGGCATGTTCGATTCGCGTATGCTGGGACAAGCTTTCGGCAACCTCATCAAGAACGCGGTCGAAGCGATCGAAGGCGTGCCCGCCGACGAGAAGCGCGAGCAGCCGAAAATCCTTGTCCGCGCCGCCTATGACGAAGTGCGTGACCGATTCATCGCCGACGTCATCGACAATGGCCGCGGCCTGCCGGTGGAAAACCGGCACCGCATTCTGGAACCCTATATGACCATGCGCGAGAAGGGCACAGGCCTGGGCCTCGCCATCGTCAAGAAGATCATCGAGGAACATGGCGGCCAGTTGGAGCTGCACGACGCGCCTGCGGATTTCGATCACGGGCGCGGTGCAATGATCCGCGTTCTGCTGCCGCGCGTCGAACGCATGGCCATGCCGGAGACCGCCGAGAAAAAGGAAAGTGCTTAAATGGCGTCTGATATTCTGGTCGTCGACGACGAAGAAGACATCCGCGAAATCGTATCCGGCATCCTCTCGGATGAAGGACACGAGACGCGCACAGCCTATGACAGCGACAGCGCGCTGGCCGCGATTTCCGACCGCGTGCCGCGCCTGGTCTTCCTCGACATCTGGATGCAAGGCTCGAAGCTCGATGGATTGTCGCTGCTCGACGAGATCAAGAGCCGCCATCCCGATCTGCCGGTGGTGATGATTTCCGGCCACGGCAATATCGAGACCGCCGTCTCCGCCATCCGCCGCGGCGCCTTCGATTTCATCGAAAAGCCGTTCAAGGCCGACCGTCTGATTCTGATCGCCGAGCGCGCGCTGGAAACCTCCAAGCTGAAGCGCGAAGTGACGGAGCTGAAGAAGCGCGCCGGCGACGCCGTCGAGCTGATCGGCACCTCGATTGCCGTCTCGCAGCTTCGCCAGACGGTCGAGAAGGTCTCGCCGACCAACAGCCGTGTGATGATTCTCGGCCCCTCCGGCTCCGGCAAGGAGCTGGTGGCGCGCATGATCCACAAGAAGTCGTCGCGTGCGAGTGGTCCCTTCGTGGCGCTGAATGCGGCGGCGATCACCCCGGATCGCATGGAGATCGCACTGTTCGGCACCGAGGGCGGCCCCGGCCAAGCGCGCAAGATCGGCGCGCTGGAAGAGGCCCATCGCGGCATTCTCTATCTCGATGAAGTCGGCGAAATGCCGCGCGAGACGCAGAACAAGATCCTGCGCGTGCTGGTCGACCAGCAGTTCGAGCGCGTCGGCGGCTCCAAGCGGGTGAAGGTGGATGTGCGCATCATCTCGTCTACCGCCTATAATCTCGAAAGCCATATCGCCGAGGGCGCCTTCCGCGAGGATCTCTATCATCGCCTCGCCGTCGTGCCGGTGCGCGTGCCGGCGTTGGCCGAGCGGCGCGAGGACATCCCGTTCCTCGTCGACATGTTCATGCGTCAGATTTCCGAGCAGGCCGGCATTCGCCAGCGCCGCATCGGCGACGACGCCATGGCGGTGCTGCAGGCGCATGACTGGCCGGGCAATATCCGCCAGCTTCGCAACAACATCGAGCGGCTGATGATTCTCGCCCGTTCCGATGGCCCGGATTCGCCGATTACCGCCGACATGCTGCCGACCGATCTGGGCGACATGCTGCCGAAAACCACCTCGGGCGGCGACTATCACATCATGACCCTGCCGTTGCGCGAAGCCCGCGAGATGTTCGAGCGCGATTACCTGATCGCCCAGATCAACCGCTTTGGCGGCAACATTTCGCGCACGGCGGAATTCGTCGGCATGGAGCGCTCGGCGCTGCACCGTAAGCTGAAATCGCTCGGCGTGTGACGGTGTTTTAAGGGGTGTCACAGAAAATCCATGAAGCCTTTTTCGACATTGCGGAAAAGACGACGATTTGATACCAAGACTCCCGGACAGGGCAGGGGCTGACGCCGCTGCCTGCGGGAGACTATCGATTATTTTCACCGGCCGCGACGGCCGGCAAGAACGAAAGAAAGAAGCGGCGCGATGGCGGAACGTTCTCAAAACCTGCAGGATTTGTTTCTCAATACTGTACGCAAGCAAAAGATTTCCCTGACGATATTTCTGATCAACGGCGTCAAGCTCACCGGAGTCGTCACGTCCTTCGACAATTTCTGCGTTCTGCTGCGCCGTGACGGACACTCGCAGCTTGTTTACAAGCACGCGATCTCGACCATTATGCCGGGCCAGCCCCTGCAGATGTTCGAAAGCGAAGAATCCGCATCCTGATAGGATAAAAGCGATCACAAACCGCGATACATCAAACGAATCGATCGTTCCGGAAGGCAAGAAACTCCGGAACGACATGCGGGCGCTCGTGCTGGTGCCCGTTCTCAAGGCCGACAAGCGCGCAGCGCGCAACGCCCAGGGCGAGGCTTCGGTGCCTGCGCCGACCCGCTCCAGCGAAAGTCGACTGGAAGAGGCCAAGGGGCTGGCGCGCGCCATCGATCTCGATATCGTCGAAGGCCTAATCGTACCGGTGGCGCAGCCGCGCCCGGCGACCCTGCTCGGAACCGGCAAGATCGAGGAAATCTCTGGCATGCTCGATGCGCAGGATGCCGGCCTCGTCATCGTCGATCATCCCTTGACGCCCGTGCAGCAGCGCAATCTCGAAAAGGAATGGAACGCCAAGGTCATCGACCGCACCGGCCTCATCCTGGAGATTTTCGGCCGCCGCGCCTCCACCAAGGAAGGCACGCTGCAGGTCGATCTGGCGCATCTCAATTACCAGAAGGGCCGCCTGGTCCGCTCCTGGACCCACCTCGAACGCCAGCGCGGCGGTGCCGGCTTCATGGGCGGCCCCGGTGAAACCCAGATCGAAGCCGACCGCCGCCTGTTGCAGGAGCGGATCGTCCGCCTGGAACGCGAATTGGAGCAGGTGGTGCGCACCCGCCAGCTTCACCGCGCCAAGCGCCGCAAGGTGCCGCATCCGATCGTGGCTCTGGTCGGCTATACCAATGCCGGCAAATCGACTCTGTTCAACCGCATCACCGGCGCCGGCGTCCTCGCCGAGGACATGCTGTTCGCCACGCTCGATCCGACGCTGCGCCGCATGAAGCTGCCGCATGGCCGCACGGTCATTCTTTCCGATACGGTCGGTTTCATTTCCGACCTGCCGACCCATCTGGTCGCCGCCTTTCGCGCCACGCTGGAAGAGGTGCTGGAAGCCGATATCATCCTGCATGTGCGCGACATGTCCGACCCGGACAACCCCGCGCAGGCGGCCGATGTCATGCGCATCCTCAGCGATCTCGGCATCGGCGAAAAGGAATGCCAGGAGCGGATGATCGAGGTCTGGAACAAGATCGACCGCCTGGAAGACGAAGCGCAGGAAGCCCTTCTGCAAAAGGCGCGCACCATGCCCAACGCCGCGGCCCTTTCAGCCGTGACAGGCGAGGGCGTGGGCGAATTGTTGGACGAAATCGCCGAACGCCTCTCCGGCGTCATGACCGAGGCGACCGTCATTCTGACCGCCGAAAAGCTTGGTATCCTGCCCTGGCTTTACGAACACGCCATCGTCGATGCCCGTGAGGATCTCGAGGACGGCTCCGTCAGCCTCGACGTTCGTCTCTCCGAATCCCAGGCCCTCGAACTCGAACGCCGCCTCGGCAACGGGCCGAAACCGCCGCCACGCGATTGGTGAAATCCGGCGGGTAGACAGCTTCATTTGTGCTAGCAAATGGCTGCGGCTTCGATGCGGCAGCCATTTTCTTTTTCTGGCGTGATGCTGGCCGGATCAATAAATGCCGAGGCCGTTCGGGTCGAAACCGGCATCTTTCAGCGCCATTCGCAACTTGGCTATCTTGCCGGCATATTTGCCATTCGGCATGTAGTCGTGGTCCAGTTTGAAATCCGCCGCTCTATTTTCATTGAGCATTCCAATGACATATATTTGCATATCGTCGAAGATTTCACCGGAAATCTGTGTATTGCCGGATTTCTTCTGCTTCAGGGCGCCCAAAAGCCCCTTGACCCCGCCGCCGTGATTTTTCGCCTTGTCGATAAAAGTGCGCCCGACGGCGTTTACCGCCCCTTCTGCGCGTGCGCCGTATTCCTTGACCTGTTTCGAGGATATATTGATTTCAGTCAGGAAGCCTTCGTCTTTCAAATCCTTTGGGATATTTCCTTTTACGAACCATTCGGTCAGAAAAACAGCCTGACGTTTCCGCCGATCCCTGCGAAAATCTTCGACGAGCATGAAGAATATTGCCATTTCTTGGCAATATAGATGCGAGCAATAGCAATAAAAATTATGTCTCCGATTAGGTGTGTTCGTAAATTCCCTATACATCGACAATTCTTGAATTTCTATATCATCCATGGGCGCGTCTCTTAACTTTAAAATTTCCGAAATGGCACTTTTTAACTTTTATTAATCTGTTAAGAGGAATTTTGGCAACGGGAATCCGAGTATTCTGCTATCGTGTTACCGACCAATTTTGGTGACGTCAAAGCGAGGACCACGGCACGGTGCAACCGGCCAGGGATGCGAGCATTGCTGTCGTTTTGAGGGTTCGGATTCGGTTGAATTCTGGCGGTTACGAGGATGGGGTCGGCATCATGGCTTTCGTTCCGATGCGCGTCGCTCGCTCCTGGTGCGCAATCAGGGCATTCCCAGTCGACGCTGATCCCTTCGCGCAGTACCTTGCGGCAGATCGTCCTCAGCCTCCTGATGAGGCGCAGTCGACCATGGCTACCGCTCTTCACGATGCAGCCGACTTCTGGAAGCGGCGGGATGCGATACTTGGCCGGCTCATTCCCTGAGCATCCGGTCCATGAATTGCGAGATGCGCCGTCCCCATCCTCGGTACGGGCAATACGCGCACGCGCGCGAGGCTCACAAGCGAGTTTTCCGTATCCATGAAAAGGGGGTGTCTTTTCTGGCGGGACGTGCGGGATACCGATGAGAACTACGTCTTCGCTATAGCCCTACAAAATCAGTAGCCCTAGGATAGCAGGGGATGGGCGCGCCTGCGTGGCCGAATCTGGCGCGCTCATCGCGGCGCATGGGCAGCGTAATTATTGGAGGAACCCGATATGCATAATGAAGGTCTTTTTGATCGCCCGGCTATTCTTGGGCGTGCCCTTTATCGTATGGGGAATATTGAAGCTGCGCGGCGGCGAGGCAAAGCTCGTCCCGGGACTTCGCGCCTTGGGGCTGCCTGACGCCGTGTTCTTCGCCTATCTGGTTGGATTCTGCGAGTTCGTCGGTGGGATAATGGTCGCCCTCGGCTACCCGATCAGCACGGCGAGCATCCTGCTTGGCCTCTGGTGCCTTGTTACAGGCTATGATGCCCATCGAGCCAACATCACCGAACTTCTGAAGAACGTAACGATGGCGGGAGGATTTTTCGCCCTGGCCGTCGCTGGCGCAGGCTCGCTCTCGCTGTTCGGTGGCGCTCCAGGCGGACTGTTTGCCTATGTCCGCTAGATATTTGGTTCCTGAGAACGCGCCCACGAATCTCCATTTCGGTACTTGAGAGGAAGCCAACCAATTTGTGCGGCAATCGGCGGTGAACTGGCGGATTAGGGAGAATATAAATGCGAACCCAGAAAGTGTGTGGAATATCAGTATTTTACGAGCATCAATATGTAAGCTTGGTTCCGCTCAGTCGCATGAACAGAAGATAATCGCGATGCATTCAAACGGAGTTCCCGCATATGGTATCTCCAAGACACTCGGTGTCGGAAAGTCTTCAGTTTGGCGAATTTTAGCGTCTGCGAAAGCACGGCGGAACGCAGAATGTGAGAACTAGAACGGATCGTCGGCGACCCCGATTTCTGGCGTCGCGCCATTGAAGTCGGGGCTTCCTCCGAGAATCTTGCATCGGGAAGGACATGGGCCGGTCGCGTGGCGGGGCAAAGGCCACAGCGGCGTCCCAAATGTAGCGACGCTCATGAAAACCGTGAGTATCGATTGTTTGATAAAATAAGAAACCTTGTTTGCACGAAATCGCTTAGATATGGTTCGCTACCCTGAGTATACAGACGCATCATGGATAGCTATCTTGAAATCGCCCAAACGGTTCTGAATGCATCGCGACGCCCGATGACGGCGAAGGGCATCCTCGATGCTGCCTATAAGGCGCGACTTGTCCCAAAACATCTTTACGGGAAAACACAGGCAAAAACTTTACAGGCGCGCCTGAGCACTGACATTCTTAATCACAGATCGACGTCGGCATTTTTCCGTACTGAGCCGGGAGTTTTTTTCCTTACAGCGCTTATCGCCGACCCTGAGATACCGCAGAAATTCAAAGAGCGTTTTGCCGCTCGAAGGCGTACAAGAGACCTACACCAAGGGCCAGCTCTGGCAATCGACCGGAGTTTCGTCGAGGGTTGCAACCCAAAACTTCTCGCTGATTGGACACTTTTCATACGGTCTGCGGAGGTCGCGAACGCCTTACACTACGCAAGTTCCGACGAGAAATCGAACATGTTAGTGGTCTGGACTTTCTCGATCGTCCGGCGGGGCTACGACGTATTGTCCTATCGTCTTGGACGCTATCGAGACGACCACGATACCTTCGCGAACAAGCGAACGATTGGCTTTCCGGGTATCGTTAGCCTCTTCGACTGTACGCTTTTCTCGGATGGAGATTACGGCGCTAGCGAAAATGCTCTCGAAGCGATCCTTTCTGACCTGGATATCTCTGCAATCGCCGTCCATGGAGGTGCGATCTCACGCCCTAAGCCGTTGCGGGCTCTGAAAGTTGATCGTGACGGCCACGACAGCGCATTGTTGGTCGTGATGGACTGGACGTGTCCCGAGTGGTTCGAGCCGACGACGCGTCGCCTATCCATCAATGATCCCAGCTGGATGGATACGCGAGTAAAGCCGAATAATCTTGAAGACTTCGAGCCTTGGACACTGGCCGCGCTGGACGCTGTCGCAAGCATTGGTAACCGCGCCTAGTGTCACCAGTTATCTCAGCCGGGAAAACGGCATTCCTCAAATACGAGATCGAAAGTGGAAGTCCACGGCGTAAGAAGACTGCGCTACAGGACATTTCAAGGCTGTATCGAAGTAAATATTATCTGAAGCCAGATGGACGAGCTGCGTTTGAGCAGCTCATATGCGGAATAGTTCTTTCACATCAAGACGATAAGGTCGTCAGATGGTGTTTAAACGCTTTGGCGCAACTCGGGACCCGTACAGGATCAACGAAATATGTCGAACTTGCTTTGAAGGCGAATGAGGGTAAGCCAGAAATAGTTGCTTCCGCGGTGGCGGCGCTTTCAAAAATGTACAACGGTCGGCTCAATGAGGTGGACTGCCTTAGTTCTATTGACCCGGAAATCAGGGTTCTCGCTGCGATGCAGGTGACAGAGCCTTCGAAGCTCGACCTTTCAGGGCTTCAGATTAAAATCGATACCGCCGATCCCCAAGTCCTAAAACTCGCGCTAATCACCGTGGGACTTAATCGCGATGTCGAAAACCTTTTTGATCCAAAGCACAGTAATGGTCAGATCGTGAAGGCGCTTGGACAATATCCCGATGACATCGTCCGGCAGTATTGTGTTTGGTCGGTAATCGAGAACGAACGTTTATCAATCGCTGACCTGGGGATATCTTTTGATACCCTTGAGGATGAGGCTCCGAATGTGCAGGCAAAGCTCCTTCAACTGGGAGCTGAACAGATAAAGGACCCTAGAGAGCGGCATGATGTGATTTATCGCGGCTCGTTTATAGAGAATGCGGAGGCTCGTTGCGGACTGGCGAAAGGGCTTTTAGCCAACTACTATGATGGGCTCGAGGAGGTCACGATCAACTGGTTCGGCACTGAGGACAGTCGCGAGGTGAAAGGCCTTCTAGCGGAACACATCGCTCGATTCTCAGATGAATGCCCACCCTATTCGGACAAAGCGCTGGCGATCGTGGACGAGGAACCTGATCTTCGGGACCGCGTATTTCTCGGGGCGGAGCAGACCTCGCTTTATGGGCTATTGAAGGCAAATGAATCCTCAAACGGAACAATGGACCTATTTCAGAATGGTTCCGATCTCGAGGCAGTGCTGCGTGGCTCACCGCTTATCAAGAAGGAACGCAAAGTGATCAAGGCTCTCATGCTTGCCTCGTCGCCAACCGACCAGCAGCCTCTTCGTCTGGACACCGAGGCGCGTGATCTGCGCGAACAATTGAAGTTGGTGCAAGAGCCGACGGTGGATGTCCTGCTAGAAAATCGGTGGGCGGTACGTTCAAACCAACTCCAGATGGAAGTGATGAACGCAAAGCCGCAAATATTGCACTTCAGCGGCCATGGCGATCATGGGCTATTGATTTTTGAAGATGTCGGCGGAAAAACCACGGAAGTTTCCGGGGAAGCGATTGCTGAGTTGGTAGAACTCAATAGAAGTATCGAGTGCCTGCTCCTGAATGCATGTTATTCGGAGAGCGTTGCACGTCTTGCGGCCCCATATCTAAAAGCAGTTATCGGTTGCAACAGCGAGATTGGTGACGAAGCGGCGGTCGCCTTCACGCGGTCATTCTACCGAGCGCTAGCGCACGGGGAGCCCTACGATCGAGCATTCCGGCATGCCAAAAACGAGG
The DNA here is from genome assembly GCF_029601685.1 of Rhizobium sp. YJ-22. Taxonomy (NCBI): domain Bacteria; kingdom Pseudomonadati; phylum Pseudomonadota; class Alphaproteobacteria; order Hyphomicrobiales; family Rhizobiaceae; genus Rhizobium; species Rhizobium sp. YJ-22. The sequence goes on along the minus strand of NZ_JARRIR010000004.1, from coordinate 14,880 downwards.
TCCGCATCAATTCCGGAAGCGGAGAGGCCGACAGATATGTGATGTTACCATAATTTAGGGGAAACTTTGACCCAGTGACTCCATCGATCAAATGCAATGATTGGCTATGAAACATGGCGTTAGAAGTCGCAATCTCCGTCGTCTGTCCCTGCCCGCCTAGCCTATGACATATAACGATCCTCATCCCGCAAAACGACGTGGTTTGGTCGGCCTTCGGCGATCACGCTGACAGGATCGCGGGCTTGACCTTGCGATCTTGATCTAGCTGTAAATGTGAGATTCTCTCGACGGTCCCGATCTGTGACGACGGCTGTTAACACGATACACAGCGAGGATGGATCGAACCATAGATTTCGGTATATCGACTTCGCAAGACTCGCGCCACAATGTCCTCAGTGCTAGTTGTCTTTGGACATTATATTCGGTGTTGCTTGGAGGGGTCCGTGGAACTGAAAAGTGTACGCATCAAGAATTTCCGTTCCGTCGAGGACTCAGGCGAGTTTACCGTTGAACATCTCACGTGCCTCGTCGGCAAGAATGAAGCAGGCAAGACCGCTATTCTTCAAGCGATAGCAGGCCTCAATCCCCACCCTGCAACGCCGTTTGGGTATGAACTTGAACGCGATTACCCGAAGCGTTATCTGGCTCGGTACAAGGAACGGCACGAGGGCAAACAAGCCGAAGTTATTCGCTCGGTCTGGGAGCTTAGCGAGGAAGAAAGAGATGAACTGAAGGGTGAATTTGGTCCAGACGCGGTCACAGGCACAACGATAACGGTCTCTCGCTACTACAACTCGACCGGCACGGTTTGGACTCTCCCGATCGATGAGGAAAAGGCAATAGCTTTCCTAGTCTCTCAGCGTGGCTTTTCAGCTGCCGAGAAGAGTCAGGTTGGCAGCCCGAAGACGATTAGGGAGCTTATCGCTAAGCTTACCGAGCTTGAGGCGAACACCAAACACAAGACGTTTCTCGATCTTGTCAACGCCTACCCGTACAAGTCGATCTATTCTAGGGCGCGAGAGATTCTCGAGCCGCACTTTCCCCAATTCATGTATTTTTCAAACTACGACCGCATGAATGCGATGGTGCATTTACCATCGCTTAACGCCTGGGCGAACGACAAAACGCTTTTCAGCAATGATCTATACCGAGGCGATAGGCTTTTCTGGGAATTCCTCGAGTACTCGGGTGTGCCCCTGTCTGAGATTTTGGGTACGACGACGTTCGAGAGCTTCAACGCAAAATTGCAGGCTGCATCTAACGTTTTAACGGAAGAAATCCTGGAATACTGGACCCAGAACCAAGACATTGAGATACGTGTGAGCGTTGCCGAGGGCCTCCCCGGCGATCCAGCACCCTTCAACTCCGGAGCCGTTGGCCGTGCCCGTATCTATAATCTTCTCCACAAGGCGGACACGTCGTTCTCGGAGAGGAGCGCCGGCTTTACCTGGTTCTTCTCATTCCTCATAAAGTTTGACCGTGTGAAGAAGGACGCCACGGGTAATGTCTTCCTGCTCCTCGACGAGCCGGGTTTAACGCTCCACGGCTTGGCCCAAGCCGATCTGCTGCGATATTTCACCGAAAAGCTCGAGCCGCACCACCAGATCATTTACTCGACACACTCCCCCTTTATGGTGCCACACGACAACATTATGGCCTCGAGAATTGTTGAGGACCTTGTGGAAGTCGATGGGCGTGGACGGCGTACGCCTACTGGCACGATGGTACGTGAAGACGTGCTCAAAGCCGAAAAGGATTCTGTGTTTCCCCTTCAGGGAGCGCTTGGCTACTCGCTGACCCAGTCGCTCTTCATCGGAAAGCACACCGTGCTCGTTGAAGGACCGGGCGACATTCTCTATCTACAAGCGCTCTCGGCTGAGCTAATCCGCCGCCAGCGTACCGGTCTCAATCCTAAATGGGTTATGTGCCCAGCTGGCGGAATCGATAAAATTCAATCGTTTGTGTCTCTCTTCGCAGGCAATAGCCTCGATGTGGTAGCGCTTTCCGACTATACCAAAAAAGACAAGAACAAGCTTGAAAACCTCAGGAAATCTGAGGTCATCAAGGACGGCGGGGTGTTGTCGATCGCTGACTTCGTGACCCAAGAGGAGGCCGATATCGAAGACCTCTTTGATCCGCAGCTGTTCTGTACAATCGTCAATGGTACCTATGAACTGAAAGGCAAGCAGGCGCTTGATCCAGGAAAACTCATCGCCGCTGACGAGAACACCCAGCGTCAGGTGAAGAAGGCAGAGGCGTACTTCAATGTGCTTCCTGAGCCGGCACCGCTTTATAGTCACTTCACCCCAGCTTCCTGGTTGCTAATGCACCCCGAGACGCTCGCCGGGGGTGCAGAGCCGGTTCTGGAGACGCTTAAACGCGCGGAGACGCTTTTTGAAGCTCTCAACGGACTGATCGCAAAGTAGCTTGGTATTTCCTAGATCACGGTTGTCCGCATGCTGCCACCCGCGACCGTGAGAATGTGATGGCCGAGGAGCTGAATGTTTGCTTTGAGCCAACAACAGCAGTTATCCTATCATCGTGTACCGCCATTTTTAAAGCAGATAACTAGGGGCTGTATGTGCATGGTGAAGGATTGACACGCCTAAAATATCCATTATTCTGGATATATGGAAAATAATACGGCAATCACTGCGCTTGGAGCGCTTGCACAGACAACGAGGCTCGACACCTTCAGGCTTCTGGTCCGACACGAACCAGACGGCGTCCCGGCGGGCGAGCTTGCGAGGATGCTTGATGTCCCGCAGAACACCATGTCGGCGCATCTCGCGACCCTGTCACGGGCGGGCCTCGTTAAAAGCGAGCGCCAGAGCCGTTCGATCATCTACCGGGCCGATCTGGACGGCCTACGCGATCTGACCCTTTTTCTCCTCAAGGACTGCTGCGGCGGTTCAGCGGAGTTGTGCGCACCGCTCATTGCCGAACTGACCCCGTGTTGCGGACCCAAGGCGATATCGTCATGAGCATCGAGCTGGTTCCTGTTTCCGGAAGCGATGCTGAATTCAAGGATGCCCTTGTCCGTGCCGGACTGCCGACGGCAGACGTCGAAGACGAAGGGCGCTCTTTCTTCCGCGCCGTGACGTCTAACGGAGACACTGTCGGATACTCCGGATTGGAAGCATGCGGCGACGACGTCCTCTTGAGGTCACTCGTCGTTCTTGAAAGCTTCCGCGGCAGGGGCTTCGGTCGGACGCTTGCGGAAGCCACCGTGGAAAAGGCCGGTAGAGATGTCGGCGTCTTTCTGGCAACGACGAGCGCGGCTCCCCTTTTCGAGCGCCTCGGCTTCGGCCTGATCGACAGACGCGATGTTCCAGCCGCCGTACTTTCCACCCGCCAGCTTTCGGGCATCTGCCCGGCGTCGGCCACCATCATGAAGCTCAACAGGCCACCGACCTAGCAACGGATCACGACCATGACCGATAAAACCTACAACGTGCTCTTCCTGTGCACGGGCAATTCCGCACGTTCAATTCTCGCCGAATCCATCCTCAACAAGGAGGGCGGCGGGCGTTTCACGGCGTACTCGGCGGGTAGCCAACCCAAAGGAGAAGTGAACCCGCACGCGCTTCGGGAGCTTTCCGCCCTCGGCTACGCCTCGACGGGCTTCTCGTCGAAAAGCTGGGATGTCTTCGCCGAGCCGAACGCACCAGAGATGGATTTCATCTTCACCGTCTGCGACAGCGCCGCGGGCGAAGCATGCCCCGTCTGGATCGGACACCCGATGACCGCTCATTGGGGCGTCGAAGACCCCGCAGCCGTCGCCGGCACGGATGTCGAAATCCAGCGCGCCTTCGCACAGGCGGCCCGCTTCCTCAAGAACCGTATCACCGCCTTCCTTAGCCTGCCGCTCGAGTCCATCGACCGAATGGCGCTCGAAACCAAGCTCCGCCAGATCGGCGCTATGGAAGGTTCGACGCGACCGGACACGAGGACTGCCTGATGTCCACGTTCGAACGTTACCTGACCGTCTGGGTCGCCCTTTGCATTCTCGTCGGGATCGCGCTCGGCCATCTGATGCCCGGTGTCTTCCGGACTGTCGGCGCAGCGGAGATCGCCAAGGTCAACATTCCCGTGGCCGTCCTGATCTGGCTGATGGTCATCCCGATGCTACTCAAGATCGACTTCCGCTCCCTGGCGAAGGTCGGCACCTACTGGCGGGGTATCGGGGTCACGCTTTTCATCAACTGGGCCGTCAAGCCGTTCTCCATGGCGCTCCTCGGGTGGCTCTTCATCGGGTGGTTGTTCAGGCCGTACCTGCCTGCCGACCAGATCGATTCCTACATCGCGGGCCTGATAATCCTTGCCGCTGCTCCGTGTACGGCCATGGTCTTCGTCTGGTCGAACCTGACCCGCGGCGAGCCGCTCTTCACGCTGTCCCAAGTGGCACTGAATGACGCCATCATGATCGTCGCCTTCGCACCTCTCGTCGGTCTGCTTCTCGGTTTGTCGGCCATCACGGTGCCATGGGACACGCTCGCCATCTCGGTCGGGCTCTATATCGTCGTCCCGGTCATCATCGCGCAGGTTCTGCGGAGGAAGCTGACGGCCGACGGCACGAGCGCCCGGCTTGACCGGATGCTTGAGGTGCTTTCGCCGATCTCGCTCGTGTCACTGCTGGCGACCCTCGTGCTGCTGTTTGGCTTCCAGGGCGAGCAGATAATCGCGCAGCCGACAATAATCGCCTTGCTTGCCGTCCCGATCCTGATCCAAGTCTACTTCAATTCCGGCCTGGCCTACGTCCTCAACCGCATGTCGGGCGAACGCCACTGCGTGGCCGGACCCTCGGCGCTGATCGGTGCCTCCAATTTCTTCGAGCTGGCCGTGGCCGCAGCCATCAGCCTGTTCGGATTCCAGTCGGGGGCGGCGCTGGCGACAGTCGTCGGCGTCCTGATCGAAGTCCCGGTGATGCTATCCGTCGTCTGGATCGTGAACCGCTCCAAGGGCTGGTACGAAGCCGCGCCGGCCGTTTCCAGAAACACCGTCTCCGAAAGGACCTGAACATGGACGTCACCATCTACCACAATCCCGCCTGCGGGACGTCGCGCAACACTCTCGATCTGATCCGGCATGCGGGGATCGAGCCGACGGTGATCGAATATCTCAAGACACCGCCGACCCGCGACGAGCTCGTGACGATGATCGCGGAGGCGGGTCTCACTGTCAGGCAGGCGATCCGGGAGAAAGGAACGCCCTACGCGGAGCTTAGTCTCGACAACCCCGACCTGACGGATGACCAGTTGCTTGACGCCATGCTGAAGGACCCGATCCTGATAAACCGCCCGTTCGTCATCACGCCGATTGGTACGCGCTTGTCACGGCCATCCGAGGTCGTGCTCGACATCCTCCCGGCGGAAGCGTTCAAGGGGCCGTTTGCAAAGGAAGACGGCGAGCGTCTTCTCGACGAAGAAGGAAAGCGCATTGTCTGAACCATTGTCCGCCGCATCCATCGACCATCTTCGAAAGCCCGACCTCGAGGCCTTGCGTCCCCAGTTCTCGATGCACAAGCCGCGCATCCTGATCTTGTACGGCTCTCTTCGGGAGGTGTCGTACAGCAGGCTTCTCGCGCACGAGGCACGTCGTCTGCTCGAGTATTTCGAATGCGAGGTCCGCGTCTATGATCCGAAGGGCCTGCCGCTTCCCGACGAAGCGCCAGTCAGCCATCCCAAGGTGCAGGAACTCCGCGAATTGTCCGAGTGGTCTGAGGGCCAGGTATGGGTCAGCCCCGAGCGCCATGGCGCGATGACGGGCATCATGAAATCCCAGATCGACTGGATACCGCTGTCGATCGGATCGGTTCGGCCGACACAGGGCAAGACGCTTGCGGTCATGGAGGTGTCAGGTGGCAGTCAGTCCTTCAATGCCGTAAACCAGATGCGCGTCCTCGGGCGCTGGATGCGGATGATCACCATCCCCAACCAGTCTTCCGTTGCCAAGGCGTTTCAGGAGTTCGACGCCGACGGCCGCATGAAGCCGTCCTCGTACTACGAGCGCGTCGTGGACGTCTGCGAGGAACTGGTCAAGTTCACGATCCTGACACGGGACGCATCGCCATACCTGACGGACCGTTACAGCGAGCGGAGAGAAGCTGCGGCCGAACTCGAGAAGCGGGTTTCCCTCAAGTCGATCTAATCGGTCATTCGGCCGCGACGGGGTGACGACGTGCCTCGATCGCGACCAGGACGAATGCGCCGATGCCAAGTGTCCCGAGCGCGGCGGTCGCGAATAGCGAGAAACCGATACCGATCTGATGCATGGCGGCGGCGAACGCGAAGGGTGCTGCTGCGCCGGCCGCGAGTCTTGCCGCGGCCATGCGCCCCGTAACGGCCCCGTATCCGTCAGACCCGAACAGATACAGAGGGAGGCTGCCTTGCGCGATCGAGTTGATGCCCGAGCCTAAACCGAGGCAGACCGCGAAGGCCACAGCGCCAGGCAGCCATTCCCCGGAAACCCCGAGGATGAAGACGCCGAGTACCATCAGTACGGCGGAAACGACCGCGAGACCGGGCGGCGCGAGGCTCGTGCCGAAGATCATGTTGATCAGGCGGCTCAGGACCTGAGCCGGTCCGAACAGTGAACCGATGACCACCGCCGCGCCGCCAAGCCCGAGCGCGCCCAGCATCGGCACCATGTGGGCAAGGATGGACGCCAGCGTGAAGCCGAGGAGGGCGAAAGCCGCGGATACGACCAGCATCGCGCCTCGACGGCGCTCGACGGGGATCGCCCCGACGACGTGTTGCCTTTCCTTCCGCATCCCCTGCGCGTTGGCGATCCTTCCCGCCCGCATGATCCAGAAGTGCAAGGGCATGCAGAGCGCCAGATTAAGGGCCGCGAAAACGAGATAGATTTCCCGCCATGAGAGATAAGCCGTCAACGCCGCCGAGATCGGCCAGAAGATGCTGGAGGCGAAACCCGCGATCAGCGTGAGATAAGTGATGCTCCTCGGCGCAGTCTTGGGGTCGCTCTCCACGAGGGCGGCGAAGGCAGCCTGGTACTGGACCATGCCCGACGAGACCTCGAGCAGAACAATGGTGAGCGCGAACACGGCGACGGATGGCGACCAGGCACAAAGGGCGAGCGTGGCGGCCGCGATCGCCGAACCGAATGTCATGACCGCGGCCGCACCCCTGCGGTCCAGCTCGCGCCCGATCAGGGGAGCCGTGAGGCCGCCGACGAACAGCGACACGGAGAAGACGGCGAAGACCTGCTCGACGCTGATACCGAAGTCGGAGGCCATGCCCTCGGCGAGAATCGAAAAAGCGTAATAGAGTGTCCCGTATCCGATGATCTGCGTGACCCCGAGCGCCGCGACTATCCCGGTCTGAATGCTGTTATCACGCAACGACGTCGGCTCCGCTCTCGGCACCCGGCGCGCAGCAGGCTTCCACAGAGGTCCTGACTTTCGGATGGCCTGCACAGCAGTCCTCAAGGAGAAACGTCACCAGCGCGGCCAGAGCGTCGTAGTTCGCCGTGTAAACGAGCGACCGCGATTCCCGCCGTTGCGCGATCAGGTTCGCGTGGACAAGGTCCTTGAGATGGAAGCTTAGAGCGGAAGCCGATACACCGAGACGTTGTGCGATTGCCCCGGCTGCCAGACCTTCATGTCCAGCGACAACCAGAGACCTTACGATTCCGAGGCGGGTCTCCTGAGACAGGGCCGAGAAAGAAGACAGGGCTTGACGTTCATCCATGTTTCAATATTCCTTGAATAGTTGAATCAGGAGATAGCGCAGATGAACATGATCGACAAGGCGGTTTCGGCTGACACGGACATCACACTCGGCGATCTTCTCGACAGGATGGCGGAGACGCCGGAACTTCCGCTGGTATTCAGTTACGATGGCCGCCAGATCAAGCCAGGCTATCATGTCACGGAAGTAAAGGCGGGAAAGTTTTCGGCGCTGGACTGTGGTGCCAATCCCGAAGCCTGGTCGGAAATCTTCGTACAGCTATGGGATGTCGAGGAAGGCGAGCGAACGCATATGACTGCGGGAAAGTTTTCGGCGATCGTCCGCAAGGTTTCCGAACACGTTAAACTGGACGCATCGGCAAAGCTGACCTTCGAGGTCAGTGACGGCGTACGCCCGATGCAGCTTTTCTGCGCCGACCAACCCGTGACGGGAAATGGCGCTCTGGCCATAAACCTGATGCCAAGGCCCGCCAGTTGCAAGCCACGTGATCGCTGGTTAGCCCAGAAGCTGGACGACAATGCAGATTGTTGCAGCGACCTAGCAAGCGCACGATGCTGCACGTAGTTCAGAGTTTTTAGAATGGTGCGCGGCATCGCTGGACGTGCCGTATTGAACGGTTTCGCTTGCCCAGAACCTGCAGATCGCACGGTCGGTTCCTACGTCCACGACAGGTCGCGGTAAGCGACGTGTTAATCGCCTTTTTCGCGCGCCTGCTTAACAAGCCTGGTAGCTTCTTCAAGAATCTCGAGTTCGGTAGAGATATGGCTTGGGCCGCCGAACCGCCCCTCGGCGACCAGGGCATCGAACGCGCGCTCGTAGGTCCGACGAATGTCATTCGGTGTTTTATTCACACGCGGCTTGAGATGGGATGTTCCGGAACGCGGTTTCCAGCCTACTTCATCAAGACCCGATCCGAACGAGCGCTCGCCGCCATCTGACTTCCCTTTCTTTGTCTTTCTTCGTTTTGACAAGGTGATGTCTCCCCTAACAGTGGCGGGCTAGATCATGCCCCAGCGCCTCAGCGCTGCATCAACCTCCTTGCGGATGTCATCCTCATGAAGACCGTGCATCACCCGGCGTGCAACTCGCGCCGCATAGTCAGGTCGATCCCCTTCCACTCCCAGGGAATCTTCCCGTGCAGGATGAACCTTCAGGGTATCCTGCACCTCTGCGGCGCTTATGACGCGTGATTCCATCAAAGTTTCGGCGACCGTGTTCAAGGCATCGATCCTCATGTCCAGAATTGTCTTCGCCCTTGTCGATTCCGCGTCGAGAAGTTTGGTAACCGCCTTGCGAAGCCTAAAGTCTCCAGCGCGCAGCCGTGCGAGATCGCGCTCTTCCACCAAATCGATCGCCAGCGTGGCTCCCATCCCGTAACACGCTTCAACCTTGCTCGCGATCGCCGTGGCCCGAGCCAGGTCCGATCGCGGATCGCCTCCAGTCTCTGTGAACTCGCCGAAGATCAAGGATTCCGCTCCGAGCCCCGCGAGATACATGCATATCTGATCGAGAAAGTATGATCGTGTCTTCATCGGAAATGTGGGCGTCCTGAATACCGCGCCGCCCAGATTGTCTACGCCGGTCGCCAAGACCTTATCGTTGATCGATATGCCATGAAGCTCCATTCCGAGTTCGAGACCGACAATCGCATGTCCCGCCTCATGATAGGCGGCGCGCCGCATTTGCTCGGCGGGAAGGTCTATCAATGGAGTGGCGATCGATGCCACGTGTCGGAATTCGAATGGCTGTCCCTGGCGACGTGAGGTTCGACGACCATCTCGAACGAGTTGCTCCAGGTGAGCGCCTGCCATCCCCTGCGTCGAGCGCGCAAACCCATCCTCTTGATCTTCGGGCACGGGGAAGCCGGCATGGAATTGAAATATCTGTCTACGAGTGGCTGCGTCCGGAAGTTGGATAACTAAGTGCTTATCGAGGCGTCCCGGCCGCAGAATCGCGGGATCGATGTATTCCGGATGGTTTGTTGCTCCGACGACAACGATCCCGCGACGGCGTTCGAAGCCATCGAGCAGTTCAAGAAGTCCATTGATGACTTGGCGCGTGTAATCGGCATTGTGACTTCGGTTGGTTGCCCGGCTGCCGACGGCGTCGATCTCGTCGATGAACAGCAACGCCGTCTCTATCGACCGTGCCTCGGCGAAACTGTCGCGCATGGCTTTCAACATGTCGTTCAAATAGCCACAGGCCTGCCACTGTGCAGCGGACGTCACCACGATCGGTATGCGGCATGTCCGCGCAAGGGCTTCGGCGAAGAGTGTCTTCCCGGTTCCAGGTGGTCCTGAGATCAGCGCCCCAATGTCGACGTCATCCCACGCGATCAGACCGGCTTTGAAATCATCGAGGTCGCGCGCGAGCTCGAGACCCCAGTCCTTCGCCGCGCCGAGCCCGCTAAGATCGGCCAGCGTCGGCCCAGTGGAAAGCGGTGCAGCCGTTGGCGCTGGTGGACGATCTATGGTATCCCTCAGTCGGCGCAGCGCCGCTTTGACCGGGCGATTGGGTTGAAACGCGTAGACGAGCCGCGTCCAGGTCTCCGATTTTATCATCTCCTCGTCGGCCGTCGTTACCGCGTGTCCGTATCGACGGAAGGTCGCTTTGATCTGATGTGACGTCGGCGTCGGGATCATTGCGATGACGTCCGCGAACAACCTAAGTTCCTCGTCTACCTCATCCACGCTCGAACAAATCAAAATGCTTTTACCCGCCTCAGCCGCTCGGCGCTGAATTTCCAGTTCCGTCAGTCGATCCCGTTTCGTAGTTTTCAGCGCGCGAACGAATGGTTCGATGTATCCGTTTTGATCGAGAACCTGACGGAGATAGAGGCGACTGGCCGAAACGAAGCTATCCACGGCGTCGACCGCTGGAACCACAACAATGGCAAGGTTCGGTGGTCCCGCGCCCGCGTGATGCCGCAGCGCGGCGACCACCTGACAATAAGCGAGATGGATAGGCACGGTCAGATCGGAAAGATCGGCGGTATTATCCGGAGCCCACAACGACCGACCGCGCATTCTCAGGATTTTATGCTTCGGCGAGTTTGGCAAGATCGATCACCAGATGAGGATTGAACGTTTTCCGCGAAGGCTCGTCGGGGTAACCGAGTGGATTACACACAACCCGTGTTTTCCCTATCCGATAGTCGCTAGGTGTATGGATGTGGCCGTGCACCCACAGGAGCGGCTCATATTCAAGTATTCGGCGCTCGAACCGCGACGCGAAGGAGGGTGTCAGGCCGTCTCTTAGAAACTGCGGCGGTACCGACATCATGCTCGGCGCATGGTGGCTGACGATGACTGTCGGAAGATTTGGCTGGGACCGGTACACGTTGTCGATGTTAATGGTCGCGATCCGGTGCAGGTGCTGGCTTTCCTGCGGTGTGAATTTTTTAAATGGTGTCTTTGAAAGCTTGATTCGCTTAAAGTCGTTCAACTCTTCGCGAGCGATTGCCATTGCCAACCGCGGTTCGCCGTAGAGATCGAAATCTGTCCATAACGTTGCACCGATAAAGCGATAGCCGCCAATTAACACCGAATCTCCGTTCAGCATAAACAGGTCATCGCAACTCTCAGCCAACCGGTAACCGACCTCCAATCCCTCCTTGATAGACCCCCGGTAGTATTCATGATTTCCGGGGACGAACACGACCGGCATCTGGCGAGCCACATAATCGCGTAAAAACAACATACTTGCCGCAACCCCGCCGTCGAAGATGTCGCCCGCACATAAGCAAACATCCGCGTCGGGGATATCCATAAGTTTGAACTCTGGGTCGACCTCGAGGTGCAAGTCGGAGAATATCCAGGCCCTCATCGCGGCCTCGGATAATTATGTTCGCAATACGCCGGTTCGGCTCTCAGCTCATACCAGCGCGAAAAAGTTCCCGCGACACTGTCCTCCTGGTCGGCGTTATACAATTCAACAGAGAACAACGGGTTGCCGTCAACAATCTTCGCATGTAAAGACGGAAGGCCAATAAGGCGGGGGACTGCTCGTGTAGTCACGGACCATTGATCAATGGACGCTGTTGCGACCCCGTTTGCGTCAATGGTTGGCTCCTGTAACTCTACAGCAAGACTTTGTGGTTGATCGATCAACTGAGCGTTGATCATCCCAAACCATCCCAGTGATGGCGCGTGACTCATCTTATTCTCCGTTAAGTGTCATTCGTGGTGAGCGGCCTGTGCTCGGTCAGGCCCACGCACAACCGCCGTCAAGAAGACCGCCCCACCGAATCAAGGAGCCTGTGGTGCCGCCATGCCATGCGACGCCCATGAAGACGTCATAGATGCATTTATATTGATTCTATGAAGCATTAAAAGACTTCAAAAAGGAGAAAATTGACATTTGTAGAGGAAACCGGCCTTACGGTTTCATGACGACGCTATTATTCGCCGATGCCCTCAGGGTGGCCCGAACACTCGCTGGTCTTAGTCAGCGAGAGGCGGCTGCGCGTATTGCCATCACGCAGAAAGCGGTATGGATCGCTGAAAACACAGACGAGCTTGGTAGATCAACAAACATAAGGCTGCGGGCGCTTTATGAAGCGCTGGGCATTGAATTTCTTGGGACGATCGATTTCGCTTCAGGGCGAACGTCAGGACTTGGTGCACGATGGCGAGTGCCAGCGGAGTTACCTGAACACGCACAGAGAGCATCGGAGTTTCGTACGGAGCGAACTGGCGTCGCCTTCGCCGCCGCGAGGTCACTGCTAAATAAAAAGCAATCCGAGATCGCTGGCCTACTGAATATGGCTGAGCGGAAAATCGGGCAGCTCGAGGCAGGCGGGTCTACGGACCAACAGTCATCACATCGTCTGAGATCGTTCTATGAGCGGGAGGGTATTGCCTTTCTTGGATGGGGCGATGTGACCTCCGGCTTGTTCTATGGCGTTGGCGTCCGATGGAGGGATGAGCCTTAGGGCGGAATCTCCGCATGACGAGATCATTTAAGACAATCAGTCACAAAGTCAGAAGAGCTTGAGCTTGAAAAAAATCTTTGAACCCGCGATTGCGCGTGCCGCCAGGGCTTATACCGGCCTTGGACACATAGCATTGGCCCAGAAGGCAAACGTCGCATCGAGAACGATTTATAAGCTTGAGAAAGACGGACGCGTAACAAAAGAGACGCTGGAAAAAATTCTGCAAGTGCTTTTTGAAAACGGTGTGTCGTTGATACGCGACGAGGCTAGTGGCCAAATCTGTGGGCTCAGATTTGCAAAGATACATGATCCGGACGCGGCTACCGCCGAATAGACCGCCTTATTTTGACGGCGACCAAGCAATAGCGGCCGCAATTGGCTCCAATCAATATTCTCATTCCCCTCAGAAAAATAACGACGCCAGCTCAGGTGGGTACGCTGCCTGCATGATTTCGATATTCCCACGGTCGCTAGAATCGACTGACATTTACACATCGATGCATTCATAACGCACCGGAACGGCATTGGATGATGCATTTATAACGCATCGCTCTGGCTTTTTACGCGCTAGAAGCCGGCTACTGTTCCATCTCCCCAACCGAGTCGCACACTAAGATGATGCATTCGAAATGCATCATTTGGGGCATTGCGCAAATCGATGTCTTTCGTAGAAGACTTCACTACGGCATTTCCCTCCATTGCCTCATTCAATTTAAATGAGGTCTACAATTATTCTGAGTTTAATTAATGATTTCAGATATTTGTTGACTCTTTCCACCATCGTTGCTTCACTATGGCTGTGGATTAGAGGGCGACGTGTCGGAATTACTGAGAGGAAGCGATCTCGTCACCATCAGAGTACTAAGCCGAGTAACCGAGGTGCGTGAATGGCCGTCAAATATGAGAATGGTAAAGCGCCGACCATCGACAATCCCAATCGCCGCCGTGCCCCACCAATTTCGCCGCAAGATGCTGCATTTGGCTTTGTTGGGCAGGAGGCATTTAAAAAAGAGATGCGACTGACCGAGCCAATCGCGAGTTACCGCACCAATAAGACGCTGTGGATCGTTTCAAATTCTGTCGCACTGCCATCTCGCGTTACCGAGCGGGAAGTTGCGGCTTTAGCGCAAATATTGACCCGAAAATTGACCCCAAACGTGTGAAGGAGTTACCCATGACAAAGACGCGCCAACGATCAAACTCTACCTCCCGTCGGGATAAGAGTGCAAAATTAAAGGCCGCACCGGCGACCAAATTCACGGCAAACGGAATACGCATCGATAGGTCACAGACGCCATTGGAGATGCTCTTTAACGACCTATTGGGCCAGCAGACAAAGAAAGAAACCACCGAAGACCGCCGAAAGCGTCAAGCCTCTCTGACGGGTACAACGAGCCATACGGTAATAAAAGGCCCCGTACGGGCAGCCCTGTACATTCGCGTATCCGGCGAAAGAAGTGTGCGCAGCGATCTGTCAATGCCCGATCAAGAGGGCCATCTTCGAAAATATTGCGAGCAGCAGAATTGGTTGATTGTCGCTGTGTACTATGAGCCGGGAAGGTCAGCAAAATCCACCGCGAGGAAAGAATTCAAAAGAATGATTAGAGATGCCTCCGGCGAAGGCGATCCACCATTCGATAAAATTCTGATACATAACACCGCAAGGTTTGCTCGATCATCAAGAGACTACTCGCTCTTTGAGTCTCTTCTTCGACATCGGAACATTGATATTCTCGCCGTATCACAATCCTTTTCGAAAGATGCGGGTGGAATGGTAGCGTTGCGCATGACAAACCTTATGGATGAATTTTACTCCGTCAGGTCATCGGTCGATTCAACCCGCGCACGCCTGTATATGATCGAGAAAGGCTACTGGCCAGGCGGCACTCCTCCTTATGGCTACAAGCGCATCGCTTGCCCCGAAAACCCGCAGCGATCCGTTCTTGATGTAGACAATGAGGAGCGGATGATGGTCGAGAAGACATACTCGATGGCTGTCTTCGGCGACGGGAACGGGCCGCCCATGGGCGTCAAGTCGATAGTGGTTTGGCTGAATGAGCACGGGTACCGCACCAGATCGGGGTCGCGATGGAGCGTTCAGGCAATTCACAGGATACTGACGCACTCAGTTTATTACGGCGAATACTTTTGGGGAATAAACGTATCCATCCGGCGAAGGCCGCGGGGCTTATGATTTCGGCTCGTCTGCCATGATGCGTTTGATGACTTCCGGGTCAC